>UQJP01000028.1 GCA_900541415.1 uncultured Odoribacter sp. | reverse complement strand
TCCATCCGAAAACCGAATATTCCATCCGCCGGTAGGCATATCTGCCAGCGGCTCGATAGAACTGACCATTTTTCCTGCCTGTAACGCAGACTGCAACTGCGATACCGTATTTTGCAAATTAGAAACTTCTTCCTGTAAATCCCTGACATCACTTTTCACATCGTCTATATCCGAACATCCTGTCAGTCCGGCAAGAAGTATCAATATCCCCAAAAAGGACACACGTAAAAAAGACATTTTACACATAAAATATTTATTAAAATTATTTACTCACCACCTTATATTTTCCAAAGAATTGCACGCAGAACAAAGAATTACACCCAGAAGCTCCCACAGAAAAAATCGATTCCGCCCCTTCAAACCGTCGTCCCCTACTGCTGCCGCCCATCCCGGACAGTGATAAAGCAAACTTTACCGTCTTTTTTATATAATCCTCAACCACAACGGAATATACCGTTCCACATTTCATGCCGGACACGCTGAAACTACAATAATTGTATAAACATATATAAAAAAATTCATTTATCCGCGACAATTACGATTTATTTTTTCATATATATCAGCACATTTTTACTTATTTTATAAAAGCAGACACTACGAAGACAAAACGAACCTCCAAAAAACAAAGCACTAACCACAAGTCCATTACAAAAACATCCCCCAAAAGATGTTTGCATACACCCGGATTTTCAATTAAAAACAAAGAAAAATCCCCATGCCACGTTCCGGAATCGGCTTTAAATTATCGAATATTGGAAACAACAGAATTAAAAAGCCAGTCCACACAACGGGAAATAACAAAAAAGCGAAGAAAAACGATCTTCGCCCGATAAGAATAATTATTTTAAACGTGTGAAGTTGCCCCCAGCCAAACCCCGATACAATACGGAATCAGCCAGATGAACCATACCACAACGCTAAAACGGCTAAAATTCCTTTTGGCCTTTGCCGATCCTTTCCAAAATGTCCACACGGCCCACAGGGCATGAATTCCCATCAGGAACACGGCAATCGTCCCGGTAATCGCATGTAAATGATTATCCTCCCCGGTCAGCCTCACCAGCTCCGCCATAAAAGTGGTTCCGACAATATCGCACACCAGCCCCAGTCCGAAAGCCACCACGTGCCATCCCCTCAATCCTTTTTGCACCCGTTCGCTCCACACACCTATCGTGTAGAACACCAATGCCATAGAAATAATGACAATAGCAGCGATCAAAAATTCTAAATCGTATTGTGTCAGGTTCATATCCGTTTGTTTCTACGGATTTACGCAAAAGACAAAAAGAAGTTAAGACTCCAGGAGTTTTTTTAATTCTTCCGTACGATTCGCCCGTTCTATGGAAAACTCCATACTCCGGGTATCGATCACCTCATGCAGTTCGATGATTTTACGAAACATCACTCCCTGAATCTCCGCATCCGTCAGGCGGCGGACATCCTGATACAACAATTCTGTCAGCATCTCCAATTTAGCAATCGGATCATCCGCCAGCAGAGCTGTAATCTCCTTCACTTCCGCCTTAAAAAACCATTCCCTTTCCTGATGAAAATAAGGCATATACAATCCTGAAAAAGGGTTAGCCACATTCTCATACCGTTTTCCGTCACGGACATCCCCCAACTCTTCAAAAAAAGTTTTAATAACGGTTGCTGTTAAATCTCTTGAAAGCATAACAAATAATTTTACCTTGTAAATATAAGTTTTTTTTGAGAAACCCATTCGATAACTCCCCGGTTTTATCTTTTCCGGGCAATCAGCCGGACAACTAAAATCTCTTTTCCACAAATAAAAGAAACATTCTTCCCCTCCGGTTTCCGGCAACACACAAGGTAAACGCGGCAAACGGTAAAATCAGGGAAGAAATCGGTCAATCTTCCGTGCATTGCTTTCCCGATACCGGAAATTTCGCATCCTTCACGGATATTCCGTTTTTTCCATCAGTTTAACCAAAAGCTCATACCATCCGGAATACCTGAAAAACAACAAACCGAAGTAGCAAAAATCCCTCACCCTACGCCGGACACACGCACATAAATAACTGGATAACAATACAAATAAACAAAATTTATAATTTTATAAAAAATAAGAATTTGTTTGCTATCTTTATTTCTGTTATAATTGCAATATAAAAGTGATGTGGTATAACTTAATCAATAAAACAAGGCTATGAGTATTAAAGGAACTAAAACAGAACAAAATCTGTTAAAATCATTTGCAGGCGAATCACAGGCAAGAAGCCGTTACACCTTCTTTGCCAGCGTCGCTAAAAAAGAAGGTTACGAACAAATCGCCGGGGTTTTCATGGAAACAGCCGAACAAGAAAAAGAACACGCTAAGAAATTCTTTAAATATCTGGAAGGCGGCATGGTGGAAATCACAGCTTCTTATCCTGCCGGGATCATCTCGACTACTGCGGAAAACCTAGCAGCAGCAGCAGCTGGAGAAAATGAAGAATGGGCCGACCTGTATCCTGAATTTGCAAAAATAGCCGACGAAGAGGGTTTCCCCCAAATCGCCAACACATTCCGCCAGATTGCAAAAGTGGAAGCAGAACACGAAGCCCGCTACCGCACCCTGCTCGGACGGGTAGAAACAGGCAAAGTGTTTGAACGCGAAGAAGAAATAGAATGGCAATGCCGAAACTGCGGATACGTCATTAAAAGTAAAAAAGCACCGATGAAATGCCCGGCATGCGAACACCCGCAGGCATTCTTCGAGCCCAAGAAAAACAACTATTAAACATTCTTTTTATCTTATCTTGAAAACAGCCGGAGACTACCACCTCCGGCTGTTTGGTTTATATCTGCCTTTCTGATCCCCCTCATGCGCGCCATCCCTTCATCGCAGAACCCCATCACCACCTTCCCTCACAACGCCTTTCCCCATAATTCGAAATAACCGGAAATGAGGCAATCGGTTTCTCCCCCCTCTCTTCAAAAGAAAACTACCCGGATTTCCCTCCAATTCCTCCATGGCAAAAGAAACAGATCCGGCTTCCTGCAACTCCGTTCCCAGCCACCTCCACCTGCACTTTCCTCCCGTTTGCTTTCCGGGCGGTCTTCGCGAAAACAACAAAATTCCCGGTCTATTCAAAAAAACAGGGCTCTCCTCCAAAAGCCCTTTCACTATTCTTTGAGTTATAATATATTTCCTTTAACTTTGGCGGCATTGTGCGAAAAATCTATCAATTTAAATAACAAAAAAATGGTCGAAAAAATTCATCAAACGCTACGGGACTCCAAAGCAGCCCGCTGGACTGCCCTTGTCGTCGTTTCGTTTACAATGCTGTGCGGTTATTTCATGACCGATGTCATGGCTCCTCTGGAAGACATATTAATGAAAAGTACCGCAGAAGGCGGTTTAGGCTGGACGGGAACAGAATACGGTATTTTCACCGGGGCCTACGGCTGGTTTAACGTCTTCGCCTTTATGCTCATCTTCGGAGGTATCATCCTGGATAAGATGGGAGTGCGCTTCACGGGTGTTGGGGCCTGTCTGCTCATGTTCACGGGAGCGATGCTTAAATTCTATGCCATTTCAAAATTCTTTCCGGCAGGAGGAGTCATATTCGGACTCAATTCACAAGTCGTCATTGCCGGACTCGGATTCGCAGTCTTCGGGATGGGAGTGGAAATCGCGGGAATCACCGTTTCTAAAATCATTGTAAAATGGTTCACGGGCTATGAACTCGCACTTGCCTTAGGCTTACAGGTTGCCGTGGCGCGTATCGGAACGGCCATCGCCCTGAGTATGAGCTTACCGATCTCAAAAGCAATGGGACACATTTCCTATCCGATCCTGCTGGGAGCCATCTTGCTTTGCATCGGGACAATCGCTTTCTTAGTTTATAATGTTATGGACTTCCGCCTCGACAAATCGATGCCGGCAGCAGAAGTTCAGGAAGAAGAGAGTTTTAAACTCAGCGATATTAAGATGATTATCACCAACAAAGGATTCTGGTTAATAGCTATCCTTTGCGTGCTTTTCTATTCGGGCGTATTCCCGTTCCTGAAATTTGCAACCAAACTGATGATCTATAAATACGATGTCAATCCGGAAGTTGCCGGGAACATTCCGGCACTCCTGCCTTTCGGGACAATCCTGCTGACACCGCTATTCGGCTCCCTATACGACCGCATCGGGAAAGGAGCTACCTTGATGATAATCGGCTCTTTCATGCTAATCGTCGTACATTTCCTGTTCGCCCTTCCGCTTTTCAACGTTTGGTGGTTCGCCATGCTCATCATGATCGTACTGGGAGTGGCTTTCTCCTTAGTGCCGTCAGCCATGTGGCCGTCCGTACCGAAAATCATCCCGCAAAAACAGCTCGGCTCTGCCTATGCGCTTATTTTCTGGGTGCAGAACATCGGCTTAATGGGTGTACCTATGCTGATCGGCTGGGTGATCGAACACTACGCTAAGATCGTCCTGCCCGACGGAACTATAACCTACGACTATACCGTCCCCATGAGCATTTTCACGGCTTTCGGCATACTTGCCGTTCTCATCGCTTTCATGCTGAAACGTGAAGACAAGAAAAAAGGCTATGGACTGGAACAGCCGAATATGAAAAAAGCAGCCTAAGTTCCGGGCTTAAAATATCAGAGATAGCGGAAATTACTACGGTAGTTCCGCTATTTTTTTATAGATTTGTTGAATATAACCACAGGTATCGTTCATAAATCCACGATACCCCCGGCATTGAAAAACAAAAACGATGAACAGGATTAAAGAATTATTCCATATACAATACCCGATCATTCAGGGAGGCATGGTGTGGTGCAGTGGCTGGAAATTAGCCTCTGCCGTAAGTAATAACGGCGGTTTGGGATTATTGGGGGCAGGATCGATGCACCCCGAAACCCTCTCGGAACACATCCGAAAAATGAAAACCGCCACCGACAAACCCTGGGGCGTAAACGTTCCCCTGCTGTATCCTGAAATAGAACGCATCATGGAAATGATCGTAGCGGAAGGTGTTAAAATCGTATTCACCTCCGCCGGAAGTCCCAAAAAATGGACATCTTTCCTTAAATCACACGGAATCACCGTGGTACACGTAGTGAGCAGCGCCCTTTTCGCCCAAAAATGCGAAGAAGCCGGATGCGATGCAATCGTGGCGGAAGGTTTTGAAGCAGGCGGGCACAACGGCAGGGAGGAAACCACCACCCTCACGCTGATCCCCGGTGTAGCCGCACAATGTTCCCTGCCCCTGATTGCCGCCGGGGGAATCGCTTCCGGGAAAGCCATGTGCGCCGTCATGGCTTTAGGAGCCGAAGGCATACAGGTCGGCAGCCGTTTTGCCGTTGCCACCGAATCGTCCGCCCACCCCCTGTTTAAACAAAGGGTGTGGGACACTCCGGAAGGAGGCACGATGTTAGCCCTGAAAAAATTAGCTCCTACCCGCCTGATAAAAAACGACTTTTTCGAACAGGTGAAAACGCTGGAAGACGGCGGAGCATCTGCCGAAGCCCTGAAAGAACTTTTGGGTAAAGGCAGGGCGAAAAAGGGGATATTCGAGGGAGACCTCCGGGAAGGAGAACTGGAAATCGGGCAAATTGCCTCCCAGCTCAACCGGGCCGAAAGCGTCGCCGACATCATCACCGACATCGTCACCGAATACAATCGCTGCATCGAACAGGGTTTTACCCGGCTGTAACTCCTGTTCCGGCAGACTTTCACAAGCAAAAACAGAAATACAATTATATGATTAACTTCTCACGGACTATACTGAAAAACGGGCTGACCGTCATTTGCAACACGGACAAAAGCACCCCTTTCGTTTCCGTAAACGTCCTTTATAAAGTCGGTTCCCGCAACGAACGCGACGACAAAACCGGATTCGCCCATTTATTCGAACACCTGATGTTCGGCGGCTCTATCCATATCGAAGACTACGACCGTCATGTACAATTAGCGGGAGGCGATAGCAATGCTTTCACCACCAACGACTACACCAACTATTACATCACCATCCCGGCAAGCAACATCGAAACGGCCCTCTGGCTGGAATCCGACCGGATGGCGGGGCTAAATTTTTCCCAACATGCGCTGGATGTTCAAAAACAGGTTGTTATCGAAGAATTCAAGCAACGCTACCTGAACAATCCTTACGGCGATATTTGGCTGAAACTGCGCCCGCTGGCCTATCGGGTGCATCCTTACCGCTGGGCGACCATCGGGAAATCACCGGAACAGATCGAGCAGGCAACCCTCGACGATGTAAAAGATTTTTTCCACCGCTTCTATGCCCCGGACAACGCCATCGTCAGCCTGAGCGGCAATATCGACAGCGACAAAGCCCTGCGGCTGATTGAAAAATGGTTCGGCGACATTCCACCCGCCCGCACCCCGCAACAGATCATCCCGGCAGAGCCGGAACAAACCGAAGAACGCCGACTGGAAATTCCGGGAAACGCAGTGCCCGCGGACGCCATCTATAAAGTGTACCACATGGGAGCGCGCAACTCCGGAAACTTCTATACCTGTGACATCATTTCGGACATTCTATCCAACGGACAATCTTCACGCCTCTACGTAAACCTGATTAAAAACAGCAACCTGTTTTCCGGGATCGACGCTTACGTATCGGGGGACACCGACCCCGGCCTGTTTATCTTTAGCGGTAAACTGTCGGAAGGGACGGACATCCGCCAGGCTGAAAAAGCCATCCAGCATGAAATCGATAAATTCATCCGGGACGAGATCACGGAACGCGACGTACAAAAGGTAATCAACAAAACAGAAGCACGTATTTCATATAGCGAGATCAACTACCAGTCGAAAGCCAGCAACCTGGCATTTTTTGAATTTTTAGGAAATATCGACCTGATTAACACGGAAGCATCCCGTTACGCAGAGGTAACCACCGCCAAAATAAAAGAAACGGCAGGTACACTTTTCCGACCGGAAAATTGCTCCACACTCTATTACCTGAAATAATTCCCCGCATTGAAATACCTAAAAACAAAATTTATGACACTCAACCGTTCCATAGCCCCTGCCATAGCCCCCCTGTCTGTTCCGGCCCTGCTGCCGTATTCCCGCACCTCGCTGCCCAACGGAATCGAAGTGGTATATATCCACGACCCCGCTCAGGAAGTTTTTAAAATAGACGTGCAATTCGAAGCGGGAATATACTACCAGCCGCAACCTTTGTTGTCCTCCACCACGGTGAATATGCTGAACGAGGGCACCTCCCGGCACGATGCCGAAGCCATTGCCGAAATATTCGATTATTACGGGGCGTATGTAGACTATAACTGCGGCTTAAACAAAGTGGAACTGAGCCTGATCTCGCTGAACAAATATGCCCCGGAAACCATTGCTATGTTGGCGGAAATGATCGCCGACAGCGTAGTGCCGGAAAAGGAATTGGAAATTTTCCTCCGGAATAAACGGCAAGAATTTTTAGTGGGGCTGGAAAAAACCTCTTACCTCGCCCGGAAAGAATTTTCCAAACTGCTGTTCGGGGAACAACATCCGTATGCGAACAGGGTATCGGAAAAAGACTACAACCGGGTGACGGCTTCCCTCGTGCGGGATTTCTACCATCAGCACATCAATGCCAGGGACTGCCGCATCACGATATGCGGAAATGTCAGCGAAGAAATATTATCCCTGATCGAAACCCATTTTTCCGGATTACAAACCCCGCACACCCCGCTTTCAACAATTTCCCATCCCTTTTCTCCCGCTCCCGCCGGACAATATAAAGTGGTGAAAGAAAACGCAGTACAGGCAAGCCTGCGGATGGGTAAAAAAGGCGTCAGGATCACCGAGGAAGACTATGCCGGATTCCAGTTGCTCAACACCGTGCTGGGCGGTTATTTCGGCTCCCGGCTCATGTCGAACATCCGGGAAGAAAAAGGCTATACCTACGGCATCCAGTCTTTCAATGTTTCCATGCCGGAAAGCAGTTACTGGTGCATCGCCGCCGATGTGAACAGCGACTACACCCAAGCCACGATCGACGAAACCCTGAAAGAGATCAAAAAACTACAAACCGAACTGATTCCGGAAGATGAACTGACACTGGTAAAAAATTACTTCCACGGCGACCTGCTGCGCGAGATCGACGGGGTTTTCTCACAATCGGATGCCCTCAAACACAAACTCAATTACGGGCTGACCAATGAAATTTACCTCACGATCATCGATAAAATCAAACATTGCCGGGCAGAAGACCTGTTGGAATTAGCCAATAAATACTGGAATCCGGACACCATGTACATCGTAACGGCCGGAAAATAAAACTGGTATATTTTTTGCAACAGTTTCCAAAACAACAAAAACTAAAAACGATGAAAACACAGGCCACTATTTTAATCGCTCTGATGCTTCTTCTCACGGGAGGATTGCAGGCTCAGCGAAAAAACAAAGCAGAACAGTCCGCAAAAATTGAACAACAGTTCAAAGACTTGCAAACCCTGATGAACAGCAACCGTTTTCAGGTGACGATCGACCGGGTTTATCCCATGAACGGAGCCGACCTCACCCGTTTTAACCCCACAGGCACGATCACCGTCACCGACAGCACCGCCAAAGGAAAACTTCCTTATTTCGGCAGAGCCTACACCCTGCCTTACGGAGAGGGAGGCGGAATAGAATTCGACAACACTATAAAAGGATTGCAGGTAAAAACCATCGAAAAGAAAAAGAAAAACTCGGTATTCTACCAGTTTAACGTCGACGGGAAAAACGATGTCTACCGGATTACGATCGAAGCCTTTCCCGGCGGCACCTGTTCAGTCGGCATCAACAGCAACAACCGCAGGAATATCTCCTATTCCGGAAAAATAGAAAACCTGCCGGAAACGGTAAATCCAACGGATAAAAAATAATCCTGCCGGAAACCGGGGATACCGGAACGACAGGCTTTCAGGTTATGGAAAACAGATACCCCACACGCAATAAGGGAAAGTCTGCCTGATTCACTCCCCTGCCGGGAATGTGCCCCTAAGAACAAATAAGGAAACACCCCCTGTAAAACCATCAGGCAGGCCGCCGTAAAAAATCAAATAAAAGGGGCGAATAACGAATAAGTTTTTTTAAGTCTCTGAGAATTGAATATTTGAAACAAACCCGGAAGGGGCACGAATAAACATAAAAAAAGGGACTGTCTTTCTATTTCAGACAGTCCCTTTTATTATAAAATATTTCAGGCCAACAGGAACAACAATACCCCACCAACATTTTCCCCGGCAACTCACTCCACGCCACATCTTATGTATCCGCCACCCTGCCTCTCCGGGCTTATCAATATCCAAAAATATCTTCGGTCGTCAGTCGGGTTATCGTGCCGTATTTCGACAGGGATTTCATATCCAGTTCCTTTTCGTTTCCTAAAATACAATACGTGTAATTCCTTCCCTTCACCCACTTCTCCTGAAAGGCTTTCACATCGTCGAGCGTCAGTTTTTGTATACCCTCGAACAAAGCACGGTTACGGTCTTCCGTCAGTCCCAAATCCTCCAGCGCGATATAACTCCAAAGCACATCGGCTTTCGTGGTGCGCGACGTGCGCAAACGGGTAAGCAAAGACTCTTTCGCCAGCTGAAAAGCATTTTCCGACAGCGGCATATCGTTAATAATCCCGTCAAAAGCCACAAAAGCATCCTTCATCTTATCGTTTTGAGTAGCGATAAAAGTAGTAAACAGATAAGGCCTGTCCAATTTCGACGGCTCCCGGAACCCTGCATCGGCAGAATAAGCCAATCCCCTGACCTCACGCATCTCCTGAAAAACAATAGAATTCATACCTCCTCCAAAATACTCGTCGTAAAGCGCAAGAATCGGATCGAGAGCCACATCGAACTTTTCTCCCCGGTTGGAAATAGCCGTCATATAAATCTGTGGAGCATCATACGGCGCAAGCAATACCCGATTTTCCGGAGTTCCCAGATAATGGAAAGAAGCATTTTTCACAACAGGACTCAACTTTTCCGGTGTGCGATGCAAAGCGTTTACATCGGCCACCACCCGGTGCAAAGAAGCCGGGCCATAATACAACACCCGGTGCTCATAACTGTTCAGCTTACGCAAGCGTCCCAGTAAATCCTCCGGTTGCAACTCATCCAGCTCCGAATCCGACAACACGGCGGTGGCAGGTGAATGGGAACCATATAAGCCATATTGCCTCAAACGGACAAAATTGGCACTCTGATTGCTTTTGGCATCAGTACGCGCCTTGCGAATATCCGCTTTCATATTCTCCAGCACCTCTGCATTGGGCTGGGCATCCGCCAGCAACGCCTCGAACAACTCCATCGCCTTGACCCGGTTTTCCTCCAATCCGGCCAACCCTATAACCACCCGGTCTTCCCCGGCACTAATCCAATAATTACAAGCCAAACGGTAAAACTCCTGACGCACCTGTTCCGCACCCAGCTCATCCGTTCCCAGATATTTTATATACTGCGCCGCCGTTCCCAGGGCTTTATCTTCGTTTTTTCCCAATTCGAACACATAAGCCAACGAAAACAACCCGTTGGTATTATTGTGCTTATATAACACCGGAATATTCGCCTTAGCCACCCCTTTCTCTAAATCCTTATTATAATCGATAAACACAGGAGCGATTGGCTCTACCCGGCTGTTTTGCACTTCCTGCAAAAAACGGCTCGCAGTATCCCGGTTCGTAAAGATCGGGGTAATTTGGGGCTTATTGATTTTCTTTTCATTCGGGTCTTTTCCCTGCCTCTTATAAACAATAGCATAATTATCGTTTTTCAGGTTTGCCCCGGCAAAATCCACAATCTGCTGTTTTGTAATCTTACCCAGGCGTTCGATCCCTTCCACCTCATCTTTCCAGGAAGCTCCATTGATAAACGCCTCCACCAACCAATCGGCACGGGCTTCATTATCCTCCAGCCGGGCCTGTAAACCACGCTTGAAATTATTGGCAACAGCTTCCAGCAAATTTTCATCAAAATCGCCCTTCTTCAATTTTTCAACCTCACCCAGCAAAATATCCCTCGCTTCCTCCAGGCTCTGGCCTTCCTTGGGGCTCGCTTCCAGCAGCAAAATACTGTAATCCGCCATCAGTCCGGGATAAACTCCCACCGACAGCAAACGCTGTTGCTGACTCACATTCAGGTCGATCAATCCGGCCTTTCCGTTACACAGCACCTGAGCCGTCAATTGCAGCAATTCCGCATCGGGGTCCGCTGCACCGGGAAAACGCCACCCGATTACGACAGACTCCGCTTCCAGTCCCAAAACTTCCTCCACCACCGGAGCCGTAATCGGTTTTTCCGGTTCGAAATGCAACTTCGGCAACTCCGGATTCGGTTTCAACCCACCGAAATACTTATCCAGAATCACAATCACCGAATCCGGGTTCAGGTCTCCTGACATACAAATCGCCATATTGTTAGGCACATACCATTGCTTATAATAATTCTTGATATTCGTGATCGAAGGATTCTTCAAATGCTCCTGCGACCCCAGCACCGTTTGCGTCCCGTAAGGATGATGCGGAAACAAAGCAGCCATTAGCCGCTCATAAGCCTTACTGCCGTCTTCCGTCAGCGACATATTTTTCTCCTCATAAACTGCCTCCAGTTCCGTGTGAAAACCCCGGATCACCGCATTCTCAAAACGGTCTGCCTGAATTTTTGCCCAATTATCCACTTCATTCGAAGGAATATTTTCCACATACACCGTCATATCCTCGCCTGTATACGCATTCGATCCTTCCGAACCGATCGCAGCCATCAGCTTATCGTACTCATTCGGGATGGCCAGTTTCGATGCCTCATACGAGATACTGTCGATCTGGTGGTAAAGGGCTGCCCGCTCTGCTTCCCCCATGGTATTCCGATACAACTCGAACAAGCGTTCAATTTCATCGAGCATCGGTTTTTCCTGCTCATAATTCTGAGTTCCGAATTTATCCGTCCCCTTGAACATCAGGTGTTCGAAATAATGTGCCAGCCCGGTTGTTTCCGCCGGATCATTCTTGCCTCCCACCTTCACCGCTATATTGGCTTGAATCTTCGGCTGTTCGGGATTCACCGTCAAATACACCTTCAACCCATTATCCAGCGTATATATTCTTGTTTTCATCGGATCGCCCGGCACACTTTCATACCGATAAGCAGATCGATCCGCACAAGCGATCGCCAGCAGCAACAAAAACGGCAGCAACAAAATTCTGAATATTCTTCTCATAGCGTTAATATTTATAACCTGTTATACCACAACCCAAAGCCTATAAAGCTGTCAAAATTAATTAAAATATAGCAAAGACAGGAAGAGAACAACACAAATAATTCACTCCCCTCCCGATTCCTCCACATAAGAATAAGTCGGATACCCCCCTCTGAAAGTTACAGTCAGCAACATATTATTTTTCCGATAAAAAATATTTCATTTCAATATTGAATTTTTATCCATCAAAGTTGGATTTTGTCAAAATATACATTATCTTTACATCGTCATTCAAAACAAAGGGGTTGACCACCCTTCACCCAAATTGAAAAGGAGGAAGAAATTCCAAAATAAAAATAAAGTGTTGGCAATCTCCAGTGAACAGGAACCGAAGGGGAAGAGGCTACCGGATTTATTTCTGGTAGCCTCTGTTTTATTCATTTGAATTTTCCGGCAAAAATTGTATTTTTGATACCGATAGAAACAAAGACATGATAAAAATTGCATTCTCCGGCATCGGGGGCGTAGGCGGCTACTACGGCGGCATGCTCGCGGCCCATTATCAAAATTCGGACGAAGTTGGTATATACTTCATTTCCAGAGGAAAAAATCTGGAAGCGATCCGGCAAAACGGCATACGGATTCAAACCAAAGACTCCGTCGTCGAAGCCCGTCCGGCCATCATCACGGACCATCCGGCTGACATCGGCGTGGTGGACTACCTGTTTTGCACCACCAAAAGCTACGATCTGGAAGAAAATATCACACAACTTTTACCCGTAATCGGAGCGCAAACCGTCATTATTCCCCTGCTGAACGGGGCCGACATCACCGACCGTTTACGCCATGCACTGCCACACAACGCCGTGTGGTATGGTTGTGTATACATCGGCGCACGGCTCTCCGCACCGGGACTAATCACCAAATTCACCGACCGCAGCCGCCTCTGGTTTGGGGATCCGGCAGGCGATCACGACAGGCAACAAGCCCTACTGCATCTACTGACGGCTGCCGGAATCGATGCCCTAAATCCCGAAGACATCGTCCTCCGGATATGGCAAAAATTTTTCCTGATCTCTATTGGGGCAACCCTTACCTCCTATTATAATCAAAGTATAGGCGAAATTCTGCAACACCATCGGGAAGGCTATCGCCTGCTGGGAAACGAGCTGATGCAGGTAGCCAAAGCCAAAGGAATTATATTACCGGACGATATGGTAGAAAAAGTCATGGCCGACCAGCAAAAAATGCCTTACGACGCTACAACATCTATGCACACGGATTTCAGGAACGGGAAACAAACGGAACTCGACACTCTTACCGGGTATGTCGTGCATGCCGGACAAACATACGGTATTTCCACACCCGTCTACAATAAAATGTACGAAACACTAAAACAACGCTCATGACCCGCTTAGTTATTTTTGACCTCGACGGCACACTACTCAATACGATCGACGACCTTGCTGTCAGCACCAATTATGCCCTCCGGCAGTCCGGATTTCCGGAACACGCCCTTTCGGAATATCCATACTTTGTAGGAAACGGCATCACCAAACTCATCGAACGGGCTTTGCCGCAAGACCAGCGAAACGAAGCTACGGTAAACCGGATTAAACAGGAATTTGTGAAATACTACCAGCAGCATAAAACCGACCTCACCCGCCCTTATCAGGGCATTGCGTCGGTGCTGGAAGTGCTCAACGAAAAAGGAATATTACTGGCGGTGGCTTCTAACAAATATCATCAGGGAACCGACGAACTGATCCGCCACTATTTCGGATCGTCGCTGTTCAAGGTGGTGGCAGGGCAAAAAGAAGGCGTTCCGGTCAAACCCGATCCCGCCGTGATTCATTACATCCTATCGCAAACGGGTGTCCCCAACACCGAAACCCTGTATGTGGGCGACTCCGGCGTAGATATGCAAACGGCCGCCAACAGCGGGGTCACGTCGGTAGGCGTCACCTGGGGATTCCGTCCCCGCCGGGAACTGGAAGAAAACGGGGCAAACCACATCGCCGAACGCCCCTACGATATACTGAACTTTATTTAACCACATAGTCAATCATTCCCATGAAGCCTTTTTTTCTGATCACTTTCATCCTTTTCTATTCCTGCTTCACCTTCGGACAGCAGAAAACCCGTTCCAGGCAAGGACAAAAACTCACCTTCTCGGTAACCGACACCCTGATGGACGACATACAGCAACGTACCCTATCGGTCTACGCAGCGGGAAAGGCCCAACCTGTTTTCACAGCAAACCTGGGCAGCATTCAAAAAGAATGTAACACAGAAACAGTCATGATCGGCGATTACGAAACAACGGACAGCACCCTGACCCTCTACCGCTATTGGGCAAAGGCGGGATTTGCTCCCACTTCCCCTTACGGAGCGGGGCAACAAACCTATAAGATCGGAACAAACGGACAATTATCCCTGTCGGAAAACGTGCTATTCCTCGAATTTGAACAATCCGGCGAAGAACTCTGGAAAAACTACCTCACAGGCATTCCGAACGAACGGATATTAAAAGGCAAAGAAGGCGAAATATTTATGGACAAGATACGCAATCGCCTGTTCGACGACTGGTATACCCTGACCTCCGACTGGAACGAACGTTTCGGGAACAGCGGATTCGGATTCAAGAAATAGGAAATCCTATTTCCCGGCAGGCTTATAGCGGTTCTCCACCTTTCCCCAGTCGATAATCGTCCAAAGCTGTTTCAGGTGATCGGCACGCTTATTCTGATAGTCGAGATAATAAGCATGTTCCCACACATCCACGCCCAGCAGGGGTGTATACCCTTTCGTCAGCGGATTTCCCGCATTGCTTTCCGCAAGAATCACCAGTTCTCCCTGTGGAGTTTGGGCCAGCCACGCCCAGCCGGAACCGAAAATTCCATTGGCGGCCGTTTCAAACGCCTGTTTAAAAGCATCCGTCGATCCCCATTCTTTCTCGATCGCTTTCAGCAAAGCTCCCGAAGGCTGCTGTTTGGCCCGGGGAGAAAACGTATTGAAATAAATATCGTGATTCAAAGCCTGGGCAGCATTATTGAACACCGCCCCGGAAGAATAAGCCACAATATCCGGCAGGGAAGCATGTTCAAACGGTGTACCCGCAATCAATTTATTCAGGTTATTGATATACCCCTGAAAATGTTTTCCATAATGCAGATTCATGGTTTCCACTCCGATAACGGGCGCAAGGACATCGGCCGGATAAGGCATCGGCGGCAACACAAACAGTCCTCCGGCATCCCGTTTCACGGTTGTTTCTATCGTTTGGGCCTCCGCACCCCATACCATTCCCAGCAAAAATAATCCGGCTAATAATATCCCTTTGTATCTCATGATTTCTTCGTTTTAAGTGTTGCTACAAAATACGAAAAATCTGCCGGAAAGTTCCAGTCCGGCAGATTTTCTATATAATCGTCCCCGTTTTTCCGGGACAAACAGCCCGGTCAGTGGGTCAAAACCTCTGTTCCGGTTTCCGTAATCAAAACCGTATACTCCCATTGTGCCGAAAGCTGCCCGTCGTCGGTGAGCACCGTCCAGCCGTTTTCTTCATCGATATATATCCTGCGTTTCCCCAGATTAATCATCGGCTCTATGGTAAAAACCATACCGGGCACCAGCAGCATCCCCGTTCCGGGACGTCCCACATGGCTCACAAAAGGCTCTTCATGGAATTTCAGCCCCACACCGTGCCCTCCAAATTCCCTCACCACCGAATAGCCGTTTTTCTCGGCATGAGCCTGCACCGCAGCCCCCACATCCCCCAGGCACGCCCAGGGTTTCGCCGCTTTCAACCCCAGCTCCAGGCATTCGTGCGCCACTTCCACCAGCCGTTTCGCTTCGGGAGCCACCTCCCCGATCATAAACATCCGGGAAGCATCCGAAAAATAACCGTCCAATATCGTCGATACATCCACATTCACAATATCGCCCCGGCGAAGCACCACCTGTTCACTGGGAATTCCGTGGCATACCTCGTCATTGACCGACGTACAGACACTTTTCGGAAATCCCTCGAAATTCAGGGGAGCAGGGATAGCTCCGTGAGCCACCGTATAATTATAAACCAGCTTATCAATCTCCTCCGTAGTCATCCCCTCGTGAATCTGTCCGGCCACCAGATCGAGCACCGCCGTATTGATAGCGGAACTACGCCGGATTCCCTCGATTTGTTCAGGGGTTTTGAGCAGCTTGCGTGAAGGCACATGAAAACCTTTCGACTTAAAAGATTGCATCTTCTGTTCGATAGCCGATAATTCGCCCTCAGCACCACCGAAACCGCCCTTGTCATTCTTAATCCATTTCATTTTACAAAAATTAAATACCGGGAAAAATACATTCCCGGCTAAACAGTCGAAAGTTACACAATATATCAATTAAGAAATAGGTTTCTCGCAAATTAATCTCTATTTTCGCATAAAATAAGTCGGAGTAAAATCTTTCAATCGTTATAAATGGATTCACAATCAAAAATCAGTTGGGAAAAACTTCAGGATCTTCACAAACTGGCACAATGGGGATGGTGGAAGGCGGATTTTCATACTCAAACCTATCTGTTTTCCGATGATATAACTGAAATACTGAAACTGGAATCGAACATCATCCGATTTGAAGATTTTGCACAACTCATCCCGGAGCATTTCCGTAGCCGGATCTATTCGAAATCTCCCGTTTCCCAAACACAGGACATTTACGAACAGGTCTACCCCATCAACACCATATACGGCGAAATCTGGGTGCATTCCCGCTTAGGGCAAAAAGAAAGGGATGAAAAAGGACATCTGGTGGGCTGGGGTTACTTGCAGGCCATCAATCATCCCCAGAAATTTTCACTGGAAAACCACCAGCAACAACTCAACGAATTACTTTCCCGACAAAACAGCATTTCGCGCTCTTTACTTTCATTCCTAAAAACGGAAGACCCCAGCCGGGAGATCAACAACATTTTGAAAGACATCCTGCTCCAATTCAACGGCAGCCGTACCTATATCTTCGAATACGATTTTGAACAGCAGTTGCAAACCTGTACCTACGAAGTTTTGGCACAGGGAGTATCTGCCGAAAAAGAGAATCTACAACGTTTCCCGATCAGCGGAACACCCTGGTGGTCGCTCCAGATACAGACCTACACTCCAATTGTCCTTTTCAACCTCGACGAACTCCCTCCTGAGGCTGTCAGTGAAAGAGAGGTCTTAGAGAAACAGGGCATCAAATCGATTATGGTAGTTCCCATGATTGCCAAAGACCGGGCAGGAGGTTATCTCGGGGTGGACATCACCGATGAGCACCATTCCTGGACAAACGAAGATTACCAATGGCTTTCTGCGATGAGCAATATCATCAGTATTTGCATTGAACTGCAGAAATCGGAACAGACAGCCCGGAAGGAAAGGGAATATTTCAAAAACCTATACCAACACATGCCTTTAGGGTATGCGCGGCTTAAAATTCTCTACGACCGGGAAAGACAACCTTACGACTATATTTTTCTGGACATCAATCCCGCTTTCGAGCAGATCACGGGTTACCCCATTGCCAATTTCGCCCACAAAACGGCCAGGGAATTAAACGTCCCTGAAGATATGTTGCAAAAGCAACTGCAAGACATGTGGCCTGTTCTTACAAAGCAAACCACATTACAGACAACCCACAAAATACCTTCGCAGAATAAATTCCTGCGAATGGTCATATATAGCCCCGATCCCGATGAAATAACGGTTATTTTCTCGGATATGACCGACATTGTGAAAGCACACGAAGCCTTGGACCGGAGCGAAAAGACCTTGCGTAACATCTACAAAAACATCCCTGTAGGAATCGAGATCTACGATAAAGACGGTTACCTGCGGGACATGAACGACAAAGATGTGGAAATTTTCGGATTGCAGGATAAGAGCTGGGGATTGGGAGTGAATCTGTTCGACAATCCCAACGTTCCCAACGAGATCAAGCAAAAAATCAAAAACAAGGAAGATGTCGATTTTCAAATAAAATACGATTTTTCCGGTATTCAGGGCTATTACAAAACGAAAGAGAAAGGCGTGAAAGACATCATCGTCAAACTAACCACGCTCTACGACTCCAATAACGAACTGGAAAATTACCTGCTGTTGCTCATCGACAACACCGAAACCACCACGACTTACAGTAAAATCAAAGAATTTGAAAGTTTCTTTTCAATCATTGCCGAATTTGCCAAAGTGGGGTATTTCAAATGGAACATAGGAACCAAAACCGGATTCGCCATCGAGCAATGGTATAAGAACTGGGGAGAAACGGAAGATACGCCTTTAGAGGAAATCATAAACCACCATCCCCATATACACCCCGAAGACCGCCATAAAATCGATCCTTTTTACGCCAATCTGGAAAAGGGAGTCTTAGGGAATCTGAAAGAAGAAGTGCGGATAGATAACGGGCAGGGAGGATGGAAATGGATCCGGTGTTATGTTGCCGTGAAAGGCTATGATCCCCAAACCCGTAACATCGAACTGATCGGGGTGAATTTCGACATTACGGAACTAAAAGAGGTGGAAGCCCAGTTGATCGAAGCGAAAGAAAAAGCTGAAACCCTCGACAAGCTAAAATCGGCGTTCCTCGCCAATATGAGCCACGAAATCCGTACCCCGCTAAACGCGATCGTCGGATTTTCAAATTTACTGTCGGAAACTGAAAATCAGGAAGAGAAGAAGCAATATATCGCAATCATCGAAAAAAACAGCGACCTGTTGCTGCAACTGATCTCGGACGTACTCGACCTTTCGAAAATCGAAGCAGGTACGCTCGATATTATATACGGCGATGTGGACGTAAACAGCCTTTGCCGCGAAATTGTCCGTTCGCTGGAGATGAAACCGGCGGAAGGGGTTACCCTGGAATTTGAAAACTATTTACCGGAATGTAAAATGAGGGGCGACCGCAATCGGTTATTGCAGATCATCAACAACTTCATCAACAACGCCATAAAATTTACTTCGGCAGGATATATCCGGCTCGGCTATCACCTGCAAGGCGACACGATCGAATTTTACGTAAGCGATACCGGGATAGGCATTTCTCCCAAACATGCGGCAGATATTTTCGACCGTTTTGTAAAACTCAACAGCTTTATCCACGGCACAGGGCTGGGACTATCCATCTGCAAAAGCATGGTGGAACAAATGGGAGGAAGCATCGGTGTGGAATCGGAAGAGGGGAAAGGCTCGCGATTCTGGTTCAAATTACCTTACATCCCCGTTCAAGGAAAAGAAAAACCCGCTCCGGCTCCGGTATTCGTGAATCAGGGCAAATCGGCAACTACTAACAAACCGGTTATTCTGGTGGCCGAAGACACGGAAAGCAATTTCATCCTGACCTCAACCATCCTCAAGCAGGATTACACAATCCTCTGGGCGCAGAACGGAATAGAAACGGTGGATTTATACCGGGAACACCATCCCGCTTTGATCCTGATGGATATTCGTATGCCGGAAATGGACGGACTGGAAGCCACCCGCACCATCCGGAAAACCGATCCGCATACCCCGATTATAGCCTTGACCGCCTTTGCCTTCGATAGCGACAAAAGCAAAGCCCTCGAAGCCGGATGCAACGATTACCTTTCAAAACCGATACAGGCAGCCACTTTAAAAGCAAAAATCAAAGAATTATTACAAATATCTCCCGCCTTATAAGCGCAAAAGTCCGGGCGGGCAAACGGCAAGCCCCTTTTCCAGCAAGCGCACAGGGCGGTATGACATTTTAGCCTTACGCAAACCGGGCAATCCCAGGTCTTCTTCCCGATTCAGGTAGACAAACCGCTCCGGAAGATACCGGGCAAATTCCTGGTTAATGGCATTGTAAGCCCCTTCGAACTCTCCCAGGGCTTTTTCAGCATGCACGCAAAACGTATCATAATTCACCGGAGCCCCGAAAGTGAACGCAATCATCCTACCCTCCACCCACAAAGAGCCTCCGGTTATATCCAATTCCCTGAACCGTTCCAGGGCAAAAGTCAACGCCTGCCGCTCCTGTGCCAATCCCTCATCCTCCCCGCAACGCCTTTCTCCGCACCACTCATCGTAAAGCCGCAGGCAATCCGGCACAATTTCCGCCGTCAGCGGAACAAAACGGAAATCATAACGTTTCCTGAACTTATTCACATGATTCCGTTTCGTCTGGTAATCCTTCCCCTTTAGCTCTGCCAAGTCCTTCCGCAGATACAAATAATCGAAATGATCCCGGTTTTCCTTATATTCGAACACCTCCGGGAACACCTTTTCCAGCAACTCCTTCAATTCAGGCACAATACCGTATATGCACAAAGGCAAATCCTCCTCCACAGCCTGACGGGCGAGCTCCCTCACCACATCCCCCGCCCGTTCGCCTCCCACCGGGATGGAATATACGGTACGGTCACTGTCGAAACAAAAACGCAACACGAGTAACTCATCCACAAAGGCAAAACTACTACAAGTCAAAAACTGCCAACTACATAAATTGACAATCGATAAATTAGCGTCCCGCCGTTCGCCGGGCAGCAGGAAAGAAGTCAAAAGTTCCTTATCTTTAGGCGTCACCGGTTTAAATTCGATCATAATCTGAAAATTTTAATTCTTGACTTATCTACGAAAATTCAGGGAAAAAGATTTCTCCCGGCAGTCCCGTCCTGCCTTGTCAAAGGTTTTTATTCACAAGCACAGCCGAATCGTTACGCTTCATCTTTTTAACATACCACCTTAGCGTGAGGGCAGCCGCGACAAAAGCGATGAAATCCGCCACAGGCATACTGCTCCACACTCCGGTTATCCCGAAATAACGGGGCAGGATAAACAACAACGGAATCAGGAAAAGCAACTGCCGGGCCAGCGACAGGAAAATAGAAATCTGTGCCTTTCCTATCGACTGGAAAAAGTTTGTAATGATAATCTGCGCCCCGACCAGCGGAAACATCAGGCAGGAGATACGGATTCCGAACTGCGCCAGATTGTTCAATTCCGCATCGTCGGAAAACATCGCCACGATATGTTGCGGGAAAAGCTCGTTCACCAGCCACCCCACAGTCATAATCGATACCCCGGCAATCAGCGCCTTTTTCAGCGCCTGCCGCACCCGGTCGTAACGGGCAGCCCCGAAATTATACCCGACAATAGGCTGCATGCCCTGCGTCAGTCCCACAACCACCATAGCAAACAAGATCAAAATCCGGTTTACGATGCCGTATGCCCCGATCGCCAGGTCACCACCGTATTTCTTAAAACTGTGATTCAGGATAATAACCACGGCACTGGCACACACGTTCAGCAAAAACGGAGCCATCCCGATTGAAAATATAGCGCGGACAACGTGCCAGTTCAGGCGGTAATAACCTTTCTGAAAATGCACATAACTCGATTTATTATAAAAATGATTCAACACCCATACCACCCCACAACACTGGGCGATCACCGTTGCAATAGCGGCACCCTTGATTCCCCAATCCAATCCGAAAATAAATATCGGTGCCAGAATCACATTCACCCCCACCGTCAGCAGGGATGACAACATGGCTTTCTTCGGATAACCCGTGGCCCGCATCACATTGTTCAGCCCGATAAATACGAAAGAAAACGGATTCGCCATTAAAAGCACATGCATAAAATCCCGTGCATAAGGCAACGTATGCTCACTCGCCCCGAAAAACAACAAGATCGGATCTAAAAAATAAGATGTCAGTCCCCCGAAACAAACCCCGGCAATCAAACACAGCAACAACACATTGTGCAACACCTCCGTCGCCTTGTGGTCATCCTTCTGTCCCAGATAGATAGAGCTCACCGCAGCCCCGCCCACCCCGATCAGGGTGCAAAAAGCAATCACCAAGTTCATCAGCGGAAAAGTCAGCGCCAACCCGGAAATAGCCAAAGGGCCTACACCGTGCCCGATAAAAATACTGTCGATAATATTGTAAAGCGAAGTCACCGTCATCCCGATAATAGCCGGAATGGAATACTGCAACAACAACTTTCCGATAGATTCTGTCTCTAATACATGTGGATTTTTAACTTGTGCCATAATAAACCTTTCTACAAACAATCCCCTCTGTTAAAATTTCATTTTTCGTTCCGTTTCCCCCGTCACCCGGTAATACTTCCATGTACCCGTCCGTTTTCCTTTCCGATACTTCCCCTCCCCCTGCAAATGTCCGGTTGAATAATAAAACTTCACATCCCCGTGCCTCACTCCTTTATTATACTCCACTTCCATTTTTAAAGTTCCGTCAGGGAAAAACTCCCGGTAAGCAACAATCTTGTCTTTCTCATACAAAAGTCGTGCCCGGGCAGCTCCACCGGGATAAAAGAAACAGGCATCCCCCTGCCGAATCCCGTTGCGGTAAGTCATTTGCCCCACCAACCGTCCGTCCGTATCCCGGACATTCCAAATCCCGTCAGGATTCCCGTTGCTCAACATCCCGTCCAGCGCCAGTTCGTCGGTACGGTAACCGTATTGTCCACGGGTACTCACGGCCACGCTATCCGGAATCACCGGATAATAATACCCCGATTCGATCCGGTCGGCAAGGTCCTCCAGGCGGCTATTCAACTCCCGCACCTGATATTCTTCCGAAGCATTCACATTATGGCAAGCCACGATCCGGGTTTCAAAACCGCTCCCGGCATTCGCCAGCACAAAACCGATCTGCTCGAAGCTTTCGAAAGCTCCTTTATTATGGGCTAACTCCTTCCGTTCCTCAGGTTTGAGGAAATTATACAAATACTCATACGTACCCGGGGAATTGACATAACCATACACACTGTTTCCATTCCCGAAACGGTTCATCAGCGCATTATATTTCTCGTCATTCGCCAGCGTGTTCCCCAAAGAATACTCCTTAATCATCGTAGCCAGGGTAGCCGAAGAATTGCTGAACACCACATAATCGCCCAAAAACGTATAATAGGGCTTATCCAATTTCTTAAACCAGCCGCCTAAAAACACATTGAAAAAACCTTTCAGGCTCAAGAAATTAATCGTATGCCCGTTATATTGAATCGCCTTAAAGCGGACGGGGGTTTTCCGTTCGATCTGTTCCGTCAGGTAAGCCATCTGGTCTTTCGCCAAATCGATGTCTTTACTGTGGATTGCCACCACCACATTATCCAGCCGCTTCTCCTCCTCCACTTCGGGCTTGATAAACGCAATTTCATTCCCGATCCACGAAGTAAACAGTTCCACCACATTCACTCCTAAAAATTTATTCAACCGATTCACGGAACGCTCATACTCCGAATATTCCTTTAAATTGCTGGCTTTATAATTCTCCAGCAGGATGGCTTCCAAATCCGAAAAAGAGCCGAAACACAGCGAAGCATACGCCGCCGTATGCGTACCCGCAATATTTTTCACCTGTGAACGGGCCCCGTCCATCAGGTTCAGCGCACTAAGCAAAGAAAACTTCTTCCGGTTCGGCAAGGTTTCCCCCTTAAATACCAGCGCTTCATCCGTCAGATTTAAAATCAGGTCTGTTGTTTGCAGGGCCGAACTGTCCGCCACTCCCGGCGTTCCGGCCAAACTTTCAATAAACCACCCTAACCGATGATGATCCAAATTCAAAACCAGGTCGCCCCGGCCCGCTTCATAAGCCGTCCGGGTATTGTGCCCGCAATCCGCAACCGCCCTTTGCAACAATTTCTCCGATAAGGAAGCCAGCAAAAGATTACCCCGGATGGCATAAAACACATTCACGCTATCTGTCTTCACTTCGGTAATCTCCCCCCTGCGCTGCATGCTCATACTCCCGTCGTTCAGCCAGGCAGCCAAAGCCCCGTCCAGCGTTTGAATCACATTCAGCTTACCTAAATCGCACACATACAGGAAATCGTATTCCGAAGGCGTAACCCGGTGGCACGACACCGCAAAAGGGCGGTCGATCAGCAATTTCTTCAACACCGGGTGGGCATCACAAATGGAATCGGCAGCGTTCAGCGTAGCCTGATAAGCCCTGAAAGAAGGGTATTCCTTCAGCGATGTCCAAATGCGATTACGGCGTAAACTCTCGTGGATGCTGTTAAAAGAAGGTGTCTTCACCACAAAAACGGCATCGGCAGGCACCCCCTGCCCCAATTCATAACGTCCCGCTTTCCGAAACATCCAAAACCAAAGAGCGACACCCAGCAACACCAGTATCGCGATCGTTAAAAGCAGGCTTTTTCTCATAGAATTCCACGATTTTAGTCTTACAAAATTAACTTTTTCCTCCATACGGCTTCATCATTCCACAGGAAAACTCCCGCCTTCCGAACGAACTCTTATGTAATATTTTGCGAACGTAACAAAACACATTGATTCACAACACAATAAATGCTAAATTAATATAAAGCCACCTCATTTCTGCGAATGTTTTTTTGAAATAGTCGTATATTTGTAACCGGATACAAAGAGTTGCATCCATCATCACGAAGACGATATATAAAGTTTAATCCTTTCTGACCAAAGTCCGCAAAACTTTAAAAAACAATACGAAATAAAGGCTTAAACTGGTTGTGTCACGTATAATCTATACGTGTTCCATTCAGTTACCCTTATTTCAGGCTGTTTTTGCGGACGCCCGGTTAGATCAGTAAATGAATGGGCACGTTTTTTTATACCCTTTTTTTCAAAGAAGTCATGGAAACCATTAAAGTTACAGACATTAAAACCATCTGTAAGGCACTGGAAACAGAGCTACCGGAAAAAGCCGATCCGCAGGCGTATACTTTCGATCAGGAAGAATACGACAAAATATTTATCGAACTATTCGTATATAATACACTCTATTACAATTAAACTGCAACGCACAAAATAGTTTTTTGTCGGCCATCTCCCGGCAAAACAAAACGTCCGGACACACCCCTTCGTTTTGTAGCAATACTTTATTGTTATTATCCCACCGGAAACCGCTGGTTTTCTTTATGTTTTAACACCACGTTCCATTTCGCGCCACCGTCCGTCACCGGGAAATATTTTTCCACCGTCCGCCCCACAGGATCATCCCCTGCGCCTCTGCACAAACATATTGCGGATAAGCCTCCAGCCGACACCCGCCGCCCAACGGAACACCAACGGACGTGCCAATTGCCAGGCTAAAACCATCAGCCTTTTTCCGCCTCCCTGATTCCCGGAACTTTCCCCATCTGTCCACCCCCGGAAAAACATAGACGTAACCCCGGACAGCAACAAACGTCCGGCATGGCTCTGTACATATTCCCAGTCGGCAGCGATCTGCTCCTCCTGTAACTGACACAAACGCTTCACTTCCTGCTTTTCAAGCAAAAGCCGCCCATAGGGGCTACGGAGATTAATCTTCATCGTTCCCATCCTCTTCCGCCCAAAGGGCATTAATCATGATATTGACAATCTTTTCCTGCACCTTGTGCCGCCCCAGTAAAAAAGCAACCACCAGTCCCAGATAAATACCTCCCACAATGAGAAAACCCAAAGCTGTGCTGCCCAGGCAATCGCCCAGAAAAAAACCCAATGCTAAGAACAGGAATAAAATCGTGAAAAAAAACAATAAAATCAGAATAATGCCCTGCGAAAGAATCGCTATCAATTTAGCGACTCTTTCGGTGGCATTCAGTTTCAAGAGCTTATATTTCAATTGAAGATAAGTCGAAATATCCTCCCTCAACTCACAGAAGATCTTTTCAGCCTCCTTTTCCATGCGGTAAAATCAGGCTTTGGTGTTAGCGTTGCCCCTCTCCCGTCTCTTCACATTTTCAACATCCTTATCGAAATCATCGGCATAAGCCCGATGTGCTTCACCATCCATCTCCGCCTTGTTATCCATCCGCCGCCGGACATCGTTAGCCCGCTGCGAAACATCGTCCGCCATTTCGCTGGTACGCTCATCAGCTCTCTCGGCCCACTCTCCGGCTTTGTCCTTCACCTTCTCGGCCACATTTTCCATCCGGTCGGCCATCCGCGATCCGGCATACTCAGCCTTCGATTTCACCTTGGAAAAAGCAGATTTTACCCCGTCTTTCACTCCATTTCCCACTTCGTGCAGTTCTTCACTCAATTTCTTCCGATTATCTCCGGTAAGCAGGTAACCGACAGCGATTCCAACCACTGCACCAAGCCCTAATCCCAATAATAATTTTGAATTCTCGTTTTTCATAACCTCTTCATTTATGTTTGTACATGAACATTATGTTTGTACAATCACAACGAAATAAAGAGGAGAAAAGTTTGTTTTTTAATCTTAATTGACAAAGTACGACAACACTTTACCCCGGTCGGTAAAATCAGGGATCACCGCATCGGCTTTTTCTGCAATCTTTTCCGCCGGGCTGGTCGTAGACAGCCCGATCACCTTCATCCCGGCCCTTTTCCCGGCCTCAATCCCGAAAAAAGAATCTTCAAACACCACACACTCATCCTCCGGAACCTTTAAATCGGAAGCCGCCAGGCGGTAACACATCGGATCGGGCTTTCCCCGTACAATCCGGTCGGCAGATACGATCGTATCGAAGGCAGCCGACAAATGCAACCGTTCCAAAGCAAACTTCAATTTGGAATCGGGCGAACTGGTCACCAGCCCCACCCGGAAATCCTTTTCCTTAACCCACCGGATAAACCCGGTAGCTCCGGGCACTTCCCGGTACTCCATCCGGTATTCATAATCCATACACTCCTCCACAATCCGCCGTTTCTCCGCCTCCGGATAGCCGGGAAAAAACTTCTCGAAAATCGCTCCCATCGTCATCCCCTTCACCTGTAACGTAAAATCCGGGATACCCAAACGGTAACGTTCCGCAATATTTCCCCAGAACACCCCGTATAAACTCTCCGTATCTGCAACCACTCCATCAAAATCGAAAAGGAGCGTCGTAATTTTTCCCATATATAAATACCTTCTTTCCTGACAGTTATCTCACCGTACCTCCGGCAATATCCAGCAATTCGGAAGTAATACCCTGCTGGCGTAACTTATTATATTCCAAATGTAAATTCCCCAATAATTTATTCGCATTGTCATTCGCCATCTGCATCGCCAATATCCGGGCTGCCTGTTCCGATGTCCGGCTCTCCATAAGAGCCTGATAAATCTGCGCATGCAAAATCAAAGGATAAAGCGTTTGCAAAATAGCGGCGCAATCCGGCTCATAAATATACCAGGTCATTTCATGATCTTCCGGCGTTTCCTGTTTTTCTTCCTGTCGCACAGGTAAAAACCGCTGATTCATAACAATTTGCGTACCGATGCTCTTATAATGCGTATAAATCACATCCGCCCGGTCTATTTTTCCCGTCAGGAACTGATCCACCAACCGTTCCGCCACCGTCTTCGTCGCCCCGGAAAAATCCTTCTTCCCTTCAAATAAATGATTCACCTCCTCGATCGAAATCCCGGACATGCGGTGCACATCATATTGGATTTTCTTTCCCACCGGCCATACGGAAATCTCCCGCACTCCCTTCTTACGATATTCCCGGATCACCTCCCTCAACTCCTTATACACATTGATATTGAATCCCCCGCACAACCCTTCGTCGGAAGCGAAAACAACCAAGGCCACCCGCTTCACCTCACGCGTCCGGGTCAAAGGCGATTCATAATCACATCCGGCGTTCATGATATGGTGGTATATTTCCCACAGCTTTTCACGGTAAGGCTGGGAATGAGCCAACTTCGATTCCGCCTTCCGCAACCGGGCCGAAGAAATCATCTTCATAGCCCCGGTAATTTTTTGGGAAGAGTGCACCGAATCGATCCTTCCCTTCAATTCACGCATTGTCGCCATGACACTAATCGTTTATTTCATTTTCAACTTCAACAGCCTCTTTCTTTTTCTCTGCAAACTTATCGGCCACTTCCGTCGCCGCCTGATCGAGCAAAGCCGCCACCCGGTCGTCCAGATTTCCGGCACGCAACTCGTCCAGCACCTCTTTCCGGTAGCGCACCCGCAACAAATCAAGAAAATACTTCTCGAACAAAGTCACATCCTTCAAAGGCACCCGTTGCAACAACCCCTGCGTACCGCAATAAATCACGGCAATCTCCTCCTCCACAGGCATGGGGGAATACTGCGGCTGAATCAGCAAACGGGCATTCTTTTGCCCCTTGTCGATCACCATTTGCGTCACAGGGTCGAGGTCGCCTCCAAATTTAGAAAACGACTCCAATTCCCGGTATTGCGCCTGGTCGATCTTCAACGTACCCGCAATCTTTTTCATTGATTTCAACTGGGCATTTCCTCCCACACGGGAAACCGAAACACCCACATTGATGGCCGGACGCACCCCCTCGTTAAACAGTCCCGTTTCCAGAAAAATCTGCCCGTCGGTGATCGAAATCACATTCGTGGGAATATAAGCCGACACGTCCCCCGCCTGCGTTTCGATAATCGGCAAAGCCGTCAGCGAGCCGCCGCCTTTAACAAAAGGCTTCAACGGATCGGGCAAATCGTTCATCGTAGCCGCCACCTCATCATTGGAAATAATCTTAGCCGCACGCTCCAGCAAACGGGAATGCAGATAGAAAATATCTCCCGGATAAGCCTCACGTCCCGACGGACGGCGCAAAATCAGGGAAATCTCCCGGTAGGCCACAGCCTGCTTCGACAAATCATCGTAAACCACCAAAGCATGTCGTCCGCTATCCCGGAAATATTCGCCGATCGTAGCCCCGGCAAACGGAGCATAATAGCGCATAGCCGCCGAATCCGACGCACTTGCCGACAACACCACGGTATATTCCAAAGCGCCTTTGGCACGCAACACATTCACTAAAGCAGCCACCGAAGCCGCTTTCTGCCCGATAGCCACATAAATACAATAAACCGGATGTCCGTTCCGGTAATTATCCAACTGATTCAAAATCGTATCGATAGCAATCGCCGTCTTTCCGGTTTGGCGGTCGCCGATAAGCAACTCCCGCTGCCCCCGTCCGATCGGCACCATCGAATCGATCGCCTTAATTCCCGTCTGCAACGGCTCTTTCACAGGCTGCCGGTAAATCACCCCCGGAGCTTTTCGTTCCAGCGGCAACGGCACCACGTCGCCCTCGATAGGGCCTGCCCCGTCGATCGGCTCGCCCAGCGTATTGATCACACGCCCCAACAACCCTTCACCCACATTGATAGAAGCAATATGCCCCGTCCGCTTGGCGGTGAAATTTTCACGCACCCGGTCGGCAGCATTCAACAACACCACTCCCACATGGTCTTCTTCCAGATTCATCGCCACCCCTCTCACTCCGTTCTCAAACTCGATCAACTCACCGGAAGTCACATTATCGAGTCCGAAAAGATTCGCCACTCCGTCGCCCACTTCCAGCACCGTTCCGATCTCCTCCATCTCGGCCTTCATATCAACACTTTCCAGTTGCTTCTGAAGTATATCCGATATTTCACTTGCTTTAATCATAATTTTTACCTGTTAATCCGGACAGCAAGGCTACCTGCCTTAAAAGCGAGCCTTCCTCTGCCGCCCGTTATTTCAACTTCATCTTAAATTCCCGTAGTCCCCGGCTCACAGAGAGGTCTAATTGCATTGAATTGACCCGCAACACAAAACCTCCGATGATAGAAGGGTCTATCCGTTCCACAAACTCTATCGTATTGGAAGTTCTATCGGTGACCAGTTTCTTAATCCGGTCAATAGCTTCCTCACTCAGCTGCGTAGCCATGATGATCTTTACACGCCCGATATGATAGGCCTGACGATATAACCGCTGATACATCAACCCGATTTGCCGGATATACATTTCCCGGTGATTGTGGATCAGTAAACGGATACCCCGGATATAAAATATTCCCGGCTCGATACCGATAGCGGTTGTCAGTAAATTCTCCTTATCCTTCGGGGACAACACCGGATTCGTCAAAGCCTTTTGAAGATCGGGATGGGAAACATAGTTCTGCTCGAACAATTTCATTTTCTCATACACCTCTCCCGCAGCCCCGTGTGCCTGAGCCACCTTCAACATAGCGGTGGCATACCTCCGTGCAATTAATCCTTCATTCATAGTTATGATTTCATCTCATCCAGTATCCTGTCTACCAATGCTTCCTGTTCTCCGTCGCCTTCCAGGTCTTTCCGCAACAATTTTCCGGCCACTTCCAGCGCCAGTCGTCCCACCTGCTTCTTCAATTGTAGCTCAGCCTCGCGCTTCGCCTGCTCGATTGAAGCATGGGCATCGTCTATCACCTTCTGCGCCTCCCCTCTGGCAGCCTCTTTCGCCTCCTCGATCATTTTCTGCCGCATCCGTTCCGTCTCCTGCAAAGTATTCACCTGCTGCTTATGGGCATCCTCGATCAGCAAACGTGCCTGCTCTTTCGCTTCATCCAGTTTCTTCACCGCATCCTGCGTATATTTCACCCCGCTATCGATAAAATCGGCCCGCTCTTCTATACTGCGGATAATGACCGGCCAGGCAAACTTCGCAAGAATCCCTAAAATAATCAGAAAGACAATCAGCATCCAGAACACCAAACCAAACTCAGGTTTAAATAGTTCCATAGCCTTTTAGATTATAAGAATAATGCCAGCAGGCAAACAATAATGGCAAAAAGGGCAACCCCTTCGATCAGGGCCGCAATCACAATCATATTGGTTCGGATATTATTGGTCTGTTCCGGCTGACGGGCAATAGCGTCCATCGCATTCGCACCGATCTTGCCGATGCCGATACCGGCTCCGATAGCTGCAATACCCGCACCAATAGCTGCACCAACTTTAGCCAGGCCTGCCCCGGCTGCCACCTGTAATAAAATCATACTTAACATAGTCATCTGAATTTAAATTTTTATTTAATCTTTATTTACTCTCTCTTTAATCGGAAACCTCGCTTCCTTTCGTCCTGGCCAATGAAATAAATATCGTTGAAAGCATCATAAACACATAAGCCTGAATGAAACAAATCAACAGGTCGATGATATTCATAAAAACAGCGAACACCACCGCTACTACCGTCGTCACACCCGTCACCGCAGCCCCCATCGCCCCGAACAGGAAGATCAGGGAAATCAGCACCAGTGTAATCAAATGCCCTCCCAACATATTCGCAAACAAACGAATCATCAATGCAACAGGTTTTGTAAAAACACCGAAGATCTCGATCACCGGCATCATAGGAACAGGCACTTTCAGCCAGGTAGGCACTTCCGGCCAGAATATTTCCTTCCAGTAATGCTTCGTACCGGAAACATTCACCACCACAAAAGTACACACGGCAAGCACCATCGTCACGGCCATATTTCCCATCACGTTCGCCCCTCCGGGAAAGATCACGATCAATCCCAGCAAATTCGAAAACAGGATAAAGAAGAATAAGGTCAGCAAATAAGGGGCAAAACGCCGGGCATCCTTTCCCAAAATACCCACAATCAACTCCCGGTAAAGCATATCCACGACCACCTCCATCATGCCCGGAACTTTCCGGGGCGCTCCGTAAGGTTTCCGCTTATAGAAACGCACCAGCGGGAAAATAGCCCAAAACATCATCAATCCGCAAATAATGATCGCCAGCACATTTTTGGTAATGGACAAGTCCCATGGACGGTACTCATTCCCCTGCGCGTCCGTTTCCACAACCTTCCCGGAATAATCGCCTCCCTCCGCAATACGGAAACCCTCATAAGTAGCTCCGTCCTGCAAACGGCTGGAACTGAACAAATGCCACTTTCCGTCCTGTCCCGAAACGATCACGGGCAACGGGATTTCCAGATTCCAGATTTTCCATCCGTATTCATCGCCTAAATGCTCAAAAATAATTTTTTGAGGATTAAATGCCGCCTCCGCTTCTTTTTCAGTTTCTGCCATCGCCTGTCCCAACGGAAGCAACACAACCAACAAAACCAATATATATTTCAATTTTTTCATGATAACCGACTTTCAAAAGTCCTGTCCGAAGCCCGGAGTCACCGGGCTTTAGACTTAATGAATACAAACCACCACTTTGTTATCGAGCACCTCTACGACACCCGAATCGATGGTCAGTTGTTTCTGTGTCTCCCCCGCATCATATACCACATCTCCGTGTGTCAATGTGGAAATCAGCGGAGCGTGATGTTCCAGTACGGTAAATGTCCCCAGAGAGCCCGGCAGGGTCACCCGTTTCACATTCCCTTTGAACAGCACCTTTTCTGCTGATATAATCTCCAATCTCATAAAATTTAAAAATTAAAATTACAACTTACGATTTACCTTTCGCTTTCGCAATCATATCCTTCCCTTTCTGAATCGCCTCATCGATCGTCCCGACGTTCATAAACGCCTGTTCGGGATATTCATCCATATCGCCGTTCAGGATCATTTTAAAGCCCCGGATCGTTTCCTCCAGCGGAACCATAACCCCCGGAATACCCGTATATTGTTCGGCCACATGAAACGGCTGAGAGAAGAAACGCTGGGCACGCCGCGCACGGTTCACCACCAGCTTGTCGCTGTCGGACAACTCATCAACCCCCAAAATAGCGATAATATCCTGCAATTCCCGGTAATGCTGCAACAATTCCACCACCTGCTGTGCTGTATTGTAATGCTCCTCACCCACGATATTCGGGTCGAGGATTCGGGAAGACGACTCCAACGGATCGACTGCCGGATAAATACCCAGCTCCGTGATCTTACGGCTAAGCACCGTTGTGGCATCCAAAAAGTTAAACGTAGTGGCCGGAGCAGGGTCGGTCAGGTCGTCTGCCGGCACATAAATAGCCTGCACGGAAGTGATCGAACCATATTTCGTCGAAGCAATACGCTCCTGCAATTTTCCCATTTCAGAAGCCAGCGTCGGCTGATACCCCACAGCCGAAGGCATACGCCCCAGCAAAGCCGAAACTTCCGAGCCGGCCTGTGTAAAACGGAAAATATTATCGATAAAAAACAGGATTTCCTTTCCGCCTTCATTGGAATCACGGAACGACTCAGCCACGGTCAGTCCCGACAAAGCCACCCGCAAACGGGCTCCCGGCGGCTCGTTCATCTGCCCGAACACCAAAGTTGCCTGCGATTGCTCCACCTGCGACATATCCACACTGTTCACATCCCATTTCCCCTCTTCCATCTCTTTCGAAAACTTATCGCCGTATCTGATTACCCCCGATTCGATCATCTCCCTCAACAGGTCGTTTCCTTCCCGGGTACGCTCTCCCACTCCGGCAAACACGGAATACCCGTTATGCCCTTTGGCAATATTATTGATCAGCTCCATAATCAACACCGTCTTTCCTACCCCTGCACCTCCGAAAAGCCCGATCTTTCCTCCTTTGGAATAAGGTTCCAGCAAATCGATCACCTTAATCCCTGTCAGCAACAACTCCTGCGTTGTCGTCAGGTCCTCAAACTTGGGCGGCTCCCGGTGAATAGACAACGTCTTAGAGTAATTCAATTTACCCAACTTGTCGATAGCATCCCCGGTCACATTCAGCAAACGCCCCTTGATCTGGTCGCCGATAGGCATCGTCAGCGTACGCCCCAAATCCAGCGCTTTCATTCCACGATGTAACCCGTCGGTGGTATCCATCGCCACACATCTCACCGTATCCTCCCCGATATGCTGTTCAACCTCCACGATCAACTTTTCGCCATTGTCGCGCACAATTTCCAACGCCTCGTATATCCGGGGCAAATCTTCTCCGCCATTTTCAAAAATGACATCCACTACAGGTCCGATCACCTGAGTCACATATCCGAATTTCTCTGCCATAATCCTGATTAAAAATTTATAATTCCGCAACCTGATTTTCCGTAATCCATCCCCGGTATCCTTCCGGCACTCCGATCACAAAACTGTCACAATATAATACAATTATTTAACTCTTCTGCAACTGCAGAACAGATACTGATAATAGATAACGGAAAAGTTAAATGATAAGTTTCTCCAAAGAATAAATATAGAACCCGTTCATATAACGGGCAGACAACAAACGCATAAACTTTTGAGCAAAAAGCGTCCGTACCTGGGCTGTCAAAACCTGGCGGCGATGTCCGGGAAGTGTTTTACTGATCACCTGAAAACCGTGGTCATGGTCTTCCGGCATATCCAGCTGCTTTCCCGGCAAAAACAAATTCCGGAATAACACAGCCGGCTGCGACGAGCTTCTAAGCTCAGACCGGACCATATCGGGGAACAGCATCTCCGATTGCTCCGAGGAAATACCTGCTATCACAATATTCCCTTGCTTCTCCTGGCTTATACTCGAACCCAGGAGTAAAAAACAAACAAATAATATAAAAATAAATAGCAGTTTCATTCTGTTCACAACATCTACGTCCAAAGATAAAAACAATATTTTATCCACCCAACAAAATAGCAAAAATGATGCCAGAATTTATTTCATACCGTCCAAAGCTTTTTTGGCTACCTCATTTTCCGGCTCAAGGGCTAAAATTTTACTCCAATACGTCTTCGACTCCGTAATCTCATTCTTCAAATAATGGTAATATCTGAACAATCCGCTTTCCATAATAAAACCTCGTCTTAGAAGTAATCCAAAGATGTAGACATTTTTAACGATAACAAAAATTAAACCAGCAAAAATATGTATATTTGAAACAAATTTTTGAGAAGAAAAAAATGAGATTTGACGAACTGGATTTAGATGATGATGTATTAGACGGGATCGATGCGATGAATTTCGTGGAAATGACTCCCGTACAGGAACAAACCATTCCTATTATATTAGAAGGCAGGGATATTATCGGCTGTGCACAGACCGGAACAGGAAAAACCGCCGCTTACACTTTACCCCTGCTCAGCAGGCTGGCACGGGAAGGGAACCCGGATAATATTATCCGTTCCGTAATCATGGTTCCTACCCGCGAACTGGCACAACAAATTGATATGCAACTGGAAGGATTTTCCTATTATCTGCCCCTATCCCACACGGTGGTATACGGAGGAGGCGACGGAGCAGGCTGGGACCAGCAAAAGAAAGGCTTGCTCATGGGGGCGGATGTAGTGATCGCCACTCCGGGCAGATTGCTGTCACACATTGCGAACAGCGGCATCGACCTCTCGCATGTAGGCTACTTCATTCTGGACGAAGCCGACCGGATGCTGGACATGGGATTTTTCGAAGATATTATGCAGATAGCCAAAAATATGCCGGAAAAACGCCAGACCATCATGTTTTCAGCAACCCTGCCCCCGAAAATCAGGCAGCTTGCCAAACAGATCCTTAACGACCCGGCAGAAGTCAATATAGCCATTTCCAAACCCAACGAAGCCATTGTCCAATCGGCATATATCTGCTATGAAAACCAGAAAATGGGCATCATAAAAGAATTATTCAATAAGCCGGCGACCACCAAAACGATTATTTTTTCATCTTCCAAACAAAAGGTGAAAGACCTGGCCTACTCGCTAAAACGGATGAAACTGAACGTAGCGGCGATGCACTCCGACCTGGAACAGGAACAGCGGGAAGCGGTGATGCTGGACTTCAAAAATAACAAAATCAACATTCTGGTAGCCACCGACATCGTGGCACGGGGAATCGACATCGACGACATCGGACTGGTGATCAACTACGATGTGCCTCACGATCCGGAAGACTACATCCACCGGATCGGACGTACCGCCCGCGCCAACGCCGACGGGGTTGCAATCACCTTTGTGAACGAAGCGGAACAAGGCAAATTCCACCGGATAGAGGAATTTATCGAAAAAGACATATACAAAATACCTCTCCCCCCGGAAATCGGAACAGCCCCGGAATACAATCCCGGCAAAGCTTTCGAACGCCGCCGTCCTCAGGGAAAATCGCGTAACCACTCCTCTTTTAAAGGGAAACGCCCTTTCCATCGGAAAAAAACATCCGGAAGCCCTCAGGAATAACCCGGTTCACTTCCTGCCAAACAAAACATAGTCAGGAAATTCGAAATAAAAATCCTCTCTTTATACAACATTGAAATTCCCCCAAAAGTTTTATATCTAACTTTTGGGGGAACATTTTATATTCGCTTTATTTAATAAGGGGAATTTTCAACAAAATAACATCCGAAATCCATTTGATTAAAAAATAACTCTCCTCTCAATTCGTTAAAAAATATTATTATTTTTGTATAAACCTATAACCAAATACTAATTTACTTCTGTTCCATATAAAAACATCCCAACATGAAAAAAAAATTCCCATGCCTCTGCGGCTGTATGCTGGTATTTCTCCTTTTTTCCTGTCAAACAACCGAAACCAACGAGATTGACTTAAGCAAGCCCGCCGGAACCATTACCCAAAAGTTCAGCGATATGGCCGACAACCTACGGGCAATCCCGCTCGAAACCAGCGACTCCTGCCTTCTGTCGAGCAATCTGGGAGTATGGGTAGGCAACAAATATATTATCACGGCAGACAGGGAATCCATGCATCTGTTCGATAAAGACGGCAAGCACATCCGGCAACTGGCAAAGCAAGGCAAAGGGCCGGGAGAGTTTAACTCCATTGCCACGTTCACGGTGGACGAGGCCGGGGAACGCCTTTACTACCGCGATTGGAGTCAAAGAACAGAATTACGGGTGATCGAATTGAATACCGGGAAAAATACGGGAAAAATTTCAAATGAGTGTAACGACCTTGTCAATCTCACGATGACCCAAAACCATTCTCTAACAGGCAATTCACATACAGGCATAGGAACTTCAAAACAAAATTACGAGGTTGTTACACTCTCGGATACCGGAGAACTACTCTCTTACGTGGTAACCGACACTACGTCCATCGATAAAGCCAAAAATATATTCAAACCTTATCTATGCAAGACAGGCAACCGGATTTCTTACTGGAATCCCAATACAGACCACATCCTGTTCGAAATCAAGGACTCTCTAAAAATACCGCAACTCATTTTCAAATTAAACAATCCTTTCACTTATCAAAAGAGGCAGGGTAATTTTCTCAGGATAAAAGCAGAAACCAACAACGAAGTGATGATTCAAATCCATGAATACAACATTTTTGCAGAAGAAGAAGGTCTATTCGGAGTGGGAATCAGTCAAAATTCAAAAGCCTACAACTACCGGATCGGCAAAAACGATCGGTCGGTATACCTGATCGAGCAATTCGACAATGACCTATTGGGAGAAGTATCTTCAGATTTTCCCACGCTCACCACCACAAACGGAAATCACATTTTCTTACAAAAAAGCACACAGCAAATCAAGCAACTGGCCGAAGAACAACTGAAAGCAGGCAAGGAACTCACTCCCACCCTAAAAGAGCTAAACGAGCGGCTAAAAGACGACGACAACCCCGTAATCATCATAGGGACTTTCAAGTAAACCATGTAAAACACGGTAATTCGATTCTTTCAAACACACTACGAAACAACAACTTACGCGAACGATCATGACAAACACACCCAACCATGAACTTTGATAAAACACTTCTTCCCTGCTTTGTGCTCTCTGCCTTACCTGCCGTAAGTATAGCCCAAAAGCCTTTAAATGTCATCTACATTTATGCCGACGATATGGGGAAGGGTATGCTCTCTGCTTACGGACAGCAACAGTTCACCACCCCGAACATAGACAAACTGATCCGGCAGGGCACTTCCTATGAAAACGCATACGGCTGCATGCTTTCCGCCCCTGCCAGAGCCTCGCTCCTGACAGGCTACCACGACTGCCACACCGACAAATGGAAAATTTCCGGCGGAGGGCAATTCCTTATCCCATTCAAAGACACAGCCTTAATCGCTTCCAGGGAAAGCAAAATCGATGCCACCGACATCAATCTGCCCGAAGGCGACTATTATTTACCGCAGGTCTTTAAAAAAGCGGGATACATAACGGCGGAAATCGGAAAACTGGAATGGGGATTCACCGCCACCCGCAAACAAATGAAAGACCATGGCTGGGATTATTATTACGGCTATCTCGACCACGTACGCTGTCACGGATTCTATCCGCCATTTCTCTTCGACAACGGGGAAATAGTTGAAATCGAAGGCAACACCCGTACGAACGGAGGGAAAAGCATAGAAAACGAAACAGAAAATACCTATCGGGAACGCTGGAATATGGAAGGAAAGAAAACCTATTCACAAGACCTCTTCCTGCAAAAGATATTGGAATTTATCCGCAACAACAAGAGCAAACCCTTCTTCCTGTTCCACCCCACGCAATTACCTCACGGTCCGGTGGCCGTTCCCGCCATCCATCCCGAATTGGCAAACAACCCGAACTTAACACCGATAGAAAAAGAATACGCTTCCATGATGAAATACCTCGACGACAACATCGGGTATATCCTGGAAGAATTAAAAAAACAAGGAATCGCAGACCGCACCTTAATTGTCTTTTCATCCGATAATGGACACGAAATCTATTACTCCCAAAAAGGACGCTGTGAGAAACCTTACAGGAACTTGCAAAACGGGCAACTTTTTGACGACTTCCACAATAAATATTACAGCGAACCGGGTGGCGACATTTTCAACGGCAACGCCGGAATGGCTGGATTAAAACGCAGCAATCTGGAAGGAGGCATCCATATTCCCTTAGTATTTTATTGCGAAGGAACCATCCCTCAGGGAAAGGTCAGCAAAGCTCTGGTTTCCAACTATGATTTTCTATCCACAATGGCAGACCTGCTAAAAGTCCCTTTGCCAACCGCCAAAGACGGACACTCATTCCTGCCCAACCTGTTAAAAGGAAAAAAACAAAAACAAAGCCGTTACCTGATATTCGGCTCAAACAACGGACCTGCCATCGTGACGAACGAAGGCTGGAAACTTCGCTACTACATGAAAGAAAACACCTGCGAACTATTCTACCTCCCGGACGATCCCAAAGAGCAACACAACCTGCTCCGGCAACAACCCCAAAAAGCAGAAGAGTTGAAATCCATTCTGCTCAAAGAGTGTGGCGACAACCTGCAAAACGGGATCAACCGGGCGGGATAAAAAAAGAAAACGTGGCCACGATTTTGAAACTGTGGCCACGTTCTTTTTATAGCATCCTCCTGACAAGGATAAACTTTTAATTCAACCGGAACTCGGCAATTACCCCCTTATGGTCGGTAGGCCATATTCCCAGCGGCTCTACAAACACATCGGCCGTATTTTCTTTAATCCTTTCGCTGTTACGGATAGAACCACGCGGGCCGAAAATCACGGCATTCGTCAAATTCAACTGCTCAGCAGGGAAATAATAAATAAAATCGATCCTTTCCCGTTCATCCGATTCCGGAGCCCAGGTCAGCCGCTTCACATCCACCGTCGCAGCATCCGCCGGATAAGTATAACCCGGATTTTTTACCGGATCGGGATAAAACACACGGTAAGCATCCTTAAAGCCCGCATTTTCCAACAAGGTGCTCACTGTCCAGGGAATCACCACACCGTGATGATCTGCACTGTCCTTCGTTGCCTCTGTCCAATCCAGATGAGAAGGCTCGTTGAAATCTCCCCCGATAAACACCAGACGATTCTTTGCCAACTCTTTCTGTGCATCTGCAATAAACAGGCGGATAGCATCGTCCCGCTGTGAAGCGACATTATCGGCCAAAAGCGAATCCACATTCACCACAGCAGAATCCAAACGCCTCCAGTTTGAACCGCTATACCCGCGCACCAGATAATAAGAACAATTCAGGTAATCGAGATGGGCCGTGTAAACCGCAACTTCCTGTCCGTCCATATCCGCCACCAACTTATAGATGCTGCCATGGTCACCCTTTTCAGGGAAAATAGTAGCACTGTCCTTAATCGGATACTTACTCAAAAGACCGGAATCGTAACTATAAAAAGAATAATAGGTCTTACCCCGCTCTTTCAGCGATTCGGTGATACGGTCGCAAAAACGGGTATTCTTATAATTCCTCACCTCGCTCAACATCACAAAATCGGCATCTACCCGGGCTATCTCGTCCGCCATAGCTTCATACCCGTCCTTTACGGAAGTTCCTTCCTGCCAGACATTCAACTGCAAAAATTTCACCTCTTTCTTTCCCTGGCAAGCCACTAAGCCCCCCACCAGGCACAATAATAATAACAATCTCATAATATTAGGTTTAAATACAACGTCAGCCCAACGAATAGCGCTCAAAACCCGCTATTCCTACGAAATTGCAAAATTATAAAAAAAACGGCAAAACAAAGCCGATTCTACATTCTTGTGCCACGAAACTTCAACACCCACGCTGCCGTAGGAACAGCCCCTTCTGTGCCCACATTCACCAAAACCGTCAATTCCGACTTATCGTAAACCATTTCCCCCTCAATTTCCGCATGAACCACCTGTCCCTCTGCCCAGTTGATCCCTCCACGCTTCCCGGCCAGGCGGTTCTGCCCGTCAAGGCTCAGCAAAGCCGGAATGACCAAAGAATCGATCGTTTCACCCGCCCACTTTATATCGGTAAACCTCAATTGTAAAGTCCGGTCACCTGCCACCGTCATTTCCACCCGCCCGTCCGTGACTTCCTCTCCCGCCGGAGAAGAAACATACAACGCTCCCCGGTAAGTCCCGGCATATAATTCGGCCAAGGTCGGCTCTTCTCCCCATTCACAGGCAGATAAGACTAACGAAAACACTCCCAGTATCCAGATTTTCCCTTGCTTCATTTTATCATATTTTAAATAAATTTCTAAATGATTCATACGCTGCCGAAGAAACAAAAGTTTGTTTTCCTGCTGATCCGTTCCGATTTCTTCTTCCGGGCACTTTCATTTATTTTTTATTAGAATCGAAACCCATCATAACCTATTGTAAATGAATATCGTATAAATTTAAATGTTAAAAAGGTGCATTTAGTCCTTCTTTTTAACTTATTTTGCACAGTTTTTGCTGGGAATAACCTTAGCATAAAAAGCATTACACCCTAAAACTGATTTTAATTTAACTTAATGATTATGCAAAAGAAAATTTTCTATTTATTTATGATTCTCTGCACAGTGAGCTTCTTCAGCTCTTGTAAAGACGACGACAAAATCGACGATGGCCCAAAAACAGACTGGGCAGAAGAAATCGCAGGAACTTATAAAGGTGACCTGGGAGTTACAGTAGATGGAAACGATTTGGGAAGCAGTACCCAATTCATCTACATTTCCCGTGAAAACACCAACGTAACGAAACTGGAATTACGGAACTTCAAAATCATGATTGCAGGAACTGCATTACAGGTAGGCGACATTACCGTTTCAAACATTCCGGTAACAGACGCCAACACAACAGTGATGCTGGAACAAACCTCAACAGTGATCAACCACCAGGCATTGGGACAACTGAATGTAACCGTCTCCGGAACCATTACAAACGGTAAAGCAGCCCTCCAGATCACGGTATTCGCCGTTACGCTGGGACAAAACATCGAAGTTTCTTTCAGTGGTAATAAAACCGACGAAGTGGAAGACAACACCGATTATGCCGCAGAAGTTGCAGCCTGGTATGCCCGCGAATCCCTTACCATCACAGGAGATACCATCGACTCAAAATGGCCGAGCGACGGTATTTCCGTGGAATATGAAGATTTCAACACCATCTTTATCAAATCGTTCTATTTAAGTTTCCCGGCAAATGAAGGCAGTACCACAACGACCAGATCTATCCCCCAGATTGACTCTATCGTACTGGTGAAAGACGGTAGCAAACTGCTGATCGACACCATCACCATGATGGTGCCGCCACGGAGCAAACAAGACACGTCTTATTTAGTGTTGTCGGGCGATTTCGAAGGAAAAACGCTGACTTTAAACATGACGCTTAGCACCAAAGATAAAAAAGCGGACTATTTGTTTAAAGGAACTAAAAAACTGACCGGAGCAACTCTGGAATCACTCACACTGAACAGCAGCGTTCTTGCCATTCAGCCGGAAATTTCCAAAGAAGGCAGTGGCAGTAATTATCCTGTAATGATCTATGTAAAAGAAGGGACAACGGAAGCACAATTGAATTTAGTGCCAACTTTCAAAATTTCAGAAGGAGCCACGATCACACAAGGCGGCGTTGAATATGTACCGGGAACTCCGGTTGATTTCTCAAAAGAACAGAAATTCACCGTAAACTCACAAAGTGGTAAAACCAAAAACACTTACGTGATTAATTACAGCGTATTGAACACCAACTTTGCTTTTGCTTCGGGATTCGAAACCTGGGAACTCAAGAATGAAACCACCGACTCTGCAAACATGTACTTAATGTATGATGAGCCTGCTGACGGTTGGGCCACTTCTAACGAAGGTGCGAAATGGATCAAGATGATGTATGATAAACTATACTCCAAAACAGCTCCCTATCCGGTAACACCGAGCGAGGATGCGAAATCAGGAAAAGCAGCACGCCTTGAAACCCTGAACACGACGGGACAGGCCGGATTCGGCGGATTTATCCCTGCAATCCCGAAAGTTACCTCAGGAACCGTTTTCTCCGGTGAATTTATTGTAAACATTACAAACACCCTGAAAAGTACAAAATTCGGTTATCCTTGCACGAAAAAACCGGTAAGCTTCCAGGGATCTTACAAATACACCCCGGGACCTACCTATTACGTTTGTGCCGACCCGACCAAAGCAAATGAAGTGAAAGAAGACAACAGCAAAACCGATGCTCCGGCAATCAATGCCGTGCTGTATGAAGTGGATAGCTATGCCTTCGACTTCCTCGACGGAACAAACTTGCTGACTTCTGAAAAGATTGTAGCAAAAGCTTCTTTGAAAGACGAAACCGCAAAACCTACCTACACCGATTTTAATATTAATTTCGACTGGGGCAGCAACAAATTCGATCCGACAAAGAAATATAAATTAGCGATCGTTTGCTCGTCAAGTAAAGACGGAGACAAATTCAGCGGAGCACCGGGTAGTGTGCTTTATGTTGACGATCTGAAAGTTACATTCGAATAATCGGACACATTGCAACATAACTGAAGACCGGGGCTCACAGAGCCCCGGTCTTTCTTTTTTCCGGCGGGCATATCTTCCATTCCCGGAAGGGCTGATTCAATGAAAGGGAAATACATATCTCCCCGCCTGTTCCCGCACCCGGACATCCCTCCTTCTATACGCAGCATCTCTAAAACAGCAAGGAGGGCAAAGGAGAGGAATTTTTATCACTACTCCATCCCCCCAAAAAGATATTTCCGACAAAAGGCTACGGCATTAGAAATACGGCCTCACACCTTTCCAACGACAACCGAATCCGGAAAAATTTATACCGGACTTCAACAAATATTATTCAATTTAAAAAAGCTGAAAAAGAAGGGGGATCTGCCCTTTCAAGAAAACAAAGATCAACGGAGATGTTCCAAAATCTTGTTTTTTAAGGCCTGTCCATTAACAGGTTTAGATAAATAATCGGAAAAACCACTCGATAAAATACGTTCCTGATCTTCCCGGAAAGCATAAGCAGTTACAGCAATAATAGGAATGGAAGAAGATAAATGGCGAATAGCAGCCGTTGCCTCATACCCGTCCATTTCAGGCATTTTAATATCCATTAAAATCAGGCAAGGACAACATTCCCGGAACAACTGAACAGCCTCTCTGCCATTATGAGCACGTACCAGGCAATAATCTTGCTTTAGCAGTACATGCAGGAGGATGTAATTACTATCATCATCCTCAGCGATCAAAATGGTTAATTTTTCGGCATTCTCATTTTCGGGATTCTCCATATAAATTTGTGTTAAATGCCACAGGCTAAAATAGTAAAAGACGGATTCAAAGGTACGTTTTTTTTGTTAAAATCAGGTATGTCGGATCATAATTCTTAATATTTTATGGCACACGTATAACAACTTAATAATCATATTGTTTCCGTGAAAACATGTAGTTGTTTTTTTGTAGAGATAATAGGTTGTATATTCCTGATTAAACGTACATTTTTTTTAAAAGGAAACAATCATACCCTCAATAAGTTCATGAAAAACAGCCTATCTGATTTGCTATGTCATCATTCTGCAAACAAATTTACTAACATAATATACACAACTTAAAATACGGGGTGAAGCTCGCCAATCACGACCATACCCTAAATTTACCACACTCTCATACAAATTTCAAGCCAAATTATCTTCAAAAACGAACATCCCTCTATTATCAGCCAACAGAGTTTTCAAACTACACTATAAAACATTGTTTATCAGCAACATAAAAAATACCATCATAACAAAATTTGAACACACCCCCTTCCGCGCCCCCAATACAGCAGGATAAAATACGGAAAAAGCCATAACTATACGGAATGTACGGGAATAAAAACAGGATAAACGTCCTAAAATGGTAAACGACGCATGCAGATAAAAGCTCAAAGAAAAAGGAAAGGAAATAGGATAAAAAAGGGAATAAAAAAAAGAGTTATGCCGTGACATAACTCTTCAAAAGCACGGAAGGAGAGGCTCGAACTCCCGACACCTGGTTTTGGAGACCAGTGCTCTACCGACTGAGCTACTTCCGTAATTCGTGGTGCAAAGGAAAGCATTTTTTCTGAAAAACAAAACCCGACTATCAAAAAAATCTTATTTTTTTACATATCCCCCGCCCAATAACCAATCACCGCAATAAAAAGCCACTGGCTGCCCCGGAGCCACCGCCCAGGCCGCCTCCGATAACCGGATATGTAAACTACGGTCAGCCTGTTCTTCTACCCGGATATACCCCCCCGGATTCAAACCCAATCCCCGTATTTTAATCTCTATGTTTTCCGCAAACAAATCCTCCAGCCGCACAACATTCACCCGGTCTACCTCCAGCGTCATCCGGAAAAGTCCGCTCTTCACATCGGCCCGGATAGTGTTGGCGGAAGCATCGATTTCCGCCACATATAAAGGATGTCCCTCCACCAAAGGCATCCCCCGCTTTTGCCCGATCGTGTAATTTAAAATTCCAGCATGTTGCCCGATGACTTTTCCCGCAGCATCCACAATATTTCCCGGTTGCTGTACATCGCCGGGCAATCCCCCCCACTTCACAATGAAATCCCGGTAATCCTCCCCCTGCAAAAAACAAATCCCCATACTTTCGGGTTTTCGCGCCATTTCCTCATAACCATGCACGGCAGCATAAGATTTTACCTCAGTCTTTGTCATACTGCCCAACGGGGTCACCGCACGGCATAAAATGTCCTGAGGCACTCCCCAAAGGAAATACGACTGGTCTTTCGCCGGATCAATCCCTTTACGGATATAATATTTCCCGTCCCGTTCGGCTATACGCACATAATGCCCCGTAGCGATCCGGTAAATTCCCAGACTATCGGCAGCTTCCGCCAGTAACCGCCATTTCACATAACAGTTACACACACAACAAGGACTGGGCGTTTCGCCCGACACATACCCGGCCATAAAAGGCCGCACCACCCATTCCCGGAACATCCCGCGCCCATCCCAACAAACCAGCTCTATCCCCAACTTCCGGCATAGTTCCTGCACATCGGTCGGCTCTTTCTCTCCCCACATCGCCAAAGTCACCCCCACCACCTCATATCCCTGCTGCTGCAACAGCAAAGCCGAAACAAAACTATCGACCCCGCCACTCAACCCTACCACTATTTTTTCCATATCCGTTAAGCAAAGAAAAGATAAGCCACCACAATCGCCGCAACCACACCCGCCAAATCGGCTATCAGCCCACACGGGATGGCATAGCGCGTATTTTTCACCCCAACCGCACCGAAATACACGGCAATAATATAAAATGTAGTATCCGCCGCTCCCTGAAAAGTACAGGCAAGCCGCCCGGCAAACGAATCGGCCCCAAACGTCGTCATCGTATCAACCATCATCCCCCTGGCTCCGCTACCGCTCAAAGGTTTCATCAAAGCCGTAGGCAAGGCATCCACCCAATCGGCATTAAATCCCATAGCCAGCACCAGCCGCTCGACCCCCGTCATAACCATCTCCATAGCCCCGGAAGCCCGGAACACCCCGATAGCCACCAATATGGCAATCAGGTAAGGGATAATCTTGATAGCCGTGCCGAAACCTCCTTTTGCTCCGTCGATAAACGCATTATACACATTGATACGTTTCCACGCCGCCATACCGATAAAAGAAATAATAATAAAAAACAGGATGATATTACTCGCCAGATTGGAAGCCACAGTCAGCGACTCTTTATCCAATGAAGAAAAATACCAGATGACACCGCCGATCAAAGCGGAAACGCCGCCCAGATAAGCTAAAATCACCTTGTCGAACAAATTGATCCGCTGATATAACGCCACAGCAATCAAGCCCGCCAAAGTCGAAAAATAAGTAGCGATCAGAATCGGAATAAAAACATCGGTCGGATTGGCTGCCCCCAACTGAGCCCGGTAAACCATGATCGAAACCGGAACAATTGTCAAACCCGACGTATTCAACACCAGAAACATGATCTGGGCATTCGATGCCGTATCTTTCCCCGGATTCACTTCCTGCATCTGCTGCATCGCCTTCAACCCCATAGGAGTGGCCGCATTATCCAGCCCCAGCATATTCGCCGCCAGATTCATCATAATCGAGCCGTGGGCGGGGCTATCCTTCGGCAATTCCGGGAATAAACGCCGGAAGAACGGACTGATCGCCCGCGACATCACTCCCACGGCTCCGCCCCGCTCCCCGATCTTCATAATCCCCATCCACAAGGTCAGCACTCCGGTCAATCCCAGTGAAATCTCGAACCCGGTCTTCGACATATCGAACGTCGACCTGATCATGGCTCCGAATACTTCCGTGTCGCCCTCTACCAGCAAACGGTATAAAGCCACCAAAAAAGCTACTCCGAAAAAAAATATCCAAATATAATTCAGCACCATACGCCTAAAATTATAAAACAACAAAAACCGGTACACCAATGAAAAACATTCCCCATTGATATACCGGTATGTTTAAATATACGGGTACATTATTCCAACCCTTTACATGCTTTCAATGTATTCTGTAACAAAGAAACAATCGTCATCGGTCCTACACCGCCGGGAACCGGGGTAATATAAGAACACTTAGGAGCGACATGCTCAAAATCAACATCCCCGATCAGGCGGAAACCCGATTTCGTTTGATCGGAAGGAACACGGTGAATCCCCACGTCCACCACTACGGCATCCGGTTTCACCATATCGGCGGTTACAAAATGAGGTTTACCCAAAGCCACGATCAAAATATCGGCCTGACGGGTAATTTCTCCGATATTCTGCGTACGGCTGTGACAGATCGTCACCGTGCAATCCGCATACTTATCCTTCCGCGACATCAGCACCGCCATCGGCGTACCCACAATATTACTACGCCCGATCACCACACAATGCTTGCCCTGTGTGGGAATATCATAACGTTTCAACAATTCCACGATTCCTGCGGGAGTGGCAGGCAAATAGGCTGGGGGGGCCCCCCCCACCTCTCAGACTTATGT
>UQJP01000027.1 GCA_900541415.1 uncultured Odoribacter sp. | reverse complement strand
ATAAAAACAAAAAGATTTATAATAAATAGAAAGATTATTTCAATTTATTCCGGTTGAAATGCGGTCCGGCTTTAATCAGGAAAAATAAGGTAGACACCACGGTCAGGCAGGCTCCGAACAGATAAGCATAATCAAAACCGCCGAACGCCTCTGCAATTCCACCTCCGCTCATCAAACCGATCCCGATCCCCACATCCCAGCTTGTCAGGTAGGTCGAGGTGGCGGTGCCCCGCTGGCTGTTGGGAGCAAGACTGATAAACAATGTGTTGAATGCAGGGAACATCGTTCCGAATGCAACGCCTTGAGAAAGAGCAATTCCCAAAAAGAAATAAGAAGTAAAAGTCGTGTTCCACCCCATCAGATCCTCGCAAGCCGACAAGGCAAAAAAGCTGGCTGCCGCCAGATACATACCCAATGAAATCAAAAGGGTAATCCGCCCCTTATCCACTTGCCTGCCGGAAAAAATCCGGGATACGGCCATCCCCACTGCCATAAACGTGAAATAAAGCCCGGAACTGACCTCAATGCCTATTTCCTGGGCGTACATCGCCACATAACTGGTAGTCATTCCATAAGGAATGGACAACAGCAATAAAGAGATACCCGCCGGGATTCCCTTTACCAGCAAAAAACGGTCAAGGGATATTGGCTCGCGCTTTACAGGCGCTTTATAGGGAGTTTTCACCAAACTGGCCATGAGTAATCCTAAACAGCCGGAAAAAAGAGAACATGCAAAAATAGTTTCATAAGAAAACACACCTTGCATGAATAAACCTGTCATCGGCCCGAAGCTCATAGCTATGTTATTTGCCAACCCATAATACCCCACACCCTCCCCTCTCCGGGAAGATGGAAGTATATCGATCACAATCGTATTTCCCGCAACAGTCACCATGCCAAAAGCAAAACCATGCACGATACGAAGAGCCAAAAATAAAAACAACGCTCCCGCTATCATATAGCCTCCGAAAACGGCGGTAAAAACAAAAAAAGAAAATAAATATAAAGGTTTACGGCTAAAGGAATCGAGCAGATAACCGGAAAACGGACGGATACACAGACAAGCTATCGTATAACAGGAAAGCACCACTCCGATCATAGATTTCCCGGCCATAAAATGCTCTTTTAAATAAAAAGGCATAACCGGTAACAGTAAATAAAATGCAAAAAACAACAAAAAATTGGCTGCCAGAATATAACAGAAACTGGGAGTCAGAAGCCTATCCTTTACCATTCCTAAAGATTTACAGACGGACGAACGGCAATAACTGAAAAATCCGGCGTCCACGTATATTTCACGCGGTGCAAAATTAGTAATAAAACGCCGTATCTTTCATGATCTCCGTTAATTAGTTAAAAAACGTCTTTCCGGGCTTATTTCTAAACCCGTTTGCCCCTTTCGTTTAACCTTTTAATTTTCTCTCCGTATCAAACACATACAAACAAAAACAAGAACATCATGAAAATCAAGACAGGCCGGGGCACAATTACATTATTGGTTTTAGTCGCCATTTACTCTATTTCCATGGTCACCTCACTGCCGGGATTAGCCATTTCCCCCATATTAGGACACTTGGAAACCATCTTTAAGGATGCCAGCAAACTGCAGCTACAAATGCTCGAATCGCTTCCTTCCTTTATTATTGTGCCTTTTATCCTGCTGGCAGGACGCCTTTCCCTGCGCGTCAATAAAAAGAAAATTCTGATTTTCGGGCTTTCCATCTTTTTTATTTGCAGCATCGCTTATCCTTTCGCCAACAAAATGTGGCTTTTGTTGCTTATCAGTGCAATTTTAGGCATCGGTGCGGGAATGGTGATCCCGTTTTCAACAGGATTGGTTGCGGATTATTTCAGCGGTAAATACCGCACCCGGCAATTGGGGCTTGTTTCCTCGATTACCAATGTTTCATTGGTTTTGGCAACCTTGCTCGCCGGATTTCTCGCCGGAGTGAACTGGCATCTCCCCTTCCTGGTATACTGCCTTTCCGGGATTTCCTTGTTTTTTGCTTTCTTCCTCAGCAACAAACCACCCTACGGCCAGTCGGGCGAACAAAAACCACCCACACCTTCCAAAACATCCGGCTTTTTCCGGTTCGACTGGCCTGTACGCCTGATGTTGTTTTATTACTTTATCACCTTTTTAGCCCTCAATATTCCGTTCAACCTGTCGCTCTATATGCACAACCTGAAAATAGGTAATTACGACACCTCGGGGACTCTTATTTCCGTGTTCTTCCTGGCTATGACCCTGCCGGGATTATTTATCAACAATATTCTGTCTAAATTAAAAAGTAATACCAATTTCATCGCCCTATGCTGTATATGTATCGGGTTACTTCCCTTCACCATGAAAAGCCCGCTTATTCTATTAACGATCGGGGTGATTCTACTCGGTTTGGGCTATGGCATTATGCAGCCTATCATTTACGATAAAACAGCCTCCAGCACCACTCCCGCTCATGCAACCTATGCATTGGCATTGGTAATGGTAATGAACTATATAGCCATCATCACCTATCCGTTCATTTTCGAAGGTTTAGGAAAACTCTTCCGAGTTTCCTCCTCCTCCTTTTTCCCGTTTATCTTCAGTATCATCATTGCAGTAGCTTTCACCGTATTCGCTTTTTTCAGGAGAGGCACGGAAACTTTAGGTATATCGAAGGACGAATGACCCCTTAAAATACAACGAATAAGGTTTTTAGTTAAATAATATAATTCTCTCGAACATTCACGAAACACATCACGTAACTATAAAGACTTTTATAAATCAACCCTAAAAAAGTAACTAATAATCATTAACTAAACTTGATTCAAATTATGGCAACAAATTCAAAAACTACAAGCACTGCCATGAAACTCGGAGTAATGACCCTTGCAATCATGAACGTTGCAGCGGTTGTCAGCCTTCGTGGGCTTCCGGCAGAAGCTGTGTATGGACTTAGTTCTGCATTTTATTATCTATTTGCAGCTATCGTGTTCCTGGTACCAACCTCTTTGGTAGCAGCCGAATTAGCGGCAATGTTCTCGGATAAAGAAGGTGGAGTTTTCCGCTGGGTAGGTGAAGCTTATGGAAAACGTTTCGGTTTCCTTGCAATTTTCCTGCAATGGATAGAAAGTACAATCTGGTATCCCACGGTATTGACCTTCGGGGCTGTATCGATCGCCTATATCGGAATGGACGGTTCACACGATGCAGCTTTAGCATCGAACAAAGTGTTTACCCTGGTCACCGTGCTGGTTATCTATTGGGTAGCAACCTTTATCTCCCTGAAAGGTTTGGGCTGGGTAGGAAAAGTTTCCAAAATCGGAGCAATGATCGGAACCATTATTCCGGCCGCCCTATTGATTATCTTCGGGATTATTTACATCTCTACGGGAGGACACAACCACATGGATATGAGCCAGGGATTCTTTCCTGACCTGACCAAATTCGACAACCTTGTTTTAGCTTCCGGAATCTTCCTGTTTTATGCGGGTATGGAAATGATGGGTATCCACGTTATGGATGTTAAACAACCGGCAGCCAAAAACTATGTAAAAGCCATTATCATCGGTGCGATCGTAACTGTATTGATCTTCGTATTAGGAACTTTCTCCCTGGGATTGATTATTCCGGCCAAAGACATCAACCTGACACAAAGTTTATTGGTAGGTTTCGACAATTATTTGAACTATCTGCATTTACATTGGGCTTCTCCAATCATTGCCATCGCTTTGATGTTCGGAGTGCTTGCCGGAGTATTAACCTGGGTTGCCGGTCCGTCAAAAGGTATCTTCACCGTAGGAAAAGCAGGCTACCTGCCTCCTTTCTTCCAAAAAACCAACAAAATCGGTGTTCAGAAAAATATCCTTTTCGTACAGGGGGGTGTTGTAACCTTGCTGGCTTTATTATTCGTAGTCATGCCGTCTGTTCAATCTTTCTATCAGATTCTATCGCAATTGACCGTACTTTTATATCTGATTGTTTACCTGTTAATGTTCTCCGGAGCTATCGTCCTGCGTTATAAAATGCCGAAAAAAGAACGTCCGTTCGCTTTAGGTAAAAAAACCAACCTCTGGATGTGGATTATTGCCGGATTAGGCTTCTGCGGAGCTTTGTTGGCTTTCGTATTGAGTTTCGTTCCGCCTTCCCAAATCAACACGGGTAATAACACCACCTGGTTCACGATTCTGGTGATCGGATGCGTTATCTTCATTGCAATTCCGTTTATCATCTATGCTTTGCGTAAACCTTCCTGGAAAGATCCGAATGCTGAATTCCAGCCTTTCCATTGGGAAATTCCCGCCGAGCCCCAAACAGCTACGGTTTCTGCAACTGCCTCTTCTTCAGCTCCTGCAGGTCAGACTAACCCAACGCCCAAATCACCAAATCCACAGCAACCGGGTACCAACAAACCCGCGCCGGAAAAATAATATACCATTAACCACGAATAATTATGAAAAAAACGATCAAATTAGCGGATATTCAGGCTGTAGTAGCTGAAGCACACGCAAAAGTGAAAGACATGAAGGGAGGAAAAAATGCCGACTACATCCCCTTCTTAGCTAAAATTGATTCCAATTTATTTGGTATTTCGGTATGCCTGCCCACCGGAGAAGTGATAGAAGCCGGAGATTCGAACTATATTTTCGGTATAGAATCCATTTCCAAAGTGCATACGGCAATACTTGCATTACGCCAATACGGAGCAGACGAATTATTGAAAAAGATCGGAGCAGACGCTACCGGATTGCCTTTCAATTCGATCATGGCGATTTTACTTGAAAAAGATCATCCCAGCACTCCTTTGGTGAATGCCGGAGCGATCAGCGCCGACAGTATGGTGAAACCAATCGGCGACAGCAACTCCAAATGGGGGGCAATCGCCGACAATATGGCCGATTTGTGCGGCAGCGAACTGGTTTTACAGGACGAATTATATAAATCTGAATCCGCCACTAATTTCAACAACCGTTCCATTGCATGGCTGCTGAAGAATTATAACCGGATTTACGACGACCCGACGATGTCGCTCGATCTCTATACCCGTCAATGCTCTATGGGGGTAACCACCAAGCAATTAGCCATCGCCGGATGTACAATTGCCAACTGGGGTAAAAACCCGGTAACCGGGAAACAGGTTTTCGATCCTTCGTTAACTGCCCCGATTACCTCCCTGATCGCTACGGTTGGTTTCTACGAACACACCGGAGACTGGTTATATACCAGTGGTATACCTGCGAAAACGGGTGTCGGCGGTGGTGTTATGGGTACATTGCCGGGAGTGCTCGGTATTGCAGCTTTCGCACCTCCGTTGGACGATGCCGGAAACTCCGTAAAAGCTCAGGCCGCAATTAAATACATTGCACAAAAATTAGGTCTGAACGTTTTCAATGGACACAACATTGAAATCGTAAAATAAACACATTTCTGTAAAGGCCGGAAAATTCGGAAAACCTCCGAATATATTCCGGCCTTTCCTTTTTTCAACCCTATTCTTTTTGACCTAAAAACTCAAAATCGATGCAGCAATCAGACAAACCTCTTGAACATATACTAAACATCCTTGTGTTAGCCAGCAGCCTCGCCATTATCTTCATCTTGTCGATCGAGCTATTATCTGTAAAACCAATTTTAAGTGAACGTTTCATTCTCAATTTTCATCTAATTGCCTGTTCTGTTTTCCTGACAGACTTTTTTGTCAGGTGGTATTACCACCATGGAAAAATCAGTTTTCTTTGGAAAAACCTCATCTTTCTGTTGGTCTCCATCCCTTACCTAAACATCGTATACAGTCTCACACCCACGGTGTCACACTCCGCCTGGATTCTTTTGAGGCTGATCCCGCTTGCCAGAGGAATATATGGAGTTACGATCATCGTGAACTGGATGACCCGTAGCAAAATGACAAATCTTTTCATCACCTACCTGACGGTATTGATCGTCACCATCTATTTTTGCAGTGTATTGTTCTTTTTTATGGAACACGGTGCCAATCCTATGGTAAAAGACTATTGGGATGCTTTCAACTGGGCATTGATGAACGTAACGACCGTAGGCTCCAATATCTTCGGAGTCACCCGTATCGGACAATCCCTTGCAGTGATTCTGGCTGCCGCAGGCATGATCTTCTTCCCGATTTTCACGGCTTATGTAACGACAAAATTCCAAAGCAAAAGGCAAAGCGTACAAAATCAAGGAAACAACTAAAATTATAGAAATTTACTTTGCTATTCCTCTAAAAAAACAAAGCCAACTTAGTACAAAATGAAAATCGTTTTTTACATACCTAAGTCAAACCTATCTTAGTATACCACAGACAATCACGATATAAATAGTTTTTTATCATATCCATTCTCATAATTATAAACTAATATGCTAAAGAAAATAGATTATATCTCATTGTTTGCACGCCTTGCCATTGCTTTGGGATTCTTATCGGCGGTGGCAGACCGTTTTGGACTATGGACCCCATTATTGGGAAGCGAAAACGTAGTTTGGGGCAACATGGGAAGTTTTACCGCTTACACCGGAGTATTATTGCCGTGGGTACCCAACACATTATTACCATTATTTGCCTGGGCGGCAACAATAGCGGAAATTGTTCTTGGCGCACTACTTTTAATAGGTTTCCAAAAACGTTTAGTTGCACTTCTCAGTAGTGTTCTACTATTGATTTTCGCTTTCTCCATGCTGTTTTCTTTGAATATAAAAGCTCCCTTTGATTATAGCGTATTCGCTGCCGCCGCTGCCGCTTTCCTACTTTACAAAGAGAATAATCCAAATGTGATTACAGCCGAGGAAGTTACATTTAAAACCCTCGGGAATAAGCCACAAAACATCTGAATAGCCTAACAAATCGACAGTTATAGACAGCCTGATTACCTGTTATGAAAGCAGGCGGAGGAATAGAATATCAAAATGATAAAAAACTCCAAAAAAGATCCCTTTTTAAGGATAACAATTCTATAAAATATTTACTTTTGCCGCGAATCAGTTTGCCTTTTTATATTCAAAAAAAGACAATGAAAGGGAATCGGGTGGGAATCCCGTACAGTCCCGCTGCTGTGAAGCTCCAACCAACGTTCTGAAGCAATCTGAATAGCCACTGGTGAAAACCGGGAAGGCATCAGGACGGGAGTCAGTCAGAAGACCTGCTGATTCGGGTAATCGTTTTTCTCCTCGTGGGTTAGGTCTTAAACGCAAAGTATCTTAATCTTTTTTTAATTGGATGATTTCGTGTGACACGAATAATTCGCTGCACTGTTATGATGGAAAAAATATGTCCTCGCTGCGGGGGGTGTTTTATATGTTCGAACGACTCAATCATGGATTGCCATTGCGCCCGCATATCTTTGGATGCCACTCAGCGTAATTTCATTGCCGAGAACTATAAAGGATGTCTATGTAACGATTGCTTACGGCTTATTCAGGAAACATTCTATTCTGTGAAAATCAATCCCCGTTATGCCTCCAAACCGAGACCCAATCTTTCCAACCGGAAAAATACCCAGGAATAGCCAGAAAAAGAAACTCCGATTTACAATGAATTTCAACATCGGTGATTCCGCCTCAGTAACGACCCAAATTCATAGACAAGGTAAAATATACTATTGAAATGGAAACGAACAAAATATGTGCCCCTACCGACAATCATGAATTGCTGACGGCAGAAGAACAGGCCAAATTGACTCCGGATGCAGTTCTTGAAGTCTTAAAACAAGGGAACAGAGACTTTGCCGGAGATTCATTAACCGTACGGAATAATACGAAAAGAATACGTGAAACCGCATTATGGCAATATCCGAAAGCAGTTGTTCTCTCGTGCATCGATTCCCGGATTCCGGTGGAAGATGTTTTTCACCGCGGTATCGGGGAATTGTTTGTAATACGAATTGCCGGCAATTATGTCAACGACGACATTTTGGGTTGCCTTGAATTTGCCTGTAAGGTATCGGGAGCGAAACTCATTGTCATCATGGGACACGAGCATTGCGGGGCCATAAAATCAGCAATCGACCACGTCCAGCTCGGCCATGTAACAGCCATGCTATCCCATTTGTCACCCGCTGTATCCTATGCGAATAAAACCTTTCAGGGAGAGAAAAATTCTTCGAATCCGGACTATGTAAAAGAGATATGCCTTCATAACATTAAATACGCTATCAGGGAAATCCGTTCAAAGAGTAGTATCTTAAAAGAGATGGAAGACAAAGGGGAAATCGGAATCACAGGCGCAATCTACCATATGGAAACAGGAACCGTTACTTTCCTGAATGAATAATTGCAGGATAAAACCATTTACCCGATTTTTACAGCTTATACGGTCGAAAAAATTCAAAACACAAGAAAAAGGCAAAGAAAAATTGACCGATCCGGTAGCCTGCAACAAAAGTTGCTTCAAATCGATCGGTCGCATCAACGCATCGTCTTTTTCTTAATAGGAAGTCTTGGGAAAAGTTTCCTAAAACGGATCAGGTAAGCCGTGACATTGCTTCCGGCAATAATAATGGTGACCGCAAAAATAATCAGCAGTATTCCGCATCCCACCCTCATCGTCAGAGATTCCCCAAAAACAACCACTCCGAAGAAAACGGCCGTTAAAGGCTCCAACGCTCCGAGAATAGCGGTCAGGGTTGCACCTATATATTGGATAGCCTGCGTTGTGCAGAGAAATGATATGGCAGTCGGGAAAACAGCTAATGCCAGCAAATTACCCCATAAATACCAGGTATCAACCATGTGCAGACTTTTACCGAAATCCACCCGCACTAAAAACAGGATCATGCCGAAAAGCAAAACATAAAACGTCAGTTTAAGAGTGGCAATATCCCTGAGCATAGGTCGGTTTACCCCCACAATATAAATGGCATAAGAAAGAGCCGAAACCATCACCAAAACAACACCTGTCAGGCTGAGCGTCGTGCCATCACCGCTTTTATAGAGTAAACCGATCCCCGCCAAGGCCAGCAATATACATAGCATGGTCTGTAAGGTCAATTTCTCCTTGAATGCAAAAGCCATAATCAATGCCACCATAATGGGATAAACAAACAACAAGGTGGATGCGATACCGGCTCCCATATAATTGTAGCTTTGGAACAAAGCAAGAGAAGAACAGGCAACCAATATTCCCATGATCATTAACGGCAATATCTCTTTCCTCTGTAACCGGAAATTCCTCCCTCTCGCCTTAATCATAATCCCCAGCACCGGAATTGCGAACAAATATCTGAAAAAAAGAACAGAGTCCGGGTCCATGCCAGCCTTATATAATGGAAGGGCAAACAAAGGATTCATACCATAAGTCGCAGCAGCAATAATCCCTAAAATATATCCTTTAGCTTTTACATTCATAAACGTTGATTTTGGCGGCTAAAGTAATATTTTTTTATTTCTAAAATCTATCGGGCCAAGTCAAAATATTTGCCAATAAAAACATCCCGGTTCATAGGGAAAATAGCATCATTGAAGCTCATAACCAAACTGCTTTTCCTGCTTTTATAACCTGACGTTGGCCTACTCTCCTCCATCTTTCATATCAGATTTTAACCTAAAAACAAAAGGCAACCCCTCCGCGAGATTGCCTTTTTATTTATAACTATTGGATACTGATTACCACCATTTCACTTTCGGATCGCGGGTTTTCGCCCACTCAGCAAAACCGGGATAGGTTTTATCGATACGCACGGTTTCCGGTTTCAAATTCAACTGCATCAGCGAATGGTCTTGCCGGGCATCCATGTGGATGGCAAACGGGAAACCGTCTTCGCACACATACCAGGTTGTCACCCCGTCGGATATATCTGCTTCTGACGGAAAAATATTGGTAGCTTTTTCCGTCGGTTTATAATTCGTAAGGTGCACTTCCGTATTTGTTTTATTCACGGTAATAAACGGATTATAAGGAGGCACAATCCCTTCTTTCGACTGTGGAGTATCGAAAGTCGTCGTTATAATGTAAGATACTTCCTGCGGCTGTGCCGACGGCATTTCCTGTCCGGGAATATGTTCTACACCCAATTCCTTTTTAGCGTCTTCAAATAAGGTCACAACATTACCGGAAATACTTCCCTCTCCACTAAATTTAACGGTTTTTCCTTCCATAGTGTAAGGAAGCTCATAACCGAAACCATTACGCAAATTAGCCCCTGACCAAACCAAAGTAAATTTATCGATGATCGACACAATTTCATTTTTCTCATTGCAAGTGACATTCGAAAAATATTTCACCACCACATCGTTCATATCATAGTCGCCCTGGCTCGGCCAGCAATCTTCAAAACCTAAAATTCCCTGATAAGTCTCCGTGTAAGTTTCCGGAGTAGGATCGGGAGCAGGGGGAACAACAATCGATTCAGCAGGATCCGAAGTAATCACAAATACCACATCATTATAATCCAAACCTCCGGCAGCAGGCCAATCCTCGAAACTGATCACATTATACTCTTCTCCTTTTTTATCCTTTATTCCTAAGGTTGCCGTATACGAAACATTCCCGCTATTCAAGGCTTTGGTGGAATAGAACACATTATTCTGGAACGATTGGCTCAACCAGCCGTTATTCCAAAGCATGAAACCGATCTTCGTATCCTTCGGGAAATTACCGTCAGTCAAATTCCCTTTGGAATCAATATATTTCAATTTCATGGTAACTCCACTATAATATCCCAAAGCCGAGCCATGTGCATTAGGGAAAATCACACAAGCATTCTGAGTTGCTTTTTTAATTTCTTCCAGGGTAGCATCCTTGTGATAGCAATAATAAGCAAGCACACTCTTGGCGGCAGTTTCCCCACCTAAATAGCTCAAGGTAACTTTTTGAGCTTCTTCATACAGGGTGATGTCTGCATTGTCGGTCACATAAGGTGCATAGCTCTGGTCTTTTCCTCCTTCCGGCAGGTAAGTATTGATATACTTTTTCATCGTTGCATCCACTTTGATCTTTGGCTCATCATTCAAGCCCGACGGAACACCCAATATATTCCAGCTACTTAAACGGTTCGGAATATATTTTTCAACATAATTCCAAGAGGCACGCGTAGCCAAAGCCGCAGTTCCGGCATTCGTCAGCTTGCTCAGGTCGATCGCCGATTCAAAATCAATTTTCGCCCGGATCGCCCCATCGGCTAACTGTGTTTTAAAAAGAGTGGGAGCACCGAAATCAGGAGAATAGATATACACTTCGTCCACAGACGACGGCAACGTTGCCTTCAAATTATATTTTCCAGCCTCATCGGTAACGCCTTTCGCCAAAGCAATCAGGCCCTCCTTTTTCACAACCGTTCCCTCTTCTGCTCTCAATGGATTTTCTCCATATACTTCAAAATATACCTCACCGTCCGTTGCATATTCAACATTCAGAGAAACAGTCCGGGTTGTCTGAAAATCATAATAGTTTTCCAGAGTCACTTTAGTATCAACCGGAGGAACATAAACATCCTTCTTCTCACAAGCACTAAAAAGCAGTGAAAAGAAAATGCCTCCTCCTAATAGCTTGGCTATCAATCCAAATTTGTTTTCCGCGATTTTCATATTAAATAATAATTTTAGTGATAGAACAACTTATAGCATCCACCACAAAGGTCTATCATTTTCACAACTATCCGGTTATATAAAAATCATGATTTTTTATATAAAATGCCCGGCTTCTCCACTGAGGATGCAAGGTCTACGCTAAACATATAATATAAACCACTTACCATTTCCATACAAAAGTAAATAACGGGACAGTCATCCCCGAAAGCACTTTCCCACAATAAAATACATTTTTATAAAAAACGGACTACCGTTTCCATTCCGGAGATTTCCACCTGAAAATTAAAGCACCTGAAAAATATAGAAAAGCCGTCTTATCTTTTCCGCCTTCACACCTACCCTGTCTATATAAAAAATCCGGAATATCTGATATATTCCGGATTTCTTAATTTGATACTGAATATTAAACAATTACCTGCTATGGTTAAACCCTCTCGGTTTTTGCGGTTGTTTTTTATTCCACAGGATTGCGCTGTTCGTAGGTTCTTCCAGCTTATTCAGCCTTTCGATATTTACGCGAAGATCCTGCAACAAAAGGTCGGCAAGGTCTTTACTGGTTCCCTGACGTACTACAACACGCATAATAATGACATCTTCCATATTTTTGGGCATGGTATAGGCCGGAACCTGCCACCCCTCGGTGTGAACCCCGTCGGACAAATCATATAAAGTCCACTTCCGGTTAGGATCGTCTTTCAACTTCCAGATAAACAAAGGATTCGGCATATCATCACTAAAGAATTCGAATATACCCATCGCTTTCAACTGCTCTTTCATATACAAGCAGATGTCGATACAATTTTGTTGTATCTGCCGATAGCCTTCCATACCCAGACGTAAGAACTGGTAATATTGCGCCAGTACCTGATTTCCCGGACGAGAGAAGTTAATGGAAATACTGGGGATATTTGCTCCCAAATAATTCACAGCAAAATTCATTTCTTCAGGCAAATACTGTTTATCTTTCCAAACCACCCAGCCTACGCCCGGATATACCATACCAAATTTATGGCCGGAAGTACTGATGGAAAGTACCCATTTCAAACGGAAATCCCAAACTGTTTCGGGGTCGAGAAATGGATGAATGAAACCTCCGGTAGCCGCATCCACATGAATACAAATTTCCCAACCTTTTTCTTTGTTCAATTTGTCCAAAGCCTCGTCAAGCTCTTTCACATTGTCGTTCAACCCGGTAATCGTTACTCCCTGAATCGGTACAACACAAATCGTGTTCTCGTCGCACATTTTCACAACGTCCTCCGCTTTCATGGTAATTTTTTCAGCCGTCACCGGAACCATTCTCATTTCTACATCCCAGTAAATAGCGAATTTTTCCCAAACCACCTGCATACAGGTAGAAATAATAAAGTTGGGCTTATCGGTAGGCAAATTTTTAGCGCGACGGCGCTTTTGCCAACGTTTCAGCGCAGAGATACCCCCCAGCATACAAGCTTCAGAAGATCCTACGGTACTCGTTCCGGTGCAATAAGGTTTTTCAGGAGAATTCCACAACTTAGCCAAAATATTCACACAACGACGTTCGATTTCGGCCGTTTGCGGATATTCTGTTTTGTCGATCATGTTTTTATCCATATTTTCTGTCATGATCCGACGGGCATAGTCATCCATCCAGGTGGTGACGAAGGTTGCCATATTTAAACGTGAATTACCATCGAGCATCGCCTCGTCATGCACCAGCTGATAAGCCACCTCACCCGGCATTGAATTCTTAGGCATTTCAAACTTAGGGGCAACACGGAATTCTTCGGAAGTCCCAAAAATAGGAGTGTTAGGATTTTCTGTTTTCATAATTTCCAATTTAAAATATTGTAACACAATTAAAATGAACGATTAAGAACATTCGTCCATTAATTACGCACCCCCTATCTTTAAGTTTCAGGCTCTCACAATATTTAACTTCAATTGGCTATCGGAAATAGGTGTATAAATTAACCTTTTCAGTTATTTTCAGTATAAAAGAATGAAACCTAAAACAAACCATCATGGAAGAAAGCTTTCTCTATTATATAGAACACAGTATCAAAACCCATTGGAATCATCAATCATTGAGCGATTATAAAGGAGCGACAAACACCTATAAAGACGTTGCCCGGAAAATAGCCAAACTTCATCTGCTATTTGAACACGGAGGAATTAAAAAAGGGGATAAAATAGCCCTTTGCAGCAGAAATATGTCAAACTGGGGGATTGCTTTTCTCGCCACCCTTTCCTATGGAGCCGTGGCAATACCCATCCTGCATGAATTTAAACCCGACAACATTCACCACATCATCAATCATTCGGGCGCACGTCTTCTCTTCGTGGGGGAATCCGTATGGGAAGACATCGATAAACAGCACATGTCCAAACTGGAGGCCATTTTAAAAATGGAAGATTATACCATACTCCACAGCGTGAATAAAAAGCTGGAAGATACACGCAGCCGCCTGAACGAATTATTCGGGCAAAAATATCCGGACAGATTCACCGTAGACGATGTGCATTATGAGCCCGACCACCTGGAAGACCTCGCCATGATAAATTACACCTCCGGCACAACCAGCGCTTCCAAAGGGGTCATGCTATCCTACCGCAGCATGTGGTCGAACCTGAAATATGCCCTGGACAAGATGGGGTATACTCCCGGCGAACGGCTGGTGTCCATACTCACCATGGCCCACATGTACGGACTGGCTTTCGAACTGCTCTACCCTTTCGCCAGCGGTACCCATGTTTATTTCATTTCCCGCACCCCATCCCCTAAAGTGATCGGGGAAATATTCTCGGAAGTACGTCCCAACCTGATTGTAGCCGTACCCCTGATCATCGAGAAAATCATCAAAAACCGGGTACTGCCCCAACTGAAAAAACTTCATATCCGGCTATTCCTCAAAATCCCCGGAATCAACAGCCGCATCCGGGAATCGGTCAAGCGGAAAATTGTCGACGCCTTCGGTGGACGCTTTAAGCTGATCGCCATAGGCGGTGCCGCTTTAAACCATGAAGTGGAGGATTTTCTCCATTCCGTAAAATTCCCCTACACCGTTGGGTATGGTATGACGGAATGCGGACCTGCCATATCTTATGACGATTGGCATACCTTCCATCCCGGCTCCTGTGGTAAAGCCGTAGACCGCATGCAAATACAAATTCATTCTTCCGACCCTGTCAATATCGTAGGTGAAATCATCGTAAAAGGCGATAATGTCATGGACGGCTATTACCAAAACCCGCAAGCCACCGCCGCCGCTATCGACGAAGACGGGTGGTTGCACACCGGAGACCTCGGCATTGTCGATAAAGAAGGCTACCTGTTTATCAAAGGACGCAGCAAAAACATGATCCTCGGTCCGAGCGGTCAGAACATCTATCCCGAAGAAATCGAAGATCGCCTGAACGCCCTCCCCTACGTTGCAGAATCTCTGGTAATTGAACGCGACGGTAAACTGACTGCCCTCGTGTATCCGGATTATGAACGGGTAAAAAAAGACAAACTCACAGACGACAGCCTTCACAAAATCATGGAGGACAACCGGAAACAGGTCAATCACATCATGCCTGCGTATAGCCAGATAGCACGACTGCAAATCCGTGACACGGAATTCGAAAAAACACCGAAACGAAGCATCAAAAGGTATCTTTACCAATAAGTTGACAAAGCAAACCATCGGCAACACGCTTCCACCGATCACCCCCTCTGTTTTGGATTTCACAGGGAAAACATTATCTTTGAAATTTCAAATCAGAAATCATGGAAGAAAGTTTTTTAAAATACATCGAAGATAGTATTAAAAATTATTGGGATAGACCGGCGTTGACGGATTTCAAAGGAGCTACCAGTTCTTATAAAGACGTAGCCCGTAAGATTGAAAAATTACACTTGCTTTTCGAACATAGCGGAATCCGGAAAGGGGATAAAATAGCCCTTTGTAGCCGGAACACCAGTAATTGGGGAATAGCTTTCCTCGCCACCCTTTCCTATGGAGCCGTGGCCGTTCCCATCCTCAACGAATTTAAACCGGATAATGTACATCATATCGTAAACCACTCCGAAGCGCGCATTCTGTTTGTCGGCGATGTGGTGTGGGAAAATCTCGACGAATCGGCTATGTCCAGCCTCGACGGGATAATCCGTATGGAGGATTTCTCTGTCCGCCATGCCAACAAAAAAGAACTGATGCAAGCCCGTACCCGGCTCAACGAATTATTCGGGAAAAAATTTCCCGAACGTTTCCGCCCGGAAGATGTGCACTATGAATACGATCAACCGGAACAACTGGCCCTGATCAACTACACTTCAGGCACGACCAGTTCTTCTAAAGGAGTGATGCTCCCCTATCGAAGCCTCTGGACAAACCTTCAATTCGCTATCGATACCTTGGGTCACAATCCGGGCGAACAAATCGTATGTATGTTGCCTATGGCACACATGTACGGCTTGGCCTTCGAATTTATCTATCAATTCGTAAACGGAACGCATATCCACTTCCTGTCGCGCACGCCTTCGCCTAAAATCATTGCCGATGCCTTCGCAGAAGTGAAGCCCGACCTGATTATCACCGTACCGCTGGTTATTGAAAAAATCATCAAGAAAAGAGTGTTTCCTACCATAGAGAAACCCCACATGAAAATTTTGATGAATATCCCGATCATCAACGATAAAATCCGGGAAACCATCCGCCAAAAAGTGATCGACGCCTTCGGAGGAAAATTCAAAGAACTGATCATCGGCGGAGCCGCTCTCAACAAAGAGGTGGAAACTTTCCTGCGCTCAATCCGCTTTCCCTATACAGTAGGTTACGGAATGACGGAATGCGGCCCGTTGCTGAGCTATGACGATTGGCAAACTTTCCGCCAGGGTTCTTGCGGGAAAGCCGTACCCAGGGTTGAACTCCGCATCGATTCTCCCGACCAGCAAAACGTTGTCGGTGAAATTCTGGCCAAAGGGGCCTGCGTGATGGACGGGTATTATAAAAACCCGGAAGCCACCGCCGCCGCCATCGATCAAGACGGCTGGCTGCACACCGGGGATTTGGGTATTATCGATGAAGACGGTTACCTGTTTATCAAGGGACGCAGTAAAAACATGATTCTCGGAGCCAGTGGCCAAAACATCTACCCGGAAGAAATAGAAGACCGCCTGAACAATATGCCCTATGTCAACGAATCGCTTATCATTGAAAAAGAAGGGAAACTCATCGCCCTGATCTATCCCGATTTCGAACTGCTGAACAGCGAAAAAATTTCCGACGAGAAACTGCCCGAATTAATGACAGCCAACCTCAAGGAATTAAACCAGCAACTTCCGGCATACAGCCAGGTGAGTACATTCAAACTCTATAATGAAGAATTTGAAAAAACTCCGAAGAGAAGCATCAAACGATTCCTCTATCAATAACCGGAAACAATCACGGAATCCCGGCATGCCGATTGGCCGCGCCGGAATATCTATAAACCATTCCCTAATGCCTTCTAAAAACTTTTTTTTTGAAGGCATTTTTTTTACCTTCGTAGGCTGAAAAATTAATACTCATGAACAGAACAACCAACCGTAAATCTGCAATGCCTAAAGAAAAAAAACAGGTTTCGGTCATTCCTTCATTCCTGCAAGAACAAGGCACACGGCTGATTTTAGGGATCACCTTTGCCGTTGTCTCCCTCTATATCCTGTTTTCACTGGTCGGCTTCTTTTTCACGGGAGGCATTGACCAAAGCCTCATCGACCGGGGATTGAAAACCATCGTAGCCAATCCCGACATCACAGCCAGCAATCCGGCAGGGAAAATCGGAGCCTGGATTTCCGACCTGCTAATCAACCGCTGGTTCGGTGTAGCTTCTTTTCTGGTTTGTTTTATGGTATTCCTCACTGGTTACCGGATTGCAGGAGGAAAATTAAAAGGCTACAAACGGAAAATATTCATCAGCGCGGTGGTTATGCTATGGATCTCGCTATTGTTCGGCTTTATCACAGAAATACTCAGCGGTTTGCTCGACACCGGAACAGGCTACCTGTTTTGGGGAGGTGGACACGGCTACTTTGTCAGCCTCTGGTTAAACTCATTGGTCGGCAGGCTCGGCACATTCTTATTGCTGGTGCTTTCTTTCATCATCATTCTTTTCTTCGGTTTCCAGTCAACCTTCTACCGCTGGTTAAACTATTGCAAAGAAAAAATCCGGCAGAACAGGGAAAAAGCCCAGGCTCTCGCTGCGGCAAGGGCCGCCAAAGCGCAAGCGGCATCTTCCACCGGACAGGACGGACCGTCGCCGGAAACTTCCCCTGATACCGGTTTCGACGAAGGCGATATAGATTTGCCGGATAATGAAAACACCTTTAACCCGGAAGATTCCAATGATCCGGCCAACAACACCGATGGCACGTTCACGCTGGCAACCGGAGAAAACGAACCGGAAACGGTCGCTCCTTTCGAAAAGGAAGAAACTCCCGAACCCGGTTTTGAAAACATCCCCGTTTCTATTAACGACTTTGAATTCAGTCAGGAAATTGCCAACCTCGACCAAGACGAACAACCGGAAAAAACGGACGACGACGATGAACTATATCCGGATACGGATGATGAACAAACCGACGGAGATATTACGCTTACAGTCAATAACAAAGACCGGGAAGAAACAGTCGACCGGAATATGCTTCCCACGGAAGACTACGACCCCACACTCGACCTGTCTAATTATCAATATCCCTCTCTCGACCTGCTCGAAGAACATTCTTCCGGAAACCCGAAAGTCACCCAGGAAGAACTGGAGGAAAACAAAAATAAGATCGTAGAAACCCTGCGAAACTACAAGATTGAAATCATTAAGATCAAAGCCACGATCGGACCGACGGTCACGCTTTACGAAATTGTTCCCGCGCCGGGTGTTAAAATTTCAAAGATTAAAAATCTGGAAGACGACATCGCCCTGAGCCTTGCCGCGCTGGGTATCCGTATCATAGCCCCGATCCCCGGAGCAGGTACTATCGGTATTGAAGTGCCCAATCAAAACCCGGAAGTCGTATCTATGCGGGGCATCATCGCTTCGAAAAAATTCCAGGAGTCCAAATATGCCCTCCCGGTGGCGCTGGGACGTACCATTTCTAACGAAACCTATACGTTCGACCTGACGAAAATGCCCCACCTGCTTGTGGCAGGAGCCACGGGACAGGGAAAATCGGTGGGATTGAATGCCATTATCACCTCCCTGCTCTACAAAAAACACCCGTCACAACTGAAATTTGTGATGGTCGATCCGAAAAAGGTGGAATTAAGCATTTATTCCGTTATCGAAAAACATTTCCTGGCCAAACTGCCGGATGAGGAAGATGCCATCATCACCGAAACCACCAAAGTGGTAAACACCCTGAACTCGCTTTGTATCGAGATGGACAGCCGTTACGACCTGCTGAAAGTGGCACAGGTGAGAAATATTAAAGAATACAACGAAAAATTCATCAAGCGGCAATTAAATCCGAATAACGGGCACAAATACCTGCCTTACATCGTGGTGATTGTCGATGAGTTTGCCGACCTGATTATGACCGCCGGGAAAGAGGTGGAACAACCCATCGCCCGTATCGCACAATTGGCGCGTGCCGTGGGCATCCACATGATTATCGCCACCCAGCGTCCGTCCACTAATATCATTACGGGAGTTATCAAAGCCAATTTCCCGGCACGTATCGCCTTTAAAGTGGCCTCCATGATCGACTCCCGCACCATTCTCGATTCTCCGGGAGCGAACCAGCTGATCGGCCGGGGCGATATGCTGATTTCCGTAGGCAGTGAAATGGTCAGGGTACAATGTGCGTTCGTCGACACTCCCGAAGTCGATGCGGTCACCCATTTTATTGCCGCACAGCAATCCTATCCTTCTGCCTTCGCCCTGCCGGAATATGTGCCGGAAACGGAAGGCATCGGCGGAATTTCGGAAATGGATTTAGGATCGCGCGACCCTTTATTCGAAGAAGCGGCCCGCCTGGTGGTGAACACCCAGCAAGGTTCCACCTCGTCTATCCAACGCCGTTTTTCCATCGGGTATAACCGTGCCGGACGTATTATGGACCAACTGGAAGCCGCAGGGGTAGTCGGGCCTTTCGAAGGCAGCAAAGCCCGCCAGGTACTGATTCCCGACGAATATAGCCTCGAATTTATATTGAATAACAATAAATAAACATTCCATGTTTTTAGAGCAAGCCTATACCGGAAAAAACCAATGGTATTTATACGTTTTAACGTTATTGATCGTGTTCACCGCCACCCAGATCGGAACGCTTCCTTTGCTGGCGTATATGGCGATTCTCGATCCGGAATCACTGCAAACAGGCAACATCGCCATCGCTACCGGCACGAACATAGGACTTGCTTTAACATTGCTCAGTTTTACCACCGGATTTTTTGCCTTGCTTTTGTGTGTAAGGTATGTTCACCAGAAACCCTATACATCGATCGTAACAGCCCGCCGGAAGATCGACTGGAAACGAATTTTTTTCGGTGCAGGCATTTGGGGCACACTGACCATTGCCACGTTTGTAATACAATATTTTACCACGGACCCATCGGAAATACAATTCCAATTCGAGCCGCTCCGCTTTTTAGGCTTATTGGTCGTTTCTTTAGCCCTATTCCCTTTTCAAACTTCTTTCGAAGAGCTGGTTTTCCGGGGCTACCTGATGCAATGGTCTGCCCTGCTCTTTAAATACAGATGGGTAGCCGTGCTCCTGACCGGATTGCTTTTCGGAGCCATGCACGGAGCCAATCCCGAAGTGGGAGCCTACGGAATGTTAGTGGCTATGCCGCAATACATTCTCATGGGATTGATTTTGGGCTACGTTGCCGTGAAAGACGATGGCATGGAATTATCGCTGGGTTTGCACATGGCTAATAATATTTTGGCAGCCATCACCTTCACTTCCGATGCCTCTGCCCTGCAAACCAGCGCCCTGTTTAAAGACCTCAATCCCACCGCTTCGCATTGGGACACGCTGGTGATGCTGGCTGCCGGAGTTTTGTTTATCTGGATTTGTAACCGGAAATATCATTTCATCGGGAAAGTCAACCTGTGGAAAAAAATCGATGCGCCGGAAACAGCTCCCGATATTTTATAATTTCCCACAGAAAAAATAAATATAGAAAGGTTTTCAACCATCCCCCCATTCTTTAGAACTTATTTTCCATTCATTTCCACTTGTCCGGAAAATAGGGTAAAAAGAACAGGAAGTTGTGTTATTTTTTACAGAAAACCACTAAAATTCCTTTCCAAAGCTCAATTTTTCTATTCTTATCATTAACTTTGGCGATGATGTAAAATCTGATAGGCGTAGCTCTGTGTAAAAATGGGATCACATCATTGGGAATTTATTTAAAAACAAATCTGATAAACAAATGAGAAAAGTTATTTATTTAACCTTGGGACTGTTTCTGATATTCGCCCTGACAGCCTCAGCAGAAAAAAAGAAAACAAAAGAGAAAGAAAAAGACGGTTATCACTTCACCGACCTGAAACGTTTACCCACTACCAGCGTGAAATCGCAAGACCGTGCAGGAACCTGCTGGTCATGGTCCACCATCTCATTCCTCGAATCGGAAATGATGCGTCTGGGAAAAGACTCGGTGAGCCTGTCGCCCCTCTTCGTCGTGTGGAATACCTACAATGGAAAAGCCGATAAATACGTACGTATGCACGGAAAAGTAAACTTCGGGCAGGGCGGAGCTTCGGCAGATGTAACCTGGGCCATTAAAAACTATGGTATCGTTCCGTTAAGCGTATATTCCGGCTTAAACTACGGCGAAGACGTACATGTTCACGGAGAATTGGACGACGTGCTGAAAGGCTACGTGGACGCTATCGTCAAAAATTCCAATAAAAAATTAAGCACAGCCTGGAAACGCGGATATGATGCAGTGCTCGACGCTTATCTCGGAGCAAAACCGGAAAAATTCACCTGGAAAGGTAAAGAATACACCCCGCAGACCTTCACCAAAGAAGTAACGGGATTGAACATGGACGACTACATCAGCCTGACCTCTTTCACACATCATCCGTTCTACGAACAGTTTGCACTGGAAGTGCCCGATAACTGGATTGGAGAAATGTCATACAACATTCCGCTCGACGAAATGATGGACTTACTCGATAAAGCAATCGACAAAGGTTATTCATTTGCCTGGGGATCGGATGTTTCTGAAAAAGGATTCGCCCGCAAAGGCTTGGCTGTCGTTCCTGAAGTCGATACGAAAGAAATGAGCGATGCCGAAATTGAAAAATGGGTAAAAATGCCTCAAAAAGACAAAGATGCAGAACTGCTGAAACGTCCGGGTAAAGAAAAGGAAATCACACAGGAACTACGCCAGCAGGAATTCGACAACTACCTGACAACCGACGACCACGGCATGCATATCATAGGAAAAGCAGTAGACCAGCTGGGCCATAAATATTTCATCGTGAAAAACTCGTGGGGTAAATACGGCGATTATGAAGGCTACCTGTATGCTTCGTATCCTTTCGTTGCCTACAAAACAACTTCCGTTATGATTCATAAAGACGCACTTCCTCAGGAATTGAAAAATAAACTCGGAATTAAATAATGATCTGTTAAACATTACGTTTACATTATTTAAAAACAAATTAAAGCCGTTACATTCTATATGTAACGGCGTTTTTTTATCTTTGCAAACGAGAAGCTTGACCGATCCGGGAATCATCGGCATCATTGCCCATTCCCCTCCTGAAAACAGTCGGGACATGGAGTTGAAAAAATACAAATACATATAAACAGGCATTCTGCCGCAAATCATTATCTTTAATTATGAACAACGCTATTGAAATACAAAAAGACATCTGGTGGATTGGAGTAAACGACCGAAGAACTCATATCTTCGAAAATTACTGGCCATTGCCTAAAGGTGTTGCTTATAATTCATACGTTATCGTAGATGAGAAAATCGTTGTAGTAGATACAGTGGAACGAAGCCGGATGGACGACTATCTGGAAAGTCTCGAATCAGTCATCGGTAACCGCCAGGTGGACTATTTGATTATAAACCACATGGAGCCCGACCACACGGGAGCGATCAAAGCATTGTTGTGCCACTATCCGAACCTGACCATTATCGGGAACAGCAAAACTTTTCCAATGCTGGAGAATTTCTACGGCGTACATACCAACCTGCTGGAAGTGAAAGAAGGCGATTCGCTGAATATCGGGAAACGCACCCTTAATTTCTATATGGTGCCTATGCTTCACTGGCCGGAAACGATGGTTACCTACCTGCCGGGCGAAAACATTGTTTTCAGTGGCGATATATTCGGAGCTTTCGGCACTCTCGACGGGGGAATCTTCGACGACCAGGTCGATCTCGATTACCTCGAAGAAGAAATCAGCCGCTACTACTCCAACATCGTCGGGAAATACGGCATGCCGGCACAAACGGCCCTCAAAAAACTGAACACGCTTACTTTCAACACCATTTGCGCCACCCACGGCCCGATTTGGCGTTCGCATGTATGTGACATCATTGCCAAATATGAAAAATGGAGTAAATACGAAACCGAGGAAGGGGTTGTCATTGCATTCAGCTCTATGTATGGACACACCGAGCAAATGGCAGACATGATCGGACGGGTTTTAGCTGAAAAGGGAGTAAGCAAAATCCGCATCCACGACACGTCTAAAACCCACCCATCTTATATCATCAACGATATTTTCCGGTATAAAGGAGTGATTTTAGGAAGTTGCGCCTACAACGGAGGTATATTTCCTACGATGGAAACCTTGTTGTGCGAACTGGAAAACATGGGAGTGAAAAACCATTGCCTCGCTTATTTCGGCAACAAGACATGGGGTGGCGGGGCTATCCCACGCCTGAAAGCCTTCGCCGAAAAAATCAAATGGGAAGTGGTAGCCGCCCCGAATGAAACCAGTGGCGCAATGAAGCCTTCCGATGTGGAACAATGCCGGGCTATTGCAGAAGCAATGGCAGCCAAAGTGAAAGGAGCTTAAAACAACTTCCCCCCGTCCAAAAAGGGGACAAAGGGGGGTATATAAATAAAAAACGTGGAAAACCGGAAGAATACCTGTTTCCACGTTTTTATTTTATTCCCATTCACAACGGCAAGCCATGAAAACACAGGCAACAGCGAATGCCACACAAGCCACAGGAGAATTTAAAGATACTTCACTTCCTTGAAACCGTATACCCTTTCTTTCCCTCCGGCATCCCTTAAAACCAGCCTTCCATACTCGTCCACTCCGGCAATCGAAGCCCGGAAAACACCTGCTTCGTCCTTCCACTCATATTCTCCGTAACGGCGGTAAAGAGCCTCTATAAAGTCGTGTTCCAGCAAATGATAATTGTACACCTGTTCATACCGTTTTCCGATACATTCCAGCAATTCGGCCAGCGCGTCCTGTAACGGCAATTCATGCCCCAACAATTGTGACAAAGACACCGGGTTTGGAGCGTCCGACACAAATACCCGCTGATTGACATTTATTCCAACCCCGCACAGCGACATCCCGACGTAAGCTCCGCTAACCGTATGCTCGATCAGGATTCCCACCATTTTTTTATCGCCTACATACACATCATTCGGCCATTTCACCGTGCATCCTTCCACATAACGGCTGATAAAATCACGGCATCCCAAAGCAATCACCATCGAAACGGCAAATTGCCGGGCAGCTTCCAGCCTGAACGGCCTGAACACCACCGTGATCGAAATATTCTTTCCCGGAGCGCTTTCCCATTTATTCCCCACCTGCCCGCGTCCCTCCGTCTGCCGGAAAGTCAGCACCACGCTCTTATCCGTCAGTTCTTCCTGCGGCAACTCTTCCGCCAGGGTATTCGTAGACCCGGCCTGCTCAAATTCTAAAATATCGAAACCGCTCAATTCATATTTCTCCATATCCTAACTTTTTTACTTAATACGTATCTCCGTACGCCTGTTCGCCGCTTTTCCCGCTTCCGTATCATTCGGCTCCAAAGGTACATCCTTTCCGTACCCCTTATAACTCATCCGGTTTTTATCAATCCGATGCAGGAACAAATATTTATATACTTCAAAAGCCCGGTCTTCCGATAACCGATAATTATGCTCGTCGCTACCGCTATTGTCCGTATGTCCGGAAATCTCGATTTTCACTTCCGGATTCAACCGCATGAACTCCACCACCTGTCGCAGTTCGTTATACGATTCCGGTTTCAAATGATAATCGTCCACATCAAAAAACACGCCTTTCAACACCAGCGTGCGGTCTTGCTCCACCTTCCGCAAAACAACCACCTTTTGTTGAGGCTCTTCCAAAGCGGCGGCCTTTACCGCCAAAGTATCGGAATAATACAAATATCCTTTCTTTACGGCTCCCACCAGCAACAAAGTTTCCGAAGGCACACACGCCAACATATCGCTATGGGCATATACCCGGTCATAATAGGCCAAAGTATCCCCGCTCTCCACAGCCACCACCGTCAGAAAATCCGGCTTTACGGCCTCCCCGGCTTCGTTTTCGGTCAGCAAACGGATATATGCCGCTGGCGGACAGGCAATACTATCATCCAGGCGGTAACGATAAATACATCTTTTACCGCTGATATCAGAAGAAAAATATCCCCACTGCCCGCTGGCATCCACAATAAATCCCAACTCATCTCCCTGCGTGTTCACTGTAATCCCGATATTCTTCGGTTCTGTCGGCTCATTTAAATTGACTTTATAAATATCCTTCCGTCCCATTCCGGGATAACCGTCGGAAGAAAAAAACAAAGTTTGATTGTCGAAATATAAGAAAGGAGCCATTTCATCCCCCGGAGTATTGAAATACAAGCATTTCGGTTGCGACCAATATTGTTTTCCATTCGATTCCCTACGCAACAGGCGCGAGTACCAAATATCGCTTCCTCCGCGTCCCCCTTCCCGGGTTGAAGCGAAAAACAACCGGGTACCATCGGCAGAAATAGCAGGCTGGGCTTCCCAACCGTCCGTATTGACAGGTTCCCCCAATGAAATAGGAGCCGTCCACGTACTGTCCGAAAGGCGGTAAGCCACATAAATATCACTCCGTCCGCGTCCCCCCACCATCGTGAAATACATCATCCGGCCGTCGGCTGTCAGCGAAGGCGCACCGCACCTCCCTTCCGGATAAAAATCAAGGGGATAACGCACGCTGTCCCGCAACATCCACATCATTTCCCGGTCTCCGGTCTGTTCCGTATAAAGCAATGTTTTTCCCTTAACATCCAATGAAGGCCAATACACCGGATATTCCGACTGCAAATACAATTCCGTTTCACGGCGCACCTGGCTTTTCAATGCCTTTAACGCAAACGCACAATCTTCCAGCCTTTTCCGTGCCTGGGCCGCCCCGGTCAGCCGTCGGTCCCGTTCCAGATACAAACGGTAAAACCCCTGTGCCCTCTCATAATCGCCCCGGTCGAAATACCTGTCGGCAAGCACCATAAAATAATAAGCATACCCTTTCAGGGAATCTATCGACAAGGCCTTCTCTATCGCTTTCATCTCCTCTACCCGGTCGCCCTGTTTATGGAACATATCCGCCCGCAACAAATGCAAAGCTGAAAATCCGGAATCCAAAGCCGCCGCTTTTTCCAATACATGCCCGGCTTTCTCCACCTCTCCCGCCCGGAAAAGCGAACGGGCTTCCTGATAAAATTTATTGGCTTTCTTATCGGCACTCAAAAACTGTTGCCCATATCCACCGCAGACACCTGTTATCGTAAATGCAAGAATCAGAATAATATATTTCAAAGTCTTTCTTTTTAATCCACAGCAAATTTATGGAATTAAGCCACATTCACAAAGCAAAAATCCGTAAACCGGACAATGTCGGTTTACGGATTCCCACTCTCTTATCTAAATCTCACAAATACAATCAATAATTATCCGGGAACAATTCAAAATAAGCCTTCGGATGCAGGCACGACGGGCACATCTCCGGCGGCGTAGTCCCCACATGTACATAGCCGCATTTCCGGCAATACCATTTCACAGGTTCGGGACGTTCGAACACCTTGCCGTCCCGGATATTCTCCAGTAATTTTAAATAACGTTGTTCGTGCATTTTTTCCACTTCGGCAACATACTTAAAAGTGGCGGCAATCTTTTTAAACCCCTCGTCCGATGCAATTTGTCCGAACAGCGGATAAAGATTGAATGCTTCATCGTGCTCCCCGTCTGCCGCTTCTATCAGGTTGTCGGGAGTTTGCAGCAATGCGCCTGCCGGATAAGCAGCCGTGATCTCCAGCATACCGCCTTCCAGGTAACTAAAAAAACGTTTAGCGTGCATCTCTTCCTGTAAAGCCGTTTCATAGAATATTCCGGCAATCTGTTCATAACCGTCCTCTTTGGCTATTTTTGAAAAAAATGTATAACGGTTCTTAGCTTGTGATTCTCCGGCAAATGCCTTCAATAAATTTTTTTCGGTTTCGGTACCTTTGATCGATCTCTCCATAATATCTGAATTTTAATAAACAACTGTTATCACTTATACGGGCATATCCGGAAATAAGTTCAGCCTGCAACAATAAAAAAGGGGCATTCCGAAGAACACCCCTTCCCTCTCAATTCTCCCCAAACCTACTTCACGATCTGCATATATACAGCGTCTCCTTTATAAGGATAGAAAGCCACATCGGTAGCTGCCCATTTTTTCAATTCGGGCTGCATCTGCACCGCTTTCTGTAAAGCCATAGCCATTTCCTGCGTATTTTTCACACGGGCAGCAGCAACAGCCATCAAATAATAATCCATAGCATTATTCATTTTCATATTCTTGAAAGTTTCCAATGCACTCCGGTTATCGTTATTCATCATCTGTGCATAAGCCAGATTGATATTCGGCATCTCTTTCAAATAAGGAATAGCCTTGCTGTAATCTCCCTGTTGCAATAAAATCAATCCCATATTATAACGGGCTTCTTTACGGATTTTAGCCTTATCGAACATGTCAGCGGCTTTTGCCTTATTTCCCTGCATAGCGTACATAACGCCCATATTGTTATTGACAGTGGCATCCTGTTTCAACGCAATGGCCGATTCCAGTAATTTCTGAGCTTTCTTGTAATCTTTCATATTGATTGCCGTCACAGCCAGATCGTTCAATAACTGCCAATTGGTTTGTGCGGTCACAGCCGGAGTCTTTTCAGTCAGCTGAGGCACGAAATAAGTGATCTGTCCTTCTTCCTGAACAACATCGGGCACTGTATAAAATACAAAGAAATCGGCACGGCGCAAAATCGGCAGGATCACTTCCTTCAATTCCGGAGTCTTATTAGTGTAGGAATCCAGCAAAGTGTTGCGGCGGGCGGCATTCGGAGCATCTTTCAAAGCCTTGATAATCTCGGCTTTGTTTTTGATGTTAGAATCTTCCAGCAACATATATAAGCCATTCCAGTTCTCTACCACGGTTTGCTGAACTACGAATTTCGGATCGCGGGCCATAGGTGTACTGGCCAGCTTCAAATCTTTTTCAAAGAATGTTTTAGCAGCCTTAAACCGATTGGCAGCCAAATTTTTATTCAAACGTTCTGCGCCTTCCGGGGAATTAGACACATAAATAAACATATTGGTAATCTTCGCATTTTTATTCGCCAAAACCTTATCCATAGCTTTCACGGCCTGCGACATCACGGCTGAATTTTGTTCGGCAGCCGAGATCGTTGATTTTCCTAAGGGGAACATCACATATCCGCTGACAAGACCTATTTTTTCAGCAGGGACATCTGCAACAAAAGTTTCGGTCATCACCGGAATATAGCTCACGCCGTCGATCTTCACCGGATAGGTCTGCCATACCTTCACACCGTTCTTATTCAGGATCACGGGGCTCATCATAAAGGATTTTTTTCCTCTCATAGCTTCAATATCGGCCCAGAGCACTCCATTTTCCATTCCTTCACGGTAAGGCATAGAGAATTTTTGGGTATAAGTCGTAGGCGTTTTATAACTTACCACCGGGTAAGTAGCATCCTTCACACTCTCTCCCTGCAAATACATCGGAGTCAGATTCAGCATCTGGTTTCCATACTGCATTTTCGGAGTGATTTTCAGAATCATTTTCTTATCAAACTGTTTCGGGGCAAAAGCAATCTTATACTCAAAATTGATCACACCCTTCACGGATTCCAATTGTGTGGGGGTAACCTGTCCCACAACAGCCGTCTCAATAACATCTTTCTGCAATTTCTTCATGGAGTTACACCCCGTCATGGCTAAAGAAAATGCAACGGCAGCCAGGCCTGCCATAAATAATTTACGTTTCATAGTTTTCTGTTTTAGTTTAACTTATTTGTTCCATTCAGTTTTCAATTAACATACCTCTTTAACGGAAAAAAGATTTATAAAGTTCCGCACATCTCGCCAAAGATGTTTCCCTCCTATATTAACTCCCTGCCTGCAAGCAGGATAATCCCGGAAAAATCAAATATTCCACCCGGTTTCAAAACACATAAAACAAAAAACAATCTGTACGAAACCACATTTATCCCCGCGCAAAAAACGATAATCCGCTCATTTGAATTATCTTTGTGCCGGATAAATCATAACCCTGAACAATCGAAAAAAACAAACCTGCCCGGCCTATTTTATCCGGTACATATAAAGAAAATACGATGGAAGATAACGATAGAGTAAAGCCCGTATATATTGAAAAGCTCTTCAAAAGTAAAAATCCCGGACTGGCACGCCTGATTCCCGGTTTTGTTTTCTCGTTTTTAAAACGGATCATCTGTCAGGATCGGATCAATGAATTTATAGAGAGGTACGGCGACCGGAAAGGATTGGATTTCGCCCACGGTATGCTTGAATATCTGGAAGTTTCTTTCCGGGTGGAAGGAGCCGAAAATCTTCCCGATCCGGCAGGAAGATACATCTTCGTTGCCAATCATCCCTTAGGAGGTCCCGATGGAATTATTCTGATTTCATTTCTGGGACAAAAATATTCCAATTTGAAATTTCCGGTAAACGACCTATTGCTCAATTTAAAAAATCTGAACAACATATTTCTGGCGGTCAATAAACACGGGGCACTTGCCAAGGATGCCGTAACTGCAATCGAAAACGCCTACGCCTCCGATTGCCAGATGATCATGTTCCCCGCAGGTATGGTCAGCCGGAAAACAAACGGAGTGATACAAGACCCCGTATGGCAGAAAAGTTTCGTAACCAAAGCCATACAATACCAACGGGACATTGTACCCATCTTCATAGAAGGAAAAAATTCGAATTTCTTCTACAATCTGGCAAATTTCCGCAAAAAAATACACCTGAACCTCAATTTGGAAATGCTCTACCTGCCCAAAGAAACGTTTAAAAAACAAGGGCAGTCATTCACAATCAGAATCGGGAAGCCGATTCCCTGGCAAAGCCTCGACAAAAGCAAAAAGCCCATAGAATGGGCGGAAGCGATCAAACAAAAAGTTTATTCGCTCTGATCCCCGTAAACAGTTTTTGTCCATTCCAGGTCGGCATAAAACGTATTTAACCACGTCTGCTTACTTTGGGGAATATAGCTGCTTAACCCGGAAAATTTCTGATAGAAAATCTGATTGCCGTAACTGGACGTATGGGCTTCATACAAAACCACTTTAGCGAGTTCCCGGCTAAAATCGTCATATTGCCCGGCCGTAGGCGAAAGGTGGCTGATATAATCGTCGAAATCATACAAAATCTCGCTCCAGTTCAACGATCCGGTACGGTCGATACGCTGAACGGCACTCCTGTCCAAATTAGCGATCTGCTCTTCCTTACCCTCCAAAATCACACGGGTAGCTTCCGCAAGCGCATCCATACTTTCGGTCTTCACCAACGAAATCGTCCCGGACTGATAAATTCCCGAACGCGAATTATAAAAATCGTAATATTTACGGCAAACCTCCCGATAGCCTTCCTCTCCGCCCCACCAATCCCCCACCACCTCGTCATACGGGAAACCGTCTTCCCAAATTTCAGTGGGCGACGAGATCAGGTATTTCGTTTTATTCCGCAAAGCATAAGCTACCTCCACAGCCCCCATATAGCAAGCATCGAACATTATAAAATCGAAACGATCGTCCGGTAAGGCAGAAGCCAATCCGTTCAGTTCCATCCAATTGTTACCATCCTGCCCGAAAGCTCTGGATTTCGAAGTGGATGGCAACCACCCCGTGCCATGCGACCAAAGCACCAAACCATAACTCGATGCCGGATATTCCACACACACCTCATTGATGGTCTGCTTCAAAATATCGGGCGAAGCGCTGTTACGTTCCTGATAAGTCTTCACGGTTTCCGCACTCGCAATCCCGTTATCGTTCATCACTAACTTCACCAATCGGGGATCTCCGTCGTAACTATCGATATAAACAAGCAAATTCCCCTCCCCCTGAAAGGTCTTTAGCATCCTATCCAGGTTTTGGGTAGTCCAGCCGTTCAGGGAATTTTCCGCCACCATATAAACCAGCACCGTCCGATCGGCCCACCGGACAGGTTCCGGCCCGTCTTTATGGCAACCCGCCAGCACATAACAAAAAATAAGCAAATATTTTATCCAACTTTGCATCTTGTTGATTCTTAACCATAATTACGCCTGCTAAAATATAAAAAATATCTAAATTAATCTCCCTGTTTCGAAAACACCGCGTAAGCAAATTCCCATTTTTAAGTTTTTACCTTCCAGAAAATCAATTTAACTGATAATGTATTATATTTGTCGCTCAAAATCAACACCAACAGCCTTGGAATCCGGAAAGGTTCCCCGGTCATAAAACTGTAAATTCATCAAATAAAAAAACGATGCAACCTGTTATATATCCCGTTGAAAAAGAAAAGCTCATTGCAGAACTGACAGAAGAACGCTTCGTGCGTAAAACCAACAAAGCGGGAAACGAAATATACACCTTCGATGCTCATTCGGCTCCCAATTTAATGAGAGAAGTGGGAAGAATCCGGGAGCTGACTTTCCGTTCCGCCGGAGGAGGCACAGGAAAAGAAATCGACATCGACGAATTTGATATAGATCCTGCCACCCCCTACCAGCAACTGATCGTATGGGACCCGAAAGAGATGGAAATCATCGGAGGATACCGTTATATCCTTTGTAACCACCTCACCAATAACGCAGAAGGGGAACCGAATCTGGCAACGACCGAATTATTTCGTTTTTCGGAGAAATTCAAAGCCAATTACCTGCCCCGGATGATTGAGCTGGGACGGTCTTTCGTGCATCCGCTCTATCAATCCACCCGTATGGGACGCAAATCCCTCTATGCCCTCGACAACCTGTGGGACGGGCTGGGAGCTCTGACCGTAGACCACCCCGAAATAGAATATTTTTTTGGGAAAGTAACCATGTATACCAGCTTTAACATTCAGGCCAGGAACATGATTCTTTACTTCATGAAAAAATATTTCCGCGATCAGGAAAAACTGGTAGTTCCGATTCAGCCTTTGGAAATCGACATCGATGAAAAAGCGATGGAGCAAATATTCACCGGGATCAGTTATGAGGAAGACTATAAAATCCTGTCTAAATATGTGCGGGATTTAGGGGAAAATATTCCTCCGCTCGTAAATGCCTACATGAGCCTGTCGCCTTCCATGAAGACATTCGGCACAGCCATCAATCCGGGATTCGGAGGAGTGGAAGAAACGGCAATTATCATCAAGATCGCCGATGTATACGAAGCGAAGAAAAAACGGCATATCGCCACTTACATTCCCCGTTTCCGGCTCTTTAATCGTTAATGATCCGCTTAATGACTTTCAGATTATGGGTATAGCGTTTTAACTCTTCGTTAAAAATACCCTGATGATCTATTTTATCCACCCGCACCCGGCCGGAAGCATGGATAATACGGTTTTGCTCCCAAATGATTCCCACATGGGTAATCACTCCGGTATCATCCCCGAAAAACGCCAAATCTCCCGGTAAAGCCTCTTCCACAAACGAAAAGTCCTGCCCGCCGTTCACCTGGTCCGCTGCATCCCGGGGCAGGTCGATACCCGCCATGCGGTAAACAATCTGCACCAGTCCGGAACAATCTATCCCATAAGGAGAACGTCCTCCCCATAAATAAGGCGTATTGTAATACATCAGCGCATAATCGATAATCAGATCGCGCAGGCTGTCGATACCCACATCTTTGATCTTACTCACCAAAGTGTAGGAATCCTCTCCTATCATCATCTTTTTGGTAATAGCGTCGAAAAAAGGAAGAACACTCCCGGCAACGATCAGTTTATTTCCGTAATCCCCGTCTTTGGTGATAATATTGAAAACCTCGGTAGTCAGCATGGGCGATTCGGAACGGTATTTCACCACATATTCATCAGAAACAGGCACATACATTTTCCGGTCGATCCAGCCTTCGTTGCCATCGTGAATCAAGCGGACATAGACCCATTTCTCATCCATTTCCAAAACCTGGTACATTTCGCCGAAAAGGATTTGCGAGATCATTTCACTCCTATCCGATTTTTCACTCCGCATGGGAATAAGGCTCAAATCTGCTATACCGAAAGACATATTTGTAATATTATATTCTAAAAGGCAAAATTACACTTTTCCCGCAGTAAACCAAATAAAAACACCTATCCCCACAGCAAAGGCTGCAGCAGAGGTCCTTCCGGACGGAAACATCACAGTGGTCCCCACACACCTGCTCCTCATCACGCAAGGAACAACACCAATAACTGAGCTGTCAAAACCCGGAGGAACATCGTCAGCGGATACACCGTCGCATAGCCCACAGAAGGCATATCATTACCGGAAACATTATTCGAATAGGCCAGGGCAGGCGGATCGGTGGTGCTTCCCGCAATCAGCCCCATAATCGTAAAATAATTGATCTTATACACGGCACGGGCAACGATACCGATCAGCAAAAGCGGTACAAAAGTAATGATGAAACCATAGCCGATCCAGGCGTAACCACCCCCGTTCACCACCGTGTCTACAAACCCTTCTCCCGCATTCAGCCCCACACAGGCAAGGAACAGGGCAATCCCGACCTCCCGGAGCATGAGGTTTGCACTCATCGTTGTGTAGGTCACTAATTTATAATGCGGTCCAAACCGACCGATCAGAATAGCAATAATCAAAGGCCCTCCGGCAAGTCCCAATTTCACAGGCTGGGGAACACCGGGAAACATAAAAGGAATACTTCCCAACAAAATACCCAAAGCGATCCCTAAGAAAATAGGCACAAGATTCGGCTCTCTCAAACGGCGCATGGAATTACCGAGCACCCGTTCCACGCTCGCAAGGTCTTCCTCACGCCCTACGATAGTCACCCGATCGCCCACCTGCAATTCCAAACCGGGCTCTGCCACCAAATCCACCCCGGCGCGGTTCACCCGCGTCACATTCACCCCGTATCCACTCCGCAAATGCAGTTGTCCCAGCATCTTGCCATTGATGCTCGAACGGGTCACCATAATCCGGCGGGAAACCAATTTATCGTCGATCTTTTCCCATTCGGCCCGATGCATATCGAGCCGCTCACCGATAAAGGCAATCACAGCATTTAAATCCTGTGTGGCAGCAATGACAAACAGTTTGTCACCTTCGAAAAGCCGGGTCCGGGGAGTGGCCACCTCTATTCTCTTATCGACACGCAGCACTCTGGAAATCACAAATTTCTTTTCGATCAGAGAAGCGATTTCCGAAATTTCCTTTCCGAACAGCGAAGGATTCTTCACCAGCAAAGACACATGCGTCGCTCTGGCAGCCCTGGCTTCCGTTTCATTCTGCGCAGCCTCGGTTTCCTTTTCGAAAGATATTTTAAAGATATAGCGAATCGACAGGATAGCCAGGATAATTCCGATCACCCCTAACGGATAAGCCACTGCATACCCCAAAGCGATCACAGGCGTTTCCAGTCCGGTCATATCGTAATAGGCCTGCTGCGCAGCACCGAGTCCGGGCGTATTGGTCACAGCCCCGGACAAAATTCCCACCATCGTCGTAATGGGTAAGCCCGTCACTAAATGCAGACCATAAGTGAGTAGCACCCCCAGAAAAACAATCGCAACAGCCAGCATATTCAAAGTCATCCCTCCCTTCTTGAACGAAGAAAAGAATCCGGGCCCCACCTGTAACCCCACGGAATATATGAAAAGAATCAAACCGAACTCTTTCAGGAAATGTAAAGCGTGGGGATCCATCCGCATGCCGAAATGGCTCAGGATGATTCCCATAAAAAGAATCCACGTGATTCCTAAAGAAATACCTCCTATTTTCAACTTTCCGAGCAATACTCCGGAAAAAATAACCACCGATAAAAGCAGGATCGAATGTCCTATGCCTGATCCGAAAAACAAATCATTTATCCATTCCATAATACCAGTATATACACATTTTTAATGCAACGCGAAGGTACAAATAACAAATGGCAGAAAAAAATAATTTTATAACATTTCTACAAACAATTAAACATTAACTATGTTCTACAACATAAAAACAAAATCTTTCCGATCAGCATTTCTCTCATCGAATCCCGGTCCTAATGTTTCTATCCGGGGCGAAAACCTAAAACCTCCCGATAACGTTTAACTCATAAATTTAATCTCCTGAACTTATGAACGATATTATCTTTTTACTACTCCGGGCATCTATCAGCGCTTCGTTGAGCGACCGGGAAGCCTTTATCGACCGTCTTGCCGAAATCATAGAGGCAAAAACCGGACGGGACGAAGAGGCCGCCCGTAAACTCAGTGACAGCATTGCAGGAGCTATGGAAGGATTAAACGGAACTTTGCTTTTACAACAGTTGTTTAGTTCCCGCCACGACAAAAAACTGAATAAAAGCATCGATAATCTGACAGAAGCCATCGAAAAATTGAGCACGATACTCGAAGCGGCAGGGCAGCCGGCAACATCTTCCAATAACGACGAACTATGAGAGTGACCGATATATATGTGAGTTATCTGAAAATAGTGCGGACATTTCAAATCGTCCGCATTCTGATTAAGCACGGCTCCAGGGAATTAATTAACCGTTCCATGCTGGGAAGGCATATCCGGAAACGGCGTATCCGGAAACACAAACCGGTATACACCACCCAGGAACGTTTACGCATTACGATTGAAGACCTCGGACCGACCTACGTCAAATTCGGACAAATCCTCGCCGACCGTCCCGACATCCTATCGGAACGCTTCCGCAAAGAGTTGAAAAAACTCCAAACGAACGCCCTGCCCTTCGATGACAATCTCGCTATACGGCTAATTGAAGACGAACTGGGAGCAGAAATCAAAGATGTTTTCATGGAGTTCAATCCACATTGCATTTCTTCGGCTTCAATCGGCCAGGTGTACACCGGAAGGCTGAAAGACGGCAAACACGTCGTAGTGAAAATACGTCGCCCGAATATCGACCAAACAATCAAACTCGACCTTTACCTGATGCATTATCTGGCAGCCCGGTTTGCTAAAGAATACCCGGAACTGGCAGCGATCAACATCGTAGATGTGGTCGATGAATTTGGGGAAAGCATCCTGAAAGAGCTGAACTATTATAACGAATCCACCAACATCATCCGCTTTCAGGATATATTCAAAAACAATCCCCACGTATACATTCCCCAGGTGTACACCCAATACACCACACACAAGATGCTGGTGATGGAACGCCTGTACGGGCTCACCCCGGACGATCCCGTTCAATTGACGGCCGCCGGGCTCGACACGAAACAAATCGCCCTGAACGGTGCGGAAGCCCTGCTGATCATGATCTTTAAAGAAGGTTTCTTCCATGCCGATCCGCATGCCGGGAATATGTTTATCCTGCCTGAAAACCGGATCGGGTTGATCGACTTCGGTATGGTGGGAGCCCTACGCCCGCGCGAAATGGACTTTCTCGCCAACATCTCGATCGGTTTTGCACGCCGGGATCCCATCGGGCTCGCCGATGCCATGATCCACCTGTGTGATGTGCGCTTCTTTGAAAAAAGAGACGACCTGATTTTCGCCCTTCAGCAAATGCTGAAACGTTATGACCACACTCCGGTGGAAAAAATGGATTATGCCCGGATGATTCAGGATTGTATCGAGCTGATCAGTAAATTCCAGCTTTGCATTCCCTCTGGAATTTTCATGCTGGCCAAAGCACTCGCCACCATACAAAAGACAGCCGAAAAACTCGACCCGGACATCCCGTTTGCCAAACTAATCATCCCTTATGCCCGGGAAGTGGTTATCACCCAGTTTTCCCCGCGAAAACTGGCATCCGAGCTATTCCAAACCCTGAAAGGATATGCTACCTTAATTAAAACCGCCCCTCTGGATATTAGCGAAATACTCTATAAATTCAAGCAAGGGCAGATCAAACATGAAATTCAGGTCATGGATATGGGAGATATAAAAAAACTCCTTCGAAACGTCACCTCGCGCCTGGCCTATTCCATCTTGCTGGTGGGGCTATTCATCGGCTCGATCATCCTGCTGACTCAACGGCCGGATCTGGAATACGGGGGATTTCTGCTTTTTATGTCCTCGTTCCTGATTTTTGTCGTCATGCTTCGCTGGATTTTCAGGAAAAAGAAATTGGATTAAAACCCTATAAAAAAAGCGTCCCGGGATAGGACGCCTTTTTTATAGTGATTTTTATTTCTTTGTCAGGTAGTTCATGCCTCACCGAACTGCTCCCCATAATCGCACCAAATTCAAGATGGTTTGCACAGCCTTCTGCATCGTGTTCAACGAACAATATTCAAATTTCCCGTGAAAATTCATCCCTCCGGTGAATAAATTCGGACAAGGCAACCCCATGTACGACAGGCGCGCTCCGTCCGTTCCTCCGCGGATGGGACGTACCACCGGAGTCACTCCGGCTTCTTTCATCGCCTGCATAGCCTTATCGATCACCTCAGGATAAGGCTCTACCATTTCACGCATATTGTAATATTGGTCTTTCAATTCAAGGGTTATCACTTCCTGCCCATATTTACGGTTTAAAAATGCTACCGCATCCGTCAGGAACACTTTTTTCGCCTCGAATTTTTCACGCGAATGATCGCGGATAATATATTCCATAGAGGCTTTCTCCACCCCTCCGGCAACACCGATCAGATGATAGAATCCCTCATATCCCTCCGTGTGTTCGGGACGCTCGCACACAGGCAACAAACTGTTGAGTTCAGTAGCCACCTGTAACGCATTGATCATCTTATCTTTTGCATATCCGGGATGTATGTTGCGTCCCTGAATCGCAATCTTAGCCCCGGCGGCATTAAAATTTTCATATTCCAATTCTCCTTCAAAACCGCCGTCCATCGTGTAAGCGAACTTTGCACCGAAACTCTCCACATTAAAAAAATCCACCCCCCGTCCGATTTCCTCGTCCGGAGTGAAGCCGATCCTGATTTTTCCATGCTCAATTTCCGGATGGCTTATCAGATACTCTGCCGCCGTCATAATTTCAGCAATTCCCGCCTTATCATCCGCTCCTAAAAGGGTAGTTCCGTCGGTTGTAATCAACGTATGCCCTTTAAAGAAAGACAATTCCGGGAAATCGGCCACCCGCATCACCAGCGAAGAGTTTAGCTGAATATCGTTTCCGTCATAATCTCCGATGATCTGTGGTTTCACATGGGCGCCACTCATATCGGGACTCGTATCAACATGGGAAATAAACCCGATCACCGGGCAATTTTCGTACCCTTTCGTAGCAGGGATTGTTCCCATAGCATATCCGTTTCCATCGATTTCCACTTCATCCAATCCCAAACTTTTCATTTCTTCCGCCAGATAATTCAATAAAACCAACTGTTTCCCCGTTGAAGGAAAAGTTTCACTTTCAGGATCACTTTGGGTATCAAACCCCACATATTTCAAAAATCGTTCTTTTAGTTCCATAAATTTAACTCATTACAAATTCAACTTCTCTTTCGGAAAGCAACCGCCTCCCCACATTCCATTTCCCCCGGCTTTCCGGGCACACCGGGAAAACCAACCATTCACCTTCCTTATATCTGCCCTGCCCGGCAAATACTTATTTTTCAGCCTTTGCCCGCAGGCTATCCCAGATAAAATAAGCGATGATCACTACATACATCACAACAGCCAGCCATTCTGCACCACTCCAGGTGGAATACCAATCCGCTCCGGCATACTTCAACACCGCGCTAATCACACCCATCAATGCTCCTCCGGCAATAAAGCCGGAAGCTATCAACGTACCTCTTTCACGGCGCATCTTATTCACCTTTTCGTCTTTGCTGCGGGTGGATACATACCAGCTAACCAAACCACCCACCAACAACGGGGTATTCAATTCCAACGGAATAAACATTCCCAAAGCAAAAGCTAAAGCAGGCACCCCGATCATGGTGAGAATCAAAGCCAAAGCAGCCCCGGCAAAATAAAGCATCCAGGGAGTGGTTCCTCCCTCCATCAAAGGACGAATCACGGCAGCCATAGCATTGGCCTGGGGAGCAACCAAAGCATTCTCTCCCACAAAACCGTATGTCTGATTCAGAATCATCATCACTCCAGCCACGGTGGCAGCCGAAACGGCCGTCCCCAAAAACTTCCATGTCTCCTGCTTGGCGGGAGTGGTCCCAATCCAATAACCGATTTTCAGGTCGGTAATAAAACCACCCGCCATAGACAACGCCGTGCATACCACACCTCCGATAATCATAGCTGCCATCATTCCGTTCGTTCCGCTCAATCCGGCACTCACCAGCACCAGCGAAGCCAAAATCAGGGTCATCAAAGTCATTCCCGACACCGGATTAGTTCCCACAATCGCAATCGCATTGGCAGCGACCGTTGTAAACAGGAACGATATAATGAAAACTATCAGGATTGCCACAAGGGTTTGAAAAATATTATCCAGCACACCGAACTGGAAAAACAGGAAAGTAGTAATCAACACCGCCAGCAAACCGATCAGGATAAACTTCATCGACAGGTCGCGCTGGGTACGTTCTCCCACTTCCTCCGCTCCTTTTTTACCGCTCAGCTCTTTCACCGCAAGCCCCAAAGCCTGACGGATAATTTTCGATGAACGGATGATTCCCACAATTCCGGCCATCGCAATACCTCCGATACCGATATGACGGGCATAATTCGAAAAAATCTGTTCCGGCGACATATCCCGCAGCAACATCGTAATCCCGTCGCCCACAGCGACAGTCTGCCCCTCTGCAAAATAGCTGATAAAAGGAATCAACACAAACCACACGGCAAACGACCCGGCACAAATAATAGCCGCATATTTCAACCCTACGATATATCCCAACCCCAATACAGCCGCCCCGGTATTTACCTTAAACACCAGTTTCGTTTTTTCCGCCAGCATTTCCCCCCATCCCATGATGCGGGTAGAAACATTCTCCGTCCACCAGCCGAATGTACTGATAAAGAAATCATACAATCCTCCTATCAAACCGCTCACGGCGAGCAATTTCGCCTGATTGCCCTTTTTCTCCCCGGACACCAGCACCTCCGTCGTTGCGGTGGCTTCCGGAAAAGGATATTTCCCGTGCATCTCTTTCACAAAATATTTCCGGAAAGGAATCAGCAACAAAATGCCCAGCAATCCGCCGAACAATGAAGAAAGGAAAATCTGGTAAAACTGGGCATCCAATCCCAAAATATACAAGGCGGGAAGAGTGAAAATAGCCCCTGCCACAATCACGCCGGAACTGGCTCCGATCGACTGAATAATAACATTCTGCCCCAACATATTATTGCGATTGAGAAGATTACCCACTCCCACAGCAATAATGGCGATAGGGATAGCGGCTTCAAACACCTGTCCCACCTTTAAACCCAGATAAGCGGCGGCGGCTGAAAAAATAATAGCCATAATAATACCGAACACCACAGAATATAAAGTAACCTCCTTAGGTTTCGAATTTGCGGGCATAATAGGTTTGTATTCCTCACCCGGAGCGAGTTCCCGATACGCATTTTCGGGCAACGAATTGTTTTTTGTCGATTCCTGATCCATAAAAGTTTATATAAAATTTACATTCAAATACGCCATAATCTCAAACGATTCCAAAAATAATGATTAAATACAAGATGTAAAAGATTAAAAGCAAAAAGATCGGAAAAACCGTTTTTTAGTCTGAAATTTAAAAGATTCAAGATAAAATAAACACATCAGAATAACCCGGATACAGCTTCTGTTTTTGCAGGGATTGCTTATCTTTGTCATCAAATCCAATTAAAACACAAATAATATGATTCGTTTAAATGTATTTATCAAAGTAAGCCCTGAAAAACGAGCTGAGACGCTGGCCACCATTAACGAACTGGCAGAGAAATCACGCCGGGAAAAAGGTTGTATCGCTTACGGAGCATTCGAAAACACCCAGGATGCCTCCGTCCTGATGATTTGTGAAACCTGGGAAAACGAAACTGCGCTGGCCGCACATGAAAAAACAGAACATTTTATCACGTTGGTAGGAAAAACCCAGCAGTTAGCTGAAATGAAACTGGAGAAATTCAATTTTTAAACAACCATAAAGACAAGGATCATCTTTATAGTCCATCCCTGACCGGAAAAACAAATGCCTGCCTGAAACCGACCCGGCAGGCATCTTTATCTTAAAAAGTAGCCCCATCGGCAATAGAAGAAAACTTCCTGCGCAACCACATCACCAATTTCGTGGAAACCTCTACACCCGAATACGGGATAAACTCATCATACATATCGCCCTGGTCGAAATTGGAAATTCCAATGGAAAGCACATCCACCCCCTGCCGTTTGGCTGTCCTCACCATTTCGCGGACATGAGCGCGGGGCTCTTTGTCCCCGACGGACACCGTCGGCCTGCCGTCTGAAATCATAAAAATCAACTTATTCTGATTCCCGGCCTGAAACTTCTGCAAAGCATACTCCAAAGCCAACCCGTCGGCATTGGTATACATGCCCTCCTGCGAAAACAACTTTTGCAATTGAAAACGGCTTCCCGCCTCGTGAAACCGGGTGAGTTCCAGACTCCCCCGGTTTACCCGGTGCCCATATATGGAAAACCGGATATTCGGATTCCGGTCGAAAGCCAGAGCCAGTCCGGCCACCAAAGTCGTCTGCATCTGCAATTTATCCATTTCGACCATCGAGCCGGACAAATCCAGCAAAATCATCACTTCGAGCATAGCGGAAGGCGAAGGCAGCTCTTCCATAAAAATATGGGAATTGAAACTAACCTGATAAAGTTCGTCCTCGTCCAGATCCCCCGAATCCTGTTCGTAGATCACACAGGTTTTATTCATTTTCGACAGGAAAGTCAGGAAGTTCAACCGGATTTTAGCGGCAATGGCCTTAGCCTCGGCTAAAACCTCAAAAGAGATATTTCCGGGCGTAGCATCCACTTCCAAAACTTTTTTCTGAATAGCCTCCGGCGGATTCTTCAGCCCCGACTCCGTCCCCGATTCCCGGATAAATTGCAACGATTCTCCGATGTCGAGGCTACGGTTCAAATCCTGGAACAGATCGTCGAAAACCTTTATATCCACATTCACCTGCTTACCTTCCACTTCCAAAGGCAAATTTTTCATCACCCTGGAAAAATAGTTAAACATAGGCTCGGATATTTTCAAATCGGCTCCGCACGACAGGCACAAACGTTTGGCAATCCGCACAACCTCCCGGGGAGGCATAGAAGCATAGTCCGTAATTTCATCCAAAATGGCATCGATTTGCCTGAGCCGCGACAAATGGGGCTTGAATTTTTCCACAAATTCCTCATAACGGAATAATTCAGGATACAGAACACGGGCCGTGACATACGTGAAACGCACACCCGCCAGATTCTGAAAACGCAAATCCTTCCCGATCCCGTCCAAAGCCATAACGAAAACCAGCTTCCGGGCGGCATACAGATAATCGTAATACCCCGGATAGGCCGCCACCAACTTCGATTCCACCCGCCTGTCCTCCAGCAGATGCACAAAAGCACTCTCATCATAAGTAAAGGAAAGATCGGCATAATCCTGCCGGGAATATACAAAATGCCCCAACTGATGAATGAAATTACCGAAAAAAACAGCCATTCTCACCTCATCGGGCACACGCAGGTAAAGCAATTCCTGATTGAGTAAAATATATTCGAAATCACCGAAAACCTTCTTTTCCCTTGAAAAACTGATATAAGGAAGTTCCCCGGCAATGTGCAAGGAAATGCGCGCACACACCGGCATCAGTTTGTAGAGATCGGAAGTCACCGGAAAACTGTCGCCCAGCAAATTTTGCGGATCGGGAAAATCACCCCACCACGCCCGGTCGAGCCCGGTTTCCCGGTATAGCTCTTTTATTTCCATACCTGCTGTATCATAAAATCTGGATCAAAGACCTTGCCACCAACTGCTCGCCCGCAATCACATAATTGGTCAAAATCACCTCTTCGATCGCTTCCTTCAAGCTATATCCCAACGGGATATAAGCCGCCGCATCCAGCACCTGCCGCGTAGACAACGAAACCGACAACGCTTCTTTCTGTTCCGCGTAACGCAACACCCGGGCGGTTTCCGCCAGCAATTCCGCCGTTTTTGCAGGCACCGTCGGGTAACGCAACACAATCAAATCCGCCTCTTCCTCCGGGGTCAGGTAATCCAGTTGCACTTTTATAAAACGGTCTTCGAAAGCCGAATCCAAACGCTGAGTCGATACATAAGCAAACCCCGTATTCCCGGCTGCAACAAACAACACATTCTCTCCCTTCACATAGCGAATCCCCGAATCTTCGTCGTATAGATAAGATTGCTGCCTGTCGAGGATCGTCATGAGAAAATTGGCCGCCACCATAGGAATGCGGGTCAATTCATCCAAAAAGATCAAAGTAGGCTTATCGGAAGTAAACGCCTGAAAAAATTCCGAACGGACAGCCTTTGTCCTCCCTTCATCCCCGATAACCAACCCACCCAGAAACAATTTCTTCGGCTTAAAGGCCTGTCCCATATCAAAGGCGTAATACTCCATTCCCATAGCATCCGCCAGTTCTTTAGCGACCGATGATTTCCCGCATCCCTTCGGACCTAACAGGAAAGGATATTTTTTCAGATACAACGTATGACACAAAAACTCCCATTTTTTCAAAGGGATACAAAGTTGTGCCGAATGTTTAGGCGGAGAAAAAGAAACTTTCCGGAATTCCGGGAACAAACCATTTTCCAATGTTTCCTGTGCTGTTTTCATACCACGGTATTTTCAGGCAAAGATACATTTTCCGGCACAGAATCCCGGTGAAAACCTCTCTTCTTTTTCTCCAACTTCATCACGGCAGGAATGAAAAACGACACCCCACCCAGCAAAACGATCACGATCCCGCTAATGAGAAAAGCATTCGAAACCCCGATCTGGTCAGCTATAAACCCGGTTGCTAAAATTCCCACCATGGAAGGCAAAAGGCTCAAGCTGCCGAAAAGTGAAAACACCCTTCCCAAAGCAGCATGCTCGATATAGGTTTGCAAAAGAGTGGTGAAAGGACTGCTGTAAAAAGGAGCGGATAGGCCACCGATAATCGTCAATCCGGCAAACCAGGCAAACTGGTCGGACGGTAAAAGTCCCGATATTAAAATATAAACACCTAACACCAGATAAGAAGCATTAATCAATATCACCTTCCGCAGTTTGATCTTCCATAAACCGATGATAATACCTCCGGCCAGCATTCCCGATCCCCACACCACTTCCACCAAACTCATCTGATAGGTGTTGCCCCCGAAATGATTCACCGTCATCAACGGGAAAAGTACGGACACAGGCATCAGGAAAAAAGTAACCGACACGGAAATGGCCATCAGCCAGGCCAAACCTTTATATTTCCCGACCTCCGCAAGCCCCTCCCGCATTTCACGGAAAACCCCGCTGCTCCTTTCTTCCTTTTCCCGGACAGGATCGGGAATCACCACAAACAGCAAAGTGGTACAGGCAATAACAGCCCCCAAAACATCCACCAGCATAACGGCCGTCATATCCAACGTAGTAATAAACACAGCCCCCAAAGCCGGTCCGGCTATATTGCTCACCGATTGCAATGCCTGATTTACCCCGGCAATACGCATCAACTCCGATTTCGGAGCCAACATCGGAATAGCGGCCTGCATGGCAGGTGAATGAAAGGCATTTCCCACACTCCGCAAAGACATCAGTACATAAATGAGCCACAATTCCGCCATATCGAAATAGAACAGCACCCCCAATGCCAAAGAACACAACGCCACAAAACTATCGGCGGCGATCATTGTCCATTTCCGTTTCCAGCGGTCTACATACACACCCGCCACAGGTCCCAGCACCGCCTGAGGCAATAATGTGGCCAACACCGCATACGCCAGCACTTCCGCGCTCTTTGTTTCGATACTCAGCCAGAACATCACAGAATAGCCGACAATCGCACTACTCAAGATCGAAAACAATTGTCCCGACCAGATTATAATAAATTTCTTTTTCCAGTTTTCCATAAATTGAACCGAATCAGCTAAAAAAATCACACATACCTTTTCCCCTTCCGCCGGGAAAAAACATAAAATCACACGTCACTCATTTTCTTCCTAATACAGGAGGCAAGAAGTTTCATCGCTGTATTCCGTCAAAAATCCTCATGGCTAATCCGTTTTTGATAAGTAGTTACAAAAATAAAATAAATTATAAATATGGCTCTCCCTTCAAACAGAAAAATTCCCCGAAATGTATCCCTCATCCGGGAAACGGGCATTCCGGGGAACCAAAAAATCGGGAACGGTTATAACAAGTTCCTCCCCCCCCCGGATATTCACACCATAGAAAATCCGGGTTCCCTGATTGCTGATAGCCTCATGAAACCCGGACATTCTAACCCTCACCCGGTTGTTATCGGTTAACGGAACACTTTCACCCGGTCGTCCAACGGTTTAAACTCTTTTTTGGCCGGGGGTTCCAGAGGCATGCCGAAAGGCATTTGAGCCAGCAATTCCCACGATGCGGGTAATTTCCACTCTTTTAAAACAGCTTCATCGATCAACGGATTATAATGCTGCAAAGAAACACCGAATCCGGCATCCTCCAACATAGTCCATACCGCCAGCTGCTGCATTCCCGCCGATTGTAAAGCCCATTCCGGGAATTTATCATGATAAAGCGGATAAGCTTTTTGCAATCCTTCCACAACTGTCCGGTCGTCGAAAAAAAGCACCGTTCCATACCCCGATGCAAACGACTTGTTGATCTTCGCTTCCGTAGTTGCAAAGGCAGGAGCCGCTACCACTTTCTTCAAAGTTTCCTTTACGATTTCCCACAATCTTTTATGATGTTCGCCTAATAAAAGTACAAAACGGGCTGACTGCGAATTAAATGCAGAAGGAGTGTGCAACGCCGCAAAATCAATGATTTCCTCTATCTCGGCATCGGAAATAATCGATTTATTACCAATGGCATAGTAACTGCGCCTGTGTTTTAAAGCCTCTTTTAAATTTCTTTCCATAACTACTACAATTTAGTTAATATATACGCAAAACAGGTATATAAAGATATTTAAAAATTCCGTATCCCGCTACTCATACAGCGTATAATTTATGTTTTTCGGCCAGTTCCGGCAAATCCGGCCTTTATTTCCTGCCCCGGCAGCCATACACAAAAGCGACGGTATTCCCACATAAAACAAGGCACTTCCCCAGAGAAAAAGTAACCTTCGGTTAACCTGGTCTGCCTCTGTGAAACAATACCGATCGTCCCACCCGGCCATCCCTCTGTGAATCTCCTCTTTACAGCGAATTTCCCGCCCGATTTTTTCCCTCTGAAATCGCTGAATATTTTAATTTTTTAACGGCCAATTTCTCAATGAAATATCTATCTTTGCCGCAATTTTATTTTAACCAGCAAAGCAAAAGAAAATGCAGCAATCCGACTACATCATCGATGTCCGAAACATACACAAAAACTACAAGGACAAAGTAGTGCTCGACAACATCAATTTGTCGGTGAAGAAAGGTGAATTTGTCACCATTCTCGGCCCCTCCGGATGTGGTAAAACGACATTACTGCGCCTCATCGCCGGATTCCTGCCGGCCTCTTCCGGAGAAATCCGGATTGCGGGCAAAGAAGTGACGGGTGTACCTCCTTATAAACGCTCGGTAAACACGGTGTTCCAAAAATATGCCCTGTTCCCCCACTTAAACGTGTATGACAACATTGCCTTCGGGTTAAAATTGAAAAAACTTTCCCGACCGGAAATCGATAAGAAAGTAGCCAGAGTATTGAAAATGGTCAGCATGACCGACTACGAATACCGTTCGGTGGATTCCCTGTCGGGAGGACAACAGCAAAGAGTGGCGATTGCCAGGGCTATTGTGAACGAGCCGGAAGTGTTGCTGCTCGACGAACCTTTAGCCGCCCTCGACCTGAAAATGCGCAAGGACATGCAAATGGAGTTAAAGGAATTGCATAAAAACCTGAACATCACATTTTTGTATGTCACCCACGATCAGGAAGAAGCCTTGACTTTAAGTAATACCGTTGTCGTTATGAGCGAAGGGGTTATCCAGCAGATCGGAACCCCTATGGACGTATATAACGAACCCGCGAATTCTTTTGTGGCCGACTTTATCGGGGCAAGCAACATCCTGAACGCGGTTATGGTCAAAGATAAATTAGTGCATTTTGCCGGACACGACTTTGCCTGTGTGGATAAAGGCTTCGGTGAAAACACCCAGGTCGATGTCGTTATTCGCCCTGAAGACATCATCATTTCGGAAGATGTCAGCAAATCGATGTTTTCCGGAAAAGTGGAATCGATCGTATTCAAAGGCGTTCACAACGAAATGACCGTAGTCACTCCGGAAGGATATGAATTTCTAATCCATGATTACGATCCCTATACCATCGGACAGACCTTAGGACTTTCGATCAAGCCTTTCGACATCCATGTCATGAAAAAAGAAAGACTGTGTAATACTTTCGAAGGTAAACTCATTGACTCGACGCACGTAGAATTTTTAGGGCATGTATTCGAATGCAGCGAAGTGTCGGGCTTCGAGGACAACACCGAAGTGAAAGTAGAAGTGGACTTCGGCGATGTGGAACTGCTCGACAACGAAGGCATGATCGAAGGTGAAGTGAAATACATTCTCTATAAATGCGACCGTTACCACCTTACCGTGCTGACAGACTGGGACGAAAACATCTATGTAGACACCCAGGATGTGTGGGACGACGGGGATAAAGTGGGAATCAGCATCCCTCCCGATAAAATAAGAATTATTCACCTGTAAATAAAATAAGAAGTTGAGAAAAAGGCAGTTTGGTCGTTTTGGAGTGCAGAAAAACTGGGCGATTCCCTATTCCGTTTTTCTGTTCATCTTCGTGGTAATTCCTTTAATATTGATTGGATTTTACGCCTTCACCGATGTCAATGGAAATTTTAGCTTAACTAACTTTGCCAAATTCATTCACCACACAGAAACGGTAAATACGTTCATCTACTCGATAGGCATAGCTATTATCACCACAATATTCTGTATACTGATAGGCTATCCGGTTGCCTACATTTTGAGTAAAAACATATTCAAATCCACCTCCGTCATCGTCATGCTGTTTATTCTACCGATGTGGGTAAACACCCTGATCCGTACGCTCGCCACGGTGGCGCTTTTCGATTTCTTGAAACTCCCGCTGGGCGAAGGGGCTTTAATCTTTGGATTGGTCTACAACTTCCTGCCTTTCATGATCTACCCCATCTATAACGTATTGTCCAAAATGGACAACAGTCTGGTAGAAGCCGCACAAGACCTGGGAGCGAATCCTATTCGCGTATTCACAAGGATAACCCTTCCTCTCTCCATGCCCGGAGTGACCAGCGGTATCCTTATGGTCTTCATGCCCACGGTTTCCACCTTTGCCATTGCTGAACTTTTAACCCTGAACAATGTAAAACTATTGGGTACTTCCGTACAGGAAAGCATCAACAACGGCATGTGGAATTACGGAGCAGCGATCTCCCTGTTAATGTTGCTGTTAATTGGAATCAGCAGCCTGTTTACCGATGAAAAATCAACAGAGGAAGGAGGAGTGTTATGAAAAACGTTATCGCCAAATCCTACATCGGGTTGCTATTGGCAATACTCTATTCCCCCATCCTGATTATCATTATCTTTTCATTCACCGAAGCTAAAGTGCTGGGGAACTGGACAGGTTTTTCCACCAAACTATACACCTCCCTGTTTACCGGAGGAATCAACAATGCCCTGTTCCGCACCTTGCTGAACACCTTTGCCATAGCCTTTCTGGCAGCCACGGCAGCCACAATCTTTGGTAGTTTCGCCGCCAAGAGCGGCTT
>UQJP01000026.1 GCA_900541415.1 uncultured Odoribacter sp. | reverse complement strand
AACAGCTGTGACTTGCGGGAAAGGACCCTCCGGCAGCCACCATATCGTTCACGTCTTCTACGGTGAACAGGTAATTATAGCGTTCGTCCGACAAAATATCGGGATTCAGCCCCATTTCTTTCAACACAGTTCCCGTCATAAACAAACAATCGTTCAATTCCTTAAAAGCCGGGAGAAAGATCTCTTTCGTCAACTGCATATCCCGGAAATAGCCGGATGTGAGGTTGGCACAGATCATTGCCATCTGTCCCGGCAGAGATTGCAGCCGATTCGATTTTGCACGGATCAACTCAAAAATATCGGGATTCTTCTTATGAGGCATAATACTGGAACCCGTTGTATATTTATCCGGAAGTTTTACAAACCCGAAATTGCTGCAAGAATACAGGCAAACATCGGCAGCCATCCTTCCCAGGGTAGTAGCTACGGAAGCCAGGGCAAACAACACATTCTTTTCCATTTTTCCCCTTTGCATCTGGGCATAAACAGAATTATAAGCCAAATCATCGAAGCCCAATAACCGGGTTGTCATCGTCCGGTCAAGAGGCACAGAAGAACCGTACCCTGCGCCGGACCCCAGCGGATTGGTATTCACCATATCGAAAGCAGCTTTCAGCAACAACACATCATCTGCCAAAGATTCCGCATAAGCGCTGAACCACATACCGAAAGAAGAAGGCATCGCCACTTGCAGGTGAGTATACCCCGGCATCAGTATATCTTTATTTTCTTCGGCCTTAGCCAATAACAAACGAAACAATTGTTCCACTCCCTCCAACACTTCCACCAAAGCGGAACGAGTGAATAATTTCAGGTCGATCAACACCTGATCGTTCCGGGAACGTCCGGTATGTATCTTTTTCCCGGCTTCCCCGCACTTTTGGGTCAGTAAATATTCAATTTCAGAATGCACGTCCTCGATCCCTTCTTCAATCCGGAAATTCCCGGCTTCCACCTCTTCAAATATCTCTTTCAGCGCCTGTTCCAAAGCTTTCAGTTCCTCCCCGCTAATCAACCCGATCGAATGCAGCATCTTTAAATGCGCCATATTTCCCAGCACATCGGCTTTAGCCAGCATGACATCAAGCTCCTTATCCTTGCCGATCGTAAACGACTCTGTAAAATGGTCGATATTATAGCCTTTATCCCAAAGTTTCATAACTTATTATTTTAATGGTGATGCACTTCCTCCTTCTAAAACCGTACAACAATCCCCGATAGAAAAAGATTCACACCCCTTCTTCGGAAAGGTTGCCCCGGCTTATTGGAACAAGTTGCAATTATCCAGCAAATTTATAAAAATATCGATTCCCTCCTCGATCTCCTGCAAATGGATATACTCATTCGCTGTATGGCTTCGGGCACTGTCACCCGGCCCGATCTTCAATGAAGTAAAGGGAATCACCGCCTGATTAGAAGTCGTGGGCGAGCCATAAGTGGTCATTCCTAACTCCTTACAACGCTTCACCACCGGATGGTTTTCCGGAATGGATGAAGAATTCAAAGAGAACGAACGGGGTAGGACTTCTGCCTTTACATGCTGTTTGATGGTCTCGAACACTTCCTGATTGGAATAATGTTCATTGATACGAATATCTACCATAAACTTACATTCCGCAGGCACTACATTATGAAGAGTCCCGGCATTGATCCCCGTGACCGTCATTTTTACCTTTCCCAACAGGGACGATTCTTTGTCGAACTGATAAGAGCGAAACCATTCCACATCCGGCAAAGCCTCATAAATAGCGTTTACGCCTTCATTCCGCGCCGCATGTCCCGATTTACCTTTTGCGATACAATCAATCACCATCAACCCCTTTTCAGCAACGGCGGCCTGCATCCCGGTAGGCTCACCTACCAATGCCAGGTCAACATGCCCTAACTCCTCCAACACACTTTGAATCCCGCCTTTCCCGGTATTTTCTTCCTCGGCCGAAGCCAACCAAATCAAATTATAGGGCTGAGGTTTTGCGGTAAGGTGTAGAAAAGCCGTCAACATGGAAACCACACTACCGCCCGTATCGTTACTCCCCAAGCCAAACAACTTACCGTCTTTCACAACGGGAGTAAAAGGATCGGTATCCCAATTCCCATTCGGTTTCACCGTATCGATATGTGCATCCAGTAAAATAACCGGTTTACCACTATCCCAGTCCTTCGATTTCGCCCAAACATTATTTCCCTTGCGGGAAGCGATGTATCCGTGATTTTTCAGCGTTTCCACCATCAAATCTGCCACATTTCCTTCCTCCCGGCTGAACGAAGGAATAGAAATCATCCGTTTCAGCAATTCTATTGCGTCTGTCTTCGTCATCATATCAAACCTATTTAATTATTCCCCCACAACGACCGTTCCTCCCGTGAGGTTGTCGGGATTAGTCAGCCTTACCGATTTTACCCCGGCATCGATCGTCTTGAAGGCGTTTTCCAATTTAGGCATCATGCCCGAATGAATCACTCCTCCGGCTGCATATTCCGCATATTGAGCCCGGTTGACCGAAGGAATCACAGAACTTTCATCGTCTACATCGGTCAAAACTCCCGGCTTATCGAAACAAAATACCAATTCCACCTCATACAAGCGGCTCAAAGCAATAGCCACCGCCGAAGCCACGCTATCGGCATTGGTATTCAGCAATTGCCCGGACAAATCGAAAGTGATCGGCGAAACCACAGGCATAATCTTTTTATCCAACAGATAAGCCAGATTTTCAGCTTTCACCTGATCAATATCGCCAACAAATCCCCAATCAATATCTTTCACTTCCCGTTTGTGCGACACTACAACTCCCATATCGCAACCCGATAAACCACAAGCATTCACCCCTCTGGCCTGTAAAGCTGCAACCACTTTCTTATTCGCCAATCCGGCGTACGCCATAATCGTTACATCCAACGTTTCCCGGTCTGTAATCCGACGCCCGTCGTGCATACGGGTTTCGATCCCCAGGCGGGACGATAACTGTCCGGCCAGGCTACCCCCACCATGTACCAAAACACAACCGGGATACAACTCCGTTAATTTATCGCACAATCCATGGAGCACCGTCTCGTTCTCGATCAGCTTACCGCCGATTTTTATTACTTTAATCATAAGATTTCCTCTATACCGCCATCCGGGCTTAATTAAAACTGGCAATCACTTGTTTAAACGCGTCCAAAAACTCGTCTGCTTCTTTCCGGGTGATAATCAGAGGCGGCAATAAACGCAATGTATTTTTTCCGCTATACCCGGTCATTACATGATATTTATGGGTCAGTTTCTTCCGAAACTCCGACTGTGGTACCTCCAAATCGACCCCGATCATCAAACCTTCGCCCCGGACATCCGTCACACCTTTTACCTTTTTCAGTTCGTGGATCATATATTTTCCCAATCCGGCAGCATTATTCAGCAAATACTCCCGGTTGATCACTTCTAATACAGCCAAAGCCGCCGCGCATGCCAAATGGCTTCCTCCGAAAGTAGTTCCCAGCATACCTTTTTTAGCTGCAATCTTAGGGGTGATCAATAACCCGGCGATCGGGAAACCGTTCCCCATGCCTTTCGCCATCGTAATTACATCCGGCTTCACTCCGGCATACTGGTGGGCAAAAAATTTACCGGTACGCCCGTAACCGGACTGCACCTCATCGAGCACCATCACCGTGTCGGTCTGATCGCACAAATCCCGCATCTTTTTCAGGAAACTTTCAGCAGGAACACGGATTCCTCCTACTCCCTGGATACCTTCGACAATGACCGCAGCATATTCCCCCGTAGCCAACTCTTTTTCCAACGCCTTTTCATCGTTTAAGGGGATAAAATTCACCTTATGGCTTTGATTCAAAGGTGCCTGAATATTAGGATTATCGGTTACAGCCACCGCCGCGCTGGTACGCCCGTGGAAAGCCCCCTTCATCGCCAGCACCTTATTACGCCCGGTGATGAATGAAGCCAGTTTCAGAGCATTCTCGTTCGCCTCAGCCCCGCTATTACACAAAAACAAATGGTAATCGTCATATCCCGAAGTTTTACACAACTGCTCCGCCAGTTCCTCTTGCAAAGGATTAATCACAGCGTTAGAATAAAAACCGATCTTACTCAACTGCTTACCGATCTTATCTACATAAACAGGATGGCAATGCCCTATCGATATAACCGCATGCCCGCCGTAAAAATCAAGATACTTTTCACCTTTTTTATCCCAAAGATAGGCTCCCTTTGCCTCTACCGGCTCTATATCCAGTAAATCGTAAACTTCAAACAGATTATTCATGATCTCAGATTTTAAGTCGATCCGACTTATTTAACTTATATACTTTTTAAAAAGAAAGAGCACATACGAAACGTGCCCTACCTACATTTTTGAAACTTTTAAATTGAAGATTATACGGAAAGCAATAAACAAAACTCCCGATAATCAACAATTTAAAATTCTCAAAAGAACTCATTAAAAGTAATTGGCTTTTAATTTAAGTCCCGTCGTTTCCTCCAGTCCAAACAACAGATTCATATTCTGAACAGCCTGGCCGGAAGCGCCTTTCAACAGGTTGTCGATCACTGAAGTAATCAGCACCTTATTCCCCTGTTTACAGATATTAATATAGCAGTAGTTAGTGTTCACCACCTGTTTCATATACAACGGCTGATCGCTGACACACACGAACGGATGTCCGTTGTAATACGCTTTATAAAGGTTCACGATTTCCTCAACCTCCATTTCCGTACGGATAACAATATCGGCAATGATCCCTCTGGAATGGCATCCCCTGACCGGAACGAAAGCAATATCGAAAGCATTCGAAGCTCCGGCCTTCACTAAAGTTTCGCCGATCTCACCCAAATGCTGGTGAGTAAATACCTTATAATTGGAAAGATTATCGTTCCGGTTACTGAAATGGGTATCGTTGGTCGGTTTCTGTCCCGCTCCGGTTGAACCCGTAACGCCAAACACCGAAATATCATCGGGCAATTTATCGGCCTTCGCCAAAGGTAACAAACCTAACTCGATAGAAGTGGCAAAACACCCCGGGTTAGCAATATATTTACTCCGGGCGATAGTTTCCCGGGACAATTCCGGCAAACCATACACAAATTCCCCGGCATCTTTGGCCAAACGGAAATCATTTCCCAAATCGATCACTTTCACCTTCTCAGGCAAAGGATGTGTATTCAGGAACTCGGCAGAAACCCCGTGTCCCATACATAAAAACAACACATCTATATCCGTGAAATCAATATCGGAAAAAACCAAACCGGAATGCAGCAAATCTCCATGCACCTTATAAATAGCTTCTCCCTTGTGAGATTCGCTCTGTATGTACTTCAATTCCGCTTCGGGATGATTAATCAATAACCGGATCAATTCTCCGGCAGTATATCCAGCACCACCAGCAATAGCAACCTTCATAAATTCAACTTTTCGATTTTCGGCTTCCGACTTACGGGAATATTCATGTTTCACAGTCCATAAATCGGAAGCCATCCAATCAGATAGATATATTACAAATCTTTATTCACAGCATTATAAATCCTCAACGGCATAGAGAGAATACGGGTAAAACCCTTCACATCGTCGGCCGTCCAGGCATTATTCATTTCACCGTATTCGGCAAATCCGGAATTCATCAAATCGTGCCCGGACTGAATACCGATCAACTCGAAATGGTAAGGACGTAACTGAATAAATACTTTTCCGCTAACATTCCGCTGGCTGCTTTCGAGGAATTTCTCAATATCGCGCATCACCGGCTCGGAATACATCGCTTCATGCAAAAACATACCATACCAGTTTCCCAACTGTTCTTTCCAATATTGTTGCCATTTGGTCAGAGTATGTTTTTCCAGCAATTCATGAGCCTTGATAATCAACATAGGGGCAGCAGCCTCGAAACCGACACGTCCCTTAATACCTACAATCGTATCGCCCACATGGGTATCCCGTCCGACAGCCCACGCAGCACCGATCTCTTCCAGCATATTGATGGCTTCGATCTTACTGACCTTCTTACCGTTCACTCCAACCACCTCACCTTTTTCAAACTCGATCTCCAACTGCTCCGTACCTTCTTTCTTCAACTGCGAAGGATAAGCGGTTTCCGGCAAATTCGTATTAGAATGTAAAGTTTCTTTTCCTCCCACAGAAGTTCCCCAAACCCCTTTATTAATGGAATATTCCATTTTTTTCCAATCGGAAGTCACTCCATGCGCTTTAAGATACTCAATCTCCGTTTCCCGCGACAATTTCAAGTCGCGTGTGGGAGTGATCACCTTAATATCAGGAGCGAAAACAGCAAAACAAAGGTCGAAACGAACTTGGTCATTCCCGGCTCCGGTGCTTCCGTGAGCAATGTATTGTGCTCCGATCTCTTTGGCGTAATTGACAATAGCCAATGCCTGGAACGTACGCTCTGAGCTGACAGAAATAGGATAAGTCTTATTTCGCAATACGTTTCCAAAAACCATATAACGGATACACTTCTCATAATAATCGTCCGTCACATCCAGGTTTACATGTTTTTTTGCTCCTAAGAGATATGCTTTTTCTTCTACCGCTTTCAGTTCTTCTTTACTGAAACCGCCTGTATTTGCAAGAGCTGTATATACTTCCAGTCCCAACTCTTCGCTCAGATATTTTACGCAATACGAGGTATCCAGTCCTCCGCTATACGCCAATACGACCTTTTCCATTATTGATGATTTTGATTGATGATTTTTCTCTTTAAACTTCTTCCACTCAAGAAAGTTTTTTAAACAACCGGGCGATAGCCGATCTTTTTTGGCTCACTTTCTGCAATTCAGCCTGACGTTTGGCAATAGCTTCCGGATCGTACACCATCCCGGTACACAGACATTTCGTCATATTCGTACGCTGAAGAATGTCGTAATTAACACACGATTTACATCCTGCCCAAAACTGTTCGTCATCGGTCAGCTTAGCAAAAGTCACAGGCACATACCCCAGTTCCGTATTGATACGCATCACCTGTTCCCCCGTTGTCAAACCGAAAAGTTTTGCATTCGGGAACTTCTTACGCGACAAATCGAAAGCAGCCTTTTTAATCATCTTAGCCACTCCCATACCCCGGTATGCAGGTTTTACAATCAAACCGGAATTGGCAACGAACTTCTCATGTCCCCACGATTCGATATAGCAAAAACCTACAAACTCGTCCCGGTTCAAAGCTAAGATAGCCTTACCTTGTTTTATTTTATCGGCGATGTATTCGTCGGTTCTCCGCGCAATACCAGTTCCCCTGGCTTTTGCAGCTTCGTCAATAGAGTCATTGATAGTGGTCACATACTTTAAATGCTCTTCTGAAGCAACCATAACATCTATTTTCATTTCATTTCCGAATTAATGACCGGATTTTGTGCCGGTTAAAGTTATACATTTTTAATTCCCTGCCTGAAAAATCTTATTCATTCGATAGACTTAATCAAACAACGAGACAAAGATATGCATATTTATCTATTCGATACAAATAAATATGCAGTTATTTTTGTTAAAACATGCAACTATCCCCGCAAAATTAAATATTTAACATTTTCAAACGGTTGCATAATTATTCCCACATGCGATTTTTATGCAAAAAATGAAAATCATTTATCGTTAATGAGTCCTAAAAAGATGATTCTATCCCGCAAACCTCCGTTTTTAAATTCGAATCTCTTCATTCCATACACATTTCATCCCAAAACTTTTCAAAGGAACCCGACGTTAGAATATAAAAACAAGGAGCCATGAAAATTTTTACTTTTATATTCCTCTTTACCATATTATTCACAACAGGTGCGAAGAGCCAAAAAACAATAAAGGGGTCGGGATATATTCTCACCCAGCAACGAAAGGTTGCTACATATAATAGTATAGAGGTAAACGGCCCCCTTCGCATTTTTGCCACTCCCGACGAAGTGCGCCCGGTAATTATTGAAGCCGATAACAATCTATTTCCTTATATTAAAACGGAAGTCAGGCACGACACCCTGCGAATATTTATCGACCCGGAGGTATACATCGAAACCTTCGCAGTGATGAACATCTTTCTAAGTACCCCCAACATTTCAAATCTAAAAGCCAAAAACAGAGCAACAATCGACGGCAGCCGGACTCCCTGGAAAAATAAAACCACCACCATCGAAGCCCATGCCGGAACCCGGATCAAATGGCATGTCGAAACATCCGTACTGAACGTAAAAGCTATAGGAAACACTGTAATCACTTTAAACGGGAATGCAGATACATTTAATTTAGAACTGGACCAAGGGGCTTTACTGGCAGCAGGCGAACTAAAAACAAAACAGGCAGCCGTCGCCATCACCGGAATGTCTTCCAAAGCGACACTCGATGTTTCCGGATCGATCAGCTATGACCTGTCCCAAAAAGCAAGATTGATTTACAAAGGAACTCCCGAAATATTGAAAGCAAATATTTCTTCCGGCGCAAAAGTAAATCGAAAAAAATAATAGTTGCACGCCTATTTTATTCTTTTCAATTGAGCAACAGATATATTAACAATATCATACAACATGAAATAAATATGGAAAAATCATTTTCTTTAGAAAAGTGATATAGAAAAACATTGATATTTTGTTAAAGTTAATATATGTTTGCATCGAATAAGTGCCAGCTTTATGTATAAATACTTATTATTTATTATTAATTTATCTTTGCTCATTTCCTGCCAGACGAGCCGAAACGACTATGCTGTTCAGCTTTCGCAACTGGACGAAATCATTGAGCAAGAGCCGAAATATGTGCTGGATAGCCTGAACAGAATAAAAATAACTCATTTACCGAAAGCAGAAAAAGCTTATTATTTTTTACTCCACGCGGCAGCACATGATAAAAACCTAATCTATTCCGCAGAGGATTCAACCCTGTCATTTTCCAGAAAATATTATGAAAGCACTTCGGATCACTATAATTTAGCCCGCACCTTATACTATTTGTCCAAACTTTCCCAACGCCAAAATAAAAAAGAAATTGCCTACGACCTCCTAAAACAGGCAGAACTTCATCTGAAAAAAGACACACAAACTCATCCTCATCTGGAAGGATTAATATACTATCAATTAGCGCGCCTGCAAAACAAACAAAGCAATCTGCCGGAAGCCGAACTTTATCTGGAAAAGGCATTACAAAACTTCTTAACGGCTCAGGACACCATTTCCGCCGTGCATTCTTTAAAACTGTTAAGTCAGATCAACACAAACCAAAAACAATTTTTAAAAGCCGGGGAATACCTGACCCACGGACTAAATTTATTGAACGGCTTAGAAAATACGGATGATCCGAAAGTAAATGAAGTAAAAACCGGAATATTAAATTCATTAAGCATTCTGCACAGGAACAATTCAGATATTCCGAACGCCCTAAAATATGCAAGAAAGTGTGTTGAACTATCTTCACAAAACGATCAGGGGATTCTTTCTTCTTATTACCACAGCATGACACTGGCCTTCCTGGAACAAAATCAGCCGGACAGCGCAAAACACTACTGTGCTCTCATGATAGAAGCGGCCCGGAAAGGAAAAAAGATCATCAACACAATCAATGGTTACAAACTGCTTGCGCGAATTGCACAAGACGAAGGCAATTATCGGGAAGCATGCACTTATTGGCAACAATTCAACATCTATAAAGACAGCCTGAACGAAAATACCAATAAAAGCCTGACCATAGAGCTGGATAAAAAATATAATCTCGCCGAAAAAGAACGCCAACTATTAAAATCGGAAAATGCAAAACTCCGTTCTTATATCTTCATTTCAGTTATTATCATTATCCTTTTATTGATCTCGATCCCCTTATATCACCGCCACCGGAAATTAAAAACAGATTATAAGCAACTATCGGAAACAGTCAGGCATACGGAATGGGGCTTTTCGGTGACCAAAGAACTAATCACAGCAAACAATCTTGTTTACGATGAACTCGAACGTATATTAAACCGATACCGGGTTGGAAACGTCAATTCAGAAATATACAATCGCTTTCAGGATGCCTTCACCCGGCAAAAAGCAAATTATTCAAGCCGCCTGCTGGCCATTCTAACCGATTTCGATCAGGCATTCATCGAAAAATTCCAGGAACGATTTCCACAACTCAGTTCCGACGACACGCTCATGGCGGCCATGGTCCGGCATCATTGGAAAGTAACGGATATTGCCGCCGTATTCCATGTTTCATCGGAAGCTATTCGAAAAAGAAAATCAAGACTTGCTAAAAAAATATCAACAAAACTCAAAACCTGCATCATTTTGGATGAATATTTAAACCAAATGTAAAGTAACTTCAATTTTTACGCAAAAATTAACCCGATTTCAGATAAAATTAAAATATAAAAAATATGTCCACAGAAAACAAATTCATAAATATATTATTTACAAATAATTATCAACAAAATAAGGATAATTTGTCCACCTCATTGTCCGGTCGTTTTATTTTGAAGTAGCCTGCCTAATACTTTAAATTTGCCCGATAACAACTAAAAACATAGAACCATGATGAAAATTAAATTAATTATTTTAATGCTCGGCTTGTTCTTCATTACGCCTGTCGTTACCTATGCACAATACACCGATGAAGATTTAGAATATCAAGGTGGAAATTCAGACGATGAAGAATTCGGCCCCGTATCTTTAGATCCGGAAGTGGTAAGTGGATCTGTTTCCTATATCGATGGAAAAATCACAAATACTTTCTTATGTGATTTAGGCATTGTAAATGTTTGGATCGTAGACACGAAAGGACAACTATATATCAGCGAAGAGGTAAACACCACGAATGAGGCTGTACAGGAGATCGATATAAAAGCGCTTCCGGCACAAAAATATAAGATCATCTGCTTTACGCCTGAAGGGCAATATTACGCCATATTTGAAATTAAATAATTCTCTTATAGTCAAAATTTTGGTCGTGAGACCCATCATGTGGATTCATCCACATCACTAAACTAAATTGAAACGAGTCGGTATGACACTCCCAAGTCACATGCCGACAACAAAAAAACGGTTTCCGTTTTCTGTAGAGGGTAACTATTGATTTTTATTATTAGAATTCTCACCAAGCTTTTTCTAAGAAACAATATTTCCTCTACAGTTTTTATTTTTCAAAAATTCTCTTTCCTTTTCTTCCCGCAGGTTAAATAAAACCGGATCGGGATTCCCACTTTTTTTCTTTACCATGTGACGTCTCTTCAAGGATTTATTGATTTTTTAAAAGAAAAAAAGAAGTAAGACGGTAAAACAATTTTAACTTTGTGTCAATTGTTAAAATCATAACAGCATAGAACATGAAAAATTTTCTTTTTCTTCTGCTTCTTCTCCCGCTCACGTTTCAGTTACGGGCCACAGAAGCGCGCCTCTTGCGCTTTCCCCACATAAACGGGAATCAAATCGTATTTTCTTATGCAGGCGACCTGTATACCGTCCAAACAGACGGAGGAACAGCACGTAAACTCACCTCACACATAGGTTATGAAATGTTTCCCCGTATCTCTCCGGATGGAAAATACATCGCTTTCACCGGACAATATGACGGAAATACAGAAGTCTTCGTCATGCCCTCAACAGGTGGAGAACCGAAACGCCTTACTTTTTCAGCAACGCTGAACCGGGACGATCTCGGCGACCGGATGGGACCGAATAACATTGTTATCGGCTGGACACCCGACAGTAAAAATATTCTGTACAGAACCCGCCAATACACGTTTAACGATTTTACAGGGCAATTGATGACAGTCCCGGTAGAAGGCGGCGATTCCCAAGAAATACCCTTGAAAAACGGAGGATTCGCCTCCTACTCCCCGGACGGCAAAAAATTAGCCTATAATTATGTTTTCCGTGAATTCCGCACCTGGAAAAGATACCAGGGCGGTATGGCAGACGATATTCGCATTTTTGATTTCGACACCAAGAAATCAGAAAAAATCACGGATCACATCCGTCAGGATGTATTTCCCATGTGGGCTTCCAATGGAAACGAAATTTATTTTATTTCCGACCGTGATAACGTCATGAATTTATATGTCTACGCATTGGATTCCAAAGAAACGAAACAACTCACTCACAACAAAGACTACGATATAAAATTTCCGGCAATAGGCGGGGATCAGATCGTATATGAATATGGAGGTTACATTTATCGTTTTGATACCAAAACCAAACAAGCCTCGAAAATAGACATCGATATTGAAAACGATCAAAACTGGGCACGCCCGGAATGGAAAGATGTAAGCAGGCAGATCAGCAGCATCGACATATCCCCGAACGGCGAACGTGTTCTTGTCACAGCCAGAGGAGATATATTCTCACTGCCGGCTAAAAACGGAATCACCTATAACCTGACCAATTCTTCGGATGCCAATGACAAATCGGCACAATGGTCGCCGGATGGAAAACAAATCGCTTACATTTCCGATAAAAACGGAGAATTCAATATTTGGCTGCGGGAGGTTTCAACCGGAGAAGAAAAAATGCTGACCAAAGACCTGAAAACCTACATCTTCGATTTCGCCTGGTCGCCGGACAGTAAGAAAATCCTATGGAGTGAAAAACGCAACACGTTAAATCTGACCGACGTAGCAAACGGACAAACCGAAGTGATCGCAAGTTCCGGGCTGGGACCGATCAACTCTTTCAACTGGTCGCAGGACAGCCGTTATATTACCTATGTGCAACCCGAAAAAGGGATGAACAATATCATTGTCTATGACCTGAATAAAAAACAAAAACACCAGATCACCGACGGTTGGTTTGATTCCAGCTCTCCCAATTTCAGTAAAGACGGGAAATATTTAGTATTTGTGTCGGCACGCACATTCAACCCCACTTATAGCCGGACGGAATGGAACCACGCTTACAACAATATGCAAAAAGTGTATATCCTGCCTTTAGCTAAAGATGCAGCGATTCCCTTTGCCCCGGAAAACGACAACCTGAAAATAGCCGAAACTTCTAAAAAAGAGGAAGCCAAAGAAAAAACGAAAAAGAAAGAAAAAGAAACTCAGGAAGCCAATACAGTTGAATATAATTTCGAAAATACAAATAACCGAATCATAGAGCTGCCTGTTTCCGCTTCCAGTTACTATAACACCTATATGATTGGCGACAACGTATATTACAACCGGGGCGGGCAAACCTACCTGTACGATCTGAAAAAGAAAAAAGAAACCGGATTGGGATGCCACATCAGTTTCGGCCCCCTGTATAAAAAAGCTCTGGCGTGGTCGGGAAATAATTTTCAGGTGATCGATGTACCGACCTCCCCGGTGAATATTTCCGAGCCTATTTCCACTTCCGGATTAAAAAAATTAGTGGACTATCGTCAGGAATGGATGCAAATATACACGGAAAGCTGGCGGCAAATGCGCGATTTCTTCTATGCTAAAAACATGCATGGAGTGGACTGGAACGCTGTCTATGAAAAATACAAAGTGTTGATTCCCTACGTAAACCACCGGACAGACCTCACTTATATCATTGGAGAAATGATCGGCGAATTGAATGTAGGGCATGCTTACTCCGCCAACGGAGAACACCCGACCCCTTCACGAATCAAAATGGGCTTATTGGGAGCACGCTTTGAAAAAGACGGTTCAGGTTATTTCAAAGTGAAAAAAATCATCGAAGGAGCGAACTGGGACAACTCTACCCGTTCCCCGCTCACGATGCCGGGTGTGGAAGTGAAAGAAGGCGACTACATTCTTGCCATCAACGGTAAATCTCTAAAAGAAACAAACAATCTTTTCACGGAATTGATCGACATGGCGGGGAAAACCGTCGAACTGGAAGTAAACAGCAAACCGGACCTGAAAGGTTCACGCAAAGTGCTGGTGACCCCTCTGGCAGACGAATCCCAGCTATATTATTACAACTGGGTACAGAACAATATCCGAAAAGTCAGCGAAGCGACAAACGGAGAAGTGGGTTATATCCACATTCCCGACATGGGAGTGGACGGGCTGAACGAATTCGTAAAGCACTATTATCCTCAATTAAACAAGAAAGCATTGATTATCGACGACCGGGGTAATGGCGGAGGAAACGTTTCTCCCATGATCACCGAACGCCTGATGCGTACACCCACTTTCTATACGATACACACCAATCAAACCGAAGGCTCGGTAAGCCCGGTAGGCACATTTATCGGCCCTAAAGTATTACTGGTGAACGAATATTCCGCTTCGGACGGAGATTTATTCCCCTATCGGTTTAAATACAACAAATTAGGTACTATCATCGGGCGACGCACCTGGGGTGGAGTTGTGGGTTATAGCGGCATGATCCCGGTTGTAGACGGAGGCTCTATTGTCACCCCCTCCTACGCCCCTTATGCTGCGGACGGCAGTAACTTCATCATCGAAGGGCACGGGGTAGATCCCAACATCGACATCGAAAACGATCCGTATAAAGATTACATGGGTGAAGACGAACAATTAAACAAAGCGATCGAAGTGATCCTTGAAAAACTGAAAACAGAAGGAAAGACAGTTCCGGCAATCCCGGCATTCCCTGTAAAATAACTCCTTCGTTATATAAAACAACAATCTCCGGGTAGAGTGATCTTTACCCGGAGATTTTATTTTCTCTAAAAATATACCCAATCAATATCAATCAGCCCTTACTCTTCCACCAATTTTCCGATAGCTTTCAGGTACTGCGATTCGCTCAGGTGCAGCATGGCTTTAGCATCGATCCATTGGCTCCACATCTGCTGCCATTGTGCCTGCGCCTCCAAAAGGTTGGTGAGACTTTCCAAACCTACCTGATATTGGTCGCTGCTGATTTTAAGATTCTCTTTTGCCTGCTGTAAAGCGTTTTTTGCCATAGTTACCCGTGTCTGGGCATCCTGAATATTAAAACGGGAAGAAGTGATTTCCAACTGCATTTTATTAGTGAGATTTTCCAAATTCAAACGGCTGATTTCTTCGTCCATCCGCGCCGAACGGACTTTATTCCGGGCTTCTCCCCAATGGAACACCGGAATTTTCACGGCAGCCATTGCCATAAAAGTTGCATCGGCAGCATCCTCACCATTCAATTTAATACCGCCACCATATCCATAACCCGCCGTTACACCCACCTGAGGCAAAAAGTCAGAACGTACCAAAGCAATCTGCCGTTCCCTCAAATCAACTTCATTCTCCAGAATATGATAATCAGGACGTTGGGCTACATTGCTATCCAAAGCCCAAACAGCAGGGGAAATTGTTTCAGAAAGAGAATCCTGCAAACGAATATCCGACATCAGGTTTAAACCGATCAACCTACACAAGTTCATGCTTGCCAACACAGCCCCATTTTGAGCCTTTTGCACCATTAATTCGGCTTCGTTGTAACGAACAACTGCCTTCAACACATCGTTGTTCACAGCCATCCCCACAGCCTGGGCATCACGGACATTCTTCACTAATTCTTTCACTACGGCACGATACTTTTCAGCAGCCTGCAACTGTTCTTTCACCCGAAGCAACTGCCAGTAGGCTTCATCCGTCTGGACAACGATTTCAGAACGATTTAAGCGGACATTTTCTCCGGCAATCGTCTCACCGACTTTTGCCATCTTGTGAGCCGCCCTGATCTTTCCTCCCATATAAACCGGTTGTTCCAATTGTACCCCGGCAGAATATACCCCCCTTAAATTCAACGAAAGGCGAATATCAGGCAAAAAAGCATATTCATTAAACACCGGATTGCCGTCCGCACCGATCACCGGATGCTGTGTCTCCGGGTCGATCATCACATTAGGCTCCAACTGTCCGTTTTCACCGGGCTTGTAAGTGGGTAAATAACCACCTTTTATTTTATAATCATATTTTTTCTGATTATAAAGCCCGAATCCCACAACCGACAGTTTAGGCAGGAAATCAGCCCGAAACGATTTCGTTTCAAAAACCGCTTTTTCCTGTTGTCTTCCGGCAATAGCTACCTCCTTACTGTTTTGTAGAGCCATACTCCGGCATTGTTGCAAATTCAAATCGACCTGGGCATAAAGTCCCCCGGGCAAAACCAGCAACAGAAATAAAAACATTCTCATGATCCTGATATTTTAAACTCTTAAGAGCTATTCGTTATTTCAATTTATTTTCATCAACTCCAATTGATTTTAATCCCCCTCTTTTTATCCCTTTCCGGATGCCGGATTCGGAAGAACAAGGAATAAAGCACGGGAAGAATAACCAGCGTGATAACAGTCCCTATAAACAATCCTCCCATAATAGTCACCGCCAAAGCCCCGAACATATCATCGTTTACCAATGGAATCATTCCCAAAATAGTGGTCATTGCCGCCAGGAACACCGGACGCAAGCGGGAAGTGGACGCATCGAGCAAAGAAAGAAAAGGATCTTTCCCCGAACGGATCTGGCTATCTACCTCATCCACCAAAACCACCCCGTTCTTAATCATCATCCCCACCAATCCCAAAGCTCCGACAATAGCCACAAAGCCGAATTCTTTACCGGCAAGCAACATTCCGGCAACAACACCTGTTATAGCCAAAGGCAAACACAAGAGGATCATCAAAGGCTTGCGAAAATCGCGGAATAGTGCAATCAATATGGCTAAAATCAATACAATTGCAATCGGCACATTTTTAAACAAATAATATTGCGATTGTGTGCTGGCGAGATACTCACCCTGCCAGGCCGTAGTATACCCCGGAGGAAGCTGGATGGAATCGATTTTAGGCAACAGGCTATTGCGAACAGCCATGGCAGTAAATCCGGGTGCGTTGTTACACTGTGCAGCGATAGAGCGTTGCCCGTTATAACGCCTCACCACCGGAACTTCCCAACCTACCTCGATACCGTTACTGGCCTGATTTAAAGGCATGGAGCCCACCAGCCTTTTCAATATATCGTCTCCGGAAACCATTCCGGTCATCAGTTCTTTCAGGGTATTCATACTCAATCCGGAGGTGGAAGGAAGCATGCTCCACACGGGAACATTGTTGATCTGTTCCGGACGTTCCCCTTTGTCGTTCACGCTCTTCAGGTAAATCGGGAGATCGTGTTCACCCTCATAATACGACCCGATAGGCAAACCATCCGTAGCAGCCAATACGGCCAATCCGACATCTTCCCGCGACAGGTTGGCATCTCTGGCTATTTGCTGTTTATAACGCACATCCAAAGCCGGAGTTTCGGGTCCCCAATTGTTAGTAACCAAAATAGCCGTGGAATCCGCCCGCATAATATCCTCGACCTGTGAACACAAATTTTTCAACACGGCAGGGTCAGGGCCGGAAATCATAAATTGTACCGGAAAATCCATATACATCAGATTATACTGCTTCATCCGGACATACGCTTGCGGGTAATGCGACGAAAGATAGGCCTGTAATTCCTGCAAATTATCCTTTAAAGTTTCAGGCGAAGTGAAATCAACGATCAACTCCCCGTAACTCAGCGAAGGCTCGGCAACAGTACGCACCAGATTATAGCGGGAAGGAGTTCCCCCCAAACTGGTTGTAACCGCTGTGATTTCCGGTTGGCTTATCAAATATTTTTCAATAGAAGCCAAATCGCTTTTCACAGCCTCAGGATTCGCTCCATAAGGCATTTTATATTCGATATACAACTGATTATAACTCAAATCCGGGAAGAAACCCTGCTTGATAAAACGGTATCCCCAAACACTGACCACCAGCATGACGATTGTCGCCACCAACAAGCCCCAGCGATAAAAAACAGCAAATTTCAATACACTTTGAAAACCCCGGTAAATGGGCCCGTTAAACGGATTGACATCTGCAGGCTCTCCGGCCTGTTGCGTTTTTTGTTTAAAAGCCCGGTCGGCCTGTATAGGCACATAAGCCAAAGCCAATATCCAGCTTAACCATAAAGAAACGGCAAGCACAATAAACAGGTCACGTACATATTCTCCCGTCGTATCCGGCGACATAAAAATGGGCAAGAAAGTCAGAATCCCGATAGTTGTAGCCCCCAACAAGGCCCAAGCCGTTTTTTTTGTAATATTGATCAGGGCGGCAGGCTTAGGGATTCCCCGTTTCAGATCGACCATAATCCCGTCCGTAATCACAATGGCATTATCCACCAGCATCCCCATGGCAACAATAAAAGAAGCCAGGGAAACCCGTTGCAGGGTGCCGTGCATCATGTGAAGAATCACAAACGATCCCAACACAACGACAATCAAACCGATCCCGATGATATAACCGCTACGGAATCCCATAGCCAACATAACGACAATGATCACAATAGCTACGGATTCGATCAGGTTTATCATAAATACGTTAATGGCGCTTTTCACCCGGGCAGGTTGAAAAAATACTTTTTGAAAATCGATTCCGGCAGGAATGATCGATTCTTTCAATTCAGCCAGCTTATCATCGATCTTTTTTCCAAGCTGGATAATATTTCCTCCCTTCTCCATCGCAATAGAGATAGCAATGGCAGGTAAAGTATCGTAAACCAAGCCTTCCCGCTGGGGATCTACATACCCTCTTGTGACCTGTGCCACATCCCCCAGGCGGATATTATCGTTTTCGTGGCCTTTAATCAATAAATTCCGAATATCTTCGATTCCGTTAAAAGCACCGTCCACACCAACCCGCACTCTTTTCTCCCCGCTATTATAGTAACCGGAATAAACCGTGGCATTTTGTCCCCTTAAAGTCAAGATAATCTCGGCCGGGTGTACCCCCAGATTAGCCATTTTGCTTTCCTGTATCTCTATATCGATGCAAGATTGCCTCTCTCCATAAATATCCACGCTGCTCACCCCTTCGATGTCGAGCACTGTCCGGCGTACCAATTCCGCATAATCGCTCATCTTCTGATAACCGAATCCGTCGGAAGTCATTGCATAGAACATTCCGTATACATCCCCGAAATCGTCGAGAACCATAGAGGGCTGAGCCCCTACAGGCAACTGCGACTGAACATTAGCCACTTTCCGGCGAAGAATATCCCAATTTTGCTGTAATTCATCCAAAGGAACGGTACTCCCGAGTTCCACCAATATTTCTGAAACGTCATCCATAGAACGCGATTCAATATGATCGAGATCGCCCATGGTCCGAATCGATTTTTCCAGCACATCCGTTACTTCCAACTCCACCTGATAGGCTGAAGCTCCAGGATAAGCGGTAACGATCATAGCTTGTTTCACAGTAATCGCAGGGTCTTCCAGTTTACTCATAGTGAAAAATGAATAAACCCCGCCGATAACCAAAACACAAACGAAAAAATAAACCAATGCCCGGTTTTTTAAAGCATATTCTGTAAAGTTCATAATTTAAAGTTTACATATCATCCGGCATATTGCCACATTGCCTCGTCCGCCTATATGCGTAATTCCCCTTGAGGCATATTCTAAAATCAGGATTGTCTATAAAAGTCCACCCACATTGGAAGGCGAAACAGGAGGCAACAAGCGGACTTTTTCCCCTTCTTTCAAATCGTTTACCCCTGCCGCAATAATGGTTTGTCCCCGTTTCAATTCGGAACGGACGATTGCCGTACCGTCTTTCAGAATCTGTTGCACGTCCACCGGGGTCAGGGTGATCAGGGAATCCTGTGAATTATAAAGCCATACGTAAGATTTTCCGGATTTCTGGACAAGGGCAGAAATAGGAATGGTAGACAACTCTCCTGCAGAAGGTTTGAAATGAATTGTCACACTTACACTCATCCCGGAAGCCAACCAGGGAAACGAGTCCCGCCTTACCCGGAAACGGACATTAAACAATTGATTGTAGTTCGCCCCCTGCGTAATATCCAACAACTCCAAAGGTAAAACCTGATCGGGATAAACATCCGCCACGGCCTGATACCCCACAAAATCCTCCCGCCGGATAAAATCGGAAGAAGGAATATCGATATTAATTTCGTAGTAATCATTATCAATCATAGAAACTACGGGAGTCCCCTGATTCACAATTTCGGGAGCTTCAAAATACCGATTCTGGATATACCCATCGAAAGGTGCAAGCAAACGAGTATCTTTCAAAGCATTACGATGCGCCTGATAAAGTGCAGTCACTCTTTTTTTCGCCGAAACGGCTTTATCATACTCGTTCACCGAAACACTTCCCCGCTGATACAACTCAATAACCCGGTCGGATTCCCCTTTGATCTGATTATACTCTGCCTGTGTAGCATTAAACTGGATTAAATAATCCCTCGGATCGATTTCCGCCAGTAACTGCCCCTTTTTCACATATTGCCCCGAATTCACTTTCATCGTCTTGATCGGTCCGGCCACCCGAAATGCCAGTTTCACATTCGAGGCCGCAGCCACTTTCCCCGGATAAGTCACAGACAGTTCTTCATCCTGTTCACCGACAACGGCTGTTTTTACTAACTTTGGAATTTCTAATGGAGGAGTGGTTTTCCGGCAAGAAACCAATGGGAACAACATTCCCGACATCCATAAACAAATAACAAACTGTTTCCAGAATGTATGTATTTTCTTCATAATCGTACCTTTATTTTTTGGATCAAAGTCTTATATATACAATAGATACGGATTATATGTTTCAAAAAACAAGCGGTATTTCAATGAAAAAGGGAAGTCGGGGAAAATATGCCTGTTCTGTTTTCCGAAAACCCAGGAATTTAACTTTTCATTTTTCGCAAAAATTTCCAACAACCTCCTAACTTTTAATATATTTGTAAACTTAATTAGAAAAAGCAATCGCAGTTTTATACTGTTCGATAGAATTATTTCCAAGTATGCCCGAAAAACGCAAACAGGTCCTTAAAGAAAGGCCGCCGATAGTAGCAGCTTATCTGCGGGTAAGTACAGATAAGCAGACTATTTTAAACCAAAAAAGTGAGGTGATCAACTTCTGCCGCAAGCAGGATTTGCAGATCACTATGTGGTGCACAGAAACAGTGAGCGGAACCAAAAAGGAAAGCGAACGTGAATTAGGCGCCTTGTTGAAAAAATTACAGCAAGGCGATGTACTGATCATTACTGAAGTATCCAGACTAAGCCGTAAGATGATGAACATTATGAACATCATCCATCAATCTATTGAAAAAGGCATTACCATTCATAGTATCAAAGAGGGGTATAAATTCGACTCGTCTATCAATAGCCAGGTATTAGCCTTTGCATTCGGTCTTTGTGCCGAGATTGAAAGGACTTTGATTTCCCAAAGAACACGTGAAGCATTAGCCCGCCGCCGGGCCCAAGGGGTCAAATTAGGACGCCCCAAAGGTAGCATCCGAGCGGGGAAATTATATGAACACGAACAAGAGATCAAAGCTCTGCGTATGGAAGGTTTCTCTTTCCAAAAAATAGCCATGCGCTATAAAGTTTCGCCGGAAACGGTCAGATTATTTTATCTGCGTTCACTGGTAAAAAAACCGAAAAAGATTCAGGAAATCAATCCTTCGGAGAACTAAAAAGGAAATTTCCCAACAACATTTATTACATCAAAGCGGCACATGCTCCTCTTTTAACCCGAAAGATCCGGAACATGTGCCGCCTTTTTAATGAAAATCCTGTTTCCTTACTCTCCCATAAACATTTTCACAACAGCCAGGATATTTTGCGCATATATAGCATTCAACCGACCTTTCCAGCCTTCACTTTCCGGATTTCCCGGTAATAAAGCGCACAAGCCAATACAAAATAAACAGCTGCCAATATCCATAAACTGATAAACTCGGCATTTACATCAGCCAAACGGGCTCCCATATTGTTTATTTTGACAAAACCATCTATTCCATGAGTGGAAGGGAATATTTTAGACAAAGTGATCCAATAAGAAGGGATTCCTTCCCTCGGCCAGGATATTCCTGAAATGAACATCAGGGGCACAGAAGTGAAAACAAACAGTAAAAACGGCTGCTCCCGCTCCTTGCTCAAAAAAGAGGCAAAGATCGCTAAAAAAGCACAAGCTAAAAGGAAAGGGAACAAAAACAACATTAGGTCGCCCCGGTTTCCTATTTGTGTCAGTCCAAAAATACGGGGCACGATAAAGAACACCCAATAACCCATGACAAAATAAATCGGGATATACAGCAATGCTTTTCCCAGCACAATACACCATGCCCGGCGGTAATGGCGGTTATCCGGGATCATCCATTTTTTCCGGCTACGGTCACGGGCAGTCCCGGCAATAGTTCCCACTCCCAGCAACAAAGATTGCTGGATAACCAAAACCAATACAGCCGGAATAATAAAAGAAGCAAAACCACTTTGCGGATTGAACATCTTCACTTCGGCAATCTCCACCGGGGAAGTGGTGATCTCCTGCTGAATACGCGAAGCATAAGGCAACCCCTCAACCTGTATTTCCCGGCTCATACCAATAGCGACATCGCTGGCCGCCTGTAAAAGAGCTTTATAATTTAACAAAGCGCCCATATCACAAAACAGGGCCACATGTGCCTGGTCGCCCCGGGCAACCGATTTACTGAAATCCGAAGGGACTTCTAAAATCCCATATATCTTTTTCTCATGCATGAGAATTTTTGCCTGTTCCAGATCGCTGCAATGTGCCACAATGCGCACATTGGGCGAAGCTCCCCAATCCCGAATAAACTCCCGGCTCAGGGAAGAATTGGAATGATCGACCACAGCCACCGGAACATCGCGAACCACTTCATCACTATATATGTAAGTGTATACCAACGGATAAGCCAACGTAAGCAAGATAAAGAAAACGATCACGGCATGATCGCGGAACACGGTGTAGAATTCTCGCCGGAAAACATAATATATATCGTAAATTCTTTTCATCTGACTCATGCCACAGTGTGGCGTTATTATTTTATTACTACGGGGGAAAACCTATTCTGTCAAGGCAAATAGCAATGTTTCAATAAATCCAGTTTCAATTTCGGCAAAACCAAAATCGGTAAAAGCACAAACAATGTCAAAGCCATATAAGGCTGCCAGGAATAGATCATATCAATTCCATTCAACGCCTGATCTACATACAGCAAATAATAGTGGCGCACCGGGAATAAATTAGAGGCGATCTGTGCCAGCTGAGGCATAGAAGGCACGGGATAAGTAAACCCACTGATGGAAAACGACAATACCCCCCACAAACCGCATACGCTTAAAGCAATCCGGTTACGCCGTACCAATCCGGTGATAAATATAGCGAATGCCTGAGAAGCCAGCACCAGCAACACCATAGCCAGGAACATGGGGAAAAAACCACTATTCAAAGGGAAATGCAGGTAACCGTACAAAACCGACAAATACAGCGTTCCCGTTACAATGAAAATAAAAGTCTGCGGTAATATTTTCCCCATCAGGGAGAGTACCACCGAGCCATTCCCCATGCGAATCCAGTCACGCGACGTTCCGTCCTTGATCTCTTCGCTAATACTGAATGCCGTTGTAAACATAGCGAACATACATACAAAAGCAGGCATCAGTATACTGGCAAGGTATATGGCATAACTAATCCAGGGATTATTCAAAGGGTTGGTATCCACGGTCACAGGCATCAACTTGGCTTGTAATTGTGGGCCTCCTTCTCCCTTTGCCAGTAGAAGGGTACGCTGTACAGCACCATTTGCCAGAGCAGACTGCAAACGCATATCTTTATACACCAACGAACCGGGTAAAATATAAGTGTCATTGGTATAAAATGAAATCACGGGCTGCTTTCCCGTAGAAACTTCGCGCCGAAAACCGTCAGGAATATGAAATATACCATATATCTCACTTTTTTGCATAGCTTTCCGCGCTTCGGAAAAATCGCCGGTACGCATCACCACTCCGGTCTGGGCAAAAGCATCGAGTGAACGTGCTAACTGCCGGGACATCGCCGTATTATCCTCGTCCACCACCGCCACAGGCAACTTTGTCGGTAATCCCTGTTTCAGCAAATCTGCAAAAAAGAAAAAGCAAAATGCCGGGGCAAGGATCATGGTAAACCAATAGATACGGCGGGAGGCAAGCCGACGGATCTCACGGTTCATCAAGGTAAACAAAGCTTTTATATTCTCTTTTAAGGTCATTTTTCTGTTTTAAAATATCCAAACAACAGGCCACCGAATGGATTATTTCTTATTCTCCAGCTTCTTCAATACACTCATCCCCGGACGTAATCCATCTATTTTTTGAGTAGGAACCGCTTTAACCTGAAAAGTTTTGATGTCATATTGTCCTGTGGTCTTAGTAGCTCTCCAGGCAGCATAACTTCCCAAATCCTTCATATAAGTAACCTTCAACTCTATTTCCCGGTTATCCAAAGCCGGAACAAAAGCCGTGAAAGTTTCTCCCATTTTCAAATCATTCAACTGATCCTCCCGCACATTGAAAATCACCCGCATATCCGAAAGGTCGAGTACATCCATAACCGGAGATCCCGTTCCCACCAATTCTCCCACCTTCGGATATCTTTCCGAAATTTCCCCGTCGATAGGGGAAATCAAATAAGTTTCTTTAACATAAGCTTCCACCTCTGCCACAGCCCCCTTTGCACGGTTTAACTGAGCCTCGGCAGCCATTTTATCCTCTTTCTCGGCCCCGTTACGCGCCATTTCATATTGTGCCTTAGCTGCCTGTTCGGTAGCCAGCATCGCTTTATAATTAGCTTCGGCTTCATCTTTCTTTTGAGCCGGAACAACTTCGTTTTCATACAAGGTCTTCACCCGTCCGTAAGTGCTTTTCGCCACTTCCGCCGCAGCTTTGGCCTTCTGCCAGGTCTGATAAGCCATCACGATCTGCTCAGAACGCGATCCCTTTTCCGCTTTCTCGTTCAACGCCTGAGCGGCAGCCTGGGCTGCTTCCGCCTGACTATATTTGGCCATCACTTCGGGACTGTCGAGTATAGCCACGGTATCGCCTTTATACACCTTATCCCCCTCATTAACCCGAAACTCCTCGATACGTCCGGGAACTTTACCCGAAATACGCACCTCCGTCGCTTCCGCTTCCCCCTGAATGAATTCCGCTTTGGGCTGCCAAAAAACAAAACCAAAAACCGCAATGATAACCACCAGAATGACGATGCCGATAAACGTCACCAATTTTCCATTAACTTTTTCCATTGTTATATTGTTTTAATATTTTCACGAATAGGAATTTACAAACCGGACATACCTTATTTTCCTAAAGTTCCGTAAGCTTTCTGCAAATATACATCGCACAGTTTCACTTCTATCTGCGAATCGATCAGCTCCGCCTGTGCAGAAAGCCAGGCTGTTTGGGCTTCCAGAACATTCGACACCGGAATCGTTCCTTCCTGAAACCCCAAATTGGCATACTTCAAATTTTCATCCGCTTTTTCCTGATTCTTCTGCGCCATGTCCAGTTTCTTCCCGGCTTCCTTCACTTTAAACTGTGCCTGACTAACCTGCAATTCTATTTTCTCTTTTGCTTCCTGCAATTTATAATTCATCAAATTCGTTTCAGCCCGGGCGCTCCTCACACTTTTGCGTGAAGCTCCCCAATGAAAAATAGGAGCTTTAACACCGATTCCCACACTCCACATTCCATCGAATTTAGTGCTGATTCCATCGAAAAAGGAAGGAGTCATAGCAAAATAATTCGCCATGAATGCAACGGTCGGCAGATATTCCGAACGGGCGATCTTTTCCTTCTTCTTATAAATATCGGTAGCTAACGATAAACTACTGACTTCCGGACGATTATTATATATTTGTTCTATATTCAGGGGCCGGAAAGTTTCACTCGCAGTCAAACCGGCTATTTCTTCTTTCAAAACGAACACGGTATCGACAGGCAAACCACAAATCTGATTCAAGGACATGCGGGAAAGGCTCAAACCGTCGTCCACCCGGGTCAAGGTCATCTCGGCCTGGTTCAATTTCACTCTCACCGATAGCATATCGGCTTTTGTTGCGACTCCCGTATTATACATCACTTCTATATCATGCGCAAACTTCTGCAATGTTTCCACATATTTTTCAGCCAGTTTCCGGCGGTATACCAGCGAAACAATCTGCCAATAGGCCTCATCGGTTTCCTGTATCACATTCTGCAACTCCTGCTGGTGTCCGCTCTCAGCCAATTTTTGTGACAAACCGGCCAATTGATTATACGCCCGGATTTTCCCTCCCATATAAATAGGCTGGGTCAACCCCACCTGTAAAAGGGCTGTATTCCGGTCGTCTACCGTCATAGCGTCTTTTGGCAACAAAGCATAATCTTTGGGAACAGGCGATCCATTTACAATCACCGGATTTCCGTCGGCTCCGGTCATCATCTGGTCGGGACGCAAAGTCCATTTGCCGTCAGTACCTATCGTTCCCACAGGTAAATGGGCATCTTCCGCCAGCAAATTGATTTCCTTCTGATTCCGCATATAAGTTCCCATAGCATCGATACCCGGCAAATATTTGGTAAATGCCTCTGCCTTTTTCGCCTTCGCTGCACCTATCTGCTCCTCAGCCATTTTCAATTTCTTATTATTTTCAATGGCAAGACGGCGGCAATCCTCCAGGCTCATCGTCCCCTGCGCACAAACCAATCTCACACATCCCAATAACAAAATAACGCTAAACAACTTTTTCATATTTCATTCAGTTATATTATTTCATAAGGCTAACCTTTAATTACTACGTATTTTCTTTTATACTTTTCGGTATGTCCGATTATAAAAAAATTTATTTTCCAGCAGCCAGCCTGTAAAGCTGCTCATATTGCGAACGTATCGACGATAAGGCGTAAGACACATCCTGGTGCATAACCAGATAATTGATCATCCCCACCCCAATATTTAACAAATTCTTTGCCAAAATCGACGTTTCTACATCATTTCTGATCTCTCCTGCCCTTTTAGCATTTAAAATTAACTGTTCCAGTTTCGATAACCGCAACATTTTAGAAGCCAATACCACCTTTTTAAATTCCGGGAACAGGGCTATAACCTCGACCATCAGCGACAAACAAAGAATTTCCGGAATTTCACTGTTAAACGTCTTAGCAGTATAGTTATGGACACCTGTCAGTTTCCGGATAGTAAGATTCACATATTCTTTCAGGGAGCTGATCCGTCCGAATTCCTCCGTTCGTTTGGTATTCAACAAGGCATAATAAGCATATACCCCCTCTTTCAAAACTTCCTCTTTATTGGTAAAATGATAATAGAACGTCCCCCTGGTGATCTTCGCTGCACGCTCTATATCACTCAACCTAACAGCTTTAAACCCTTTTTTCAAGAAAAGCAGGAATGCCGTTTCTATGATCTGTTGCCGTGTATGATTCATCGTTTTATCAGCAAATAATATTGTTCGAATTGCATCCGCATATCTGAAAAAACAAAACTCATATTCTCCGTCCCCAATTCGATATTCAGCATACTGGTGGAAACCGACATCAGGTTACGGGCCAATACCGACGTATCGAGGGTAACATTTATCTCCCCCTGCTGTTTCGCTTTGAGAATCATATATTCCCAACGGGATAACCGCCCTTTGGACAGTTCGTCGATTCTATTCCTGTATTCCGGGAAAAGGGACGATACTTCCAACACCAACTGAAAAAAAGCCACTTCGATGATAAAGAAATTGAACATCCGCAGGAGAGTCCCGACACTCCGTTCCTTTTGTTCCATCACCACATCGATGTATTGCTTTAAAGAACCGATCTGCAAAAATTCTGCTTCACTAATATCGCCGATCACCGACAAATATTTGTCGATCCCCGCTTTTAGTATCTCCTCTTTATTTCGAAAATAATAATAAAAAGCACCCTTCGTTAATCCGGTAGCACTCTCTAAATCCTTCAACGAACAGGCTTTATATCCTTTATTGAGGAATAGAAAGAACGACTTATTTACTATTTCATCTTTCAGGTCGGGCATCTTTTTTATACTTTTCGGTATGCAAAATAACAAAACATTTTTTACAATTCAGAGAAAATAAAATTATTTTTTCTCAAAATTTAAAATACACCTTATTTCCAAATTCCGACAAAAAAAGGCATTACCTTGGGGTAATGCCTCTCTATAAAAAGCACATTCATTCTTAATTTTTTCCGGCAATTACGATTCAGACTCCGAATCGTTCAGGCTGACCTGTTTCGAATCGCCAATCTGCTCCTCTCCCCGGAATAAGGAATAAACAAAAGATATGTTAATCGATTGTCCTTTCTCTAAAGAGAAAATTTTTCCCAAATCCATCATTTGAAGACTTTTGTATTTTTCTTCAAAACGTGCAACCGCTTTATCGTTATTTTCTTTACGGCTTTCCCCGGAAAATTGAAAATCGGCGAGATACTCGTTCTCTACCAAAAATTCATAAAATTTTCCAGTAACATTTTCATCTTCGGCTGTCGGATTTTCAAGCGTAACTTCTAATTCGTCTGCACGCAAAGAGTAACTTGTATCCACATTATCCTCACTACATCCAACACACCAAACGATTGCACTTAATGCAATCAATATTACTTTTAATCTCATAGTATTTCAGGATTTACGCACAACAAAGATATATGAAATAATATTAAACCTCCCATATCCTCTGCTTTTTTGCTTTTTTTAAATTTCCTACACACACAGGAAATTTCAGCAAAATCACTTATCCTTTCCGTATATTTTATTGACAATCACGGCAATAGCTCCATCTCCCGTAACATTCGTTGCCGTTCCGAAACTATCCATCGCGATATACAGGGCAATCATCAATCCTTGCGCCGTTTCATCGAATCCCAACATGGATTGCAACAACCCCAGTGCAGCCATAATCGCCCCACCCGGCACACCGGGAGCTGCAACCATAGCAATCCCCAGCATCAGGATAAATCCGGCAAACTGCCCGAAATGAATGTCCAAACCGGACATAAGCATAATCGCCATAGCGCAGGCAACAATTTTCATCGTACTTCCGGATAAATGAATCGTAGCGCATAACGGAATGACAAACCCCGCCAATTCGGGACGCACACCGTTCTTTATCGTTTGCTCCAAAGTCACCGGAATCGTGGCTGCCGACGATTGAGTGCCTAATGCCGTCATATAGGCGGGCAACATATTCCTGAACAAACGCAGCGGATTTTTTTTACCTACGGTTCCGGCAATAAAAAACTGAATAAACAGTAAAATGACCGTCATTACAAAAATAACAACGATAATTTTCAGAAACACCCCAAAAACCCCGGATACCTGACCGGAATTTGTCATATTCAGGAAAATTCCAAAAATATAAAGAGGCAATAAAGGAATAATCACCGACATGATCACCAGATCGATAATCTCCTTAAAATCTTCCATCATCCCTTTCAGACGATTGCCATCGATCACCGACATGCCCAAACCCAGCGTAAACGCCAGAATCAAAGAAGTCATCACTTCCATCAACGGAGGCATTTCCACCGTAAAATAAGGAGTTAAAGCCACTGCGGCCTCCCCGGAAACAGGGGTCAATTCATCCGCAGAATCCAATAACCACGGATACACCAAATCGCAAGTGAAATAGGTGAAAAATCCCGAGAATAAAGTAAAGCCATAAGCCAGCAAAGCCGTAATCAGCAACAATCGGCCTGCTCCTTTTCCCAGGTCGGCAATACCGGGAGCTACCAATCCCAGGATCAGCAAAGGAATAATAAAATTCAGGAAATTTCCGAATAACGAATTAATCGTTATAAAAATCCGTACAAGCCACCCCGGAAAGAAAAGACCGCAAACAACACCTAAACCAATAGCGATAGCCACTCTGGGGAGTAATCCTAACTTAAGCCTTTTCATAACTTTATATTTTTAGAGATATAAACGTTACCAAATATACAATGTTACAACAAAACAATAAAGTATTTATTAAAACATATTATCATTTTTTATATCTTAGTCCTATGCTAATCCCAAAATCCAATATGCTATGAAATTAAAAATCTACTGGAGTTTATTTTTGACAACCCTCGTTTTTTGTTCCTGTCAGACAGGAGAACGAATCATAGAACGCCCGGCTTTCGGCGTACGTAACAGCAACACGATAGAAATCGACAAAATCGTCCTAAACGATACTGCTACGATCCTATATATAGATGCTTTTTATCGCCCGAAATACTGGATTCGAATCGATTCCTCCGGATATATTCAGGCAAATGGTAAACAATATAAGATCATCCGGGGAGAAGGCATCGAGCTCAGTAGTTACCACTGGATGCCGGAATCCGGCAAAAGTTCGTTCCAACTGATCTTTCCTCCGATTCCCCGTTCCACCAAACGGATAGATTACATCGAGGCAGATGGCGAAAGAGCTTTTAATTTTTGGGATATAGAACTAACTCCCAACGCCCGTCCCATAACCCCTCCTCTGCCCGAAGGATTAAAAAATCTACCATACAGCACAGCCGGAGCACTGCCTGAACCCGATTTGAAAATCGGTAAAACGAAAATAAACGTACACTTGCTTAATTTCAGGAAAGGGATGGATCAAGGCGAAATGATGATCTTTATCAATGAGCTGATCACCGGAGAACAACGTTCTTACGAAAGCGAACCCGACTCAAATCAGATTTATCGTTTCGAATTCGACCAATATGGGATAGCCCCTATCAGCATCGTATACAATTACCGGGGCCAAGGAATTATCGTTGCTCCGGGAGAAGAAATAGATGTCTGGATGGATTTAGGCGCCATATCCAGAATTGATTCCCGGTATGTCCAAGATAACACGTCTCCTTTCTTCTATGTGGAAAATGGGAAATATGCCGGACTGAACAACTCCATTTTAAAACAAAAAGATTACTATCAGGTTTTCCCCGAAAGCCAAACCGATTCTATATTGAAAATAAAACCGGAAGAATATATTGATATGCTGAAAAAAAGCTATGCACTGGCTTTAGACAGTCTGAATATGGAAAAAAACTATTCCGGAGAATTAAAAGAATACTTGAAAAATTTATATCAGGAATTGACCTTATCCCAACTTATCAGGTACAAAAGGTATTGTGAAATGGTTTATCGGAAAACCAATAACATCAGCTGGGATGTCAGGCAGTTGGATTACAAAGCTCCGGAATTGCCATTCGATCAGTTAAGTTTCCTGAAAGAATTTAATTTAAATAATCCTCTCATTTTTTATTCACGCAGTTATCCTTTGGAAATGGCCAATATCTTCAAATGGTTTCCAACGGAAGACTCTTTAAAAGAATGGTTAGGAACCGATAAAGGCGTTTTAATCGACCTGTACAAAACACAAGGTATTTCCGAGAAAATAAAAAATCTGGAACCTCTGACCGATGAGCAAAAAAACAATCTCGCCTCCACCAGCATTCCTTTTTATAAGGAAGCCTTCACTCACATGGACCAGCAACTAAAAGCCAAAATAGAAGCTGCCAAACAAAAAACAGGATACCGCATCTGTGATATTCCTAAGGTAAGCGATGAAAAATTGTTCGATGCCATCATGGCACGCTATAAAGGAAAAGTAGTGTTGGTGGATTACTGGGCCACCTGGTGCGGCCCTTGCCGGGCTGCCCTGAAACACACAGCGCCCTTGAAAGAAATGTTAAAGGGGCAAGATATTGTCTATGTATACCTGACCGGAGAAAGTTCTCCGGAAGCCACCTGGCTACAAATGATAGCCGACATACCGGGCGAGCACTACCGCTTCCCTAAAAAACAATGGGATGCAGTAGGCGATAAATTCGGAATCACAGGAATTCCTTCCTATGTCGTGGTCGATAAAACCGGGAAAGCCACTCTCCGGGAAGATTTCCCGGATGTGAACCTGATGAAAAAAGTATTATCGGAAGAAGCTAAAAAATAAAAAAACAAGAATTCTGCATATAATTTTTATACCTTTACTTTCCGGTTTTGGAATGCTCGCGAAGCATCCGGAACCGGCAAGTGATTTTAAGCAGTGATTCTATGACAAAAGACAAATGGCACGGACATTTCGCCATTCTCGCCACGAATTTAATCTTCGGATTAAACACTCCTATTGCTAAAACATTAGTTCCCGAATGGATTACTCCTTATGCCCTGACTTTATTACGAATGTCTTTCGCAACAGTCGTATTCTGGGGTATCAGCCTGTTTTTAAAAAAAGAGCAGGTAAATACAAAAGATCTGATCACATTATTCTTTGGCGGGCTATTCGGGTTGGTTGGAACCCAGTTATCATTTGCCAATGCCCTCATTTATAGTTCTCCGGTTACAATCACAATCATTGCCGCCATGACCCCCGTTGTCGTCATGCTGCTGGCCGCCCTTGTCCTGAAAGAGCCAATCACCCTGAAAAAAGCAGCCGGAGTAATCACGGGATGTTGCGGGGCTTTATTGATCATTCTGCAATCGACGGGGGGTAATATGCAGCCGGGCAATCTCACCGGAGTGATGTTCTGCATCATCAATGTAATCAGTTTTGCCATTTATCTGGTAATTACCCGCCCAATCTCCCAGCGTTACAGTCCTATCACCCTGATGAAATGGATGTTCCTTTTCTCGGCCTTGCTTTCACTGCCTTTCGGGTATAACGACCTGCTCCACACCAGAGCATTCACCGCCGCCGCAGAATTCAACGTGCTGCTGCGCCTGTCCTATATTATAATTTTTGCAACAGGAATCGCTTACTTACTGATACCGATGGCACTAAAACGGATTCGTCCAACAACCGTGAGCATGTATAACAACATACAGCCCATGATTGCCTCTATTATCGCCATTATAATCGGACAGGACACTTTCACCTGGGACAAACCCGTTGCCGCTTTGCTGGTATTCACCGGGGTATATCTTGTAACACAAAGTAAATCGAAGGAAGACCTCGATAAAGAAACGAAAACCTCTAAATAAAAAAAGTGCCTCTCCCGAGGCACTTTTCATACATTAAATATTCAATTATCTTTCATTCAGGTAAGCTCCCAGCATCCAAACCAACTTCTCCTGCTGTGAAATGTAAGGAGTAAGCAAATCCTGCGTTCCGTCGTCACCTGCGCTTTCTGCCACAGCTAAAATCTCTCTCTCCTGCCTGATCAGCACTGAAATATTTTCCAATACATGTTTCAGACATTCATCTCCATCGGTAACATTCTCCACAGCCTTCAATGAAGCAGCTTTCGCATAAGCAGCATAAGAATGTAAAGGCACTCCCCCTAAAGTCAGCACACGTTCTGCGATTTCATCCACTTTCTCCACGGCATCGTTATACAACTCTTCAAATTTCGCGTGTAAAACAAAAAAGCGATTTCCCCTCACATTCCAATGAAAGCCGCGAACATTCTGATAATACACCTGATAGTTTGCCAATAATCCGTTCAAAAGTTCTATCACTTTCTGTGATTTCTCTGAATCCAATCCGATCAAATTTGTTGTTTTCATAATCGTCTATTTTATTTGATTTATATTATTTTCTTTCTTGTATGACAAAGATAGAACAAAAAACAACATAAATCAAATCGATAATATTTACAATACAATAGACAAAAACTATTTAAAATCGACAATAACAGTTATTGATCATTAAACAATCCGGCAAGCGGCTTATTTCCTAAACTCAGGAATTTTCACCTCAGCAATCCCCGGTTTTCCCTTCCTGATCAAAATTCGAAGATCACTCGCACTATTCGGATTAAATGTATAAGTCATCTGCTTAATCCCGGCTCCCTGATAAGTTCCCTGGTAAACAGTGAGGAATTGTCCGCCTCCGCTGGAAAGCTGAATATCGAACGCCACAGGCTCGTTTCCTGAATTTGCCCAGATAATTTCAACCTTGCCCGGCTCTGCATTCTCCTGCAATGAAAAGGTGATATAATCCCCCGCAACTCCCTGCCATTTGGTGTTAAGGTCTTTGTCCACCACTTTCAAAACACTTTCGCTCGATTTATTGTCGGTCAGCCAACCGGAAGCATCCTGAGCACCCTTTTGGGTAAGCTGTGCCCCCAAGGCTGCGACATTGAAAACCCCTTTCAAACGAATATCTTCCGAAGAAGCTCCCACCATAACCCTAAACTCTCCGGGTTCCACCACCCATTCGTGATATTCATTCAATAAAGCTATATCTTCCGGCTGGATTGTGAATTTCACTTGCTTGCTTTCTCCGGGATTCAAATGGATCCGGTCAAATCCACAAAGATATTTTTCATACACGATAACCGAACTCACCACATCCCTCACATAAAGCTGCGGAATCTCATCCCCGGCATATTTCCCGGCATTCGTCACCGTAAAGCTCACATCCACAGTTTGAAAAGGGGTGACTACTTCAGGAGAAATTTTTAAATCATCATATTTAAAACGGGTATAACTCAACCCATATCCAAACGGGTAAAGCGCTCCGTTCACCCTCGACTGATTTCCATGCAATCCGGGTTTCGTACCTCCGTTTACCTGGGATGCAGGCTTAGCCGGAAAATTAAAAGGAATCTGTCCGACGGACTTCGGGAATGTCACCGTGAGCTTTCCGCCCGGATTATAATCGCCGAAAAGCACCTCTGTTATAGCTTTACCTCCCTGTGAGCCCGGATACCAAGCCTCCACGATAGCAGGAATATGCTGGTCTGCCCAATTTATCGTAAGGGGACGGCCATTGATCAACACTAATACCAAAGGCTTACCGGTGGCCCACAAAGCCTCCAGCAAATCTTGTTGCCGTCCGGGCAAATCCAATCCCGAACGCGATTTGTTCTCACCGCAAGTACGGACACCGCCTCCCAACACAACAACTCCGACATCGGCTTTTTTCAAATTCTCCACGGCCTTTCCAATTTCATCCGTCTCTTCTTTTGTCAAAGGGGTTTTCACGATCTCGCTTTCAGGCCAACGTTCATCCACCAGTTCACACCCCTTCGTATACAATACCTCGCTTTTACCTTTCAAATAATCGCGCAAGCCGGACAATACCGTTGTCACTTCCACGGCCAAAGGCCCGTAATGCGTGAGGGCAAAAGATTTTTCATCCGCGTTCGGTCCACAAACGGCAATTGTTTTTATTTCCTGCACATTCAAAGGCAAAAGATTCTCTTTATTTTTCAACAAGACAATCGATTCCCGGGAAGCCTGCAAAGAAACGGCCTGATTTTCCGGACAATTCACAACCCGGTCGGCTTCTTTCAGGTCTACCTGATAAGGAGCGTCAAACAATCCTACTTTAAATTTAACCCGCAAAATATCCCGCACCCGTTCATCGATAACCTCCATAGGGATAGAACCTTCTTCCACCAATTCCCGCAGAGGCAATACATAAGAATCGGGGGAACGGAAAGTGCACCGGACATTTAAACCCGCCATCACGCTTTGGCGTACAGCTTCTTTCATATCCTTCGCCACTCCGTGTTTCTGAAAAAGATACTCCACGGCATCGCTATCCGAAACCACATATCCGATAAATCCCATATCCTTACGCAAACGGTCGGTAAGCCAATATTTACTGCCCTGCACAGGTATTCCGTCATAATCGTTATATGAACTCATCACCCCCAGCAGCCCGGCATCCCGAATCACACGCTTCCAGGGCATCGCGTGGACTGCCTCCAACTCTCTGGGCGACATCTGAGGGTCAACCCTTGAAAACCCTTCTCTGGCTCCCTTATTATTACTATAAGCAATAAAATGCTTTCCGGTGGCCGCAACCTGATACTTATTCTGTACGCCTTTCACCATAGCCGTTCCCAGTTCCGCCACCAAATAGGGACTTTCCCCATAAACTTCCTCATAACGTCCCCAACGCTGATCCCTTCCCACATCAAGGATGGGCGCATACACATTGGTATATCCCAACAAGCGGGCTTCCCGTCCGGTGATTTCCCCCACCTTATGAATCAACTCCCGGTTCCAGGTATGCCCCAAACCCAATTGAGTGGGGAAATTCGTAGCAATATAACTTTCTACTCCCCTGATCCCTTCATTCGTGAAATCGACAGGTATTCCCAAACGGGTTTCCTCTATAAAAAAGCGCTGCACCTCATTCAACGCCCAGGCATGTTTGGAAGCCGGCCAAACATACTCATTATCGGAAGGCGGCAATCCCCATTGCCGGAAACCGTTCAAATGCTCGTCGATCGCCCCCATGCCATCCTTCCACAGCATATCCTTCCAATTCTCCTGGGGAAGATCGTCTTTCAGCACACGCCCGTAACCATACAAAGTCACCATCTGGCAAGTCTTTTCTTCCAAATTCATCTGGGATAGTAAATCCTCGATACGTTCATCCAAAGGAGCGGAAGGATCTTCGTAAACATCCATCTTTCCGTTCTTATTAAAATCGATCCAGCCTTTCTTATACATCGCATGTTTCCCCGGATCATACTTTACATAATTCACCTTTTTTTGTGCCACCGACACAGATACCCAGGCCAGCAAAGCACATAAAATACACAGAATTTTGACACTACTCATATTATTGGAATTTAATTACAAAACCCGAAAATTCATTTTGCAAATAAAAGCAACTTTATACCTTTTTCCAACATAAAAAGGAAAGAAAACACGTTAATTTCCAAAGTTGGGTGATATATTCCCGGAAAAACAGACAAAAAAGACTCCATTCCCGGAAAAAGAATAGCCCTAACTTTCAAATTAACTTTTATTTATTTATAATTCTCACTAAGTTTGTAAAATAGATTACTCATATAAACCATATACGCCATGGAAAAACAAATAGCTAACAACCTGATTGATTTCATACATGAAAGTCCAACAAACTTCCACGCTGTGTTAAGCATAAAAAAACAGCTGTTAGAACACGGGTTTAAACAACTTTACTCGGGAGAAACCTGGCATATAGAACATGGAGGTAAATACTTTGTCACCAAAAACCATTCCTCATTATTCGCCTTCATCATGGGAAACGGCAATATGGCGGAAGAAGGTTTCAAATTAATATGCGCGCATAGCGATTCCCCGACTTTCCGCATCAAACCACACGCAGAAATGCCCGTAGAGGGAAAATACCTGAAATTAAATACGGAAGTGTATGGCGGCCCGATTCTTTACACCTGGTTCGACCGTCCTCTGTCGATGGCCGGACGAGTGCTGGTGAAAAGCGACAGGCCTCTGAAACCTTCCACCCAATTCGTGAATTTCAAGCGTCCTTTATTGGTAATTCCTCACCTGGCTATTCATTTCAACCGTACCGTAAACGAGCAAGGAAATCCCCTCAGCAAACAAAAAGATATGCTTCCGGTGCTGGCCATGATTAACGAAAAATTCGAAAAAGACAATTTCCTGCTAAAATTAATTGCCGAGGAAATGCATATCCCCTGTGAGGATATTCTGGATTTCGACCTGACTCTGTATGAATACGAAAAAGGCACTTTACTCGGATTGAACAATGAATTTATTTCTTCCGGCCGCCTGGACGATTTAGCGATGGTGCACGCCGGGCTGCAAGCCCTGATCGATTCCGATCCCTGTAACAAAACCAAAGTACTTGCCATCTTCGACAACGAAGAAGTAGGCAGCGGCACAAAACAAGGAGCCGGATCACCGATTCTGCGTACCATACTCGAACGGATCGCCCTGACGCAAAACTGTAAACCCGAAGAATTTTACCGGGCAATCCATAATTCTTTTATGATTTCGGCAGATATGGCACATGCCCTTCATCCCAACTATACGGAAAAACATGATCCGACCAACCATCCGGTGATGAACGGAGGCCCGGTGATAAAAATAAATGCAAACCAAAAATACATCTCGGACGGTGATTCGGCAGCAGTATTTGCAACCATTTGTAAAATGGCGGGTGTACCTTATCAAACCTTTGTCAACCATTCCGACATGGCAGGAGGTTCCACGCTGGGAAACATACTATTATCGCAAATGGAAATGCGCGGGGTAGACATCGGCAATCCGATGTGGGCCATGCATTCCGTACGGGAAACAGCAGGCGCACTTGACCATGAATACGTGATTAAAGCCTTCACCACATTTTATAATATTTGAAAATAGAGTACCGCCACAATATTTTAGAAAACTCTGACACGGACACGAAGTAAAATAAATTTACTTCGTGTCTTTACCCCACCGGGTAAACCGTGTTTGCTATCATAAAACAGCATGAAAATCATCACATATAATGTAAACGGCTTACGTAGTGCCCTGTCGAAAGGCTTCACAGACTGGCTTGCCACCGAACAACCGGACGTGGTATGCCTTCAGGAAACCAAAGCACAACCCGACCAGATTCCAACACTCGAATTCGAGGCATTAGGTTACAAATCTTATTTTTTTTCCGCCCAAAAGAAGGGATACAGCGGAGTGGGAATATTGACAAGAATCGTCCCCGACCACGTGGAATATGGCATGGGAATTTCTAAATACGACAACGAAGGGCGCTTTATCCGGGCTGACTACGGCGACATTTCCATTGCCAGCGTTTACCACCCTTCCGGAACGACAGGCGACGAACGGCAAGCCTTTAAAATGGAATGGCTGGAAGATTTCAGGCAATATGTAAACGCCCTCAGACAAAAACGGGAAAAACTGATTATCTGCGGGGATTATAACATTTGTCACCGTCCGATCGACATTCACGACCCGGTACGGAATGCCACCAGCAGTGGTTTCTTACCGGAAGAGCGCGAATGGATGAGCCGTTTTCTGAACGACGGCTATATTGACACATTCCGTTTTTTCCATCAGGAAGAACCTCATCACTACACCTGGTGGAGTTTCAGGGCCAATGCCAGGGCAAACAACAAAGGCTGGCGTATCGACTATTGCATGACAACCCAAGCCGTAACACCACTATTAAAAGACGCTTATATTCTGCCCCAGGTGAAACACTCCGACCATTGCCCGGCGGTAGTCATCATCGAAGACCCGGCAAAAAGCTGACTGCCCCGTAGCAATTTTAAATAAACGCCCACTTTCCATATTCCAAAGACTCAAACTGTCGGATCATCCGGCAGGGATCGCTCACGGTAATGGAATCGGGCGGAATGTCCCTGGGAACCACAATCCCGGCTTCGGCGCCGAATAATCATAGATTGCCCCGTGGACAATTGATCCAACAATCGTAGCAGAACGAGGACCGTATGCCCCCTCTTTTCTCAACGGGCAATCAAAAATTTTCTCCAATAAAATTTTCTTTCGGAGCGCCTTTTGTAAAGGCGTTACGCTCATGTACTAACGTCCTGTGTTTCCTCCATCAGCCTTCACTACAAGGCTGAAAGCACCATATTCCTCGTCTGCAATCATTTTCTACCATCCTGTTTTATCGTTCGTGATTTTCCATCACCACATTTAATTACATAATATATATAAAAATATGTTTCCCGACTTTACCTAACTTGGAAACACACGTATGAATAAACAAAACGCCTTAAAACATGAAACAATGAAAAATTTCTTGATTACCACCATCATCTTTACGGCAAGCACTCTTTTACTGATTGCTTGCACAAAATCCGAGGAAAACCCGGATAATTTACCCCAGGAAGGCCAAAAAGCCTCCATCACCCTATCCTTAGTGGGAACAGAACTGGCAACCCGAAGCACGGGAACCATCCCCAACCAAACCGCAGATAATTCCATTAACAAGATCATGGTGTTCATTTTCAACACCTCCAATGGAGAAATCGACCGCATGAAAGTGGCGACACCCTCGGAAATAACGAACAAATCGGTCAGCATCACCGGAACTTCCGGCACTCGTGACATTTACGTCGTAGTCAACTATCCGACAGCGGATTCCACAGCTCTGGCAAACGTAGCAACCGTGACCGACCTGAAAGCAGTGACCGCCGACTTGAAAAACGAAAACGAAGCCAACTTCAGGATGATCGGAAAAAAAGTAAACCAAACCATCAATGCGGGCAGTAACACCGTGGCAGTCATCGTGTCGCGCCTTGTGGCCAGGATCGCCCTTACCAACATCACAACAAACTTCTCCGGCGGTTTGGCCGGAAAAAGTCTGGCTATCGACTCCATTTATCTTTTGAACGTGATTGGTAGCAAATCCTATCAGGATTCGTCCTTTTTCGTAAATTCCCCTACGATCTATAACCGAACGGCTCCCGGCCTGGCCTTTCCGATCTTTGATGCTTACGGAACGCCTGCCTCGGTAAACAATACCACAGCCTATAATACGATTTCAGGTTATGCAAATGGTAACCACTACTACGTATATGCCAACAACGGAACAACGTTTACAACCTCCACAAAATTAATCATCACGGGCATGCTGAACGGCATCCGTACTTACTATCCGATCGCCATCAACGTCAGCGGCAACGGCTACACACCGGGAACTGCCGGGATCACGGCCAACTCACAGTATAGCATCACGGCCAACATCACGGGATTTGGCTCGACCACCCCGACCACTCCGGTCATATCCGCCAACCTGACCATCACGGTCACCCCACAGAACTGGGCCACGGTTATCAATCAAAATGTAAGTTTTTAACCCCTACACCGGGATACTTCGCGTGTCCCGGTTAAATACCCCATCGTTTCCATGCATAGCAACACCGTCCTCTGTTTTTTTATTCTGTTCCTGTTGTCCGGTTGCAGCATACGGGAAGAATGTACTCAGCCCGAAACAAGAGATAAACTGACCTTACGATGGAGTTACGAAAAGGAAACAGATACCAATTTCCTAAAAAAGGAAATCCGGCAAATCAATGTCTACCTGTTTTCTGAAAACAACCACTTTATAAAATCGTGGTTTGTTCCCCCAAATAAACTGTTCGTCCCGGAAGCCAGTTCGCTGGAATTGTCACCGGGAAAATACACGATCATCGCCTGGGCTAACTTGCGCCAACAAACAAACGTCACGCCCGAAACCCCGAACCAAAACACATTGCTCACGGATTTCAGGTTATTGCTGGCAAATCCATCCGGCCAAACCGGCTATCCCACGTCCGACTCGTTGCTCCACAGTCAAGTGGACATTGAATTTTCAGGTGAAGATAACCAATACTACACCCTGCCTTTCCGCCGGGAATGTTGTTACTTCAAAATATACATGGAAGGATTCTCCCATGTGCCGCAAATCAAAATACGAGGAATGCCGGGAGGATATAATTTGGAAGGTCATCCCCTTCCCATCGAAGCCACCCATATCCCGAATATAAGCTACCACGAAGCATCGGGCATCTACGAAACGAGTTTGGCTACTTTACGTCCGGCAACCGCCAGCCAGCTCTATCTGGAATTATATAGGAAAGAAGCGGACACCCCCACCTATACCCTCAACCTTAACGAAGTGTTGAAAGAACTTGGCATCGACCCGCAAAAAGACGATGAGGTGAACATCCTCATCCGTCTGAAAGCCCTGGAGGGCGAAAGGCTCTCCATCGGCGTGAACAACTGGCATATCATCGAAAACATCAATATCAATATGTAATCCCATGTTACGCTTTTACTTTTTATTCTTGTTGCTCATATTATTCGGAACCGGATGCCAGGACGATTCTCTGGATAGGGAATTACCTGCAGAAATAAAAATACAACTGGCGCTTCAATTTACCTATGATACCCCCTTCCCCGTGGATTCAAGAGCCATTTCCCAAAACGGAGCCGACACGAGCGGGATTAGCGACCTGAATATTTTCATCTTCGATGCCAATGGCAATTTATTACAACAACAATATACCACCGGGACAAACTCAACGGTGACCATCACCACGACCTCCGGCCGAAGGAACGTAGCCGTCATCGCCAATGCCGCCACCAATCTCAATACTATCACCACACTGACACAATTACAAGCTCTCTACACACAAATATCCCCGGCATCGGGAATGATGAACGCCTCCCTGAAACTACCTATGGCAGCACAAACGGGAACCATCACGATCCCCGCACCCTCCACCCCCGGAGGAAGCGTGTCGATCCCCACAATCTACCTCACCCGTCTATATACCAAAGTGACCACAACCTTCTCCTACGCCCTCAACCCCGGCGTATCGATTACCCCCACGAAAATCACATTGTGTCAAGTGCCCAATTCATGCAACTACTTCGCCTCGAACACCCCAGCCTCGAACACCCAAATTTTGGCACGGGGTGATAGCCTTTACTCAGGAGGAAGCAGGATCACCTCCCAATCCCACAGTACAGCCGTCCCCTTATATCTATACGAAAACCTGCAAGGGAACAACGGTAGCAACACACAACAATCCCAAAAAACACCGGCGACAGGAAAAAGTGGCTTTTGCAGTTACATCGAAGTCACGGCAAATTACAGTTCCCCCACCCAATCCGGACCGATCATATACCGCTATTACCTGGGAACCAATACCCTCACCAACTTTGACGTGACACGGAACACCTGGCACCAGGTCAGCATCACGTTCAACGGCAACGGCGGCATCACGGAAAATTCATGGAGAGTGAATGTCACAGGACTTTACAACACCGTGCTTCCCCCTACCCTCTATTTTCCATACTATGCAGGTAGAACCCAGATTTACAACTTTGGACAAACCGAATTATCAACCACCCTTAACCGACTGTCTTCCTCAACCCAGGCAGGACTTCTGCTCGACAGCAACCTATACATCATCAGCAAAACCGACAACGGAACCACTCCTAATACCCTGGGAACCGTAACGACCGGAAGCAATAACTACACGGTCACAATGCAGACAAAAGGAACTTCTGAATTTTTTGTCGATGTCTCTATGCTGGACTTTCCTCAAAACACCACCTTCGGTTTCACCAATTACCCCATCACCCAATACATCCAAATCCTCAACGCGGGAACAAGCATAGGCACCTGGACAGCCCGGAGCACGGCCAGTTGGCTATATATCGGCAATGGTAATGATTTTCCCGTTTTTTCCGCCTCAGGGACAGCTTATCCATGGAGCACAACCAGTCCCGTCACAACGGGTTCCAATATGTACAACTCCACAGGAGGCGTTATCCAGGGTTCAACCACTCCCGCAGCCCTGGCCGTTCGTTGCACGGCAAACACGGGAGCCAACCGAACTGCCTATATCATCTTCACAGCAAGCAACAATCAGGAAGTAGCACGAGTGTTCGTCTCCCAAAATCCATCAACCTATCCACAATCGGCCGTAGGATTACGCTACGTCACAGGAGGGGTTTTCCAACCGGGAGCCTTCACCTCATCGGGAGCGGCGGCCTCCCCCCAGCCAGACGGTTCCTCCACCAGCCAGATATATGTCAGAACCACTCCATTCTACATCGCAACCAAAGAATGCACAGTACAAAATTTCTCCGACTACCTCAACGATCTGGGAGTTAATAACGTTTCCCAACTTTCCGGACAGGCATCCACCGCTTTAGACAAAACAGGGCTCATCGGGGACTATCCGGGCACCTTGCTCACCCTCCTTGTCGGAAACGTCTTTAGTCCTGGAAACGGAGGCCCATATTATAGCGGTTCGAAATGGAACGTCCCCACCCAGGCAATCAGGCTCAACGGCTCAACGACGACAACCGTCACGGGATGGATCGGTAACTTCCCCATGTCAAACATATCTTTTTACGGAGCCTACGATTACGGCTATTGGATGAATAAAAAAAGTAATGTTGGAACAGCATCACGAAGCACAACCCGGGGAATCCCTTCCGAAATGCAATGGGAAACCGCCGCCAGAGCCATCAACAACAACTTCACCACCCAAGCGGCATACACCGCGAGTTCATCCACAACCAAGAACGGCCTGTTTCCCTATGCCTTTCCATCGCAAACCTACAATAGCGGCCTGACCGGAAAGGAGAATACCAATAACGACCTGCTTAAATCCATTTCCCTATATTCCAGCTTCAGTAATCTGCTGTCGGGAACTATTGTTTTCGGAAGTACCACCTACTTGCTTCCGAGCGGTAACCTAATCCCTAATTCGCTTTACATCTACGATCTGTCAGGAAATGTACAGGAATGGACGTTGGATACCTACACCGGGCAAAACCTCGGTTTTAGCCTGCTGGGATTAGTCACTTCCCCCGTCAACCTGATCCTTTCAGCCAACCGGGTGGTAAAAGGCGGTAATTCGACCGTTCAGGCCAGCTATTGCAGTAATTCCTACCGCGCCAGCCTTGACGGGAACACACTGAACAACCAAACCGGGATTCGTGCCGTAATCAACGTCAATTAAAAATCCCTTCATATCGGCCAAAGACAAATCCATGCTTTAAGTTACAAAACACCATAAACCGCCCCTTAAAAATCCTTTCCATATTTCCCGGCTATGCAACTTCCTATATCCCCACCCGCTCAAACAGCAAACAAACATAAAAATTCCTATATACTACTAAAACTCTCCCATTTTCATGATCGCCATTCAAAACATTACGTATGATGTTGGAAACAACAGACACTCACAGGAATAGATACAACAAACAAATACAACTCCTAACCCATTGAGATCATTGATAACCGAACTGATATAGCTTATGCACATCGATATAAATTTCCTGACATCCAAACGAATCCCGGGTTATCTCCCGGGTTTGCTCTTTATCCTCCTACTGTATTCCACTCCTGCCTATCCCGAAACTTCCTCCGCGCATCCCTGGTATATAGGCAGGGAAATCTGTATGCCTATATTTTTCGGGAATCTAAAAACTCACCTACACCGCCAAAGACCTGCCAGTTTACAGTATGGATTATCAGTCGGCTACAAGCTACACCGTTTTTTCAGGCTTGAACTGTCGGTAGATTATGGAAACAGCAGATTAACCACCCGTCCGGCAGACCGGGAATATCTTTTAGACCGACACGGAAAAACCCATCCGGAAGCATCACCCTCCGGAACAGTCCCCTACTCTCAAATTTACACCCAACTTAAATATGCCGGGGCAGGCATACACATCCCGTTTAATTTAAGCCGCTTGTTTTCCCGTCAGTCAAATCCCCACCGTTTGACCATTCTATTAAGTCCGGGCATCTCCGTCAATCGCTATAAATCCAAACTCCGCCTGAAATATTTCCATCAAAACTGGCAATCCCCCCAAATCCATTGGAGTTTTGATTTAGGAACCGATTTATTGCTACGTTACGCCTTATCTAACCGGATCGATTTCCAACTACGCTCAGGAATAAAATACATCAGTAATAAAAAATTCGACGGCCTTTTCACCTCCTCTCCCCATAACACAAGTTATGTCTGGACTTCGGGCATCAGCCTGCTTTACAAATTCGGTAAAAACCTTCTATTTCACCGGGAATAAAGCAAAATATTTATACACAATAGGAATTATTTAAAGATAGCCCCATTACCTCTCGGTATTGGGCAGGTACTTTGAATCTTCAACAATAGGCTTATCGGGAATAAAATCACGCACAGAGCAATTCAGAATATAAGTAATGGCATTTAAAAGCATTATATTATAGACTAAGGGAAGTTTCGGGTTTTCAGCCTGCCTCAGGTAACTTTCGTTCAAATTCAGGCAATCAGCCAAAGCACGCCTGCTAAAGTCAGCTTCTGCCCTTTTCTCTTTTACCTTCTCCGCTATATATAAACCTAACTTTGATTTCATACACCCATTTTATAATAGATCCTATATTCTTCTTAAACGATCAAAATAAAATCTTTTGAATAGTAAAAATCCGTCTTAAAAGGAATTTCATCACTATTCGATGTCGTTATTCTTCATATAGGGCATGGGGAAAAAATCAGCAAGAGAGCAATTCAATATTTCAGCGATTTTGTTCAGGTGATTCATATTATATTTTGCTTTTTGTCGGGAACTCTCCACATTACCTACAAATTTATCGTTCAATTCCATACGAACAGATAAATCCGCCTGTGCAATCCCTTGTTCTTCTCTTTTCCTCTTTACCGCCAAAATGATATATTTATCAAGGGGGGACAACTTTCCACTATATCTCATACAAAAAATAATTATAGTTAAAAATAAAGCTTTTATTTAAAACCTTTCACCCTGTTATGATAGGGCAAACGTTGCACCGCAAGATATAAAATAAATTATTTTGATAATAAATTAATTGCTGAATTATGAGAATGTTTTTCGGTGTATAGCCAATAATGAAATACAGGCATTCATAGTTAAAATCCGGTTTAACTTAACCATCAAAAACAAATAAAAAGCCACCTACTCACGTAAGTGGCTATTTATTGTGACCTCGGTGGTTATTGAACCTGTCACGTATATCCTTTTGTTCCAGTATCTTAAACAAAGCTATTAATGGATCGTCCACGATTTAGCCACAATTTTTCAACATTCATTTTCCCTTAAAAATCAGGGAGTTGCGAATATCTCAACAGTTCAAAAGTAGGAATTATTTTTCTATTTGTAGGATTATTTTCAACAAATATTATCTCCTTGTTAATTTAATGTAATCTTCACAATATTCTTGTTCTAAACTCTTGATATCTAACTTGTGCATATCTATAAATTCTTGAACTTTTTCATCGCTCATATCCTGCAAATTGTAATTTTTAAATTCTTTTATAAATGATTTGATCCCTTCTTTTAAAAGCTTCAAGCGCTTTTTTCTCATAATTTTAACAGAATGCGTAATACGATAAATTCTTTGTTGGAATAATCAATACTCTTGTCACCTTTGTATCTTTTCCATATTCTTTTTCAAACCATCCACAGTGAGAATTCATTTGTCCTGCTTCATGCTTACTTATTTCCGTCCTAGCATCTTCAACTTCACTTTTACATTCAAAAAGAAAGAACCTACTATCAACACCTCCCCATAAATTATCAGGACCTTTCTTTATTTCTTTATCAGGTCTTTGACTGATAAATCCTAAAATATTACCAATTTCTTGTACTGCATTTTCAAATTTTTCAGCATCTGCACCAAAAGAAAAATCATCTAATGTACTTTCAACAGAAAGAATTAATTCATTATAAGTTTTAAAATTGGACATCCAATTTTTTATTCGTTTTATTCTATTTTCATTGATAATATTTATTTTCCTGTAAGTAATACCATCTTTGGGTTTTAATAGTTGTGAATTGCACAGAAATGCAGTTTTTTGGATTTTATTGGATTCCGTTTTACTTATTAGATATTGGTAACGAGCTAACGTCTGTAAATACCAACCTCTTTCATCTTCTTCTGTAATATAATTATCTAGTATTTCTTGGATACATTTACATGCATTTTCATAATTGCCTTTAAAGTTAGATTCTTCAGCATCTTTTTCTAATTTTAAAATATCGTATACAGTTATAAAATGTTTTTGAAGAGCAATTTTATCCATCTCTTCTTTATAAAATTCTTTCCAACCATCATCTCTATTTAACAATTGACTTATCAAGGATATAAGGACTTTATAAGGCTTTTCTTCTTGTAAATCATCTTTTGCCATTTCAGCAATTTCGATTCCTATATCAATTTGCTTTCTTGTTTGAGGAGAAAAATATTTATTTGTGCGACTACTTTTCACAAATTTTACCAAGTCGTTACCTATTATTAGTATTGCACTATAATCTTTTTCACCTCGAACACTCCTTCCTAGTCCTTGCTCTATTTTTTGTGCTAGTTTGATATTGATAATATCACTATTCTTTCGGCATGTTTCTTCATATCTATCACATAATGAATTAAAGAATGGCATAGAATCTATAATAAGAACTCTACAAGCTTCATCTGGTAAATCAATTCCGTCATATCGATTAACTATGACTAATGTATTTTTATAATCTCCATTTTTTAAAGTTTTTATATGATCAAATATATTAATTGCTTCTGCGACAACAGCACCTCTGAGTTTATATTGTTCTGATTTTTTAAAACTTGGTACTAAAGCTACTCTACCATAATGATATTCTCCAGATGTGGCCCAATTTGTAACAATTAAATCCCGATCTAAAGATTCATTTATTAAAGATGGAATCAATAACATTTTTTCTCCTGACCAAATTTGAGTAGAATTCGAGAGAGGATTTTTAACCGCATTAATGTCAAATCCAAGACCTTTGATAAAAAAGGAATCATCCTGCGTTGTTGCAGACATTAGAATTCGTTGATTTGCTTTTGCAAAAGAAGGAAAACTTCCTATAGGAATAAAAGAAGGAACAATCTCTATACCTTTCCCTGTAATAAATGCCTGACATTTTTCAATGCAATTTTTGATAATTGGCCATACAAATGCTAAGTTATTTTCTTCTTTGTGCTCAGACAGCAACGCAATAACGTCACTTTTTTTATCAATCCATGACCAATAAGGTACAGTAAGTAATGAATCTCCAATTCCTGCTTTTATATCTAAAAAAGTTCCCTCTCCTTGCTCTTGTAAATCTGACTCAAACATGGTTAAAAGTGCTTTATATAACACATCAGAGTAGTCTATTCTAATAGTGAAAGAATTCTTGATAGCATCAATACAAGCGTGAGAATCATCTAAAACAACAGAATTTACCTCAACATAGCTATTATCAAGACCAAATTTAGACTTTCCATTAAAAAGTTTTTGAATATGGGTAATAAGTATTTTTTTACTGTCAAGAAAATCATTGGGTAAATCATTATCCTCTCCAATAAGGCAATATGGAATACCAAATTTTTGTGATTCTAAAGCCACCTGTCTTACCAAATATATATTAGGGCAAATAAACAAGCACGGTCCTTGATTTTGATGTAACCTAGATAAAAGAATTAATAATCCTATAAGAGTTTTTCCTTCTCCTGTATGCAGTTTAATTATTAAATCATGTGCAGTTTGGTGATTTTTAAACCAATCTTCTAGAACTTGCCTTTGAACAGGCCTCAAAGGACCTGTTACACTTCTTCTGTCAATAGAATCATAAATTTCTAAAGGAGATATTTTTTTATCGATTTGTCCTTTTCCTAGTTTCTTCTTAAAATCTACCATAAACTTATCATTTATATGAAAAAAATAGTATACAGATGCAATGTAAGTATAAATTATGAAAAATACGTCTCCATTAAGTATTTATGTTCTTAGATTGCCACCTTTGTTTATATTCTTCTGCTAATTCTGTGATTTTTTGAAGGTGTGTGACAAGTTCTATTGTTCTTTTTTCCAATCGATACAAATACGCTAACGCCAATTTTTCAGTAAAGGCATGTTTTAAGGTTTGTACAACTTGATTGTAATTAACCCCGATCTTTTTAATTTCGGCATTGGTTGCACTTAGTTTTATGCAAATATCAAGGGCGGATTTGTCGGTTGTTTCTACCTTAAAAAGTTTATCCAGTATGTAATTTGTTATAAACTCTGTCATTGTTTTTGCGCCGGATTGTTCATACAGTTTTCTAAATTTTATATCCTCGTACTCGTCTAACCGAAAATTATATCTATGGGTTCGGTTGGTTATGTCTAACGATGTCGGTCTTCCGTTCTTCCGGCCATTACCATCTTTGCTGTTCTGCTCTTTCATAATGAATAATATTAAAATACGACTTTGGAGTATTTTATACCTCTTTTCCTGTGAGGGAAAAGCCAGGCTTTTTGTATGACAAAAAGGTCTTTGTATGACAAAGACACACCTGGCTATTTTCTCGTGAAAAGGTTACGTTGCGAAGGTATGCCGCGCGAGGTAGAATGTCAACTCTTTCTCAATGCCACAAACATCACCGATTTCTTTCAAATAAGCGTTGATTTTCTGATTACTTGGAACAGGCAATAAAGAGTTGTCAGGTAATTGATTTGCATACTTTTCTAATATCATTGCCGGGATTTCAAGCAATGGGACATTTACGTCAGTTCCCGTTTTATGGCGTTTGGTTTTTATCCACGTCTTTTTATCAAATGAAGTACAAATATTCTTTGAGGTCAGGTTTTTCAAATCAATATATGACAAGCCCGTGAAACAAGAAAAAAGGAATATATCCCGGATTTGTTCCAAACGTTTTATCGTGAATTTCTTTTCCAGTAATGTATGAATTTCTTCTTCGGTCAAATATCCCCGGTCAACCTTTTCCAAACGCATTTTATAATTAGCGAACGGATCGATGAAAGTTAATCCTGTATTCTTGGCAAAATTTACTATCGTCCTGAGTCTTTGAACAAACTTTTTTGCTGTGTTGTTTGAACATTTATGCTTGTCGCGTATGAAGTCCTCAAATCGCTCGATAAAATTTAAATCTATTTCTTCTATTATTATGTCTGAAACGGAATATACTTCTTTCATAAATTCGGTTAACCGGTGTTTCACCAATTCATACCGGGAATAGGTGACATGGGTTGTAGTCTTGCCAATTCTCTGACGATAAAGGCTGTTATGCTGTTCAAAGAAATAGAGTATTGTTTGTTTACTCTTATCCTGACCAAGAAATACATTCTTTATCTTTTCGGCGGTAAGGTGCTCGTTACGTTCCTGTAAACGAAGATAATGTTTATACAGGCTCGCCTTAATCGTTTCAAGCGAAGTATTCAAATTGGCAGCCGGGGCTGCGTGTTCGTTCGCTTTTCCTTTCTCTATACTCCATTTGTCTGGATGCACGTTTAATTTCGTACTGAATTCTACATTGCGCTCATCTAATGTGATGCGTCCGATAATAGGCACATTACCTATTGTATTAGGACGATTTCTTTTCAAAAAAAATGACACCTTAAATGTACTTCTCATAATCTCATTTTTACATGATAAACATAAATTTTATTATCTGTAAATGAGATATTTATACCTGAATAAATTCGGGCAAAAATGAGTTAAATGATCCTGAATCTGTGGACATATTTTTGCTTAAAAAAGGTGTCCACGACTTGTCCACAGCAAACTGTCTTTTATTGCCTAATTTGACAATGACAATTCAGGCAAAACAAAAAAGAAACTCCTACAGTATCAACATATTGTAGGAGTTTGCTTTTTTTGTCGTTCGGTGTCAAACCTTCGGACTTTGTTTCTGTGACCTCGGTGGGATTTTAACTACTAAGGTCTATTCTTTTGATTATCAAAACTTTTCTAAACTGTCACTCTCGTACCGTAACGAATTAGTAACGTGCTTTTGGCATCAATTGGAAGTGCTTTGGCTTCCGGTTTCTGCTTTGTTTCTGCCGCAAAGATAGAAAAAAAAATGAATAATTTCTTATTTTAATCAATGCTTAAATTATTAGGTATAAAATGACAATTTCGAACCAATAATTTCACATGTTATTGGTAATTGATTCACATGAGAATAAATTGAAAATCTCTTAAGAAATTACATTTTAAAACCAAAACAATTCTTTAATTCTAAACCTAACCTATTCATAAGTTTTTGTATTCTTCCTACATCTTCTTCAGTATATGTACTAAAATACCATAAGGCTTGTTGATTAACTTTTTTTCTAATCATTTCAAAATAAGGAAAATCAACATCTGAAAGTGAATGTCCGTAAACTACAACTTTATTAACATCATGCAAGGATGTCCAAAATGAAGTATGTGAAGCTATAATGCTTTCAACTGATTTCATTTCTTGGTTTGCAAGTTCTACAATATTACGCATTGCATTTTCTTCATAGACGGCATTATCTCCATTACTCATAGAGTAAGGATCAATATAATTACAATGCCCTACTATTAAATTTTCATCTACAGCACGATTACCATGGATATGAAGTACTCTTTCTGATGGTATTCTATAGACATTTTCTAAAGTTTCTGTATAATTAAAAGTCAAAAATCTACCTTTAGAATCAAATTGATCCAATGATCGGCGAGATACATTTATATCTATAGTCTTTACCCATTCTTTAAATCTTTGATGCATTTCTTGTAGAGTTCCTCCTAATATAATTCCGGGCGAATCTTCAATTTGGAATGTACTCCGCATCATATGATCATAATCTATCTTAATATCTTCTGTACAACATCGATACGTTCCATCTATATCTATAATACCTAATGCAGTTTCAAAGTCAGACCAAAGTATATTCTCTCCATCTTTATCAGTAGTAGGAAAGAAATTTTCCATCTGCCCTATAAATGAATAATATCCTTGCTGTTGTAAAAATGTGTAAAAATCCCAATATCTGGAATCTATTCCATGAGCTACATCAAAACCATTTCCTGTAATATGAAGTGTATTCATTTTTATTTCCTATTTAATTCAAACGAATGAATTTATTAATGTTAATACTTACAATCTTTTTATCTTATTTAAGAAGAATACTTTTGTATTTACTATAACAAAAGTAGTTACCTACATTTGTAACTAAAAATAATTTATAAATTATTTTCAAATGTATTTAATCCTATTTTTCTCTTTTATACTATAAATTTACTTTAATCAGCCGACTTCGGAGGTTGATTTTTCCCCTGTAAAGGGCAAGGATTTCGAGTTACTCGAAATGTTTTGAGTAACTCAAAACACACCTTGCCGTTACTTTGCAGTAACG
>UQJP01000025.1 GCA_900541415.1 uncultured Odoribacter sp. | reverse complement strand
CTCTGTAATTGTTTCTTTTATTTATACTCTGTGAGGGTGTTTCTTTTGTTTAAATTCATTTTAGTTCTAAGCCTGCTTTTTTAGAAGTGATCTTATTTTCATGTCAGAGCAAACAAAAATTGGCAAAGAAAAAGGAGGCACCATTTATGTTCTTCCGGTAAGTTTTTACATACGATGATGAATTTGAAAATGAAGTTTTATTGTTAAGAAATTATTTATACTTTAGTGCTGCGAATTGTAGTATTATTTTAAGAAAGAAGAAATGGCATTATTCGGATTATTCGGGAAAAATAAAAAGGAAAGCTTGGATAAGGGATTAGAGAAGACTAAGGAAAGTGTATTCAAGAAATTGGCCAGAGTTGTTGTCGGGAAATCGAAAGTAGACGACGAAGTTTTGGATAATCTGGAAGAAGTGTTGATCTCTTCTGATGTAGGGGTGGAAACAACCGTTCGCATCATTCAGCGTATCGAGGAACGTGTGGAGCGTGACAAATACATGGGGGTGGAGGAATTGAATAAGGTGTTAAAAGAGGAAATCGCCGGCTTGTTACAGGAAAATACGGTTAATGATGCTGTTTCCTTTGATCTTCCGAATAATGGATTGCCTTATGTTATTATGGTGGTTGGCGTAAATGGAGTGGGTAAAACGACTACAATCGGAAAATTAGCTTATAAATTCAAAGGAGCCGGGAAAAAAGTGGTGTTAGGAGCTGCCGATACCTTCCGGGCTGCTGCTGTCGATCAGTTAGTGATTTGGGCGGAACGGGTAGGTGTGCCTATTGTGAAACAGGGGATGGGAGCCGATCCCGCTTCTGTGGCTTACGATACTTTGAGTAAGGCTAAAGCCGAAAATGCCGATGTTGTTATTATCGATACGGCAGGACGCCTGCATAATAAAGTCAATTTGATGAACGAACTGACAAAGATCAAGAATGTGATGAAAAAAATCCTTCCTGATGCTCCTAATGAGGTGCTATTGGTCTTAGACGGTTCCACGGGTCAAAATGCTTATGAACAGGCAAAACAGTTTACATTGGCGACGGAGGTAAATGCATTGGCAATTACAAAGTTAGATGGAACTGCGAAAGGTGGTGTCGTTATCGGAATTTCGGATCAATTTAAAATCCCGGTGAAGTATATTGGTGTGGGAGAAAAAATCGATGACCTGCAAGTTTTCGACCGGGTGGAATTTGTCGACTCCTTATTTAATTGATTCGAGGAATAAATGGCCGATTTCAATATGAAAAAGATTCTTTTTGTGTGTTTGGGAAATATATGCCGTTCCCCCGGAGCTGAAGCTGTAATGAAGGCTTTTGTCAAAGAAAGGGGAATGGAGCACGAGTTTTTCATTGATTCTGCCGGAATTTATGGAGGACATAGCGGTGCTTTACCGGACGAAAGAATGCGGAAGCATGCGCAGAAGCGAGGCTATATTTTAGATAGTCGGGCAAGGCAATTTTACGCATCGGCGGATTTTGTCGAATTTGATATGATTATTGGTATGGATAATCAGAACATTGCCGATTTGAAACGTATGGCAATAACCGATGAAGAATCGGGAAAAATATATCGTATGACCGATTTTTGCCAGAAACATACTGCTTATAAAGAAGTTCCTGACCCTTATTATGGTGGATTCGATGGATTTGAGCTTGTTTTGGATTTATTGGAAGATGCTGTTGCCGGGATATTTCAGTTTTGTACAGCCCGCTGATTCGTGATTTTATATTTTCTTTAGCTTTTCTTTAAAATTTCATAATGTATTCTTTAGCTTTTCTAGGTTTTCATAAGAAAAGCGTCTTTATTGTGTATAATAGTGTTATATAATCTTGCTTTTCTTTTGTATATTTTAATACATTTTTGTGGCATGGCATATTTTTTGTTGCTTTTTTCTGATTGTTGGAGGATGAAAATGAGCCATTATAAATATGCCTTGGGGAAGGGAGAAAGAGGATGGTAGAGAGATAGGTGAATTTTTTTTTATGATTGTTAATTTTGACACTCGGCAAACGAACCCTGGAAAGGGAGCGTATAACGGAGTTGTAATAGATGTATCATACTAATAATAACGTAGATGAAATTACGAAAGATCAAATTTGCATTTCTATCTTGTCTGACACTATTTCTTTTAGGGTGTCATAAAGATAAGGTAGATAGTATTATTGGAGGAGACGACGAAACTTGTGCCGTTTCTTTTAGACTGCAAACAGACGAGACATTGACGGTTGTTCCTTTAACCCGTAGCGGAAGTGTTCCTGCGGACGAAGAATTCTTGGTGAGGATCGAAAACACCCGGGGAGAAATTCTGAAAAATTGGAAATATGATGAATTACCTTCATTAATCAAAGTAGTTCCGGGAAGCTATAAATTGGTGGCTTATTATGGGACGGATTCTATTTTGCCGGCTTTTGAAAAGCCCTATTATTATGGTGAAACGAAAGTAACCTTGAAAGAAGGCGATAATTTGGATACGCTGGTGAATTGCTCTATGGGGGCGGTGAAGGTGGCTGTTGAGTTCGACAAGAGCTTTGGATATGAGTATGATGATTTTTGGGTCGATATAAAAACTGTGGGCGATTCATTGAGTTTTGCAAAAGACGAATCTAGAGTGGCCTATTTTAAACCGGGTAATTTGCGGATGCGTTTTGTGTTGAAACCTATCGGCTCCACCACCTATTATCAATTTTATCCGCAGGCCATCGGGACCGTGAAAGCGAAAGAATTTTATAAAATGAAGTTAAGGGCGAATACGGATAAGGGGGATTTAAAATCGATCACGATTACGACCGATTCTTCAACGATAGACATTCCTGTGGATGTGGAGTTACCTCCTTTTTATTTGCCGAAGCCGGTTCCTAAAGTGACTCTGAAAGGGTTTACCTCCGGGGAGACCGTTGAAACTACCGAGGGCTTGTCTAAGCAGGCAACAGTTATGATCGCTTCTTCTGCCGGATTAACGGAATTAAAAATCAAAACCATTTCAGATACACTGATTGCCCGGGGATGGCCGGAAGAGCTCGATTTAATGCGGGCAACTCCAGAGCAAATCGCTGTCTTAAAAGCAAGTGGTTTGGATTGGAGTAGTGAGCTGGATACGAAAGATACCATAAAAACAACGGTTTGGGTGAAATTCGATAATGTGGTGCAGTTGTTAAACACGGCTCCTGGCCAGATCAGCCATTCGGCCTTCGAGTTAGTAGCTAAAGACCGTTTCGGTCAATTCGGTGATTCTGAATGTAAGCTGAATGTGGCTGTCGCCCCTCCGGTGTTCGAGTTCGCTTCTGCTCCAGGGGTTGGCAATGTTTACGCCAGAAAAGCGATATACAATATAAAATACGAATCGGAAGTGAAAACTCCGGTGGTAGAATATAAAACAGCGGACGGAGAGTGGAAAGTGGCTCCGACGACATTAAATTCATTGTCTGAAAATAATTACGATTGTATAGGAACAGGATTGAGTCCTGAAATAAATTATTCTTTTAGAATTCGACTGGGGGAACATATCTTAGATGCTGGTTCTTATCTGACGGAGGCAGAATTACAAGTGCCTAATGCCGGAATGGAGAATTGGTATAATGAAAAAGTATATGAAAGTAAAACACTATGGGTGGGTATTGCAATTTATAATTACTATCCCTATAATCAGGGCGAAAGCTCTGCCTGGTGGAGTACCCGGAATGCTATGACGACCTTCCAGAGAAGTGGGACATCATATTACTACACCTCTTTCCCTGCCACTCGTGACGTTTCTCCGGGACATTCGGGAAGTAAGGCGGCAGAAATATCTACGGTAGGGTATGGTATTGATAACTGGTGGACAAATGCTTCGTCGGCTACTTATCCTGCTCAGTATGTTACTCCGGGAATGTTGTTCATTGGTGATTATGTATATTCTCCGAAAGCGAATAACGATAGAGGTGATGAAGGAACTGAAGTTTTTGGACGTTCCTTTGATGTCCGGCCGGATAAATTATCATTTTGGTATAAATTCAAACCTTATAATTCCGAATCTTTTAAAGCATACATCGTGCTTGAAAACAGAGAGAATGGAACTGTGGAAATCGGAAGAGGGGAATTGCCGTCGGAATATACAGGAAAAGAGCAAAGTGAGTTCGCCAAAGCTACTGTTAATATCACCTATTCTAATAAATATTTGAAGGCGACACATATCTATATCGTATTTTTATCCAGTACGGCGGAAACCCCGACAACGGATAGAGTTCAGGGAAGTATAGGGACATTTAATGGAAATTCCGATTCCCGCTATATTGGAAATGTGCTCACAGTGGATGATCTTGAATTAATATATGAATAATCACAAAATAGATATAACAATGAAAAGAGTATTAAACCTAAACAGTTTATTGCTGATACTGATTCTTTTGGCAGTTGGCTGTGGAAAAGACCCAAAGATTGAAAATGAATTCATGAACGATTCTAAAGGACGTTTTTCTCTGAAATTGGGGACAATCGGGAGTTTCGAGGTTGTTTCGAAGGCTTCGGGGGTTGCTGTTGAGGACTTCTCCGTAAGAATTAAAGGAACTACACTGAAAGAAACGGCTTATGATTCCATTTGGACGCGTTACGGGGATATGCCTTCGATTGTAACTATTCCTGCAGGTTCATATACCATAGAAGCTTATAACGGCGAACAACGTTCCGGTTTCGACTCTCCGTATTATTACGGGAGTAAAGAATTTTCGGTGGGAATACAGGAACTGACCGATGCGCAGGTCACTTGCCAGTTGGCTTGTGTGAAAGTGTCTGTTGAGTTTACATCCTTGTTCCTGAATAATGTGACAGACCCTGTTTGTATTGTTCACCAGACCAATGGTGCAGCCCTGGAATTTGCCCCGGATGATCAGAACATGACCGGTTATCTGGCTACGCCTGCCGATTCTACGCTGGCTGTGACGATACGTGGAAAATATGTAGAGGATAATGCCGAAGTAAACAGAACTTATTATATTAATTCTGTTGCTTCTAAGCAATGGCATAAAATCGCTTTGAGTGTAAATACTTCTGCCGGCATCGAGAATGGAGGAGGAATGATTCAGATCGACCATAGTGTGGATGAAAAAGAATCTACGGTTTTAGTGCCGGGAGCAGGCGATATTATTGAAAACAATGGGGATTCCGGGAGTTGGGACGATGACGATTCCGGGGATGGCGATGATAATCCGGGAGGAGAAGAAAATCCGAACGCTCCGGCAGTGGAAGGTATCGGTTTTAATATCGAAAATCCGCTTAGTTTCTCGGCTTCTACACCCGATCCCAAAGTGGATGTCAAGATCACGGCGGTGGAAGGCATCGATAGCCTTGTGGTAACGATCGATTCTCCGGCGTTGGATGAATCTGCATTGGTTATGGTAGGCTTAGCGAAGAAATTCGATATTGCGAATGTCGAATCGGGCATGCAGAGTTCTTTAACAGATTTAGGATTGATTACGGAGGGAGATCCGATTAAAGGCAAAACAGAACACACTTTTTCAGTAGGTGGTTTTATGCCTATGTTGGGAATGTTGGATAATGGGATTGGAAAAACACATAAATTTCATCTTAGAATTGTTGATAGCAAGAAGAATGTAACAGTGAAATCATTGATCGTGAATTTAACGGAGTAGAACTTTAAATTGTATAGAATGAAGAATATATTATTGTATATACTCCTGTTATTTCTGTTTGCAGCTTGTCAGAAAGAGGCGGAGAAAGGTGACCGGGGCGGATCGGGTTGGCTTGCCGTAGATTTTTTTACGGACAACTCGGTGCAGAGCCGGGGAAGTGAACCTGTGTATGCCTTGGAGATTCAAAAGGCTGATGGAACGATTGTTTCCAGATTTGAAGACTGTAATGATATTTCAGAGCGTATCTTATTGCCGGTTGGGACTTATAAGCTGGTTGCCACCAACGGTGAAGATGTTGTGGCTGGCTTTGAATCGCCTTTTTACAAATGTGAACAGGAGGTTAAGATCGAAGCTGCCGTTACAAAGGATATTTCAATGATCTGTACTCAGGCAAATGTGAAAGTATCTGTTGAATATTCAGACCTGATTAAAGAAAAATTCGCGGATTATTCTTTAGAGGTAACGAATGGCGAAGGCTCTCTGGTATTTGGAAAAGGAGAAAGCCGGGCGGGTTTTTTGAAAGTGGTCGACGGTACATTGGTTTGGAACCTGAATTTGGATAACAGGCAGGAAACTTTTCAGATTACGAAGACCATTACAGGCGTAGAGCCCCGCCAATACTATCGTTTCCGGTTCGACATCAAAGAGTCGGGAGATGAGAATGAAGGAGCTTTTATTCCGGGAATCGTAGTCGATACGACGACCGATGTATTCAATTGGTTGTGTGAGATCGTTTTGAAGGACTCTATTGCAAAACCGGAAATACAGGGACAGAATTTTGACCTGAACGACAGGATTCTGGTGCTGAACGAGACCAGAGGAGCCGATGCGAAAGTGAATATAACCGCTCTGGCGAAGATACAGGAGCTGAAACTGCGCCACAATTCTCCCGAAGTTAAAGCCTTGGGGGTTCCGGAGGCCATAACGATCAGTAATATTACGCCTGAATTGAAAAATACGGTCAATGCGGCAGGTATTACCTGGGGGAACGAAAATGTGCTGGATGCTCAGCAGGTAACGGTCGATTTCAGTGGTATTCTGAATAATTTGCCTTTGGGTGAATATGAATTCTATTTAAGCGTTTACGATGCCCGTAAAAGACTGGTTGTAGATACGTTGCGCGCTTCCATCATTCCGGATATGGACCATATTGCCCAAAATGCCGTGCGTTATGAGATATGGGCTAAATGTGCAACGGTGTCGGGACTTTGGTATACGATCGACAAACCGGAAGGACTTACTTTGGAATATAGTTCCGACCAGGTTAACTGGACTCCGGTTCCTTCGGATCAAATTGCATTCAACAATGCAGGAAAGTCGTTCCGGGCAAGGATAACGGGATTGAATTCCGCGACGACCTATTATTATCGTACCGTTTCTAATGACTTTGTTTCCGACGATATAAAATCGTTCACGACAGAAGCCGAAGCACAGGTTCCTTATTTGAACTTCGATGCCTGGTTTAAGGCAGGCAAGAATGGAAGCGGAAGCGGAAAGAACTGGTATTTGGGTGAATCGGGGAATAAGGTATGGGATTCCGGTAACGAGGGAGCCAATACGGTGAGTGAAAAGAATCCAACGGCTCCTGACTATGACACGAAAGTGGCCATAGAGGGCAATCAGGCATCGGCTTATCTGGAAACGAAAGTTGTGTTTGGGGTTATGGCTGCCGGGAATATTTATACGGGCGATTTTGTGGAGGCAGTGGTAAACCTGTCGAATCCGGGAGCTCAATTGGATTTCGGTATTCCGTACAATAGCCGTCCCACGTCTTTGACAGGTTATTACAAATACCAGCCGGTGAATGTAACCCAAACGTCAAAACCGAATGTAAGTAAGGGCGATTTAGACAGTTGCCATGTTTATGTGGCTCTTTTTGCCGACTGGACAAGTGCCTTCCGGGTAAATACCCAGACAGGGACTTTTGTTAACCTGAACGATGCAATTGCATTCGGGGAGATGAAAGATAGCCGTACGATGTCGGATTTCGAGAAGTTTGAATTTGAAATTAAATACCGGGACGAAACCCGTATTCCAACTTACATCCTGATTGTTGCTACTGCCAGCAAATATGGTGATTATTTCACTGGTGGAGAAGGTAGTAAATTGTGGTTGGATGAATTTAGTTTAGGATTTGAGCCACCTAAAAAATAGTATGATTAAAATATATTAGACCAGTCTGCCATTTTAAACAAAAGGGAAAATACGTCTCCATTTTGTTTAAAGTGGCAGTTTTGGGTCTGAAATAAATGTTAAATTCAGGAAAGTTAGTGTTGTGTTTGCTGGATCAGAAGTTTATGAAAAGAATAATTTGTTTATGGTTATTGTGTTGTATCTCCGCTATTGCGTGCATGGGCAGGGAGAGGTTCGAACGGGGAATCGTTAAGCGGACATTCGTTCCGAAAGGTCAGTGGTTTTTTGGTGGAACTTGTTCTTATTCGGAATACAATCAGGATAATTATAAGTTCCTGGTTTTAAAAAATTGGAACGGGAGCGGATACCAATTAAGTGTGAAGCCTTTCGTGGGATATATGGTGAAAGATGATCTGGGAGTCGGAGCCACTTTAGCCTATGAGCGTTCTTTGTTTAAGGTGGATAATCTCGATATTAACGTTTCGGAAGATTTTCAATTTTCGATTTCGGACTACTATATTCTGGAGCATATTTATACAGGCTCCATTTTCATGAGGCTTTTCATGAATATCGAGGATAGTAAACGTTTCGGGTTATTTAATGACGTGAAACTCATGTTCGGGGGCGGACAGGGGAAATATATCAACGGGCAGGGGGATGCTTTGGAAGGAACTTACCAGAATATTTTTAAGATGGGGTTGATATACTCTCCGGGCTTATCGGTATTTATTAACGATTATGCAGCCGTGGAAGCTTCTGTCGGTGTGTTGGGTTTACAAATGAAGCATACCGATCAGAAAACGAATCAGGTGTATACCGGATCGTTTAAAAAGAGTTCCGCCAATTTTAAAATTGATTTGTTTTCAATCGGATTAGGAGTAGCTATATATCTTTAATATGTGATGAGAATAGTAGTATTTTTATTATTAGCGCTAAGTATTGCCGGATGTATAAAGAATGATGTTCCTCTTCCGGTGATTTATGGAAATGTACAGAAAATAGAATTCGAAGGGCAGCAGAAATGTGTGGTGAATACCAAGACCAGAACCATTGAGTTGACCTTATCGGATACGGTAGATATTAAACGGGTGAAGTTGACGAAGTTGGAAATTACAGCCGATCCTGCCACTATGCATGAGGTGTCGGTTGAGCCTGTGTCTACATTGAAGCAGGATTCTGTGCTCGATTTATCACAAACGCTGAAATTCATCGTGTCTACCTATCAGGATTATGAGTGGACGTTGATAACGGAGCAGCCTATTGATTACTATTTGGAGGTGGACGGACAGGATAAGGTGGTGATTAATGCGCAGGAACGGAGCGTATTGGTGTATATGCCGGAAGGAACTAAGCTTTCCGAACTAAAAATCACAAGGGCTAAATTGGGGCCGTCTATTGCGGAATATACTCCCAACCCTACTACGCTGACCAATTTTACCCGCTCGCAAACGGTGCTGGTCAGTTGTTTCGGCAGGATTGAGAAGTGGACTATTTTTGCTTTCCATACGCCGGAAGGGGAAGGGCCTGTGACAATGATTACGGGCGAAGCGAATGCGTGGGCGAAATCGGCAACTTTGAGCGGAACTGTGCCCGCAGGAAATTCCGGGAATGCCGCTTTCGAATACCGGAAGTCGAGAGAGTCTACCTGGACTAAAGTGGCTGCAGTTATTTCCGGTAAGACCTTTTCAGCAAAAATAACTGGATTGGAAGCGGGGACATCTTATGTTTTCCGGGGAATTGTGGGAGAGGAGACCGGAGAGGAAAAAGAATTTACCACCGAAGCGATGGAGCAGGTTCCCTATATGAATTTTGATTCGTGGTACTTGTCGGGCAAGGCTGTTTGTCCCGGAGTGGAGGGTATCACCGTTTGGGACACCGGAAACAAGGGTGGGGCGAGCTTCGGTTTTAACCCGACTACCGAGGAAAAGACAGATGTAAAAAGTGGTTCAGCAGCCAGATTGGCTTCTGTGTATGCTGCCGTGAAATTTGCTGCCGGGAGCATTTATACCGGGACTTTTGGCGGATTAGACGGGCTGAATGCTAAACTTAATTTCGGCATTCCCTATACTTGCCGTCCTACTACATTGACGGGATATTATAAGTATACCCCGGGGGTAATCGACCGGGTGAAAGAGCCTTATGAATATTTAAGCGGGCGAACGGATAGCTGCCATATTTATGTGGCTTTGTGTGACTGGTCGGAACCGTTCCAGGCCAATTCCAAGACGTCGACTTTCGTGGATTATAGTGAACACAACTCTACGATATTGGCTTACGGTGAGCTTAAAACGAGCCGGAAAGTGGAACAATATGAAAAATTCACGATAGATATTAAATACCGGGACACGGAACGTAAACCTAAGTATATTGTGATCGTTGCAACTTCCAGTAAATATGGAGATTACTTTTCCGGCAGCACCAGTAGTGTGTTGTTAATCGATGAGTTTGAATTAGGTTTCGATTAAAAGCCGGGTTTATTGGTGCTTTCAGGGAACTGTTGTAACTTTAGGGCAAGATTTGAAAGCAGATGAACTTTAAAAGACAGATAAATCAGGGACTCGGGAGAATCATGTTTTGCTCCGGAGTCCTTTTTTTTATCTGTTTTTTAGGTTGGTGGTTTCTTCTGCCCGTCCCGCTTTTCCACTCCTCTTATTCAACGGTGGTGTTAGACCGTGACCAGCGGGTGTTGGGTGTCCGGGTGTCCGATGATGAACAACTACGCTTTCGGGGAGCCGGCAGGTTGCCTGCCAAATACGCTGCGGCTGTGATGGTTTTTGAAGACAAACGCTTCATGCTGCACAATGGAGTAGATTGGCTGGCTTTGGGAAGGGCTTTGGGGCAAAACCTGTCTTCCCGGCGAATTGTCAGCGGGGGAAGCACGCTTTCGATGCAGGTGATCCGGCTTTCGCGCGGGAATCCTCCCCGTACGTTATGGGAAAAAGCCAAAGAGGTGTTGCTCACATTAAGGTTAGAGCAAAGCTATACAAAAAGGCAGATATTGGAAATGTATGCTTCCCATGCTCCGTTCGGCGGGAATGTCGTGGGAATAAAAGCCGCTTCTTTGAAATATTTTAACCGCCAGCCTGAACAGCTTAGCTGGGCAGAAGCTGCGTTGCTGGCCGTTTTGCCGAATGCTCCGGCATTGATCTTCCCAGGGAAAAACAATGCTCTTTTAAAACAAAAGCGGGATGGGCTATTGAAAAAAATGAATGCCGAAGGATTATTGTCTGCCGATGATTTTCAATTGGCTTTGTCGGAGCCTTTACCTGAAAAGTTATACGATATACCCTGTGTAGCTCCTCATTTGCTGGCACTCGCCGGGCAGGAAAGGAAGGGACGGGAGAGCCATTCTTATATCGACCGGAATTTGCAGCAACGGGTGAGTGCGATTGTCGATCGGCACTGCAAACTGTTGGCTCATAATTATATCTACAATGCTGCTGTTTTAGTGGCCCATATCCCGACGGGGGAAGTGCGGGCTTATGTGGGAAATAGCGTAGCCTTGCCGGGTAGCCGGGGAAACGAGGTCGATATTATCCGTTCGGTGCGTAGTTCCGGCAGCATATTAAAACCGGCTTTATATGCTTTTATGCAACAAAATGGTTTTATTTTACCCCACTCGTTGATTCCCGATATTCCTTCCCGTTTCGGGGGATATGCACCTTCTAATTTCAATCGTGATTTTCAGGGAACTGTGCCGGCATCGAAAGCTTTGGCACAATCGTTGAACATTCCTTTTGTAAGGATGTTGCGGGATTATAATTACAGCCGTTTTTATGAGGATTTGAAACAATTGGGGATCAATTCGCTGAACCGGGAAGCGGATCATTATGGCTTGAGCCTGATTTTGGGAGGGGCGGAAACTTCGTTATGGGATGTATGCAATATGTACGGAGGAATGGCGGCTGTTCTGCGCCGCTATAATGAGAATGACGGACAGTATTTTACGAACGAATACCGGAGGTTGAGCCTATGGCGTGAGCCTGAAATGGGAAAGGATGAAACAGGTATTCCCCTGAAACAAGGGGGGAGCGGGATGTCCATTCGGGCTGCCGGAGTGGCTTGTCCGGCGGCGGATGCCCCGTTGAGGGCTTCGGCTGTTTGGTTAACGCTGAAGGCTTTACAGGATGTGGAACGGCCGGAAATGGAAGCGGGCTGGAAAAATTTTGCGTCGGCGATGAATCTATCTTGGAAAACCGGGACGAGTTTCGGTTTCCGGGATGCCTGGGCGGTTGGGGTGAACGCTGAATATGTCATTGGGGTATGGGTGGGAAATGCCGATGGAGAAGGACGCCCAGGATTGGTGGGGACTCGCGCGGCTGCTCCGATCCTTTTTGAAGTGGCTTCGCTTTTGCGTACTTCACAACGCTTTTATGAGCCGGCAGAAGAATTAATATTGGTAAAAGTATGTCATAAAAGCGGATTCCGAGCTTCGGAATATTGTCCGGAAGTGGATACGATTCAGGCGTGTGAATCCGGCTTGCGGACAGCCATCTGCCCTTATCATCGTTTGGTCAATCTGGATGCTACCGGGCGATGGCAGGTAAATTCCAATTGTGAAACGGTTTATAACATGCAGATCGTCCCTTGGTTTATACTTCCTCCGGTGCAGGAATGGTATTATTGCCGTACCCATACCGATTACCGGAAATTGCCTCCGTTTCGTAAAGATTGCGCCGCTCCGTCCCAGGAAGTGATGGAAATGATTTATCCCCAGCGGGGAACCCGAATCTTTATACCCCGCAGTTTTGGAGGCAAGCCGGAGAAAGTGATTTTGGAAGCGGCTCACCGGGTGCCTTCAGCCGTTATTTATTGGGATGTAGACGGGAATTATCTCGGTCATACCCAGGGGATACACCAAATGGAGGTCGCTCTTCCCGAAGGGCTCCATGCGTTAGTATTGACGGACGAGGATGGGAATATTTTCAGGCAAACCTTCCGTATTGTGGGTAAAGATTCAGATAGAAATACGGGAAACGGGCCTAAAACTGAATAGAGGCGTAAAATCCCGGACAGTTCCCGTTGAATATGGCAGGGGCTAAAGTCAGGTTGTGTTTTTTAGCGAATGGCCGGGTGAATATATAAGTGCTTGCCGTGCCGATAGCTGCTCCGGCAGCCACATCCCACCAATCGTGTTTTTTCGCATAGGTACGCCCCCACCCGACATAGGCCGACAGCAGATAGGCGGGTGCTCCCCATTTCCAGCCATAGCGCCTTTGTATAAAAGAGGCCCCCTGAAAGGCAATCGAGGTATGGGCGGAAGGAAACGAATGCTTGTCGCTATGATCCGGGCGTTCTTTTTTAATGGAGTATTTTAGAATATAGGTCACGGCGAGGCTGGTCGCTCCCGACAGGACGATCTGTTTGGTTCCCTGATAGTCTTTTATCGCCAGCGAGCCGATGAACCCGGCAGCCGGGGCAACTAACATCAATACGTCGGTGGAGGTTTCTATCGCTTTACGGGGTTGGCTCTTAGTGGGAAGGGCAGCATGGAAAGCTATCAGGAAAAACAGGGCGGACAAGACAAATTTTTTCATATTGTTTTCAGTAAAATCCAGAGATATGGAATGAATATAATTCCGCCGATAACAGCTGCGGTCAAGGCTGCCAGCAGCACGGCTCCGGCGGCTAGGTCTTTGGCTTTTCCAATCAGTTCGTGAGGCTCGGTGGTGAAAGCATCGGCCATATATTCAATGGCGGAATTTACGGCTTCGGCAGAGAAAACAAAACCGATCGCAAAAACCACGGCAATCCATTCCCCGGTGCTGATCCCGAAAAAAAGGCCGGCACCGATTGCTAAAATAGCGGCACACAGATGAATGCGGGCATTGTGTTCGTTGCGGATAAGAGTACGTATGCCTTGAATGGCATATTTAAAGCTGCGAACCCTGTCTTTTACCGAGAATTTTTTATCTTTCATATTGAATGCCAGAGAAGGAAACAAATGGTTTATGATTCCTAATCAGAACAAACGTACAAAAATGTAGGGAAGCCTACAAATTTTGATTGGAATGATTTTATTATCACAAAAAAGTATTACTTTTGTATCCGCTAATGCCACTTTAGCTCAGTTGGTAGAGCAACGCATTCGTAATGCGTAGGTCGCGAGTTCAAGTCTCGCAAGTGGCTCGGTGCTTACAAAGGAAAAAGAGATTGAAATACTGTATTTTGATCTCTTTTTTTATGTCAAAAAGTCTGTACTGTTTTATATAGTTCTAAATGGATAAAGACTTGAAAAAAGAATATGGCACGGGGAAAATCCGCCTATAAATCCGGAGAGCCAACAGCCATATTTTCTCTTCCTGAACTTGGATTTTGACCGGATTCCGGAGAATCACACTCTTTTTTGAGGTAAATGGTTTAAAAGCACCTGTAATCCTTATTTCTGCATAGCGCGCCATAGTCCTCTTGGAAAAACTCTTTTTTTATTCAGATATTCGTCTACTGTCTGGCAACGAAACGTATCGGGTTTTAAGTTGTTGTTCGGGATATATTTTCCTTTGTGTGTATTTATTTGATTAACAGAATTTAAGAGCCTACAAGGAACGTAAATATTTTATTACCGATTATTTATTACCGATTCATTTGAAACTCCCTTTGATTTTCACTCGTTTATATGACAACAATAAGTAATGATAAACGAAAATCATATGATTGGAAAAGGGTTGATTTTTTTAGGAAGTGTTTTATTGCTGGCCGGAACTGTTTTCGGGCAGGGAAAAATCACAGTTTCCGGAACAGTGTCGGAAAAAGGAACGGGAGAACCTGTCATCGGTGCAACGATATTGATAAAAGGGTTGCAAGGGGTGGGTACCGTCACTAACATTGATGGAAACTATACATTAGGAAACGTGGCTCCGGATGCAACGCTGGTATTTAGTTTTGTGGGTATGAAAACGGTGGAACAACCGGTGAATGGGAAAAAGATCATCGATGTAGTTATGGAAGAAGATTCCAAGTTAATGGATGAAGTGGTGGTAGTGGGGTATGGCGTACAACGTAAATCCGATTTGACCGGAGCGGTAACCACATTAAAGAGTGACGAACTTTTAAAAAGCCCGGTGGCTAACGTAGCCAACGCTTTACAGGGTAAAGTTTCCGGAGTTTTGGTGTCTGCCAATGGCACGCCGGGAAGCGAGCCGGAAGTGAAAATCCGGGGAATCGGAACAACGAACAACAGCAGCCCGTTGTATGTAGTGGATGGAATGTTGGTGAACGACATCGGCTTTCTGAACAGCCATGATATTGCATCGATGGAAATCCTGAAGGATGCTTCCGCTACGGCAATTTATGGGTCACGGGGCGCGAACGGAGTGATCATTGTCACTACGAAGCAGGGACGTAAGGGAAAGCCTGTATTGTCTATATCCGGGAGTGAAGGATTTCAGGTGGTGAGCGATCGGCTGAAAATGGCGGATGCCTCTCAATATGCCACCCTTTTGAACGAAGCGTTGGTTAATTCGGGAGGCGACCCTTTATATCCCGATCCGGCTTCTATGGGAAAAGGGACGAATTGGTTCGATGAGATTTTTCATATAGCTTCCGTTCGTGATTACCAGGCCAGCCTGAACGGAGGAAGTGAAAATGTGAATTATAATCTGAGCGTGGGGTATTTCCAACAAAAAGGAGTCATTAAAAGAAGTGGTTACCACCGTTTGACCTTGCGTTTGAATAACGATTACAAGATAGGCAATAAAGTGGTGATCGGGCATAATATCTCGGCAGCCTTCAGTGTGAAAAACAATGATGATCCCTCTGTTGTGGGACAGGCATACCGTTTAAGTCCCGTAATCACTCCTTATAATGAAAACGGTGATTTTTCCGATTCGCAGAATTCATCTACCGGAAATCCCCTGGCGACGATTGCTTACCTGAACAATAGTGTCCGGGACGACCGGATGACCGGGAATGCCTTTTTGGATTGGACGATCATCGATGGCCTGAGCTTTCGGACCAGTTTCGGGTTCGATTACCTGAATCGGCGGGAAGAAATATTTCGTCCGAAATACTTCGTTTCTTCCACACAAAAAAATGAAGAGAATGAATTGTCGAAAAACTGGTCGCGGGATTTCACCTGGTTGTGGGAAAATACATTGACCTATAATATGACTTTCAATGATATTCACCGTTTAAATTTGTTGGGAGGTATCACGGCACAGGAAAGGCGTTTTGAATTGCTGGGAGGTTCCGGCAGGGATCTTTTTTCACAAGATAAAAATTATTGGTATTTGGATCAGACTTCTAAGGACACCCGTAATGCGGTGAATAATGGTTACACCGAAGCTATATTTTCTTATTTATTCCGGGCCAACTACACCCTCATGGAGCGTTATCTGTTTACTTTTTCTTTCCGTGCTGACGGGTCGTCGAAGTTTGGACCGGATCATCGCTGGGGATATTTCCCGTCTGTTGCTGCCGGCTGGCGTGTTACGGAGGAAAATTTCTTAAAAGGGAAAGTGGATTGGCTCGATAATTTAAAGATCAGGGGAAGCTGGGGACAGATCGGTAACGACAAAATCAATAACTACCGTTATTTTGCTTTAGTGAACGTCGATCCGAATTTTGACGCAGTATTTAACGGGGTATATTATCCGGGGGCCACGGTTACTTCGCTATATAACCGCTCGATCCATTGGGAGCGCTCGGAACAATACGATGTGGGGTTTGATCTTGGGGTGCTGAATAATCAGCTGACCGTGGAATTCGATTACTATAACCGGAAAACAAAAGATATGCTGGTGACGGTAAATGTGCCGGGAGCGGTAGGGTTGACTCCGGTGGAAACCAATGTAGGCTCGGTGACAAACCGGGGAGCGGATTTTACGGTGACATGGCAACAGAGCATCAGGAACTTCAATTATTCGGTACGTTTTACGGGGACAACCATCAAAAATCGGGTAGGAAACTTGGGAGGCACTCGGATACAAAAAGGTGATATTGGTGGCGGGCGGTTAATCTCGATGACCGAAGAAGGCAAATCAATCGGGTATTTCTATGGTTATCGTACAGCCGGAATTTTTCAATCGCAGGAAGAAATAGACCGCTACAATGCAATGGCTGCCCAGATTAGCGGGAATCCCGATCAGAAATACCAGAACAATGTGGCTCCCGGTGATTTAATCTATCAGGATTTGGACGGAAGCGGATATGTGGACGACAAAGACCGTACGGAAATAGGAAGCCCTATTCCCAAGTTTATCGGAGGGCTCGGTTTCAGTATGGATTGGAAAGGAATTGATTTCTCGTTTGATTTTCAGGGAAACTTTGGGAATAAGATATTCAACGCAAAGCAGATCGAACGCTATTCTGGTTCGGATAACTGGGACACTTCGTTCCTCGACCGTTGGACAGAGAATAACAAGAATACCGGAGTTCCGCGTATGACATTGGAAGGGAACAATTATTTCGTATCCGATCGTTATGTAGAAAACGGTTCGTATGTGAAGTTGCAAAATCTTGAATTGGGTTACACTTTCCCTAAACGGATGATTCAAAAAATACGGCTGACGAAATTAAGGGTGTTCTTTAATGGGAATAATGTATTTTACATTACTAAATATCACGGATTTACACCGGAAATTACAGGCTCTGCCCTGGAAGCCGGGATCGATCGTACGGTGTATCCTGTAACTTCTGCCTATCGGTTTGGATTGAATATAACGTTGTAAAGGATTGAATTTGAAAATTTTGGTTATGAAAAGGCTTATATATATTACGTTACTTGCAGGAATGTTGGGCGGATGCAGCGATTTTCTCAGCCCAACTCCGCAGGGGGAACTCTCCGAAGACCTGTTCTTCGGTGAGGATGAAGGAGAAACAATGGCAGTGAATGCGATGTATGCCCGCTTGCGGGAATGGGATCAGGAAGGTTTTCCCTGGTTTGTGATCACAGAGCTGCCCAGTGATAATAGTAATACCGGTAGCGAACTGTCGGACGGAAGTACGGCACGGTTGAATACGGTGAATAATTTTACTTACGATGCCAGTGTTCCGGAATTGAACAACTGGTGGACGGGAAATTATAATGGAATCGGCGATTGTAATTTAGTGCTTGACCGTTTCGGCGGGCTCGCTAACGGAACGCAATACACCCGTTCGTTGGCTCAGGCTCATTTTTTCCGGGGATTTTTTTACTTTAACCTCGTACGGGCGTTTGGCGGAGTGCCGCTGATGCTGACTATCCCCCAGCCGGGTGAATACAATAAGCCGAGGGCTTCGGCAGATCAGGTATACGATGAAATTGTGAAAGACCTGACTTATGCTGCCGAAAATCTTCCTACCCGTCAGGAATGGGGAACGGAAAATTTAGGTCGGGTAACCAAAGGTACTGCCGAAGGACTATTAGCTAAAGTGTACCTTTTCCGGCAGGATTATGAAAATGCTTTCCGCTATGCCGATTCGGTGATTAGCCGGGAAGAATATGATTTGCACCCTGACTACCGTGATTTATTTAACCCTAATTCTTATTATTCCGACGAAGTGATGCTGGGCGACCAGTTTTATTGGTTGTCTAACCGGGATAATGAGTCGCAATTTGTGATGTGGCAGGGGATTCGGGGATTTTTTGGCTGGGGATTCCTTTCTCCTACCGAAAGTTTGGCGAACAGTTATGAAACAGGCGATCCACGGCGGGAAGCCACCATATTTTTCAATGGAGATTCGGTTGCCGGATTCCAGAAAATAGAGTTTTTGCCGACCACAGAGCCGCGTGCCAATAAAAAAGTGATCTGGCCTGTCAGTTATTGGAATGCCAATAGTTTCACCAAAACGAATGCCCACCTTTACTTTTTACGTTTTGCCGATGTGCTTTTGATTTATGCGGAAGCTGCGAACGAATTGGGTAAAACCGACGAAGCTTTGGCAAAATTGGAAAGAGTGCGCCTGCGTGCCCGCGAATCGGTAGCACAAGGTGTGGAGAATTCCGGTATTTTACCGCAAATCACGGAAAGAGATAAAGACCAGTTACGTTTGTTGATCTGGAAAGAGCGGCGGATAGAACTGGCTTTGGAAGGACATCGCTTTTTCGACCTGATTCGGGCCGACAAGGTGGTTCCCGGCTATGCTCTCGAACAGTTGAAGGCGGACATGCCCGGCACGAATTTTTCAGCGGCCCGCAACAGTGTGTTCCTCATCCCGCAAACACAGATCGATATTTCGAATGGAGTATTACAGCCTAATTGATACATGTAACGCGTTTTCTTAATAAGCATCTATTAATATGATAAATAGGATATTGTGGATCGGATTTTTGTTTTTGGGACTGGCATTTACATTGCAGGCCCAAACGCCCGAGTCCCGGAAGGAGGTTTTAACCGACGAGGAGTTGTTGACCAAAGTGCAACGCCAGACATTTCGCTATTTTTGGGATTTCGCCCATCCGGTCAGTGGTTTGGCGAGAGAACGCACAGACACTTTGCACATCAGTCACGAAGTGGTCACCATCGGTGGCTCCGGCTTTGGCGTTATGGCGATCGTTGTGGGGGTTGAACGGGGATTTATCACCCGGGAACAGGGCGTGGAACGCTTGCTGAAAATGGTGAAATTTCTCGATGAAAAGGCAGAGCGTTATCATGGGGTATGGTCGCATTGGTTGAATGGCACTACGGGGAAAGCGATTGCTTTCAGTAAAAAAGACGATGGAGCGGATTTGGTGGAAACTTCTTTTTTATTTGAAGGATTATTGGCTGCGCACCAATATTTTAACCGGGACACTCCCCAGGAAACAGAGTTGAGGGCGCTGATCGATAAGCTATGGAAAGAGGCGGATTGGAATTGGTTTACGAACGGGCGGGATGTGCTGTTTTGGCATTGGTCACCGAATTATGGCTGGGAAATGGACCATCCTATTCACGGACATAATGAAGCGCAGATTACTTATATTTTAGCAGCAGCCTCACCCACATACCCGATCCGGGATTCCGTTTATCACAAGGGATGGGCGAGTGGGCCTATTTTTAAAAATGGCAAAAAATTTTATGGAATACGTTTGCCTTTGGGAATGGATTACGGTGGGCCTTTGTTTTTCACCCATTATTCTTATTTGGGGTTGGATCCCAGGGGCTTAAAGGATCAGTATGCTAATTATTGGAAACAGAATGTGAACCACACCCTGATCAACCGGAAACATGCTATTGTGAATCCCAACGGCTATAAAGGTTATGGGAAGAATAGCTGGGGATTTACTGCCAGCGATGGGGATCAGGGCTATTCCGCCCACGATCCGTTGATCGACAGAGGGGTTATCACTCCTACGGCAGCTCTTTCGGCCTTTCCCTATACTCCGAAATATTCCATGGAAGCCCTTAAACATTTTTATTATGATTTGGGCGATACTTTGTGGGGGGAATATGGTTTTAAAGATGCTTTCAATCCTACGGCGAATTGGGTGGCCGATTCTTATCTTGCCATTGACCAGGGGCCTATCATCGGAATGATTGAAAACTACCGCACCGGGTTGCTTTGGGAGTTGTTTATGAGCCATCCCGATGTGCAGAACGGACTGAAAAAATTGGGATTCAGCTCTCCCTGGCTAAAAGAGGATCAGACAACAGGTTGGGAAGAAAATTAACCCGGCATAGAGAGAAAAATTAAAATGAACGGGCTTGCTGAAAGAGGAGCTGGCAGGTAAAAAATAGTACAAATTTAAAAATAGGATTTCAGAGTAAAGATAATTCATCATCAGGATGACAGTAGGCTTGAAAGTTCTATGCAATAGTTAAAAACAAAAATATATGAGAAAGGAAATTATTATCGGATTGTTGGCTTGCCTTGCCGTTGGGTGCGGGAAAGTCCCCCACGGGAATTGGAAAAGCTTTAGCGGGGATAAGCATATAGAAAGAAAAGTCGATTCCGTGCTGGCATTGATGACTGTGGAAGAAAAGATCGGGCAAATGACACAATATTCTGCTGACTGGGATATTACCGGGCCTGTTATGAAAAGCGATTGGGAAACCTATCTGAAAAAAGGGCTGGTTGGAAGTATTTTCAATGCAGTCACTGTGGATGGGGTAAGAAAATTGCAGGAAATGGCCCTTTCGGAATCCCGGTTGAAAATTCCGGTTTTGTTTGCGTATGACGTTGTGCATGGTTTTCGCACTATATTCCCGATGCCATTGGCGGAAGCCTGTTCCTGGGATTTAGAACTGATGCGGCAGACCGCTTCCGTGTCGGCCACAGAGGCTGCTGCCGAGGGAATATGCTGGACTTTTGCCCCGATGATCGATGTCACCAGAGATGCCCGATGGGGACGGGTGATGGAAGGTGCCGGGGAAGATCCCTGGTATGGAAGCTTGGTTGCCGTTGCCAAAGTGAAGGGATACCAGGGAAATTCCTGGAAAGACCTGAAGAATACCAATACCGTTCTTGCCTGTGCGAAGCATTTTGCTGCATACGGGGCGGCGGAAGCGGGACGTGACTATAATACCGTGGATGTTTCGGAAAGATCGCTGTATGAAACCTATTTTCCACCTTTCGAGGCAGCGGAAAAAGCCGGAGTCGCAACTTTTATGACGGCTTTTAATGAAGTGGACGGAGTACCTGCCACAGCCAATAAATTCTTATACACGGATGTATTGCGGGATCAATGGAAATTCCGGGGCTTTGTTGTGACAGATTACACGGCAATCAACGAATTGGTTCCTCACGGAGTGGCGAAAAACGAGGAAGAAGCGGCCGAATTGGCCGTAAATGCGGGGATCGACATGGATATGAACGGAAGTGTTTTTATAAAATACCTTCCTGATTTAGTGAAAGAAGGTAAAGTTTCCGAAGCTGCGTTGGATCGGGCTGTGCGTCCTATTTTGGAAATGAAATTTTTATTGGGATTGTTCGATGATCCGTATCGTTACTTGGATAATGAAAGAGAAAAGAAAACGATCATGAAACCTGAATTTCTGCAATTGGCGAGAGAAGCGGGGAAAAAGTCGGTGGTATTGTTGAAAAACGAAAAACAATTTTTCCCGATAGATGCCAATAAATCGCAGACTGTGGCTTTGATCGGGCCTATGGTGAAAGACCGGGCGAATCTCAATGGCGAATGGGCAGGACGGGGAAATCGGGAACAAAGCGTGCCCGTATTCGAAGGATTGACAGATGCCTACAAGGGGAGTAAAGTCAATTTTATTTATGCACAGGGTTGTGACCTTACTACAGAGAATCGACAAGGATTTGCAGAAGCCCTTGCGGTGGCCCGAAAAGCCGACCTTGTTCTGGCTGTTATGGGAGAAGATTTTAACTGGTCAGGGGAAGCCGCTTCCCGGGTAAACATTAAATTGCCCGGAGCACAGCAGGATTTACTGAAAGAATTGGTGAAATTGGGAAAACCTGTGGGATTGATACTCATGAATGGCCGTCCTTTGGATTTATCCTGGGAAGATAAAAATGTGGATGCCATTTTGGAAGCCTGGTATTTGGGAACAATGGCGGGATACTCCATTGCCGATGTCGTTTCCGGGGCTTATAACCCTTCCGGTTGTCTGACCATGTCGTTCCCGCGTTCGGTGGGGCAAATCCCTCTGTATTATAATCATAAGAATACCGGACGCCCCATCGATCCCGCTGCACCGAAAATCGATTACCGCTCTTTTTACCTCGATGAGGAAAATACTCCGCTTTATCCTTTTGGGTATGGGCTTAGTTATACTACTTTTGAGATCGCGAACCTTCGGCTTGACCAAAATGTATTGAAAAAGGACGGAAAGATTCTGGTAACGGCGGATGTGAAGAACACAGGGGATCGTGCAGGGGAGCAGGTCGTGCAGTTGTATATACAGGATTTGGTGGGTAGTGTTACCCGTCCGGTCAAAGAATTGAAAGGTTTTGAGAAAGTGAACCTGCAAAAGGGAGAAACAAAGACCGTACAATTTACAATTACCCCTGAAATGATTAGTTTTTATAATTTAAAAATGAAATTCGGTCCGGAGCCGGGCGACTTTAAAGTGTGGGTAGCAGCGAATGCAGCCGATGAAACGAATGAAGGCTACTTTGCCTATCAACAATAAATCATGAATGCCTTTACAGAGTAAAGTACCGCCAATTTACAGATTCATGATGCCAGTTGCAGGATTTTTCCTGCAACTGTTTTTTTATAATGGGCTTGTAGGTAAATAGGAGGAATGAAAAAGGATTGGCCAGGGAAGCATACGGGGTACAGGCTTGAATCCCTCATAAAAATACCCTAAACTTTAGAGAAAGTTTAGGGTATATATAATGGAAGCTGTTAAATACAATGATTTTGAAACGGCTTTTAATTTTTAGCTACGTTGGTATTGATGAGTAGCAGGTCTTTCATTTTGTGGCCGGGGATAGCGATAGACGTATAGCCGCAGGAATATGGGCCGAGGATATATTGTGCATAGGTGAAATCTATACTATTCCGGGTGAAATTCAGTGCGGTAAAATTCTCAATGGTCGGCACTTCGTTAAAACAGCTATCCGGATTTTGTAAATGCGCTTTTAGCAGTTCATTGATTTGCGGAGCTTTGCCGGTATTGATGATTTCTGTATTATTCAGGAATTTTTTCGTTTTCACATTATAGTTTAGGCCATAAAAATTAGTCATACCATGTGCCCCTCCTGTGTATGAATAAGTCAGTAAGCGTACACTGATATAATTTTCGTCAGCCATATAAACGGAGTCTTTTACGATCAGCTCGAACGGGCCCACCATTTGTTCCCCTAAAGAGTCCATAGCCATTTTAAATTCTTTAGCCTGTGCTTCGATCTCTTTCTTCTGTTGATTGATAAAGTTTGTAATCGAATCGTTAATGACAACACAACTTGCCTCCACCGAAGGTTCTGTTGTCGAGAATAAAGGACGGTCGATTGTAAATGCCCATAATTCCGTTTTGTCCATTTCGTGCATTTGTTTCACTTCCAGCTTGATCTCTTTCTGGCAGCCCGACAGTAAAAAAGCCGCTGCAAGGAAGGTTAGGATTTTAGTTTTCATGGTTTCTTTATTTTAATTGGTAATTATGATTATATCGGAACAATAGGCTTAAAAGTTGTTTATAACACTTTTTTCTTTGGGGTTGTAGCTATAAAATCCTTTAGGTAAAAAGGCTCGAAGTAGGCCACATCTTCAAAAAGCCCTTGGGTGAAACGTTGTTCCGAAATCTCCGGCAGATGCGCGGCAGATGTTTCCACTTGCCCGATATAGCAGGCGTTGGGTGCCGTGAGGGTGGTTTTTACCTTATCGCTGCCGTTACCAAAAAAATATATTTTGTGATTTGCCAAAAGGTCGGCGAAAGAATGTTCATCGATGATCTCTGCTTTTGTGTCGATCAGGATTTGATTTTGCTGATCGAAAAAAGCGGTATAGACCTCCATGCGCCGTGCGTCGATCATGGGACAATACCAGGCATCTTCCTGCAAGCGGGAGGAAACCGACAAGGCGAGTGCCTGAAGGGTGGGAACAGCTATTAAAGGTTTACCTGTGCCGAAACACAGGCCTTTGGCCATCGATACGCCGATTCGTAATCCGGTGTAAGAGCCCGGTCCCATGCTGATTGCAACCGCGTCCAGTTGATGAGGGGTGATCTGTGCTTCTTTGAAAAGTTCATCGATATAAGTGCCTAATAAGATGGAATGATTCAACCCCTCATTGCTTTCTTTTAAAGCGATGACTTTTCCGCCCTTTGCCAGGGCAACCGAACAGACCGAAGTTGAAGTATCGATATTTAATATCAGAGCCATTGTTGTATGCAGGTTTTAAATATATAGGATTTATTTTTCCGGATTATTTCCGGATAATCTGAATTTCTCCGCCCAGTCCCAACTTGATAATACTCGACGGGGTACAGCTTTTAGTTTCGTTCCGCCGGAAATCCACGATATAATCGACGGCATTTTTAATCTCTTCACTGATTTCTTTGAAAAAATGCGGAGAGGGTTCACCGCTGATATTGGCAGAGGTTGAAACAATGGGTTTACGGAAACGGTAAATCAATGCCTGGGAGAATTCTTCTTTGGTGATACGGATACCGATCGTGTTGTCTTCTCCGATCAGGCTCGGTGCCAAATGTTTAGCTCCCGGATAGATGATCGTTGTCGGTTTATCCGCCACTTCCACCAAATCGAGGGCAATATCGGGGACATCTGCATAAGAAGCAATTTTCCCGGCGTCATCCAATAGCACCAGCATAGATTTATTATCCGCCCGTTTTTTGATTTCATAAATCCGCTTTACGGCTTCATTGTTCGTAGCGTCACAGCCCAAACCCCAAACGGTATCGGTTGGGTAAAGGATCACCCCGCCTTTTCTTAGTATTTCGTCAGCTTTTCTGACCTCTTCTTTTATTTTTTCTGTCAACATAATCCCGCGTTGTAAATTGATCCGGAAGTCATTTATTGAAAAGCGAAAGTAAGAAGTTTTTTTGAACATTTACTTCTTGACCCTTCCATTTTCCAAACCTTTTATTCTTTTTCTTTCATACCATTTGCCTGCTATTTCCTCGCCTTTAAAATAGATCACCAGAGAACTGACAATAATAATCATACCTGCAACGGTGCTAAACGTGGGGTATTCCCCTGCCAGCATGATCCAGCTGAGTATAGCGCCTAATATCGGATTGATTAAACGGCACATATTTATATCCGAAACTTTGGTGTTAGGCGATTGTAAGGCCATAAACCAGAAACTGAAGGCAAAAACAGAAATAAAGACCAGAATACCCAGGCTGATATAAAATCCGAGCGGTTTGTCCCAAAATACCTGAAAACCTTCGGCGCCTATCCCTGCGGAATAGATCAGCAAACCTCCGAAAAACATTTGCACCGCATTTAAAAATATTGGATTGACTTTCCCTTTATCCTCCGAGACGGAAATGGCGGAATAACCCTGCAATAAGATGTTGAGTAATAGCAGGACAACGCCTGCAATTCCTTTCCAGGAAAGCGGGGCTCCGTCATTGCCGCTGCCCACGATTAACAGTAATCCGGACAGGCTCACCACCAAACTCGCCACTTTGTATTTATTTAGCTTATCGTTCGTGGCAATAAGGTGGGCCAGCAACACATTGATCAGGGGTGTCATTCCCATAATAATCGAAGAAATCGCCCCGCTCACAAAATCTACTCCGAAATAAAAGGCCGTATAGCCTAAAAACATATTGATAAAAATCAGGTTTAGGAATAATCTCCTGTTCGCTTTGATTTCTGCCCACATGCCTTTGTGCCAGGAATAGGCCAGCAATATGATACCGACGGTCGTAAAACGTAAACCTGCAAAATTCATAGGGGTGAAATCATAACTCAATCCCTGTTTGATAAATGGATTGACAATAGCCCACAGTACAGATGCGAAAATGGCATAGATTAGTCCTTTTTTCATGGTAATGATTTAAATGCGGAACAACAAAACAGCTTAAACGGCCGGAAAGGTTTTTCCCTTCCCGGCCGTTCAGCAAATGTATGATAATGCTTATACTAAATGGCGGATCAGTTCTTCGCGCTCTCCGTAAAGCATATCGATAACCGGAATCTCGATCAGGGTATAACATCCCGGTTGCTGGCGGAAAGTCGCCCGCGCTGACGACACCATGATTTGTGCGGTCAGGGCCGGGTTGTTGATATGCATATTAAATTCGAAAAGCTGGTTTTGGGTTTTTCCTGAAACACCTTTACGGGTGAGGTTCACCCCATGTCCCATATCCAATAACTCATCCACGTTTTCTACTTGCATCACGTGAGTTTCATCGTTCACAAAGTAAGGATCGTTCTTAATGTTTTTGGCAACCTCTGCAAATTGATAACCGTCTTTCAGTTCGATGTATACCATACGGCGATGAATGCCCGTTCCCGTCGGAATTGTCATGGACAGAGCGGCTTTCACCCCTTCTACTGCTTTTACGGCAACGGTGTGTCCCATACTCATACCCGGCCCGAAATTCGTGTAAGTGATTCCTTTGGGAGCACAGGCTTCCAGTAGAGCACGTACCATAGAATCGGTTCCCGGGTCCCATCCGGCGGACATAATCGCTACGGCATTATGACGGCGGGCAACTTCGTTCAGTTTACGATGCAGATCCACCGTTCCGGTATGTATATCAAAACTGTCCACCGTGTTAATACCCAGGCTTAGGGCTTTGCTTGCGTAAGCTTCAACACTACGGGTGGGGGTACACAGGATGGCAACTTCAACGCCTTCCAGCTCGCTAAGATCGGTCACCACTTTATAACCCTTCAGTTCTTCCGGGATATTAGTGACGTCACGGCGTACAATTCCTGCAATTTCAAAATCAGGAGCCGCTTGGAGGGCTTCCACTACATATCTTCCAATGTTACCGTATCCAACCACGGCTGCTCTTGTTTTTTTCATACTTATCAAATCTATAGGTTTAAATGGTTTTGGTCGATAGCAAAATCGGTTTATTGATGTCGGCCTGAAGCAAAAAAACTTTAAGGCTTCTGATCCAGTTACAAATTACGGAATAATTTATTATACCCACAAACGAAAAAAGTGAGATGTTAAAACTCAAACCGATTTTTAATAGAGCTTGTATATTTTCAACAAATAAAAATCATTAAATTGCAGAAAATTTATGATATAGGCTTTGGCGTTTGTCTTTATCGTAGAGAAAATGTTTTTCCATTTGAATTAAGGAAGAGGATTGTGGCATTCTGCCTGGGCTTACCGGGAAGAATCAGCACATCGGTTATCCGGATTGTCCGGAAAGCGATGGAACACGATCCCGGTGAGGGCGAAAAATCATTTAATTGTAAATAATTATGCAGATAAGAAAAATTGTTGCGGTAACAGGAATCCTGTTAGCGGTTCCGGCCAGTATGGTTTGGGCTCAGAAAAATTTGCAAGAACAGATTCCGGCATTGAAAACTGACACCCGGATTCAAGTGAAAAGCGGTTATGCCTCGAATTTCCAGCGTGGGGGAGGCATTGAAAAATCGTTTGACGGGGACGAGAAAACACTTTATCATTCGTCCTGGGGAAATACTCAATTCCCGGTTGCATTAGAGTATAAATTGGCAAAAGCCGACCGGGTGGATTATCTGCTCTATCAGCCTCGTATGGACGGGGCTAACGGGCGTTTCGGTGCTTTCGAACTTTGGGTTTCAACCCGCCGTTCCCCGGAATTTACGAAAATCGGGGACTATGATTTTAAGGAATCCGGATCGCCTTCCGTGATTACCTTTAAAGAAGCCATCCGTCAGCCTTTGGCTTTCCGTTTCGTGGTGAAATCCGGCGGTTCCGGGTTTGTGAGTTGTGCCGAAATGGAATTTTGCAGTAAAAATAATGAAAGCCGTTATCCCGAAAATATATTTAAAGACGCTACTTGTTCTGCTTTGAAAAGCGGCGTAACAGGCAAGGAAATAAAACAGGTGCGAAATCCGTTTTATAGGGCTTTGGCCGAACAATTATTGACAGACACACTTTGCGATGCCTACCGGGTGCAGTATTATGAGGCTTTTCCCCCGGTGGAAGAAACTGCCCGGAAATTAAAAACCAGCGGGTATAATTCTTTTGAGAATCCGACGGGAATTTATTTTTCCGAGGGGGAAGATGTAGCTGTGCTGGTGGGAGATACACAGGGACAACCCGTGTCTTTGCGCGTACATAGTTTTGAGCCGGACGGTGCGGATCAGACCTATTTGCTGTTTCCGGGAACGAATCGCTTGAAAATGAAAGGAAAGGGTTTGGGATACCTGAATTTTTACACCTCCGATTATGCGCAGGTGGCTCCTGTGAAAATCCATATCATCGGGGGGCAGGTGAATGGCTATTTCGATAAATCCACCGATAATAATGCTGATTGGAAAAAATTGCTTGAAAATGCTGTATGCAATATTATGGATATTAAGGGCGATTATGTGAATTTGGCTTACCGGGTTTCCTCCCTGAAAAAGCACTGTCCGGAAAAGGGCAGGGAACTGATCGATGCTTATGATGAAATTATCGACATCCAGCATGACATGATGGGATTGAAGAAATACAATATCCGTCCGAAAAACCACATGTTTGCCCGTGAAGTGCAGGGTGGTTTGTATGCGGACGGCTGGGGTGCGGCCTTTGCCTGGGATTGTATGCATGAGTTGGCGAATCCCGATAAAATCAAGGCGGGATTGTGGGCCTTGGCTCATGAATTCGGGCATGTCAATCAGATCCGTCCCGGATTGAAATGGGTTTCAACAACGGAAGTGACAAACAATATCTTTTCAGTATGGACACGCTACCTGCTGGATCCGGTTTATCGGAATCTGGAGCACGAAAGGGTGAACGACGGGGATAATAACCGGGTGTTGGGCGGACGTTTTAATGCCTACCTGAACTATGGAATCGTGAGAGGAGAGCAATGGCTCTGCCAGCGGGGGCAAGACCGGATGAAGGACTATGAAAACGGAGGAGACCATTTTGTGAAACTTTGTCCCTTATGGCAATTACAGCTTTATTATGCCGTGGCGGGGAAAGGAAATTATTGGCAGAAGGCCGATTGGTTTGCCGATGTGGCGCAAATTGTCAGGAATACCGACGAAAGCCGGATGAACGACGGACAGTTACAGCTTAATTTTATGCGGAATGTTTGTGATGTAGTGAAAGAAGACCTTTCTGACTTTTATATCAAGGCGGGCATGTTAAAGCCGATCGATAAATATATGGACGATTACGGGCGGGCTCAACTTACGATCACCCAGCAACAATGTGACGAACTGGTGAAATACCTGTCACGCTATCCGAAACCGGCCTCTCCCGTGATTTATTATTTAACTGCCAATAGTGTGCAGGCTTATCAGAGACGTTTACCGGTAGAGGGAAATTATGGACAAGGAATCACTTTTAAAGACGGGACTTGTACTATCGATCACCGTTTTTGGGAAAATGTAGCCGTGTTTGAAACTTATGCCGGGAATGAATTGACCTTTGTGTCGATGGTTGGCACGGATTCTCCCGACCAATCTACTTCCTGGGTGCGTTACCCTGAAAATTCCACCCGGATTGAAGCGGTGGCGTGGGATGGAACCCGGACGCTGGTATACGGGAAACGATAAAGGGTATAGATATTTGAAAATTTATAGATACTTTAGCGGAGCAGGAAATATTTATATCGGATAGACAAAAAGAGGTTGGAGGATGGAGCGATTTGCGAGCCTTGATTTTGAAACGGCAAACTGGAATATGACCAGTGTTTGTTCGGTAGGGATAGTTATTGTAGAGAATGGGGTGGTGCAGGATAAACTGTATAGCCTGATCCGGCCTCAGCCCAATTTCTATTCCTACCGGAACACCCAGGTGCATGGTTTGAGGAAAACCGACACACAGGAAGCTCCCACGTTTCCGGAAGTGTGGGGAAAAATGGCTCCCAGAATAGAAGGAATGCCTCTGGTGGCGCATAATAGTGTGTTCGATGAAACTTGCCTGAAAGCTGTTCATGCCTATTACGGGATGCCTTATCCCGGTTATCGGTTTTATTGCACTTACCGTTTGTCCCGGAAGTTGTTTAAAGGCTTGGAAAACTACCAGCTACACACGGTTTCTGCTTATTGCGGCTATGAGCTGGTTGATCATCACTACGCATTGGCCGATGCCGAAGCCTGTGCTGCGATCATGTTGAAAATATTGAGGCACAATAGCTTGTTTTGAATATGACCAGGGAGAAGAGGAAACGGCCTTGTTGGTAAGGCCTGTATCTAAATGCTCGGTGAAAATGAGCTTAACATAGGATGATATATTGAAAACTGGAGTAGACTCCCTTTTTCTAAAAAGGAGGTGCAGTTTGGGATGAAAATGCAGGTTGGAAAACGATTTTTATCTGCGTAGGTTCTCTTCCATACAATTCTCGGGAAAACCGTATAGAGGAATGTACATATTGTTAAAAACAACTGTGCTTCGTATGAATCGAACTGTTGTTCAGTTCTTGCGTAAAATGTAGTATTGCTAATCTGGGATAAATAGAGGAAAACGGTAGTTGTAGATTTTGATATAATAATTAAGTTTTTTCGTAATAATGAATATAGAATCTCAGTTAGAAAAGGCTATCGGGAAATTCTTGAAAGAAAAAGGTTATCCCGGACTTCGATTGCGTGCCATGCTTTTCGATATGGACGGTGTGCTTTTCGATTCCATGAAAAATCATACGTTGGCCTGGTTTCGGACGATGCAGGCCTTGGGGATCGATTGTACCCGTGAAGAATTTTACCTTTATGAAGGCTGTACCGGGGCGGCTACGATCAATCTGCTTTTCCGGCGGACATTCGGCAGGGATGCCACTCCGCAAGAAATAGAACGGATCTATGCTGAGAAAAGCCGGCATTTTAATGAATTGCCGGAAGCTTTACCCATGCCGGGTGCAAAAGAACTATTACAGAAAGTGGTAAATCAGGGAATAAGACCCGTGTTGGTAACGGGATCTGGGCAACGTTCTTTATTGGAACGTTTAAACCGGGAGTATCCCGGTATTTTTAAGCCGGAATACATGGTCACAGCTTTCGATGTGGAAAATGGAAAACCTCATCCAGAGCCTTATTGGAAGGGATTGGAAAAGGCAGGCGTGAAACCGTTCGAAGCAATAGTTGTTGAAAATGCTCCTATGGGTGTAAAGTCCGGAGTTGCCGCAGGAGTATTTACTATTGCTGTCAATACCGGGCCTATCCCGGAAACACTACTCCATAAAGCAAAGGCTTCAATTGTCTTATCTGATTTAAATTCCTTGTTGGATGTGTGGAATATAATTTTCAATATGAATGTATTTTAAAACTTATCGAGTTGCTACTGGAAGAATTATTCCTGTTCTTGAATTGTATATTGATTACATATTATAATCACTGATTTTTAGGTGATTGCATTTCTGATAAACTTCCTATTGATTGAAAGCAGTTATTAATAGCGATATAATAATTGTCTTATTACATAATACATCTATTTAATAATAATTTATATGCATATCAAATATTATAGATATAATATTTGATATTGTAATTTAATATTAATATGTTTGTCAAAATATCAATACGTAATAATAAGTTTTATGAATTTAAATAAACTTATTTTATGTACAGATGCATATAATTAGGTGGTTGATGTAGTTTTATGTTAATCTTGTAATTTATAAAATTGTTTGTATTATAAATTGAAAAGATTTAGTGCGTGTTTACCCAGTGTGAATTTTTGTAAATTTTGTTTTATATTAGGTTAATATTTCATTATGATTTCAGGTTCTATTAGAAATATTAAAAATGTTTTTGTGCAATTGATTGCACTGCTGGGAATTAAGTATACAAAATCATATTCCTATAAATATTCTAATGAGCATCCTTATAAGAACACTTTATTCGGACTTTCCAAAATGCTTTTCGAATATGGTATAAATAATATTGGATTGCGACTAAATAATAAAGACGAGTTACATTCACTTGAAGTGCCTTTTGTTGCCCAATTGCAAGAAGATTTTGTAATTGTTTACAAAGTGACTGCTGATAAAGTATCTTATTTATGGAGAGGTAAAGATATTACAGTTCTATCAGAGGAATTTAATAATATTTGGAGTGGTGTTGTGTTATTAGTAGAGGCTGACCAGGAATCAATAGAGCCCGATTATGTAGAACATAGAAAAAATGAATTTTTTGTTGTTATAGAGAAGTACATTTTAGGATTTGCCGTGTTTGTTATGATGGTAATTTCCTATATATCAAATAAAACATATGAAAATATAGGCGAGAATGTATCCCTGTTCATTAATATCGTTGGTGTTTATATCGGTTATCTACTTATTCTAAAGCAGTTGCATATACAGAGCGATAATGCCGATAAATTATGTTCTTTATTCAAAAAAGGAGAATGTAACAATGTGTTAGAGTCATCGGCAGCAAAATTTATGGGGATAATCGGATGGAGTGAAGTGGGATTCGGATATTTTTTGTCAAATGTTTTGATTCTAATATTTGTCCCTCAATTTATACCCTATCTGGTATGGATAAATATATGTGCTTTACCTTATAGTTTTTGGAGTGTGTGGTATCAGAAGGTTAAGGTAAAGCAATGGTGCCCTCTTTGCCTCATTGTGCAGGGTATATTATGGGCAATTTTTATTTGTAGCTATTTGGGAGGATTAATCAGAACTCCGGAGTTTACAATTTTAAATATATTGAGTATCGGATGTATTTATTTAGTGCCATTTCTCATGATTAGCTTATTGATGCCTGTATTGTCTGTCCGCAGAAAAACGGAAAGAATAAATCAGGAAATAAATAGCCTGAGAATGAAAAATGAAGTTTTCCTCTCAGTACTTAAGCAACAGCCTTATTTCAAGGTAGATAGATCGGTTTCTAAAATCATATTTGGAAATCCTGATGCAAGTTTGACAATAACTATTCTGACTAATCCTTATTGTAACCCTTGTGAAAGAATGCACGCCAGAATCGAGAAGATTTTAGAGAAATCAGGTAAGAAATTATGTATCCAATATGTCTTTTCTTCTTTTGAGAAAGCACTTGAAAATACAGCAAGGAAATTAATCGCCATATATATGGATAGCGATAAAGAGACGATCATGAATATTTATAAAGAGTGGTTTACGAAAGGAAAATATAATCCTGAATTTTTTTTTGAAAAATATAAACAAAATATTGATGATCCTGTTGTCGAAGCAGAATTTCAAAAACATTTGAATTGGAAAGAGCAAACAGGAATAAATGCAACTCCGAGAATTCTTATTAATGGTTATAAGTTACCCTCTGAACAATATAAAATAGAAGACGTGGTTTATTTTACAGATTTGGTTGTTGACTCCAAATAACTATTGTTAAACTGCGGGACAATAGGCAATATGCGGCTGCATTTGGATAAAAATCTGCAGGAAAATTTAATAATTAGCTTATGAAAAAATTAAGTAAAATCAAATTGCATGAAGCTGACGTAATGACGGACAGCGAAATGAAATTTATTTTTGGTGGTACAGGTTCTTCTGATCCTACAACTGGCGCTGATACTGGCGCGACTACGGGATTGATCGAAACTGGTTGTGAAAACAAAAATAAAGATGAATGTAGTGGAGAGTGTAACATATCCACAAAAATAAAGGGTACTTGTACATGGAACTCGGATTACAGTTCGTGTGGTTGTAAAAAAACATATTCTTAACTTTTTTCATTGAATTTTTGATAGGCCTGTGGGACATCAGTAATAACAATTTATGTTTAGGTTATTTGTTATCTTAATCTTTATTGAATGGGTATTTTGATGTGTCACAGGTCGTTTTTCTGATTATTGATTTGTAAATTGAAGTATAATGAAAACCAGATTATTGCTAATGTTTATTGGTTTGTTGATTGCCCGGTCATCATTTTCGCAAATACCAGCTGCCGATACATTGAAATTTATATTTAACGGTAAAGAATACAATAATATCAAAATGTTTGTGGAATTTGATAAAGGTCGTACGAAAATTGAGGGCACACCAGGTGATAGATCTGATTGGACATTCATTTTAGCCGACAGTGTGAGGCAGCAGTTGAAGTATATGGAATTGTGCGTGGAATTGTCTGATACATTGATACATTATATTTTATTCAAAACGCTGGTTGGGATAGATACGGTTGAACTTGGGAGTATGGGAGGTTTTCGTCCCGGAGCCATATTGACGGGACATTATATGAGTTCGGGGCATGAAAAAAAAGTTCCTTTTTTTGAGGGACGGGATTATATTTATGATTATTTCTTCGTTGAGGATATGGATCCGGAATTTTATGCTGAGACCTATCTGGAAGATTTCTTAACAGACCTATCTGGTCAGGAAAGAGTTGCCCAAAATATAGAATTTATAAAAAAATATCCTGAAACGGTTGCCCTCATTAGACCCTTATATTTAAAAATTGGCGCCAAGAGCTATACGAGAGAGGATATAGCCAAAATATATGATTGTTTTGATCTTTCGGTTAAAGAATCTTATTACGGAAAAAAGATACATAAGTATATTGCTGATAGAGCATTTGAGATAACAGACTTACCTGACGGTGTAACAGGTATAAACGAACCTTTGATTCGAGATGTGGAAAAGTATAATCTAATTGTTTTTTCAGCTTCTTGGTGTGCTCCATGTCATAAACTTATTCCTATATTAAAACAAATAAATAAAGATTTGGGGGAAGAGCTCCAGATAACCTATGTTTCAATGGACAATGTTTCTACAGTTCCAGCCTGGAAGAAGTTATTGATAAAAGAGGAAATCCCGTGGAGAAGTTTGCTCGCAGCGGATAGAATTGAAGAAATAAAAAGAAAATACGACATAAATGGAATACCTCGTGCAATACTGGTTTATCCTGGCGGGAAGTGGCAGTTTATAGATGTAAGGGTGCCGTCAGAGAAAGAAAATCTTTATAGATTGGTCGAACAGCATAAATAAAGGAACATGCCCTAAGAATTTTATATAATCAGTAAGAATCGGTAAATGAAACAACGACCTTTTCCACTATATACACAGCTCGATGCGATGGATTGTGGACCGACGTGTCTACGGATGATTGCAAAGTATTATGGTCGTAGCTATACGCTTCAAACTTTGCGGGAAAAAAGTTTTATCACTCGACAAGGGGTATCAATGTTGGGAATAAGCGATGCTGCAGAAAGTATCGGATTTCATACGATCGGTGCGAAAATTAGCTTTGAACAATTAGTAGAGGATATTCAATTCCCTTGTATTCTATATTGGAATCAGAACCATTTTGTTGTGTGTTATGGAATAAAAAAACATACTTCTATTTTCGGGAAAGGAAAAAGAAATCGATATACGATTAAAATAGCCGATCCTGTCGGAGAAAAATATCCGATGACGAAAGAAGAATTTCTTAAATGTTGGATAAGTACCAAATCAGAAAGAAAAGATAAAGGGATTGTTTTATTATTAAATCCGACGCCTGATTTTTATGATAATGAAGATGACCGGAGTAAACAGCAAAAAAATTTAGAATATTTTTTGTGCTATATCCTGCCTTATAAAAGCCAGATATTTCAATTAGTTGTAGGAATGCTTATTGGTAGTGTTTTTTCTATGATATTGCCGTTCCTTACACAAGCTGTAGTAGATCAGGGAATAGGCCATGATAATATTAGTTTGATAGGATTGATACTCATAGCCCAGTTTATTTTATCGATTACTCAGATAGGAGTGAGCTTTATTCAAAACTGGATTTCTCTTCATATGAATACTCGTATCAGTATATCGCTTATCTCAGATTTTCTTGTCAAACTCATGAAATTGCCGATTCACTTTTTTGATGCAAAAAATATTGGCGATATCATGCAGCGTATTGGCGACCATGGGCGAATCCAGTCATTCCTTACGGGCACAGCTTTATCTTTAATCTTTTCAGTATTTAATTTTATAGTCTTTGCGGGAATATTGGCCTACTATGATCTCACAATTTTAGGCGTATTTTTATTTGGGAATACATTATATACGATATGGGTGATTTCTTTTATGAAATACCGTCGCAAGCTTGATTATAATAGATTTACCCAATCATCAACCAATCAAAGTAATATCGTTCAGCTTATTACCGGGATGCAGGAAATGAAACTGAATAACTGCGAAAAACAAGAAAGATGGAAATGGGAGAGAATTCAAGTCAAACTTTTTAAAATAAATATAAAAGGTACTGCACTTGGACAATATCAACAATTGGGTTCTGTTTTTTTTAGCAGGTCGACTTCTCTTTTTATATCATTCCTGGCAGCAAAGGCCGTGATTGACGGACAAATAACATTGGGAATGATGATGTCCATCAGTTATATTATTGGTCAACTATCAGGCCCTATCGGACAAGTTATCAGTTTCGCTCAATCTTTGCAAGATGCGAAAATCAGTTTGGAACGTCTGAACGAAATCCATAATAAGGAAGATGAAGAGCAAATGATAGAAGGTAAGTTGGATTATATGCCAGATGATAAAACAATACATATAAAGAATGTTTGTTTTAGTTATGACGGGGCAGATCGGGATTATGTATTAGAGAATTTGACTCTTACCATACCTCAAAATAAAATAACGGCTATTGTGGGAACCAGTGGTAGTGGTAAAACCACAATCATAAAATTATTGCTTGGATTTTATTCACCTTTGAAAGGAACAATTAAAATAAACGAAACATCGTTGAATGATATTAATCCCCATTTATGGCGTCAGAAATCAGGAGCAGTTATGCAGGAAGGTTTCTTATTTTCAGATACGATAGCCAATAATATTGCCGTAGGTGAGGAAGTTATAGATAAAAAGCGTTTGTATCATGCAGTTATGGTTGCTAATATAAAAGAATTTATTGAATCGTTGCCGTTAAAATATAATACTCGTATTGGAATGGAAGGTAATGGTTTAAGCCAGGGACAGAGACAACGCATTTTAATCGCCAGGGCCGTATATAAAAATCCTGAATTTATTTTTTTTGATGAAGCAACTAATGCTCTTGATGCTAATAATGAAAAAATTATTATGGATAATCTTACGGAATTTTATAAAGGTAAAACTACGGTTATTATTGCACATCGGTTAAGTACCGTTCAGCATGCAGATAATATCATTGTTCTTGAAAAGGGAAAAGTTATAGAACAAGGTGTTCACCGTGAACTGACTGCAAAAAGAGGAGCCTATTATACTTTGGTCAGGAATCAGCTGGAATTGGGCATGTAATTATGAATAATGAAGAAGATAAAATAGAACTTAGAAGTGAGGAGTTTCAGGAAGTGCTGGGAGAAATACCTCATTGGATTCTAAGGTGGGGCATAACGGTGCTTACGTTAATTACGCTATTGCTATTAGTAGGAAGTGCTGTGTTCAAATATCCCGATGTAATCAGTACGACAATGACACTTACTGGAACAACTCCTCCTGCTGCAATTGTTGCAAGAACTTTTGGTAAATTGGATACGTTGTATGTTTCTGATAATCAGGAGGTATGTTTGGGGGAGTATCTTGCTGTTATTGAAAATTCGGCAAAGACAGACGATGTTCTCCGGTTAAAAGAATATTTGAGTGAATTCAATCCGTTAGCGATAGTTTCTTTACCAGCATCGAATATGAGTTTAGGAGAGTTACAGAATTCTTACACGATCTTCTATTCTGCTTTATTCGAATACGTGGAGTTTGTTAAACAAAATTATTATCCTGAGAAAAAAGCGTTTATAAATACACGTATTCGTCAACATGAATTACTATATAAAGACTTGGTGCGTCAGAAAAATATCATTAACGAGCAATTAAACCTAAGTTCTCGGCAATATATTAGAGATTCAATGTTAAATAGGAGGGGTGTTTTGTCTATGGAAGAGCTTGAAAAAAGTCATAATCAGTATTTGCAGGGATGCCTGTCGTATGAAGGAATATTAACCTCTATGAGTAATATGGAAGTGCAGATAACTCAAATGAAAGAATCTTTATTGGATATTGAATATCAATTTATTGAGCAACAGAATGCACTGATTACCCGATTAAATACACAAACCGTACAGTTAGCAAATGATATACGGGCTTGGGAGATGAATTATATGATTACAGCACCGATTTGTGGAAAAATAACATTTACCGATTATTGGGTGAAGAATCAGAACATTTCAACGGGAGTAGAGATATTTAATATAATACCAACCGATAGTGTTGGTCTGATAGGAAAGGCTTTATTGCCTATGGCTCGGTCAGGGAAAGTAAAAGTGGGTCAAAGGGTTAATATCCGTTTTGATAATTTCCCAGAAAATGAATTTGGAATGGTAAAGGGAACGATTAAAAATATATCTCTTATTCCAACAAAAAATGAAGGAACAGTGTCTTATACAGTCGAAATCATTTTTAATAATGGGCTTAGGACAACTTATAATAAAGATTTGCCTTTTTTGCCTCAAATGAATGCACAGGCAGATATAATTACGGATGAAACTTCTCTTTTGGAACGATTTTTTATGCCTTTGAGAAAAATTTGGAATGAAAATGTAAAATGAATGATTGGTCTATCTTTTTAAAATAAAAATATCAGAATGACTAAAAAATATTAGAACCTTTACTCATGATGTTTGATTTAAACCAAAGAATGATACATCTTTTGATGTTTCAGGCAAATTTTTTAAGGGATTCAGGATTATTTTCTGGCAAAATGGGGGTTGTACTTTTTTTTGCACACTATTATAAAGAATCTTCAGTAGAACTTTATGAAAATATTGCTGACGAATTAATGAAGCAGGTCTTGGAAAAGGTCCACAAGGAGCTTCCGATAGGACTCGCTTCGGGATTGTGCGGAATAGGTTGGGGAATTGAATATCTCATTCAAAATGAATTTATGGAGGGGTATGGGGTTGATATTTGTGAAGAAATAGATCAAAAAATTATGGAAACGGATCCGAGAAGAATAATAGATTTTTCTTTGGAAACCGGGCTCGAAGGATTATTGCATTATGTGTCGTATCATATACATGGTGCTCTGATAAAGCAAACAACAATGCCTTTTGATGAAACATATCTCACGGATTTGGTTTATACTGTGAATTCATTATATAAAAAAAAGGACGTGAATAGCAAATTATTGATATTAGCTGATAATTATACTGAATTCATGAAAAAGAAAGATATTATTAATTATGAACCTACGCTGGATTGCTTTAGGGATAGGATAGAAATTGATGAAAAAAAATTAATTGATTATCCTATCGGTTTGAAAGATGGATTGGCAGGAGCTCTGCTTAAGTCTATAATAAACTTATGAGAGGTAATGAAGAATGTTTATTTGGTTGACGAACAGGTTAGTTCAAAGACAAATGGAATAGGGCCATTCCTAAAAGCATACATATCTTGTTTGAAAAGTATGAATGTAAATATCACGCTTCTTTCATTTAATGCAGATGTAGATGAATTTGATATTAAAATGGTAAATGGGATAAGGACATTTCTTTTCCCCATTTTTCCCACAGGTAATTTTACCTTTCATGCTCAGATTGTAAATAGATTTATAAAACTGTATATAGAAGATTCGGTTGATAATATTTTTTGTTTTAATCATTCTCCGTGCAAGGACTTACTCCAGACGGTAAGGACATCCTTTCCTTTGTCAAAATTGCTTTTCACAATACATGATATGGGATGGACAAAGATGCTGAACGGTGATTATGACCAGATAAGAAAAATTATTGCAAATAGGTATAAAAAATCCGTTCAAAAAAAATATCGGGGATTATTAAGCTTTTTTGATCAGGAAAAAGAGATGTACAACATTGTTGATGGTGTTATTTGTCTATCTCGAAGTACTTATGATGTATTAAAAGATGTATATCGCATTCCTGAAAATAAGATAGAAATTATTTATAGTGGACTGAAAACGAGCAAAATGTTGATTTCGGAAAAACATAAAATGTTGATACGTAAGGGAAAGCATATTCAACCTAACGAAAAACTATTACTTTATGTGGGACGTCTTAGCCGTCCTAAGGGTGTTTATGCTCTGCTCGATGCTTTTTCTGGTATATTAACGATGTATCCTGATACTCGGTTGATATTAGCGGGGTCGGCCAATAGTGAGTGGAAAAAGTTTTTTTCGTCAGTTAGAGATATTTCTTCAAAAATTACGATTACCGGATTCATTTCGAAGAAAGAGCTGAAACAATGGTATCAGATTGCTGATATTGGGGTTATTCCTTCCTATTATGAACAGTGTCCTTATGTTGGCATGGAAATGATGACGTACGGAATGCCGATTATCGCATCTGATGCCAGTGGATTAAAAGATATGTTTACTTCCGGCGTGAATGCAGAAGTTGCATGTATTGGTGATCAGAGAAATGAGAAAGAATTCAGTGATAATATTCAAGGTGCCATTCGAAAATTGTTAGATTCTGAAAAATTACGAACAAAGATTGGGATGCAGGCAAAGCGGACTTTTGTGTCGACATATTCTCTTCATTGCATGAGCAAAAGGTATAAGTGTCTTTTTGAAAAAATATTTTTATAATAAAATAGAAGCAATTACGGTATGGAACCATTTCAGCTTTCTTTATCATTTTGTATTACGTGTAAAAACAGATTGCATCAGATACGTCAAACATTGCGCAAAAATCTTGAGGACAATCGGAAATATACGGATGTTATTGAATTTGTATTAGTCGATTTTGGTAGTACAGACGGTTTGCAAAAATGGGTAGAAGATAATTTTGTTGATGACATCGAGAGTGGGTATCTGAAATACTATTATACGGAAGAGCTACCCTATTGGCATGCTTCCGTCGCAAAAAACACTTCCCATATTTTAGCAAAAAATGAAATATTGGTTAATTTGGATTGTGACAATTTTACAGGAAAGGAGGGAGGAAAATTTATTCTTGACAAAATGATGGAGTATGAACTGTATTCTCCTGTAATACATCAATTCAGCAATAAATTTGGCGATGGATCTTTTGGGCGGATTGCGATTGCCAAAAGGGATTTTTTAATTATTGGTGGCTATGACGAATCCTTAGAGGCATATGGTTATGAAGATGTAAACTTATTACAGCGTTTATGGTTAAGAGGTTATGGCTATATTCATTTGGCAGATGAAAAATATAATAAGGCTATACCAAATACAAAAGAAGAAGGTATTGAAAATATGGATACGGATTTGACTTGGCGTGAAATGATTAGAAAAAGTCGCCTCATTTCGTTTCAAAATATAACGTCGGGAAAAATAATTGCTAATAAGGCTAAAGGTTATATCGGGATAATAAAGAACATATACCGGATTGCTGTTGATCACTAACATTTATAAATTATTTCATGGCGATATATGGAGGAAAAATTAATATCTGTTGTTATTCCGGTTTACAACCAGATTCAGACAATTGAGAATACAATTTCAAGTGTTTTAAATCAAACTTATGTAAACATTGAAGTAATTGTAGTCGACGATGGATCTGAAATTGACATAGAAAGTGTAGTGAAAAAGATGGTTGATACTCGAATTTCATATTATAAAATAGAGCACCGTAATGCTAATGTTGCTAGAAATTATGGTATCTCTATGAGTAAAGGAGAATATATAGCAATGCTTGATGCGGACGATATTTGGATGCCGGGGCATTTGGCCGATTGTCTAACTATGCTTGAAAATTCATCTGCGGATGGGGTATATGGAAGTTTGATTATTAGAAATATTTTATCTGGAGAAGAGTATGTACATGTAGTAAGTGAGCCAGAGGGGAACGAATCGATGGTAAATTATTTATTACGCACTGGTTATGGGGCTCAGACTTCAAGTCTTTTTATGTCTACAAAAAGTGTGCGGGATATATTGTGGAATCCGGAGCTTAATCGCCATCAGGATTATGATTTTGTTGTTAGGTTTAGTAAAAAATATCATTTTGTAGTGAAAGTAGAACCTACGGTTATTTATTGTTTAAGCTTTAAGCAAAGAAATGGGGATTTTGATTCATGTATAAAGTTTATTCGGGAAAATGAGTATGATATTGAGCCGGCGGTATATAATCGTTATCATTTAAGTATGTTTTTGCGAGCATTAAAAATGGGAGTAGAATCTCGTATTATAGAACATTATCGCAGAGAAGCGACTTATTATAAAGAGTGTCTATCTTATGAACAATACATTCAGATTTGTAGACCCCATAGCAGTTATAAAAAATGTATCTGCAAACTAAAATATTTATATTATATTTTACGAATCAAAGTAGAATAAAATGATAAATAAATTTTTTTTTACTATATATATATGTATTCTACCATGTTCCGTTTGGGGACAGAAATTATGGACATTTCGAGAATGTGTTGATTACGCGGTTGAACATAGTATTGACATTAAACAACAAGAGATCAAGATGAAAAACGCGGAAATCGCATTAAGCTTGGCACGGAATAATCGTCTCCCAAATTTAAACGCAGGCTCAGGACAAAGTTTAAACTTTGGGCGTTCTCAATCTCAGGAAACTGGAATATATGAAAATCGGCAAACTTCAAGTATCAGTATTGCTGCGTCATCTTCCATCCCTTTGTTCTCGGGTTTTGGGCTTACGAATACGATTAAACAAAGTAAACTGAATTTATTGGCTTCGATAGAAGGCTTGAAGAAGGCTAAAAATAATCTTGAAGTCCAGATAGCCTTTCTTTATCTGGATGTACTTTTTAAGAAAGAAATTATTAAGATATATGAAAGTCAATTCAGGCAGACCTTGAAACAAATAGAACGTACCGTGATTTTAGTCGAAACAGGTAAAGTTTCAGAAACTCAATTGCTGGATATAAAGGCGCAAAATGCAAGAAATGAGGTCGAGGTGATTAATGCTATGAATGATTTATCAATGTCGCTTTTGAATTTATCACAGGTACTTAATATTGAAAATAAAGGTTTTGATATTGTACAACCAGGATTTTTGGATGACATTATAGTTGAAGTTCTATCGTTGGATTTTATCTATAATGAAGCGATGGCGATTAGGCCTGAAGTAAGAGAAGCTCAGTATAATTTGGAAAGTGGTATGAAAGGAGTAAAGGTTGCACAGGCTTCTGGTTGGCCATCGTTGAGTTTAGGATTATCATATGCCAGCGGGTTTAGTCATATAATTAAAAATATCGGTGACATTGATTTTGAAGAAACCAATCCCATGAAACAATTAAAGAATAATCAACGGCAAACGATAGGTTTAAATCTTAGTTTTCCGATTTTTAATAAATATCAGGTTCATAATCAAATTAAATTAGCAAAGTTGACTGTTGATAGCCGGAAGCTTGAGTTAGACAATGTGAAACTGGAATTGTTTAAAGAAATACAGCAAGCTTATCAAAGGGTTGTCGCTGCTAAAGCGAAATATATAGCGACAGAAAAAGCTGTACAAGCCTCTGAAAAAACGTTTGTATATGTACAGGAACGATATGAGATGGGTAAGTTGACGGTTTATGAATTGAGCGATGCGCAAATGAAGTTGATAGGTACACAATCGGCAAGATTACAGGCTAAATATGAATATCTTTTTTCTACAAAGATATTGGAATTTTACAGGGGCAAAGTTATGAATTTTTGATGATTTTTACTCAAAAGGATTAAGCGTACGAGCGGATGTGGTTGCCGGAATCCTTATCGTTGTAGTGAATATCGGATCCATTGAAGGATGGCAACTTCTGGATGCCAGAGTTTGGGGGCGTATTTTCCGATATAATAACTTGGACTAATCTTTGCAGAACGTGAGAAGTGCTTTGGGATTCCGGTGTGTCAGATGGATAATTGAGGATGTGTTGGAGATTTTAATATACCGATTTCAAATCGGGGACAGCAGAGCAGAATCGTTTCACTGGCTCTGATTCCTGTTTTGACTGATCTGTTCTTTCTTATTTTTATACTCGAAAACCTTTTCAATTACGGAAAAAAGGCGTTAAATTATTTTTTTAATACTTCAAAAGACCTAAATTTGTTCGTTTTTCTAATATAACAGTTACAGTTAAATATATAAATTATGGCAGAAAATGTAAATGGTAAGCTTTTCAGTGAGTTTGCGCCGAACACTATGCAAGAGTGGCTCGACAAAGTCACGGCAGACCTGAAAGGGGCTGATTTTAATAAAAAGCTTGTATGGAGAACCAATGAAGGTTTTAATGTTCAGCCGATGTATCGGTTGGAAAATATGGCAGACCTCAAAAATTTGGACTGTTTCCCGGGAGCATATCCGTTTGTGAGGGGAAACAAGAAAGATAACAATGATTGGTTTGTTCGCCAGGATATTCCGGTAGAAGACTTTGCCGAAGCCAACAAAAAAGCGTTGGATGTGCTGAACAAAGGAGTGGATTCATTGGGCTTTGTGTTTACAGGTTGCAGAGAAGTAACCAAAGCCGATATGGAAACTTTGCTGAAAGACATTTGTCTGGAATGTATAGAAATCAACTTTGTTGGTGAATGTAAAAAATGCGGGTTGTTGAATGCTTTTAAGGCCGTAGTGGAAGAAAGAGGTCTCGATCCTGAAAAAATCCGGGGAGGAATCAATATCGATCCGTTGACCAATTTAACCCTGAAAGGAAAAATTTGCTGTGAAAACCCGTTTGCCAGCGTTAAGAATAATACCGAGAAAATGGCTGCCTATAAGAACTTCAAAACGATTGAAGTAGGTGGTTATGTATTTAATAATTCCGGTGCTTCTATTGTACAGGAGTTAGGATTTTCATTGGCTGCCGGAGTGGAATATCTGGATAAACTGACCGATGCCGGAATGAAGATCGAGGAGGTTGCTCCGCGTATCCGTTTCCATTTCGCTACCGGCTCAAAATATTTTATGGAAATTGCGAAGCTGAGAGCAGCGCGGTATTTGTGGGCCCACATTGTGAAGGCTTACCAGCCGGCTTGTGATTGTGCCTGCAAAATGAATATCCATGCTGAAACTTCAGAATGGAATAAAACGGTTTATGACCCGAACGTGAACATGCTTCGTACGCAGACCGAAACCATGTCCGCCACTTTGGGTGGGGTTGATTCTTTCCTCGTTCATCCGTACGATGATATTTTCGAATGCACTCCTTCCGAATTAGGTGAGCGTGTTGCCCGTAATCAGCAATTGTTGCTGAAAGAAGAATCCCATTTTTCTAAAATCGTGGATGTTGCCGGAGGCTCGTATTATATCGAAGAACTGACGGAGAATATCGCAGAGGCTGCCTGGAAATTATTCCTGCAAGTACAGGAGCAGGGGGGCTATACCGAAGCATTTATGAAAGGCTTTGTGCAGGAGGCTGTGAAATCTACTGCCCAGGCTCGTGACTTGGATATTGCCAACCGGAGAGAAAATCTGTTGGGCACAAACCAATTCCCGAATTTCAATGAAAAGATCGAAAGAGAAATCTGTGATTGTGTATTCGAGCCGGAAGATATGACGGCGGAGGGGGCTACGGTAGAAACGCTGAAACCGTATCGTGGTGCGCAGGCTTTTGAAGCCATGCGTCTGAAAACCGATAAATATGCGTCTAAAAATGGCCGTCCTTTGGTTTATATGGTTCCGATGGGTAATTTGGCTATGCGTAAAGCAAGAGCCCAGTTTGCCTGTAATTTCTTTGCGTGTGCCGGATTCCAGGTAATGGATAACAATGGTTTTAAAACTGTTGATGAGGCAGTGGAGGCTTGCCTGGAAAATAAGGCTGCTATTGCTGTGATTTGTTCTTCAGACGAAGAGTATGCGGAAATAGCCCCGGAAATTTTTGAAAAATTGAAAGACAAAGCCGTTGTGGTGGTAGCGGGTAATCCCGAATGCCGTCCCGACCTGGAAACGAAAGGAATCAAAAATTACATCCATGTTAGAAATAACGTATTGGAGGAACTGAAAAATTATCAGAAAATGTTAGGGATTTAATGCCTTATAAACCGATTGAATATGAAACCGAATTTTAAAGATATAAATATAAAATCTGCCCAGAAGGTGGCCATGAGCGCGCCGGAATGGGAAAAAGAGAATCATATCGCCAAAAACTGGACTACTCCGGAATTGATTCCGGTGAAACCGGTTTATACCACCGAAGACCTGAAAGGGATGGAACATCTGGATTATGTATCGGGTATCCCTCCTTATTTGCGTGGGCCGTATTCTGCCATGTATCCGTTGAAACCCTGGACAATCCGCCAGTATGCAGGTTTTTCCACCGCAGAAGAATCGAATGCGTTCTATCGGCGTAACCTGGCTGCCGGACAGAAAGGTTTGTCTGTGGCTTTTGACTTGGCCACTCACCGTGGCTACGACTCAGATCACCCGCGTGTAATCGGGGATGTGGGTAAAGCCGGTGTTGCAGTGGATTCGATCATGGACATGAAAATTCTGTTCGACCAGATTCCTTTGGATAAAATGTCCGTATCTATGACTATGAACGGGGCTGTGCTTCCTGTTTTGGCCTTCTATATTGTGGCCGGATTGGAGCAGGGGGCTACCCTTGACCAGTTATCCGGTACGATTCAGAATGATATTCTGAAAGAATTTATGGTGCGTAACACTTATATTTACCCGCCTAAATTTTCGATGAAGATCATTGCCGATATTTTTGAGTATACCTCTAAAAATATGCCGAAATTCAACTCAATATCTATTTCCGGCTATCACATGCAGGAGGCCGGAGCAACAGCCGATATTGAGCTGGCATATACCCTGGCCGATGGTTTGGAATATTTGCGTGCCGGAGTGAACGCAGGAATGGACATCGATGCTTTTGCTCCCCGCTTGTCGTTCTTTTGGGCTATCGGAACCAACCATTTTATGGAAATTGCCAAAATGCGTGCCGGACGTTTATTGTGGGCTAAGATCGTAAAACAGTTTAACCCGAAAAATCCGAAATCATTGGCTTTGCGTACCCACTCGCAAACTTCCGGCTGGTCGCTTACTGAACAGGATCCGTTCAATAACGTAGGACGTACTTGTATCGAGGCTATGGGAGCAGCTCTCGGACATACTCAGAGTTTGCATACCAATGCTTTGGATGAGGCTATTGCTTTGCCGACAGACTTCTCTGCCCGTATCGCCCGTAATACACAGATTTATATTCAGGACGAAACCACTATTTGTAAAGCGGTCGATCCTTGGGCGGGGTCATATTATGTGGAAAGCCTCACTCAGGAACTGGTGCATAAGGCTTGGGAACATATTCAGGAAGTTGAGAAACTGGGAGGTATGGCGGCAGCCATCGAATCCGGTATACCTAAATTGCGTATCGAGGAAGCCGCAGCCCGTACACAGGCTCGTATCGACAGTGGCGAGCAGACCATTGTCGGGGTAAATAAATACTGTCTGGAGAAAGAAGATCCGTTGGATATTCTCGAAGTGGACAACACAACTGTGCGTGAAGCTCAGATTGCCCGGTTGAATGAGCTGCGTGCTAACCGGAATCAGGCAGAGGTGAATGCTGCTTTGGCTGCCATCACCAAGTGTGCGGAAACCGGGGAAGGCAACTTGCTCGAACTGGCTGTGGATGCAGCAAAGAAACGTGCTTCTTTGGGAGAAATTTCAGATGCATGTGAAAAAGTATGTGGTCGTTATAAAGCAGTAATTAGAACCGTGAGTGGAGTATATTCAAGTATTGCCAATGAAGACGAGGACTTCAGGAAGGCAAAAAGTATGGCAGATGAATTTGCTGAACTGACCGGACGCCGTCCGCGTATCATGATTGCAAAAATGGGACAGGACGGGCATGACCGGGGGGCGAAAGTGGTTGCAACCGGATATGCCGATATGGGATTCGACGTGGATATGGGACCTTTATTCCAGACCCCGGAAGAAACGGCGAAACAGGCCGTGGAAAACGATGTGCATGTTGTTGGAGTTTCTTCATTGGCTGCCGAACACAAAACTCTTGCGCCCGCCGTAGTCGCAGAGTTGAAAAAGCTGGGACGTGAAGATATTCTGGTTTATGTGGGAGGTGTTATTCCCCACCAGGATTATCAATTCCTGTTTGATGCCGGAGCAATTGCAGTATTTGGCCCGGGTACAAAAGTATCGAAGAGTGCTATTCAGGTGCTTGAAATTTTGCTTGAATTAGCGAAAAAATAATCCTGACTTATTTAAATTGAAGACGGCTATCCTATCGGGATAGCCGTCTTTTTCATAAAAATTCTTTCGTGGAAGGTTTATAAATTCCGGCAGAGGAAAGTTATTCCTTTATTTTGGGGATAGCCCCGTTGATAATGGAATCCGTATCCCGGTAACTTTGTAGGGCTATGCTATCGCTCGCCAGTCCGGTGATTTTGTCGGCACAGGATTCCGGCACAACATAATACCGCCGCCTGCTGTTCTCTATCGGACGGTGCACATAGTTATTCAGGTATTCCATTTTATAACTGTATTTTTTTTCTCTGTTCCGGCTGATTGCCAGCCGGAGTCCTATACCGCCGTTTGTGTAGCGTTTACTTTGGTTTGAAATGAAGTTGCCGAGAGAATAAACGGTGATACCTGTGGTGTCTCCTGCCGTCATGGTATATTCCACGGGTTGTACCACATGGGGATGAGAACCGACTACGATGTCCGCTCCGTTGGCGTGCAGCCAATCTGCTAAACCCCGTTGCGTGGAATTGGGAGAAATGACATATTCATCCCCCCAGTGCATGATTACGACGATATTCGTGGCAGAATCTTGTTGGGCTTTAGCGATGTCTCTCAATATTGTTGTGGAATCGATCATGGAAACCACTTGTCCTTCGGTGACCGGAATACCGTTTGTTCCATACGTGTAGCTCAATAGGGCAATCTTGAATCCTTCATGCCGGATAAAAAGCGGAACGGATTTTTGCCAGGATAAGGTGTCGATAAACGTTCCTGTATGCGGGATTTCCAAAGAATCGAGCCACTCGATCGTCCGGCGTATGCCTGTGGCGCCTTTGTCGCAGGAATGGTTATTATTGGTTGTAAGAATATCCACCCCGCAAAATTGTAAATCCCTTGCCAGTTGCCAGGGAGAGCAAAAATTCGGATAACCGCCGAAATTTTTATTGTCCAGAGTGGTTTCCAGATTGGCAATCACATAGTCCGCCGCTTGCCAATAGGGAATCATATACTGGAAGCAATGTTTATAATCGTAATCTTTTGTTTCTGGATTATAGGCACCGTCTATCTGGGGATCGTGTTGCATCACATCTCCGAAGAAAAATAAGGTAAGGGATTGCGGCAATGTGTCTGGCCGGGGAAATTTCCATTCGTCGGCCTGTGTCGTTTGCAGGACAAAAAGGGAAAAGAATAAAGCCAGGATGTTCTTTTTCATGGCGTTGGAATTAAAAAGAAAAGCCGGATAAATTCCGGCTTTCGTATTATTTGGAAAATTCAAATTTGAAATCCGCTTCTGCCGGAGGGATACATTGACCGCCGCAACAAGCCATAAACTCTACATAGCCTACCAGCTTCCCCTTATCTTCGGTCAGTTTTACTCTCTGTACGAAAGTGACTTTGTCCGTAAAATATTTCACATCCATATCAAAGGCTTCACTGTGTTCCACCTTTGGAGAAGTGGTTGCTTTAAAGGTTCCTATTTTTTCAATTCCCGAAGTTTCATCCCCGTCGATGTTGAACGTTGTGGGGAGCGGACCGTTGGGAGGCAATTGCGTGTCGTAAAGATGCCAGGTGTTCTCAATGGTTGCCGTGCATATAATATCGAAAACGCCTTCACTCACCTTTTTTTGGGTGATCTGCCATTTCACGGGTTTCAATACTTGTGCCGAAACCCCGGCTGCAAAGGCTACAATTAAAAAAACAATAGATATGATCTTTTTCATGTTTTGAAGATTTGAACCTTGAACAGGTAGATGAATTTATAGCTATAAAGATAGTATAATTTATGAAAGTTTATCGGTAGCTATAAAAATAGGATCACGGCCATTTGACCGTGATCCTGAAAATAGTATATTAAAGTGTCTTTTTCACTTCAACTTCCTGATAGGCCTCGATCATGTCGCCTACGTTGATGTCATTGTAATTCTCAATGTTCAATCCGCATTCAAAACCTTTGGCCACTTCTTTCACGTCGTCTTTGAAACGTTTCAGAGAGCCCAGGACTCCGGTGTAGATGACAATACCATCCCGGATAATCCGTACTTTGGATGAACGGACAATCTTTCCGTCGCGTACGATACAACCTGCAATAGTACCTACTTTGGTTATTTTGAAGGTTTCCATCACTTCTACGGTAGCCATCACTTCTTCTTTGATTTCCGGTGAAAGCATACCTTCCATTGCCGACTTCAATTCTTCGATTGCCTGGTAGATTACAGAGTAGAGGCGAATATCGATCTGTTCTTTTTCAGCCAGTTTACGTGCACTCATAGACGGACGCACCTGGAATCCGACGATAATCGCATTGGAGGCCGCTGCCAGCAGCACATCGCCTTCCGTGATCTGTCCCACCGCTTTGTGGATGATGTTCACCTGAATTTCGTCGGTAGATAACTTAATCAGAGAGTCGGAGAGGGCTTCGATAGAACCGTCTACGTCACCTTTTACGATTACGTTCAATTCCTGGAAGTTACCGATAGCGATACGGCGTCCGATTTCATCCAGCGTGATATGTTTTTGAGTCCTCAGGCCTTGCTCGCGCTGTAACTGTTCACGTTTGTTTGCCAGTAAGCGGGCTTCTTTTTCATTACTCATCACATTGAATTTATCCCCTGCCTGTGGCGCTCCGTTCAATCCGAGAATCAATGCCGGTTCCGATGGGCCGGCTTTTTCCATTTTTTCACCACGTTCGTTGAACATCGCTTTTACGTGCCCGTAATATTGTCCGGCAAGTATAATGTCGCCAACTTTCAAAGTTCCGGCTTGCACCAGTACGGTGGCAACATAGCCACGTCCCTTGTCCAAAGACGACTCAATGATAGAGCCGACCGCTTTTTTGTGTGGATTGGCTTTCAATTCCAATAATTCGGCTTCCAGCAATACTTTTTCCAGCAAGTCTTCAATGTGAAGTCCTTTTTTAGCGGCAATTTCCTGGCATTGGTATTTTCCACCCCATTCTTCCACAAGGTAGTTCATAGCAGCCAGTTCTTCCCGGATTTTATCGGGGTTAGCTCCCGGTTTGTCGATCTTGTTGATCGCAAAAATGATCGGAACTCCGGCGGCACTTGCATGGTTGATCGCTTCTACGGTCTGGGGCATCACATTATCGTCGGCAGCCACAATGATAATGGCAATATCGGTTACCTGTGCTCCACGGGCACGCATGGCGGTAAAAGCCTCGTGTCCCGGAGTATCTAAAAATGTAATGGTACGTCCGTCGGCCAGTTTCACATTATAAGCTCCGATATGCTGGGTAATACCTCCGGCTTCCCCTGCAATCACATTGGTTTTACGGATGCTGTCGAGCAACGATGTTTTACCGTGGTCTACGTGTCCCATAACCGTTACGATCGGAGACCGTGGAATCAGGTTTTCTTCAGAATCCTCTTCCTCTTCTTCAATGGCTTCCTGAATATCTATACTGACAAATTGTACAGAAAATCCGAATTCATCGGCAACGATATTGATGGTTTCCGCATCCAGACGCTGGTTGATGGAAACGAACAATCCCAATGACATACAAGCCGAAATAATGTCTGTAACACCGATGTTCATCATGGTGGCCAACTCGGCAACGGTTACGAACTCGGTCAGTTTCAGAATGCTCTTTTCTTTTTCTTCCTGTTCGAGTTCAGCCTGCAACTTCTGTTGAACGGCATCACGTTTGTCACGGCGGTGTTTGGAAGTCTGTGATTTTCCCTTACTGCCTAACCGTGCAAATGTATCTTTAATTTGCTTGTCAACATCCTCGTCGGAAATTTCAGCTTTTTCGTTTTTCTTTTTCTTCAGCTTTTTGAGCTTCTTCTTATTTTCCTCGATTTTAGAATTCTTTCCGGGAGCGGGAGCAGAAGTAGAAGCGACATCTAACTGCACCTTTTCATCCTGACGGAGAATCCTGGCTCTTTTTTTACGGGTATCCGAATCGCCTCCTTCGCTTTGCACCTCGGGAGCATTTTCCGTTTCCGTTTTTCCACCCGGAATCGGTTTTTGCAATTTGCGGGCTTCTTTCCGGTCGCGTTCTTTTTCCTGGCGTGTCTTTTTAGGAGGCCGGGTACGTTGGTTGATGGCATCCAGGTCGATAGAACCCACCACTTTCACTTCTTTTATTGCCGGCTGGCTAACCTTAAAAGGCTCTGCCGGAGCTGCTTCCTCCCGGATTTCAGCAACTTCCTGTTCGATAACCGGAGTTTCTTCCTTTTCTGCTTCCGGCAGCTCTTCTTCTTCCACTTGGGGAGCCGGAGCGGTTACAGGGGGGGGGGTGTTTGCCGTTTGTTCAGCAGGTTTTACTTTATGTGCCGGATTCAGGTCGATATGGTCCACTACTTTTATTTTGTTTTCCAATTTAACTTCGTCTTTCACAGAAATAAATTCATCTTCCTCTTCGTCATTTTCCGAAGATACGTTGCCTGCATTATCTATCGTTACGGTTTCTTTCTTCTTACGTGTGTTTTTCAGATCAACCAGGGTGGATTCTTTCTTCACTTCGCTATCGGTTGAAAATTCTTTGGCTACGAGGGAGTAGTCTTCTTCCGTTAGTTTAGCATTAGGGTCAGAGGATATTTTTATCCCCTTACTGTGTAGGAATTCCACGATCGTAGAAAGACCTACATTAAATTCTCGGGCTACTTTACTTAATCTTACTGCCATATTTGAGATTACAAATTTTAACGCGTTAAGGGCGGTCTTTATTCAAATTCCGCTTTTAAAATACTGAGGACATCCCGGATCGTTTCCACCTCAAGATCTGTCCGGCTTTCCAATTCTGCTTCACTCAATTCCAAAACGCTTTTAGCAGTATCGCAACCTACGCGTTTCAGTTCTTCAATGATCCAAGGTTCGATCTCGTCAGCGAACTCTTCGATATTCACGTCTTCTTCCTCCTGGGTTTCATCCAATTCCCTATAAACATCTATTTCGTAGCCGGTCAACTGGCTTGCCAGTTTGATATTTAAACCGCCTTTACCGATAGCCAGGGAAACTTCTTCCGGATCGAGGTATACATTTGCTTTTTTCTGGGCTTCGTCAATCACGATGTTTTTAATTTTAGCCGGATTCAAAGCTCTGGTGATGTATAACTGTAAATTATTGGTATAATTGATCACATCGATGTTCTCATTTCTCAATTCCCGGACAATTCCGTGGATTCTGGAACCCTTCATTCCCACGCAGGCTCCTACCGGATCGATACGGTCGTCATACGATTCTACGGCAACTTTTGCTCTTTCTCCCGGAACACGGACAACGTTTTTAATTGTGATCAGCCCGTCGAAAATTTCCGGAACTTCATTCTCGAACAATCTTTCCAGGAATACCGGAGAAGTTCTGGAAAGAATAATATATGGATTGGAGTTTCGCATCTCTACCCGGATTACAACGGCTTTAATCGTGTCGCCCTTTTTGAAGAAGTCGGTAGGAATTTGTTCTTGTTTCGGCAGGATCAATTCATTGCCTTCATCGTCCAGCACCAGCATTTCTTTTTTCCATACCTGGTAAACTTCTCCCAAAATAATTTGGCCGACTTTGTCTTTATATTTATTATAGGTATTGTCTTTTTCCAATTCCAGAATTCGTGCAGATAAGTTTTGACGTAAGGCCAAAACGGAACGGCGCCCGAAATCTTTAAACTTAACTTCATCGGTCACATCTTCGCCGATTTCATAGTCGGCATCGATTTTTTTTGCATCGCTGAGGGATATTTGGGTATTCGGGTTTTCAACTTCTCCATCTTCAACTACTGTCCGGTTTCTCCAAATTTCAAGGTCGCCTTTATCGATGTTGATAATAATATCGAAATTTTCATCTGTACCATATCTTTTCAATAGCATATTTCTGAAAATATCTTCCAGTACCCGCATCAAGGTGGCTCTGTCTATATTTTTGAATTCCTTAAATTCAGCAAATGAGTCTATCAAGTTAATATTTTCCATTTCAACTTTTACTGTTATTTATGATTGATTTTATTTTCTATTAAAATGTTACCATGTCTTTGATCTGCTTGATTTCATTCCTGCCGATCGTTTTTTCGGTTTTGACCAGTTCTTTCTTCTTTTTCCCTTCAACGGTTTTCTTTTCTTCATATTCCAAAGTCACTGTTTCGGGAGTGAATGCTTTCAGGATTCCGGTAAGTTTCGTGTTATCGTTTAATTTTACCTCTACACTTTTACCTATATTTTTTTTATATTGGCCTTCCACTTTGAACGGATAGCCGATTCCTGCACTGGCTACCGTCAATTCGAAGTCTTCGGATTCCCGGTCGAAGTGCTGTTCAATTTCCCGGCTTACTTCAATGCAGGTTTGAATGCTCACCCCTGCCTGAGCATCGATAAAGATTTCTATAACATTGTCTTTGGACACAGACAGGTCGACTAAAAATAATTGTTTGGCTTCCAGAATCTGCTCTGTGATTTGCTTAATTTCTTCAATTTTCATACGTGCGATCAATAAAGACAAAAGAAAAGGGGACTGTCGTCCCCTCTTTTAGCGCTGCTAAAACCGACACAAAGATACGACTAATTATTGAAATACAAAATATTATATGGGGTAAATCGTGTGAAATCATTGTAATATTTATAAATCGCAATGGGTTGTTTTGATAAGTAGATTGTTTGATGTTTATTTTCAAGTTGTTGTTTATTAGTGTTATACGCTTTAAATGTGTGCCATTTTAAAGTGTTAATTTTGAAACATATTCGTAATATGTTTACGAGTTACAAATAAAATTCGTAAGTTTGCCCGAAATTTTTAGCATCATGGAATTTAGAGCAAAAGACATTGCGAACTTGCTGCAGGGGATTGTGGAGGGGGATGAGGAAGTTTTGATTAATAATGTGTCCAAAATAGAGGAAGGCCGTCCGAGTACATTGGCATTTCTTGCAAATCCCAAATATGAACATTATATCTACACGACGAAGGCTTCGGTTGTGTTGGTTAATCAGGATTTTGCTCCGTCGCAGGATGTCCCTTGCACGATGATTCGTGTGCCCTCTGCTTATGATGCTATTGCGGCTTTATTACAGATGTATGATGAAATGTTGCGCCCGAAGCCCGAAGGGATTGAAGAGCCTTCATTTATTGCACCTGGAGTTACCATCGGTGAAAAACCTTATATCGGTGCTTTTGCTTATATCGGAAAGGGTGCAAAAATCGGTAATCATGTGAAAATATATCCCCAGGCTTATATCGGGGAAGGAGTTGTGATCGGTGATAACACGACGATCTATTCCGGTGTGAAAATTTATTATGGTTGTGTGATCGGTAAGCACTGTACAATACACGCAGGTACGGTGATCGGTGCAGACGGATTTGGATTTGCTCCGGTGAACGATTCTTATAAAAAAGTGCCCCAGATCGGGAATGTGGTGTTGGAAGATTATGTCGAAATCGGTGCCAATGTGTGTATCGACCGGGCTACGATGGGGGCTACCCGGATTAAAAAAGGTGTGAAACTGGACAACCTCGTTCAGGTTGCCCACAATGTCGTTGTCGGGGAAAATACGGTGATGGCTGCGCAATGCGGGGTTGCCGGAACCACAAAGATCGGTGAACATTGTATGTTTGGCGGTCAGGTGGGAATTGCCGGACATTTAGTGGTGGGAGACAGAACCAGATTGGCAGCCCAAAGTGGTGTAACTAATAATATTGAAGCGGATTCGGTATTTATGGGGGCTCCTGCTTTTGATGTATCAAAATACCGTAAAGCTTATGTATTATTCAGGAAATTACCTGATTTATACGGACAGCTCCGCGATTTGGAGAAAGAAATACAAACATTAAAGTCAAAACAATAATGTCAGTAAAACAAAACACATTAAAAGGAGAATTTTCATTAACAGGGAAAGGTTTACATACAGGAAAAGAAGTTTGCGCAACTTTTAAGCCCGCTGTTGAAAATTCAGGATACCAGATAGTAAGAATAGATTTAGAAGACAAACCTGTCATTCCTGCATTAGCCAATTATGTGGAATTTGCTGACCGGGCAAGTTGCCTGGAAAAAGACGGGGTACGGATATATACCTTGGAACATGCTATTGCTGCCCTTTATGGATGCGGGATTGATAATTGCCTGATTGAACTGAACGGAGAAGAATTTCCTATCCTTGATGGTAGTTCTAAATATTATACCGAGGCTATTGCTAAGGTGGGAATTGAAGAACAGCAGGAAGACCGCCGTTGGTTTACCGTTACCCAAAAGATGGAATTTTATTGTCCGGACACCAATACCCGGCTCACTCTCTTACCCGATGATGATTATACCATCAATACGATCGTAGCTTATAACTCTCCTTACCTTTCCATGCAATATGCTTCTTTCTCTTTTGCAAAAGATGATTTTGTGAAAGAAGTGGCACCTTGCCGTACCTTTGTATTTTTGAGGGAAGTAGAGGCTTTGTTAGCCAATAACCTGATTAAAGGAGGGGATTTATCCAATGCGATTGTGATTGTCGACCGGGAAGTGGACCAGGCAGAAGCAGAACGTTTGGTGAAATTGTTTGGTTATGACAATATTGAAATTAAAAAAGGCATTCTGAATAATTTGGAATTGTATTTCGATAACGAGCCTGCCCGGCATAAGCTTTTAGATGTGATTGGTGACCTGGCTTTGTGCGGACGTTTTATTAAAGGACGGGTTATAGCAGAAAGGCCCGGACATAAAGCAAACGCTTCTATGGCAAAAATGTTGAGTAAAGCGATTGCTGCAGAAGAAAAAGAGGATGCTTGCCCTAATGTGGATTTGGCGTCAGAACCTCTTATGGATATTAACCAGATTCGTAAATTATTGCCTCACCGTCCTCCTTTCTTGCTGGTGGATAAAGTTTTCAAAATAACTGAAAATTGTGTGGTGGGTTCGAAAAATGTCACCATGAACGAACCTTTTTTCGTTGGACATTTTCCTGAAGAGCCTGTGATGCCGGGCGTTTTGATGGTGGAAGCCATGTGCCAGTGTGGAGGAATTTTGGTGTTGGGCGGAGTATCCGACCCTGAAAATTATTCTACCTATTTCATGAAAATAGACGGAGTGAAGTTTAGAAAAAAAGTTGTTCCGGGTGATACTTTATTGTTTAAATTAATCACGACAGGCCCTGTGCGGCGTGGTGTTGTGACGATGAAAGGGTATGCATTCGTGGGAAAAACTTTGGTCTGTGAAGGAGAATTTATGGCACAGGTCGCAAAAACCAAAAACTTATAATTATATTTGCAGGCTGAAAATCTTAATTCAGATAATTTAGTATTCACTAATATAATAAACGAATGAAACAACCGTTAGCATATGTTCATCCGGAAGCTCAGGTTGCAGATAATGTAGTGATAGAGCCTTTTGTTACGATTGATAAAAATGTGGTGATTGAAGAGGGCTCAAGGATAGGATCGAACGTAACCATTCTGGAAGGTGCACGAATCGGAAAAAATTGTAAGATTTTTCCGGGAGCTGTGATCGCTGCTGTGCCTCAGGATATGAAATTTAAGGGGGAGAAAAGTATTGTTCAGATAGGAGATAACACCACCATCCGTGAGTGTGTAACTGTAAACCGGGGAACTGCTGCCAAAGGTGTAACCCGAATAGGAAATAATTGTTTAATTATGGCTTACGCCCATATCGCTCACGATTGTGAAGTCGGTAATAATTGCATCATCACCAATGCTTGCCAGTTAGCTGGAGAGGTTATTGTGGATGATTTTGCTATTTTAGGGGGTATGACTGCCGTGCATCAGTTTGTGCATATTGGAAAGCACGTCATGATTCAGGGTGGTTCTCTGATCGGTAAAGATGTTCCTCCGTTTGTGAAGGCAGGACGTTTACCTCTGTCTTATGCCGGAGTGAATTCAATCGGTTTGCGCCGTCGGGAGTTCTCTAACGAGAAGATTAATGAGATACAGGATATTTATCGTATTCTTTATCAATCGGGTCTGAATAATACAGATGCTATCGAACGAATTGAGGCCGAAATGCCTGCTTCTAAAGAACGGGATGAAATCATCATGTTTGTGCGGAACAGTAAACGCGGAATTATGAAGGGATATTTAGGATAAAAATAACCTCGATAATATTTAAGAAGCAGTTACATGAATTTGTAACTGCTTTTTTGTTCCTTTTTAGGGCATAATTAATTTATTGGAAAACTATTAAAGGCTGTGTGAAAATTTGAGTTAAGCATTATTGGTTGGTGATATTTTGTTTAATATTTTGTTTTTTTAATATTATAATTATATTTGTGCTGTTATAATTTTAAGATAAT
>UQJP01000024.1 GCA_900541415.1 uncultured Odoribacter sp. | reverse complement strand
TTTTTAGTGAGGATTCGGCGTGAGGGGCATCCCATCCACCCGCAGCCAGCATCCGGACAGGAAACAGTGCATCCGGTTGCTGCACGAAGCGGTAGATCGCGGGGTAACGCTCTTCGATACCGCTATCATCTACGGGCCCCTGACCAATGAGAATTTGGCCGGAGAAGCGCTGTCCGGGTTCAAGGGAAGGATTAACGTAACCACCAAATTCGGACACGAAGTAATCGACGGCAAAGGAACGGGGCGTCAGGACAGCCGTCCGGCAACTGTCCGCCGTTATTGTGAGGAATCACTCCGTCGCCTCAAACTCGATTCATTGCCTATGTTCTACCAGCACCGTGCCGATCCGAATACTCCGGCCGAAGAGGTGGCTGCGACGATCGCCGACCTGATGAAAGAAGGCAAGGTGCAACACTGGGGAATGTGTGAAGTCAGTGCCGAAACCATCCGCAAGGCCCATGCCGTATGCCCGCTTACGGCCATTCAGAGCGAATACCATCTGATGCACCGTCTGGTGGAGGAAAATGGCGTACTCGACACCTGTCGGGAACTGGGCATCGGTTTTGTTCCGTACAGTCCCATCAACCGGGGTTTTCTGGGCGGCTGCATTAACGAATACACGGTTTTCGACCCGAACAACGATAACCGCCAAACCCTGCCGCGCTTCCAGCCGGAAGCGATGCGGGCAAATACCCGTATTATAAATGTTCTGCAAGCCTTCGGTCGCACACGGGGCATGACTTCGGCACAAGTGGCGCTCGGCTGGTTACTTCAGAAAGCACCTTGGATCGTACCGATTCCCGGAACGACAAAACTCGCACATCTGGAAGAGAACTTACGCACGCTCGACTTCAACATCACGGCCAATGAGTGGAAAGAGCTGGAAGATGCCGTAACCGCTATTCCCGTTGTCGGAGATCGGTACAATGCCGAGCAGCAACGGCAGGTAGGCCGCTAAAGAATCTGTAAAAAGGGTAATACAATCCGTAATCTATCTACCGGACGGACAGAGAAACTGCCTTACCTTTGCATTATAAACTAATAATAAAAAATATGAAACCATACATTATCAGTCACATGATGACTTCGGTCGATGGCCGCATCGACTGTCCGATGGTCGGGCAACTGAGTACGGATGAATACTACGTGGCGTTGGAAAAACTCGGTCCCTGCTCGAAGCTGTCGGGACGGGTAACCACCGCGCTCGAATGTACGGCCGTCAAAGAGGAAAGTTCCCGAATGGAAGGAAATCCGATAGGCCATAAATCCGTATATGTCGCCCAAAAATCGGAAGAATATACCATCATTGTCGATACTCATGGAAAACTGCGTTGGCAGACAAACGAAGCCGATGGACATCCCCTGCTCTGCATCGTCAGCGAACAGGTTTCCAAGGAGTATCTGGAAACGCTCCGCGAACAGGGCATTTCATGGATTGTAACCGGAGCGGAACGTATCGACCTGCCCCAAGCGATGGAATTACTTTACGAACATTTCGGTGTCGAACGTCTGGCGATTGTCGGAGGCGGACATATCTGCGGAGGATTCCTGGAAGCCGGACTAATCGATGAAGTGAGCATCATGGTGGCTCCGGGCATCGACGGACGCCAGGGACAGACGGCGGTTTTCGACGGTATCTCCCACACGGGATGCAGCCCCTACAAGCTGGAATTAGAAAATGTGGAACAATGGGAAACGGGTATCGTGTGGCTTCGTTACAAAGTAAAATAATGAAAATATGAAACTACAAGCAATCACAATTCTGACGCTCCTGACTTTTGCGAACGTCATGGCCTCGGAAACGATAACAACAAAAAACACAAAGTCAATCGGTATGGATAATACATTAGAATTAACGCGGGAATGGGACAAGACCTTCCCGCAAAGCAATCAGGTGGAACACTCGAAAATCACATTCCACAACCGTTACGGCATCACGCTTGCCGCAGATCTCTATAAACCGAAAAATGCGCAGGGGCATCTGGCTGCCATTGCGGTCAGCGGCCCCTATGGGGCAGTGAAAGAGCAGGTTTCGGGACGTTATGCCCAGACCCTCGCCGAACGCGGTTTTCTGACCATTGCTTTCGATCCCTCGTTCTATGGAGAAAGCGGCGGCACGCCCCGTTACCTCACATCGCCCGAAATCAGCACGGAAGATTTCAGCGCAGCGGTCGATTATCTGACAACCCGTGAGGATGTCGATCCGGAGCGTATCGGTATTCTCGGTATCTGCGGTTGGGGCGGATTCGCGCTCAATGCCGCAGCCAACGATCCGCGCATCAAAGCTACGGTAACCTCCACGATGTACGACATGAGCCGTGTGAACGCCAACGGGTATTTCGATGCTATGAATGCTGACGACCGTTACAAACTGCGCAAACAACTCAATGATTTACGGACAGAAGATTATCGCAACGATAGCTATGAACGCAACGGAGGAGTGGTAGATCCGGTTCCCGAAGACGCTCCGCTTTTCGTTCGCCAGTATCATGACTATTACAAGACCGAACGGGGTTACCACCGTCGTTCCCCGAATTCCAACGAAGGAATCACGAAAACCAGCGTCCTGTCGTTCATCAATATGCCGCTCCTGTCATATATCAGCGAAATACGGAGTGCCGTGTTGCTGATACATGGAGAAAAAGCCCACTCCCGCTACTTCAGCGAAGATGCTTATAAACGGCTGACGGGCGACAACAAAGAACTGTTGATTATCCCTGGAGCCAATCATGTTGATTTATATGACAATCTTGAGGTTATCCCGTTCGACAAGATAGACGGATTCTTCAAAGAAGCCCTATGATTAGAGATCAAAACAAGCAACATAGATATTGGACTGTCTGAAATAACCGATAATTAAAAACAAATAATGATGACACCACTTTTTATTGGCGGTATCGGTATGCAGGAAGTGCTGCTGATCGCATTGGTAGTGCTGCTGTTCTTCGGCGGCAAAAAGATTCCTGAACTAATGAAGGGCATCGGTAAAGGAGTTCGTTCCTTCAAAGAAGGGATGAATCATGCAGAAAAAGAGCTCGAAGAGATCAAAGAGTTCGAACGAAAAGAATAACCGATGGCGGCCGAAACGAACACACAATCTTTTTGGGAACATTTAGACGTGCTGCGGGCGACAATCGGGAAGATCGTCGCCGTAGCCGTCGTGTTCGGCATCGCTGCATTCTTTTTTAAAGAGCAACTCTTCAACGTTGTGCTTGCGCCGAAAAATGACGGATTCGTCACCTATCGGCTACTCGACCGGATGGCAGCATGGGCAGGAGGAGTCGTGGAACCGTTCCGTACAGCTTATCAACACGGGTTTGGCACAGCAGTTCATCATCCACATGAAGACGGCCCTGTGCGCCGGAGTGCTGTGTGCGTCGCCTTATATCCTGTATCAGTTGTTCCGATTTGTTTCTCCGGCACTGTATGATAACGAACGGAGGTATGCCATGCAGATGGTCGGAGGCGGCTACGCAATGTTCTCCCTGGGGGTACTGGTTAGTTACTTCCTCATTTTTCCGCTGACATTCCGCTTTTTGGGAACTTATCAGGTGAGCGACGATGTGAATAATCTTATCACGCTCGACTCATATATCTCGACGCTTGTGATGATGTGCCTTGCAATGGGCATCGTTTTTGAAATTCCGATTCTTTCGTGGCTATTCGCCAAATTAGGCTTTCTCTCGGCCGATTTCATGCGTCACTACCGCAAACATGCCGTTGTAATTATCCTTATCATCGCAGCAGTCATCACGCCCACCTCGGATGTTTTCACCCTTTCACTCGTCGCGTTACCCATGTGGGTGCTGTATGAAGTGAGTATTTGGATTGTGAAAACAAATCATAGATAAAGTCAGGAACGAAAAAAACGATTCACCTTTTAAGAAATAAATTTCCATCGTCGATTACCGCATGCAAAATACGTAAACGATAAAAAGGCATTTATCACATCAAGTTAAAAACAGCCTTTTTCTATACCTTTGTTCGCTTCCCGACCGAAATTATTTTCAAATATTTTATGTTCCATTTTAAAACTTATATAATGGCTTTTTTATATAAAATCCGGAACACTTCCCCCCTCTCCTTTAAAAATTCCGGCTCTTTCTTCCAAAAATTTCAACCGCCATTTCTTCTAAAAAGAATAAATCACCACACAGGGATTAGAATCTTCTTCTATACCTGTAAATTCCTCTCTCATCCTTTTAATCTGTTCGGGATAATCTTCCTCAAAATTGACATATTGATTTTTGCCTCTTAATTTCTCTTGCATTTCCGAAGCATTGACACTTGTAATCAAATAATCAGATGAAAAATTCACAATATTCCCAAAAGAAATAAAATATTTCCCCGCATAAGGCGAAAGAGAACAGACAAACGTTTGTGCGTTCTCTTTATCGTAAAGTCCCAAACGATTTTGTCCGTTAAATAAAAACTGACAAATCAAAAAACGGTCGGTTTCCTGAAAACGATCCAATCGGGTAACATATTCCGGATGCTCCCTGCTATATTTCAAATATTCATCGTAAGTCATATCAGCAACAGGAATCTGGTTTTTACCAAAATCAAACGAATATGCCAAAGAAAAATGCTCTCCGTCCAATTTATAAACACCGAAATTCTGAACAGCCGGAACATAGCAAACAGTATCCCGAAAATTTGAAAAAACCGTCACATTACTCGACCATTTACTCTCCCATACAGGATCGATACGAAATTCCTTTCCGGTAATCTGCATATCCTTATCCAGTAACCATAAATTAAACGGATTTCCCCTGTCTTCACTGTAATTGGCAGAAAAACCGACATAACCGTTTTGAGAGGGAACCAATTCCATAAACATTTTAGGAATCTTTTGTACGCCTTTAAAGACTTTTCCATCCCCGCTAAACGCCAAAATCCTTCTATCAATTCTCGATAATAATTTCAACTCTCCCGTATGAGGATCGATAAACATATCATACAACCGCAAATATTCCTCCGGCCCCCGTCCCTGACGGCTGATCTTATGGCAAAACTTTCCCTGCATATCGAAGATATACACCGCATTCGTCTTTGAAAAATCGCCCACATACAACCTGTCCTGATAAACAATCGCCTTATCTATCGCACCGATTAACACACTATCCCGTGTTTCAAGAGGAATGATTTTACAGTCTTTTATCAAAGAGGTGGAATGTATATTCTTTGCCTCTTGCTCCAAATTAAAATGAATAATCTTTTCAGATAGCGTTTTCTCTTTTCTACAACTATATAAACAAAGAACCGTTATAATAAATAAAATAATTTTCATATGCGTATCATAAAATAGTCAAAAAAACAGAATGACTTTCGTAAAAGTTCGAAAGTCATTCTAATTAAACAATATCAATTGATTACAACAGGACAATAACGTGCAGTACATTGCTCATGACCTCCCGAAGTACAATGAGTTTTACCATCTTTTACTGTATACACATATTTTCCATCGTTATCATATTTACCAGAAATAACATTACTTCCTATTGTCAGTGAAAAAGATGTATTCTTTTGTCCTGTAAAAGTATATTCACAATCTTTATCCTCCCTAAACCATCCTCCTTCATTTTCTGGGTCAGCCAACGCTTCAATATTAGCCAACAAAACATTTTCAGACGCCTGCAAATTATTAAAACGGATACCTACCAAAGCAATTAAAATTACTATAAAAATTCCTAATACAATTTTTTTCATAATTCAAATTTTACTTATTAAACAACTAAATTTTACAATAAATTATCACAATTTGTACAAATATGATAACAAATATAAAATAAATTGTTTAATAAATAAAATTAATATCATGTATTTTGTTTATAAATCAAATAAATAATCGTGCAACCCAGATTATTTCCTTACCTTCTTTACTATCCGTCCATATCCCTTTTCATTGGGATGCAAGCCATCGCGGAACAAGGATTCGTCGATCTTTCCCTGCGCATTCAGCAAAGATTCTCCGGCATCCGTAAACACAATTCCGGCAGGCAATAAAGCCCGGATTTTTGTATTCAGTTCCCGGACACGTTCCTCCATATCCCGGCGGGGCAATATGCCCACCACTTTCACCTCGGCCGAAGGCTGACGCATACGGATTGCTCCGGCCAAAAAGCAGATTCCTTCTGCAATTTCCTCGTCTGTGGAATCGCCTAAATTATTAGTACCGATCATCAGCACCACCTGTTTCGCCTCATAGCCCGACAACTCATCGTGGTACACCCGCCAAAGCACATTCTCGATCCTGTCCCAACCGAATCCTAAATTACGGAATCCGGCAGGCTCCAGCCATTTATCCCATACCTTAGCACCGTTTTTCCAAATAACGGCAGGTTTTCCACCCCAATAATGCACAATCGAGTTTCCTAAGATCACCCGTTCCGGAGCGCTCTCCCGATTCATTTGCAACAGTTGCTCGTGCCGTCCATTCCAGTCGTAACCTCCCGCTTCCCGTCTTTGTCGTACGGGACGCATCGTTTTATATCGCCCTTCCGGCTCCTGCAAAATACCCCTCAAAATCTTTTCGTAAGCTCCGGCATACAACACCATCCCCCAATCGGTAGAATGTACCCCGTCCACCATCGCCTCCATATTCATCCCAATATCTTCATGAGAAAGGTAATACAAATTCTCGTCACCCGCCTGTTTCAGCCGCTCGAATGCCCGGCGGGCAGCTTTGTTGGCATCCTGATAGGCCTTTTGACTTTCCTGATTGGTAAACTCATTCGTATACCCGTCATGCTCCGTTATCAAGACCGGAATCCGGGGATGTTCGGAACGGATTTGTCCCACGGCTGTCACCAACAGTTCTTCGGGATCGTCGCCCGGATACATATTCGGCATGCAATCCAGCACATAAACCGCAGCGTCTATCTGATTCACATAAGCCAGCACATTTTTTTCCAGCTTGCCGTTACCGGAAAAGCCCAGATTCACCACCGGACGGTCGAATCTACGCCCCACGATAGAAGGCCATGCCATACCGGGACGGGAAGCGCAAGCTCCCTGAGCAATGGAAGTGCCATACACCACAATAGGCTTTTCGGTGCGCCGGGGTACAAACTCGAAACCGGACTCTTCCGGCACGCCGATTTCCAGCCATTTCACCGAATTGTACAAAGGCAGGTAAAGACAATATTCATACCCTTTTCCGTGCCGCGCCCGATAAACCAATTTTTGAAAATCATAAACAATCGTATCGCCGAAACTATATTTCCCGGCACACCACAACTCCTCGCCGTTCTCTCCCCGGGCATACAAATCCACTCCCGAAACACCCGTTGCGGGCATATGCGGCATGGCGCGTCCGCCCGTGACCTGATAGCGCACCCGGATTTGCGGGGCATTCGAATAAAAACACACCGCCAGTCCCGCACTGTTTTGGGAAAGCCCCCACACCGCAGCACGAACTTCCGCTTTCGCCTGTTGGGGCAAACGGACGAACGTACCCCGCAAAGCCTCGTCCCAGCCTTGTCCCTGCACCACATTTTTCTCCGCCTGTAACGGATTAAACCATTTCCATTGTGCAAACCCAGGCATCACCGCCAACAGCAGCAATAACCACAACATTCCGATTTTAATCATTTCTTTTCTTTTTATATCTTTCGTTTCATGCCGACTTCTCCGGCCTTCCATTCATTTCGTTTTCACACCGGGCATTCCGCCTCTCCCCGGCTAACCTAAATACTCCAACTAACCTCCCTGATTATCGCCTTTTTTCGGCTCTCGACCTCCATTCCCCCCCCAGCACAACAATCCGTGCCGTTTTTCCTTTCCGTCACATTTTCCCATTCCCCGCTCTCCCTTTCCTTCTTCCACTTTTCCCGCCTTACCTCTTATTCAGCCTCACACGTACAACCGGTTTTATTCACTTCCCTCCACCTGTTCCGCCGTCACAGCCCCCGGGCTTCCCTGCTTTTTGCCGCTATTCCGCATCGCCTCCACAACCTTCACTGCTTCCACAGCCTCTTTCACATCGTGCACCCGTAAAATATCCGCACCTTTCAACAGGGAAAGGGTATTCAATACCGTCGTCCCGTTCAGCGCATCAGCAGGCGTACCTCCCAACAATTTATATATCATCGATTTGCGGGAAATACCCACCAATAGCGGGTATTCCAGTTGCTTATAAACCTCCATGCCGTTCAGCAGCTCGTAATTATGCTGCAAAGTCTTGCCGAAACCGAAACCCGGGTCGAGAATAATCTGCCGGAATCCGGCAGCTTCCAGCCGGGCAATCCGTTCCTGAAAAAATTGTCCCACCTCTTTCACCACATCGGTATACACCGGATTTTTCTGCATCGTTTCAGGCGTTCCCTGAATATGCATCATCACATACGGAATATCGGCCTCCGCCACATAGCCGAACATCGCCTCGTCCATCGTTCCGCCTGAAATATCGTTCACAATCACAGGCCCCATACAGGAATTGACCTCTTTCGCCACTTTAGCCCGGAAAGTATCGATTGAAACCGGGATATGCGGATAATACTTGCGGATCAGTTCCACAGCAGGCATCAACCGTCCGATCTCTTCCTTTTCGCTGACCACGGCAGCCCCCGGACGCGAAGAATAGGCTCCCACATCGATAATCCCTCCCCCTTCCTCTACAATCCGGTGAATACGCCCGATCACCTCTGCTTCACTCTGATAACTTCCCCCGTCATAAAAAGAATCGGGGGTAACATTCAAAATCCCCATCACCACCGGGGTTGAAAAATCGAGCACTTCCCCGCCAATCTTCAGCATCTTTATCATAAGCTAAATTTTCAATTTTCAATTCTATTTCTTACTTTTACACTTTCAAAGATAATAATGATTTTTTTACATTTTGTCATGTAACCCGCAAATTATGCCGAACACAGCACAAGAATATGATAGCGTGATAGATACCTGCCGCGACATCTTTGTCAAGAAAATGCACGATTACGGCACAGCCTGGCGCATCCTGCGCCCCACCTCTATCACCGACCAGATATTTATCAAAGCCAACCGCATCCGGTGTATTGAAAAGAAGGGAGTAACCAAAGTGAACGAAGGCATCATCCCGGAATTTATCGGAATCATCAACTATTCCATCATGGGACTGATTCAATTGGAACGAGGAACGGCGGGAGAAACCGAAGAATCGGACCAGGAAGAAATAGCCGGGCTTTACGACACTTATTTCCAGCGCGCCAAATCACTGATGCTCGACAAAAACCACGATTACGACGAAGCCTGGCGCAGCATGCGGATCAGCTCCTACACCGACTTAATCCTCATGAAGATCAAACGCACGAAACAGATCGAGGACAACGAAGGCAACACCCTGATCTCGGAAGGCATAGACGCTAACTACTACGACATGATCAACTATTCCGTATTCGCATTGATACGCCTGATCGTGGAAAAAGAAAATACAACCCAACCCCTGAACTAAAAATCGAAACGGGATTTCCCGGAAAAACACAGAAATCGAACAAGAAACATGAAATTATTAAGGAACATTTGCAGAATATTAGTCGGAGCTTTATTCATCTATTCAGGTTTTGTCAAAGGAATCGACCCGCTGGGATCGGATTATAAATTCACAGATTATTTCTACGCCTTCGGCATGAGCTGGATGTCATTCTCCGCACTTTTTTTCTCTTTTCTCCTTTCATTAGCGGAATTCATGATCGGTGTCTGCCTGTTTCTGAACATCAAAACCAAATGGGCGGCCTGGGGCGCTTTATTGTTCATGGGAGTATTCACCCCCCTGACACTCATTCTGGCCATCAAAAACCCGGTGACGGACTGCGGCTGCTTCGGCGATGCCCTGATCCTCACCAATTGGGAAACGTTCTGGAAAAACATCATCCTGCTGCTGATGACCTTAGTGATCTTCCTTAACAAAAACAAATTCAAGTCGGTCTTTAATTTTCTGGAACAAACCGTCATGGTGGTATGCAGCATCGCTTTTATGCTTTGCATTGAATTTTATTCCTTCCGCCACTTGCCGATCCTCGATTTCCGCCCCTATGCCATCGGGAAAAACATTTCGGAAGGCATGCGGATTCCCGAAGGTGCGCCCCACGACGAATATAAACTGACGCTGAAATATAAAAACAAAAACACGGGGGAAATTCAGGACTTTACCGAAGAAAACTTTCCCTGGCAGGACACCCTGAACTGGGAACACCACAGCACCGAAGAAAAACTGATCCGCGAAGGCTATAAAGCCCCGATCCACGACTTTGTGATCGAGCACCCCGAATTCGGCAACATCACCGAAGAAGTGCTGGACGACGAGAACTACACCTTTTTAGCAGTGGCTTACAACATCAACAAAACAGCCCCCGAAAATCAGGACAAACTGAATAAACTGGCGGCTTACGCTCAGGATAAGGGCTATCGGTTCTACGGGCTGACCGCCTCCAATGCCGACGATGTGCAAAAGTATATCCAGGCGCACGACGTGAACTATGAATTTTGTTCTACCGATGAAATACAGCTAAAAACCATGATCCGTTCCAATCCCGGACTGGTCTTATTGCGCAAAGGCACGGTGATCGACAAATGGGCGCACCGCGACCTGCCGGAAGTGGAGGATTTACAGGACAAGGATTTAACTTCCTACTGCCTGCTGGAACAACAAAACATCACAGACCGTTACGTGGTTTATTCCCTGATTTTACTATATTTGTGTTGCCTGGGCTATTACATGGCACGTAAATACAAAAGACAGGTGAAATAACTTATACCATCGTATCATTTTTGAATTAAAAACATAAACCATGAGAAAAAAAATTGTAGCAGGAAACTGGAAAATGAATAAAACACTTCAGGAAGGTGTTGAACTGGCAAAAGAAGTAAACAGCAAAGTAAAAGCTGCCAAAGCAACGGGCGTAACCGTCGTTATCGGCACACCTTTCATCCACCTGTCTGAAGTTAGCAAGATCGTTGATCCCGCTTTTGTTCAGGTATCTGCACAAAACTGCGCTACCGAAGTTTCAGGAGCTTATACAGGCGAAGTTTCAGCCGCTATGATCGCTTCTACGGGCGCAGAATATGTCATTCTGGGACACTCTGAAAGAAGATCTTACTACGGAGAAACCGACGCTATCCTCGTTAAGAAAGTGGAACGCGCCCTGGAAAACAAACTGGAAGTGATTTTCTGTGTAGGTGAAGTGTTGGCTGAAAGAGAAAGCAACAAACACTTCGAAGTGGTAAAATCACAGTTGGAAAACGGTTTATTCAACCTGTCCGCCGACCAATTCTCACACATTGTCATTGCTTACGAACCGGTTTGGGCAATCGGAACCGGAAAAACGGCAACCTCTGCACAAGCTCAGGAAATGCACGCATTTATCCGGGGCGTACTGGCTGAAAAATATGGCAAGGAAGTGGCCGACAACACCTCAATCCTTTACGGAGGTAGCTGTAACGCTAAAAACGCCGACGAACTGTTTGCCAACCCGGATGTAGACGGCGGTTTGATCGGTGGTGCATCCCTGAAAGCCGACGATTTCCTGGCTATCATCAATGCCCGTCAAAATCACTGATTACAATAAGCAGGAATATAAAAAGGGACTGTCTGATGGCAGTCCCTTTTTATATGTTTTACCTTCCCCCTTCCGAAGCTATTTTCAAACCTGTCTAAGGGAAACCGATCAAACGAGCCTTTCATTTCATCACGGCATAATCCATCATTTGTTGCAGGAAATCAGAAGGATAGTGAATCTTCACATCCACCGGAACACCGTCCTGCTCCACCAATTCATATTCGGGATTGATAAACCCGGCGTATGGAGCCACATTCAGCTTCCGGTAACGCTCCAGCACTTCCCGATGCAATTTCCGGTCTACTCTCACCCCGTAAGTTTCCACCAGCTTTTTGGCAGCCTCGTAATCGCCCTCCGACTTCATGCGCTGCACTTCTGCCAGCAAACGGGCGAAAAGGCCGCGTAAAGCCTTATAATCACGAATCACAAAATAGGTCTTTCCCTCCCGCTCGATCCGTTCAATCACATTCTGCTCCTTCCCCTGCTCAAACACCCAGGCGGCGATCAACTGGCGGTTACGCATATGCGATTCCTCCAGATTATTCCCTTCTTTCAGGCGGGTAAGCTGCACCATCAAACCGTTACGGATATAACTGTTATACTCTGCTTTTCCGGCCTCCGTAGAAGGCAATACCCCCAATTCCACCAGCTTTTCATCCATAATATAATACAGGGCGAAAAGATCGGCTCTCGCCTCCTCTATGGTAGAATAATAACTTCTTAAAGCATCCTGCTGCACCCCTTCCAGCAAACGTCCGGAACCATGTCCCAGGCACTCGTGCAGGTCGGTATGCACATTCCCGGCCAACGAACCGTAAAGCCGTCCCAACTCTTTTTCTTCCTCCGTAGCGGCAAATTCCTCCGTCACACCGGAACTCCGGGCCGCCTGTTCATAAGCATAGGTGATATTGTCGAGCGTCACCGACTTGCTGCCGTAACGTTCCCGTATCCATTCCGAATTAGGCAGGTTAATCCCGATCGGCGTAGCCGGATAACAATCCCCGCCCAGCATCGCCACCTGCATCACCCGGGCAATCACCCCCTTCACCTCTTTTTTGCGGAAACGTGCGTCCACCGGAGCGTGTTCCTCAAACCAAAGGGCATTTTCCGCCAGCTTCCGGGTACGTTCCCCGGCTTCTTTGTCCACAATCTGTACCACCGATTCCCAGCTCCCTTTGTATCCCAGCGGATCGCCGTACACCTCGATAAACCCGTTGATAAAATCCACATTCGCATCCAACTCTTTCAGCCACTCTATCGAATACTCGTCAAAAAGGCGTAAATCTCCCGTCCGGTAATATTCAATCAACAACCGGACCACTTTCCGCTGCTGTTCATTGGCGGCATAAGGCAACGCCTTTTCCAACCAGCCAGCCACACGCTTCAATTCAGCCCCGTATTTCCCGGAAATTTTCCACACCTCCTCCATAACCACGCCGTCCTGTTTCAACAACGTAGAATTCAATCCCCTCGCCACCGGGCGCTCCTCTGCCGGAACAGGCGGTTTATAAAATTCCTCCGCCTCTTTTTGCGTCACTCCCTGATAATAATTATTGGCCGAAGCCTTCACCAGATCGGCGCCCTCGTCAAGCACCACCCGTTTCGCCATAAACGAGGGATCGAAAATAACATCCTCCAATTCGCTGAAAATCTCCGGCACACCGATACCTGCCAGCAACCCCTGAAAATATTCCTTAGAAAATTCGGGAACAAACTTATCCATTGAATAATGGTGATGAATGCCATTGGCAAAAAAGACCTTCTTCGCATACACCAGAAACAACTGGAAATCGCCCGTATTCCGGTCACCTTTAAAATCACGGATAATCCATTCCAACACCCGCCTCACCTGGAGATTATAGCGGTTATTCTGATCCCACAGAATATCCCGTCCCTCCACAGCCGCCCGGCTCAGGTAATACACAAACACTTTTTCCTGCAAGGTCAGGCCCTCAAAAGCCGGGACCTGATAGCGCAAAATTTTTATATCGTCGAATTGCTCGGTCAAAAATTCAAATTCTTTATTTTCCATCTCTTTCCTTATTTCATATATCTGCCGGATTCCTCCCCGTGCCCCGGGAAACCCTCCGTTATCTTTTTACATTACTCATATACAGCCACTCCCCTTTTTTCAGCACCAAAGCGTCGTTCGTCCCGTCAGGGCCGTAAAACATAAAAAAGCCTTCATATTTTTTATCGATAGGCACCAGATTGTCAAAAATAATACGTTTTCCCTTCTTATCCTGTTTCAGCATCATGCTCCCCTCTTTGGCATACTCAAAAGCAAGCGAAGCGCTCCGGCTCTGTCCTTTCCGCATCAGTTTCGCATTAAAATACACTTTTCCCCCTGTGCCAAACCGGGCTATCCACACCGCTTTCCGGTTACTGTTCGGGGTTTGCGCCCATCCCAGCAAGGCAAAATACTCCCGTCCGCCCGACTCGAACGCCAGCAGGTCATAAAACAGGTATGGAGGCATCTCTGTTTCCTCGCCGGGCAAAGTCCTCAGCAAATAAACCCGTTTTCCATCCTTAAAGCGAAACCAATTATAAAAAGCCAGTCCTCCGGTCAGGGGAATAGCCCAGGAAAACAGCTCCACATCGGCCTTCGTGTCGTATTTATACCCCAGGTATTTCACAGGGGCAGCTCCCTGGAAACTTCCGAAAGCCGTTTTTTCCAGTAACGCGGGTATACCGTCGGCATAAGCCACCTTCACGCTATCGTCCGTACAGGCTTTTATCCGTTCGAGCCGCACCGCAACACTATCGATCTGCGCCAGGCCCGCCAAAGACATCAACCCGAAAATCACCCCTAAGATAAATCCTTTCCTGTTCATACTCTCCTCTATTCAATATAATTACCTTCCGTTCACTCCCGGTTGAATCTTTCCAGAATCTCTGCCGAAGCCTTGATCGACTTTTTGTACCATTGCAGCAACACTTCTGTCTGCCTTGCTTCGGGCAAATGCCAACCGATCGTACTGGTACGCAAACGCTGCCTCACGCTATACATAACCAGCGCGGCACACACGCTCACGTTCAGGCTCTCGGTGAAACCATACATCGGAACCTTTACAAATTCATCCGCCTGTTCTATCACCCTGTCGGACAATCCGGTCAGCTCCGTACCGAAGAAAAACGCCATCTTCCCTTTTGCCAGATCGAGATCGTCGATCAGCACATCCCCCTGGTGGGGCGTCGTCGCGATAATACGGTAACCCTCTCCCCTCAGCTTATCGATAGCCGCCTGGGTATTGTTCTTCAACTCCCCGTAGCGATGCAGTGAAAGCCATTCCCTCGCCCCCTGCGAAACCGTAGAGCTGACATCGTAAGCGTTTCGGTTTTCTATGATGTGCACATCCTGAATACCGAAACAATCCGCCGAACGCATCACCGCACTCTGGTTATGCGATTGAAACAAATCCTCCAGCACAACCGTCGCGTAATCTGTCCGTTCGTAAATCATACGGCTGAAAAGATCGTTCTTTTCGTCCGTCACAAAATTCTTTAAATATTCTACCTGTTCTTTTTCTGACTTCATATCCATCCGTTCCTGTGTGCTCTACCCGCTTATTTCCGGCCTTCCAGCGGATGCAAAGCAAAATATTTCCACAAAGCTGCGGCATGTATCGCCTGCATCACCCCGTTTTTCTCCAATATTTCTTTCACTTCCCCCAACGGCAGAAGTTCCACCGCTATATCTTCGGTTTCTTCCAAATGCGGGGCGGACACCTGTTCTACTCCCGTAGCCAGGAAACAATACGTAATATTATTATGCGTACCCGGATTGACACATACCTGCATCAACTCCTGCCATTGCCCGTTGCCGTATCCCGTTTCCTCCCACAACTCCCGTTTCGCAGCCTCCAAAGGGGAAGCGTCCGTAGCATCCACCACACCGGCACAAAGTTCATAATCCACCCGTCCGAATCCATGCCGATACTGCCTTTCCATAATCATCCTCCCCCCTTTATCGATAGCTATCACGCAAATCCACGCCGGATATTCAAACACATAATAAGAAGGAATTACACTCCCGTTCCCCAGTTCCACCCGTTCTTTCCGCACCGTAAACCAGGGGTCGTGTGCAATATATTCCGAATCAAGCACCCGCCAGTTTTTTATTTCCTGTTTTTTCATTCCGTCGAGATTATTCATACTTTCTTGCAAAGTTAAAATATTTTCCCGGTGTCACCCCGGCGCAAGCATGAAAATACACCCTATTTTCATACACGCCACTTGTAAGCAACCTAAAATTCACTACATTTGTAACACAGATTTACCATTATGCAAAAAGATGGTACACAGAAAACCAGAAAAAATTTAACGTATATGATGAATCCATTAATCTTTGGGCTGGGAGGTCAGGAAATTTTATTCATAGCTCTGATCGTCCTGATTCTTTTCGGCGGGAAAAAAATTCCAGAATTGATGAAAGGACTGGGTAAGGGAGTGAAAAGTTTCAAGGACGGAATGAACGGCACGGATAACGACCAGAATGCCGACACCTCCAATCCTCAAAAATAAACGGTTCCGGTATGGAGGAAAATAAGTCACAGGAAATGACTTTCTGGGATCACCTCGATGAGCTCAGAAAGGTGTTTTTCCGGGTTGCTCTTATTGTCGTTCTCCTGATGGTCATTGCTTTCCTGTATAAAGACGAAGTCTTTAACATCATATTAGCTCCCCGAAATTCCGACTTCATCCTCTATCAGTGGATCAACCGCTTAGGTGTATGGATCGGACAGCCCTCCATACAGGTGGAGCCTTTCGACATTGAATTGATCAACATCGAACTGGCCTCCCAGTTTTTCATCCACATGAGCACCTCGTTCTACGTGGGAATCCTGCTGGCATCCCCCTATATCCTCTACGAAATATACCGTTTCATCAGCCCTGCGCTCTATGAAAAAGAACGCAAAATATCGGCACGGGTAATCCTGTCGGCCTCCCTCCTGTTCCTCACCGGAGTGCTCTTGAATTATTTCCTGATTTTTCCGCTTTCTTTCCGTTTTCTGGCTACCTACCAGGTAAGCGAACTGATTGCCAACAAAATATCGCTATCCTCCTACATCGACACATTCCTGGCGCTTTCCGTCATGTTGGGGGCAACCTTCGAAATTCCGGTGCTCACTTATTTCTTCGCTAAATTAGGATTTATCACCACCTCATTTCTGAAAAAATACCGGAGGCAAGCTCTGGTGGTCATATTGATCGTTGCGGCGATTATCACTCCCACCACCGATATATTCACCCTTTTGCTGGTAAGCATCCCCATGTATGCCCTTTATGAGCTCAGCATCGGTGTTGTCCGGTTCACCCGCCCAAAGGCCAACGCATAACCTGCCTGTCACCCGGCCATCCCAACCACCGGAAGGCCAAAACCCGAAATAAAAATCTCCTGGAACAGACCTTCTGAACAAGGCAGGAAAACACATCATTGAAAACAGGATTAAACCACTCCCCCTCTCCCCGGAAAACTGCCAAGCCTACACACCTAAGGACCCTCTCCCTCAGATTTATCGTTTAGCCGATGTCAGGTTTCTAATACGGAAATTTCACAAACTTTAAAAAGGTAACCGATATTCAAATAAAATTCGGAGGTTTAGCTCCGGAACTAAAATGTTTATTCCATCCCCACAACAATATGCCCTAAATAAAATTTCAAAAACAGGTAAGACTTCAAAGGAAAACAAGAGAATGAAAAGCAAAGTGCAGGGATTTGCCGCTGCTAACATGAACTACCAATGTTAATGAGAGACACACACGACAAATACGCCCACACTTCGCTGGGACATTGCCGCTTTATTCTGTGTCTCTTTCATAAAATTTGGTAGTTCTTATAAGCCGAATAAAACTAACTCAATATCTTTATATCATAGAATCCTCTTTGATTCGGCGCAAATATAATTATTTCTTCTTTTGCATCATAATTTCATGCAAATAAAAAATATTTTGATAACAACAAACACAACAAACAACTCATTTAAAACTATTTACACATTTCAAAAAAAACACCATAAAAATTATCTTTCCTCCCCGGACAGAGCCTTTAAAGTAACAATTTTCCCTGTTACCATTTTTATGTAAAATAAATTCTCCCTCCGGACACCTCCGGCGAAATTCCAATATCGGACAAATAAATTCCATTTCTTACATTTTCCGTCCATCCGTTCCCATACGGACAAAAAAATAACGCCCGATTACTCGGGCGTCATTTTTCTCTATCCTTTGGGGATTACATGTCTGCCAATTCGGCGCCTGCTTTGAATTTAACAACTTTCTTAGCCGGAATAGTAATCGTTTTACCAGTCTGAGGATTTCTACCTGTTCTTGCACTTCTTTCAGAAGTAGAGAAAGAACCGAAACCGATCAATGCAACTTTGTCACCACTTTTCAGGGCATCGCTAACTGTTTCTACGAAAGCTTCCAGAGCTTTTTTAGAATCTGCTTTTGTTAAACCTGCTTTTTCAGCAATAGCGTCGATTAATTGAGCTTTATTCATAATATTAATTTTTAGGGTTAGAATTTTTTAACCTTTTTCTCTACTCACAAATGTAGGGATTTTATTGATGATGTCAAATTTTTCAAAAAAAAAACGATGTTTTTTCTATATTTTTCAAAAAAAAAATGTTTTTCTAATATCAAATGACACTGTCTGCGCATTTTTCTCCATCCATAGCTGCCGAAATAATCCCTCCGGCATAACCTGCGCCCTCTCCGCAAGGGTATAAACCAATCACTTCCGGGTGTACAAACCGCTCATTTCCTCTCGGAATCCGTAAAGGTGAAGAAGTTCGGGTTTCCACTCCCAAAAGCAAAGCTTGATCCGTGATCAACCCCTTCGCCCGCTGGCCGAAATATAAAAGCCCGTCGTGCAAACGCCGATAAACCAATTCAGGCAGCCATTCATGAATCAAAGAACTCCTTACACCTGGTTTGTACGAAGAACGTGGCAACAGGTTGCTATATTTACCCCCTAAAAAATCAGTTAAAATTTGCGCAGGGGCAAATAAATTTTTTCCACCTTCTTCCCAGGCCTTTTTTTCCAGCATTTCCTGCAATTTCAACCCGCCGAACAACCCGTGAAATCCCAATTCCCGCAGTTCCGCTTCGCCGATAGCGGTTACGATAGCCGAATTAGCCCAGGGCGTATTCCGTCCGGATGCCGACATACCGTTCACCACCTGTTGCTCCCGCCCGGTTGCCGCCGGAACAACCACCCCGCCGGGACACATACAAAAGGAATACACGCCCCGCCCCTCGATATTCGTCACAAAACTATACTCGGCAGCCGGTAAATACTCACCCCGTCCTGCGGGAGAATGATATTGTATACAGTCTATCAGGTGCTGCGGATGCTCCATCCGCAATCCCACGGCAAAATCTTTAGGTGTCATCAGCACCGAACGTTCGTGAAGCATCCGGTATACATCCCGGGCGGAATGTCCTGTCGCCAGAATCACATCGTCCGCCGGAAATTCACGTCCCCCCGCCACAACACCCCGTACTTTTCCGCAGGCTATAAGCAAATCCGTCACCCGGCAGCCAAAATGTATCTCTCCCCCGTATTTTTCAATTGTATGCCGGATATTCACTATCACTCCCGGCAACTTATCCGTCCCCAAATGTGGGTGGGAATCCACCAGAATATTTTCATCAGCGCCATGATACACCAAAATTTCCATGGCCCGCTGCACATCTCCCCTTTTCTTGGAACGGGTATATAATTTACCGTCGGAAAAAGTGCCTGCCCCTCCTTCTCCAAATCCGAAATTAGAATCTTCGTCCACCACTCCGGTGCGGTACAACTGTCCCAAATCCTTCTTGCGTTCTTCCACACATTTCCCCCGCTCCAGCACAATAGGACGGAATCCCCGCTCGATCAGGCGCAAGGCTGCAAACAACCCGGCAGGCCCTGCCCCTACCACGACAACCGCCCTTTCCCCGCTCACATCGCGGTAGCCCGGCACAAACACCTTCTCCCGCGCTTCTATCCGGTCGATATGCACCCCCGCCACCAAATTAAACATCACCTGACGTTGCCGGGCATCGATCGCCCGTTTCAGCACCTCCACCCGGCAAATCCGGCTGGCTTCCACCCCGGCAACTTTCGCTGCATAACGTTTCAAAAGCTCGGTATTCCCGGCCTCTTCGGGCATCACCCGGATTTGAATCTCTTTATACATAACCTATCTCGGATTATTGACCTACAAGCTCCCCCATCCCTGAAATGATCCCGGAAGCCCAAACAAAATTACTCAAAATTAAAACAAACCGAAAATATACGGGCATTCAGCTTTTTCAAAGCGTTCGTATAATTCTCATACCCCGGATTCTCCGTATCGTGCCTATGCACCAGCACATCGGTCAGGCCGAGGGAAAAACGCAACTCTATCCCGAATTTAAAATAAGGTAAGTAAAAATCACAGCCCGCCCCCGTCTCCAGAAAAACATCCGAACGGTTTGTCCGGAAATACACCGATTTATCGGGTTTCAAACGGTCGTGATTGTGGAAATCATATTTAAAACTGCTCCCCGCAGTCAGGAAAGGCCGGAAATTATTGATCCGCTTCGCCTTATATTTAAACATCAGCGGCAAATTGATATACACCGATTCATTATAGGCATACTTCCTCCCGTCCTCTTCCCCTTCCACATTCGTATACACCAAAGAGCGGTTGGCAAATTCAAGCCCGGGCAAAAAACGCAAGCCTAAATCCTCACAAATACGCAATTCAGAAATAATCCCCACCGAAAAACCCACATTCAGCTTCCCTGTTTCAGCCCGATAGCCGTTCACCCCCGACAAAAGAGCCCGGTAATCCATGTAATTCATTCCCAGGCTAAACCCGAAATGCAACAGAGTTCGGTCGCCCCGCTGGTAATTCAAGATGCTTGTATTACGCAATAGTTTCTGACCGGAAACACCGGAAACAATCATCACACCGACTAATATGAACAGAATTTTTTTAATCATCCTCTATTTTCAGCACCCGGCACCGCACGGGGACACCGAGCGAAAGTAATTATTTTCCCGCTTTTCCACAAATCCCATTGTATTTTAACTTAGAAAACACTAATTTTAAATTCAAATTCTTAACTCTTAACAGGAATCTCTGCCGGGCAGAGATTTTTTTTGAAAATAGTTCATTATGAATAAAATCGCACTTATCACCGGAGCCACCTCCGGCATCGGTCAGGCCACCGCACTCAAAGCGGCAGAGGCAGGTTACGACGTAATCATCACCGGACGACGCCGGGAACGGCTGGAAAAATTGGCAGAAACCATACGAAGCAAGGGAGCGGATGTACTCACCCTTTGTTTCGATGTCCGCCAGCAAACCGAAGTACAGGCAGCCGTCGACAACCTCGCAGGCAAATGGAAAAACATAGATGTATTGGTCAATAACGCCGGACTGGCAGTTGGCGTCAGCCCGATACAGGAAGGGGTTTTAGACGATTGGGAACGGATGATTGACACCAATGTGAAAGGCTTGCTCTACGTCACCCGCGCCGTAGCTCCCCTGATGGTGGCACGTCAGGGCGGACACATCGTCAACATAGCCTCCATTGCCGGAAAAGAAGTCTATCCCGGCGGAAATGTATACTGCGCCACAAAACATGCCGTAGACGCCCTGTCGAAAGCTATGCGCACGGATATGCTGCGCTATAATATCAAAGTCACGAACATCGCTCCGGGAATGGTGGAAACCGAATTTTCGCTCGTTCGCTACAAAGGCAACAGCGAAGCTGCCGCAGGCGTATACAAAGGGGTAACTCCGCTGACGAACGACGATATTGCCGACACCATTATTTTCGCTATCACCCGTCCGCCTCATGTATGCCTGAACGACATTGTGATTATGCCCACAGCCCAGGCCAACTCCAGGGACGTAAACCGGATCGGTTAATAAAAAGCCCTTTCCAAAAATTGCAGCAACAGGGCAAAGAGCCCCTTTAATAAATGTTTGAAAGTCATAGAAAACAGAATATTTAAAAACAACCTCAGGAAGGGGCGACTAAAAACATAGGAAAAAAGACTGTCTGGTGAAACAAGGCAGTCTTTTCTATTTTATTCCGGCCACACATCCGCCTTTCATTCTTTCTCTGCTCCAAGTCTCTCCGGTCACTCATGTATACAAATTATCTATACAATACACCTATATATATATACCTATATAATATATAGGTATACTTCCTCCCTCTCTTCAAACATCATTCCTAAACATAGAAACAAAAAATCGGGGCTGCCTGCTCAAGCAACCCCGTTATTCTCACCCATTCCCGTCATTCTACTTCGGTTAAGTCACCATACCTAAATGATAATACTGTCAGCCGAAGTTTTGATTTTGCCTTCCTTCTTTTCCCTTAGTTGTTCTACTAAAAACGATTTCTTTTCATCATACTCGCTGTTTGCCAGGCAATACCAACCTCCTTGTCGGTTCAAAATCTTCAGCTCGTTATCAGCCGACAGGCAATTACGGACATGCGTCACATACTTTTTCAATTCCTTCCCTTCCTGATCGCCCCACATAGCAATGCAAAGATGCTCCTTGCTTACCCACATATTCAGTCGGCTAACCAGAAACCGGAGTAAGGCATTATCGAGCGGCCTTAGAAAAATATCTTCATTATTGATCCGCACCACTCCGCCTGTCCTGTCGTAAAGTGTATGCTTCGACAGGTAATAAATGTTCGGAGTTTTGATATTCTCACGTTTGTGCCTGATATGATACGTCAGTCTTTCAATAAATAAAGATTCACAACTTCCTTTCTCAAAAAAGTCATTCAGTCCCATGTGGATCACCGACCTCGACTTCTGCGAACGGGTATGCACACTATACACTACGACAGGCGTACCCATAGCATTCATATTCGCCACCAGATCCAACACATCCATTCCCGGCATTTCCAGGTCGAGCAATAACAAGTCAGGAGTATTTTCCACATACTTTTTCATCACTTCATCTCCGTCGCGAGCGATTTCCACTTCGAAACCGTTTCTTTCCAACAAATTCGTAGTTAGGATAATCCACGACTCATCGTCCTCGCCATACAGAATTCTCATCTTTTCCGGCATAGTTTTCGTTTTAAATTGTTAAACATTCTTCGTTGGGGTAATTCCATTATAAATACAGAGCCTTTTCCTTCAACACTTTCAACCCGAATCGTTCCGCGATGGGCTTCTGCAACCATCTGAGTATAGTGAAGTCCAATACCGCTACCACCCGGCACAGAATTTCCGCGATAGCCCGACTCAAAGATTCGTTCTTGTTTTTCTCCGGGAATTCCCCAACCATTATCGGTTACTTTTATAATCACTTTTCTTTTCTCCTTATACGCCGACAAAACAATCTCGACCTCTTCACCGGAATATTTAATGGCGTTATCGATCAGATTACCCAATGCACCATAGAGATGCGAGCGGTCGGCCATCAACGGGCAATTCCCGGATAAATGTACATCTATCCGAAAAACCACCTGTTTATTTTCAGGGGATATACTTTTATGGAAACCGATCAATTCCTGAAAAAGCCCGTTCACATCGATACATTGTAACGACAGGCAAATTCCTTTGGAAGTGGCTTGCTTCGACAGCAATTCCTCCACATTGTGCTTCGCTTTCTGCAACGACCGATCCATCAATTCTATCATCTTCTGTTCCTGCAAATTCTCTTCCTTTGGAGCATACATGCTCTTCACCACATTGAAAGCAGATGAACAGGCGACAATCGGATTTTTCAAATTATGTACCAGCGAATCCACCAGCTTCTTCTGGTTCTCCTGCCTTTTCCTTTCGTCCCGGATTGCCCTGAACAATAAATAAAAGCAAAAACCCAGAAGGGCAAAGAACAAACCCGCCATATATAAACGGTCGCCCGCCACAGCCAGATAATGCTTAAAAGGAAACGCATAACGAATATGCAGCACCCTCGGTGTGATAAAACCTAACTGCACGGGAGAAACTTTTATTCCTGACCATCCGGACACGCCGCCGGTAGCCGCCACACATTGAATTTCATTTCCCAACGTATCGACTAAACACCATTCGATAGGAACCGTAAGCATTTCTGATTTTTTCTGAAACCTAACGTTCAGGCTGTCCAGATTCCAGCGATCTTCATAACACAAATCGTAAAAAGCCTGTCTATGTACCTTATTCCGATCGAAATTTTCAGGAAGAGGAAATTTGTACATCAGACTATTAATCATAATATTCACTGTATTTTCCACACGATTTATACTTACGACTGAAAATTTACCGGGATCACTTTTTATCCGGTTTTCCTGCAAAAATTCATCAATAGTTGTATAAATAGAACTTTCTACCTTCTCCACAAACAAAGATTTTTCATATTGGTAAGACTCATTCACCAACATCGCCTGGATAATAAAAGCAAACAAAAAGCCTCCGCAAGCAATCCACCACCCCTTTTTAATCTGATTGTTCATAACCATTTTGAGTTTTTACAAAAATAGTAACTTTAGCATCTCAAACAAAAAGTTATGATGATTTTAAATTGAATAAAAATTTGTTTTATTAACAATTAATATTCAAATTTGCCTGAAATTAATCGTAATACCTTATTATGAAAAGTAGAAAGTTTATATTTAGATGGTTATTATTCACTGTTGTGGTGTGTTGTTGCTCTGTATTCGTAAAACTATCGTTCGACCAGAAAACTCCCAGCCTGGGGCGGGCAAATGTAGAGGCATTGGCTGACTGGGAAGATGATTTTCACGAAGTCATTAAATATTGTGAAGAAGGTAATGGTTGGTGTATTTATAATGACACGGAATTTTTTGGGTTAGTATTTATTGAAAAATAATGTCATGAAAAAAATTATATATTCTGTTTTAGCGGCCTCTATGCTTGCCGCCTGTTCATACAACGATAATTTCGAGATAACCGATACGGCAGCCATCCCGGCAAGCCAGAAGACTTTGACCGCCACTCCGATTGTGCCGCTTAGCAAGACGGAAGCCAACAAAGTAATCGGATTTGCCAAATCCGGAGACGAAATCGTGATCGGACATTTCAACTCCGACAACAAAGCCGTATCGATCAACCTGAAAAGCCAGGCACGGCAAAATCTGCTCCAATCCGCGAACCGCTTAGACAAAGCCGGAATCAGTTCTTTCGAAGTAAACGGCAGCCAACCTGCCCGCACCTTTAATTACCGCACGGGGCAGCTCACCGAAGCCTCAGCGCTTTCCACCCGTTCAGGGGAAACTTCTACAAATACCATCCAGCTTCCTAAGGGACAGAAACACCTTCAGGTAGTGAGAGCCGGAAGATTTGTAATCGCCACAGGGTTGTATGCCAAGGGACGTTACTTACTGTATACCCCTGAAACCGAAGAAGCCGATTATCAGGGAAGCTACCCGGAACATCCCGTATACCCGGACATTCAGGAAAGCACAAAAGCCATCCTCTATGCCAGCACTATTTTAAAGGTAAGTCCGGACCAACAATCGTTCGTATGTGCGGATAAATACAGCGGATACATCGAATTTTGCCGCATTTCGGGCGACAGGATCAATCAGGGAAAAAGCTATTGCTTTCACCATCCCAGAGTAGCGATCAACGAAAACGCACGCTGCAAAGTGGGCTATTACCGGAGCAACCAATTCGGTTTCACAGATATTACCGTATCGTCCGACCGGGTTTTCGCCATCTACTCAGGTCAAACCAACCGGGAAGCCAAAAGCGCCTCACAGCAATGTAAAAAAATGATGGTCTTCGACTGGGACGGGAATTTACTGGAAACCTACGATCTGGCTACTCCTCTCACAAGAATTAGCTATGACCAGGCAGAAGAGGCCATTTACGGACTGGGCTACACTCCCGATCCGGCTGTTGTAAAGATTTCATTATAACGACTATACGATGTCGTAAAACATACTGTTCGGTAGTTTTGTTCAGTTTTGGGGGAGCGGCAGAGATTTCTGCGCTCCCCCTTTCTTATTTTTATCGGTGTCCCTCCTATTCTTTATTATAGATTTTTTAACATTTTAACTAAAATTACCACCGTTTTAGCTACTACTATAATTTTGCTCATAATGATTTTATCTCCATTTTTGTCGTGTCCCGGTTAGGATACGGGAAATATAAAATAAACAGTTATGTTACCTAAAGACCTTGCTATTTATTCTATTTTCGGGATCCTATTTTTTAGCCCGATCTTCTGGTATACTTCTCAGGATTGGCGGCAGGAATCCATTCTGAACGGGTACACCACGGAAATACAATCCGAGCAGGACTGTAAATTTTTAGGTACAGTTCCTTATGACGGAACGCCGACCACGGTTTTTAAAATTACGAACACGGGGAAAAAGCCTTTAATCATTCGGAAAGTGTCTTCTTTTTGCAGCCATACCACCGCACAATGGAGTCCCCGGCCTATACAACCGGGACAGACCACGGAAATCCAGGTGGCATTCACCCCGAAAGCTCCGGGAAACTTCATCAAGACAATCGAAGTTTCATGCAACACCGTTGAGCAAACACATTATTTCAGGATTTTCGGAAAAGTGGAAACAAACTCCTCAATGCCACATTTTGTGGCGAATAACTAAACTATCCATATAAACAAGGGAAGGAAGCCTAAAAGTACTAAACTACCAATTCAAGTATTATGGCTTACCTTCCCTCTCCCTTTACCAATCCACGCATATCAATAAAGGGATATTCTATTTTATCTCTGTTTCCGTTAAACTCTCCGGCAAACCAAACTCCTTTTCCCGGCCTCCCAAACATACACGCTGCAAACTTCATCCGATAACAGAAAACATATCCGGTAAAAACGAAAGCATCCCTACAACGGGTACGGCACAGGCAACATTCCACACAACTCCCCTCCTTGCTCCCCACCTCCACACACAACCGGACTTTGCTTCGCCTCATCCACACCCCGGTTGTTTAATGACCACCACATCATCCTTCCGAAAAATTTACGACTTTCTGCTTTATTTTATAAATTTATGTAAAGAGTATTATCAAATAAAGCATTAATTGTAACAAATGTAGTGAAAATAATTATATAATCGTAAACACGTATTTACGATTTTAGTAAATTTGCTTACAAAATAGAATATTTTTAACATTTGAAGTCATTTTGCTACTAATTTAGCTACCATAAAAATTTGATTACAAAAATTTAATTCTTCAAATTTGACTTTGTCAAAGCATGGCAGCAAATCAGCTATGACATACATGCAAAGACCATTTTTAAGGTGTGTATTATGAATAAAATATTATGGCCGGCCATTGTCGGAGGAATTATTATTATTGGGATATTGTTCTGGTATCTTTATCCGGACACCAACGCGCTATCGGTGACAGCATCGCCCACAGCCATTAAAGCAGAACGGGATTCCGTCGATCTGGGAATTGTGAAATATGGCGAAAAGAAACATGCCACCTTCAAAATCACAAACCGGGGAGATGCTCCCCTGATTATCCGGGATGTACGCACGTCCTGCGGATGTACGAATGCCACCTGGGATAAGCGTCCGGTGAAACCCGGTAAAACGACGGAAGTGTCGGTGGTATTCGAACCCAATTCTTTGGGAAAATTCATAAAATCGATAGATATATTATGTAATATTCCGGAACAGGTTTATTCATTAAAAATACTCGGACAGGTAGAGGAAAATTAGAAATAATTTCCCCGATTCAGGAGTAAAACTATTGTTAAACTTTGGGAAGAAAACAGGGGCGGTGTCGCTAAAATCTTCAAATCCAAACGACAACCGCCCACCTTCCCTCTAACGTAAGAAAGAGAGGTGTGCAATGTAAGAAATATTTTAAACATATAAAAATAATGTTGTTTGTATTTTAGCATTATGTATACACAATAGCAACATAAAAAGAGTTCGAAAAATATAACTGATCATCTAATCTTTTAAAGATGAATATTGAAATCATTAAATTATCGCTCATCATTATCATTGTCGTGATTGCCGTAATAAATATAAATATTACTATATGTCCGGGGAACTATATCACCTTTCCGAACAGACAAGCAAAAACGAGGAAATCCCCATCAGGGGCAATAAATCCCCTATGACAATTTTATAGTGTATACGGGTTGTCACTTCTGGCAACCCTTTTACCGGTCAGGATTCCCTGACCGGATTATATCGGCTAAATTTAAAATCTTATGAAATTCATTATTTTAGCTATATTCCTATTTTGTATTTTGCTTTTCATCCTTTTTCTGTTCCCTAAACGCAACGGGAATAACAAAGGCATGCACAAGCATTTCGACTGGAAAATCAATAGCAATAAATCCATCTTTTCTATCGTCGATACGATAGAATACGTCATTTTGGAAAATCCTCCGGGAGATACTCCCCGGAACATCGACAAAGTGATTGAAAAAAACGAAAAATATTACGTCTTCGATTACAAAAATCAAAACCGGATATTTGTCTACGACCTGTCGGGCAAATTCCTGTTCTATGCAGGGGGAAAAACGGACATTACAGGCAAACCGTCTGCGATTCGCAATTTCACCGTCAGCCGGGATCACATCTATCTGCTCGACAATGACCAAAACACGCTGGTGATCCTCGATGCCAAAGGGAATTTCGTCACCCGGAAAGACCTTCCTTTCCCCGCACAGGATATTGCCGTATGCAACAACGGAAACTTCATCTTTTCCTGGCATCCTCTCCCGCAAAGCGACCCTTACGGCGAAACTCATAAAATCATCATCACAGATCCCAACATTCAGGTACAACAACGGCTTTTTCCGGTGAATGCCAGCAACCGCAGCGATCTGGGAAAAACAAACTTTCTCACGGTAACCGACACCGTAATCCTTTACCATACTTTATATTCCGATTCGGTGGCGGTCTTCAACGGCCAGACCTCGGAATTTATGCACCACATCACCCTGAATTTCCAGGAGGAAAGTTTGCCCATAGAACAGGAAGATCGGGCCGATAAAGCCATTTCCTACCGCTACCTGCTAAATACGCCGGGAATCGTTTCCCACTATTTGATCGGGAATGTATACAATAAAGGCAAAGTAGAAAACTACGTTTACAACACGGTCACCCAGGAAGTATATCAAAACCGCTCCAAAGGCCCGGTCTTTATGTTCACCCCCATTTGTTACCACGAAGGACGGATCACAGCCTGCCTCCCCTCTCCCGACACATATGGGGAAAAGGAGGCAGAAGCCATAAAGAAGTTGCCGCCGGAAGTTCAGGCCAACTTAAAAGCAGGAAAACATATTTTGATTAACTATCATTTAAAATAAAGCCGGACAATACCCCGTCTGACGGATGTCTTTCGAAAAGGCCGGATGTTCCGCCACCGACGGACGCCACGGAAGGGGATATAAAACCAGAAAAAATGTTCGAATCACGCCAATAAGACCGGTCGCCCGGTTAAAGCAGAACTTGTAAAACACGGAAGGAAAAAAGAGGCGGGCCGCACGACTTTAGCAGGCTCATACGGCATCCGCCTTCACCCCCTTCCCTAAAAAGAAAGAGAGGTGCAAAGTAAGTTAAAAAAGAGAACCGAACGGTATTTATTGAACTAAAAGTTAAACTTAAAACGAAAACGAAATGAAAAAATACATTATAGCTCTATTTATCCTTACATTCTCGACAGTCAGTGTAAACTATGTTGTGAAGACAAACCACACTTCTCAGGCACAGCTGTCGATAGACAACGTGGAAGCTCTCGCCTGCACGGTCATTTCCGAAAATGGCCCCAACGGAGGCTGGATCTGGTGTCTTTGCACACACGATTACGTATGCCAGGTGAACGCTTCAAAGCATGAAACCATCTACGGGTATGCCCAGGAACGCTAATGTTTAACCTTTCCTGCAAATCCATCGTGATTTGCAGGAATCTTACACCATTCCGATGAAAAATACGCTCATTATCACACTCATTACGATATTATTCTCAAGCTGTCAGGAAAAACGCAAGGACATCGATTTTGCCGATTTGTTCAAAGTCCGGGAAGACATGACCCTAACCCCCATACAGGACAGCAACGACCTTTTTTTAGGTAAGCCCTGGGATATTCTGGTCTTAGACGACCACATCATCGTTCAGGATCTCGTAGACGGCTATTGGTTTGCCCTGATAGACAAGCACACCGGGCAACTGGTCAAACGCTTCGGGGTGTCAGGCAGAGGGCCGGGCGAGCTATTGCACCCGGTGTCTTTAAGCAAAGACGGGCGGGACTTCACCTTCCTCGACCAGCAATTACGAAAACTGTATGTAGCTTCCATCGATAGCCTCATCACAGGCCAACCCGGTTACATCAAGGAATGTATCAACCTGGAACTCCCCACCCAATCCTACACGGACTGCCGCCGGCTTCAAAGGCTATCGTCGGGTGAACTCATCGGAACAGGAGTCAGCCCCGAGGGCAGGTTGGTACGTTTCGATGCCAATGGAAAAAATGCCCGTTTTTTCAGCCCGGAATACCCACACGACCCGCTTCATCAAAACGAAGATTATAAAACCAAGTCCATGGCTTACCAATACCACATCGCTCTGAATCAGGCAGAAAACAGGCTATGCAATGTGGGCGGCACAGCCGGGCAATTCGAAATATTCGAACTCACGCCCGACGGGATGAAGCAACTGGTAAACCACATCTACTACCTGCCCAAATACACCAATCACAGCAATGAAAACATCTTACAGGTAGGATTTACAACCGAATCCAAGATGGGCTTCTCCAACCTCGAAACCACAGCCGACCACATCTGGTTTAGCAATATAAAAGACGAACTGCTGAACAATCGCACACAGATCATCGACTATATCGGTAAATTCGATTGGAACGGCAATCCGGTAAAAGCCTACCGGGTGAAAGGCAACCTGCGTATCTATGGTTTAGACCCCGACGGGACAAAGATTTACGGAATCGCCCTGAACCCGGAAACAATGGAGCCTGAACTGGTAACGGCAGCCATAAGCTAAACCACCGAAAGAACCTGTATTTCTATAAATAGGAATACAGGAAAATCCAACGGCAAAAGAAAAACGAAGAAAAAACAAACCGCCATAGAATCAAAAAAGTAGAGCCTTGCTAAAACCACCCGGTTGTTTCCGGGAACAAATGCTTTTATGCCGGAATTCTACATAATCGAACCTAAAACGCCAATTTTCCAGCTGCCCCTGTAAATTTTAAACTTTTTACAGGGGCACTAAAGCAGTAAAAGTCAGGAAAATAAAAAACAGGACAACCGTTCCGGACAAAAAAAAGAACGGTTTACATAAATTTTATAACAAAAAACGTTAATACAATAAACATAAAATAATATATTTACACACAATTACTCTATATCGGTCTTTTAAACAAGGCCTTTTGAAAAGTGAAGGGAATAAATGAATATGTTCATACGCTATCTTTCTTACATTCTTACTGGTGTGGTAACTGTCTTGTTCAGCTCGGTGCTATTCTACAATAACCCGTCGTTGGCCAACGGACAGATTATTTCAGGATACTTTTTCTACCAGCTCATTGCCGTAATAGGCCTGGGGATAGCTTTGATTGCCAGTTGCATGAGCCGGGAAAAATTCACCTGCGCCCTTCCCGATTATGGGATGCTGGTGATTACAATCCTCGGCATGATCTCCGGCCTCACCGACGGTTACCAGCCGCCCGCCCGCTTAGCCTTGTTAAGTTCCGGCTATTGGGCGTTGCGGGTAATTTATAACCGCACGCCGGAAGCTCTGAAGATCGCTTCCCTGGTAATCTTAACGGCAGGGATCGCAGAATGTTGGCTCGGATTGCGGCAACTATACGGTTTTGCCGCTTCCAACCACTCCATCTATAAACTCACAGGCTCTTTCTTCAACCCGGGGCCTTATTCCGGTTATTTAGCGGTAATACTGCCGCTTGCCCTATACTGGATGCTGAAACTCTCTCCGGAAGTAAACGGCTTTCACTTCCGCCAATTGCGGAATATCCTGCGTTCGGGAGAAAAAACCATCCACCATCTGCTATTCGGCATCTCCGTCCTCAGTTTCTGCGGCATTATCATCGTTCTGCCTGCCGGGATGAGCCGGAGTGCCTGGATAGCTTCTTGTGTGGGCTGCGGGCTGGTTATGGGACAACACTACCGGCTTCTGGAAAAGCTGCGACAATATTACCAGGCACACCGCAAACGGGTGTATATATATGCCTGCATCGCCGTATTGCTGCTCGCGGGAATGGGCACGGGCATGTACCTGCTGAAAAAAGGCTCTGCCGACGGACGGATGCTGATGTGGAAAATATCGGCCAAAGCCATAGCCGAAAATCCCTGGACAGGAGCAGGCGGAGGACGTTTCGCCGGAATCTTCGGACAGGCACAGGCGGCATATTTCGCCTCCGGAGAAGGCTCTGAACAGGAGGAATGGGTAGCAGGCTCGCCGGAATACGGCTTCAACGAATATTTACAGATCGGGGTGGAATACGGCCTATTGGGCTTACTTCTCCTGCTGGCCATCGCGGGAAGTGCATTCTGGCAGGCGGCACGCTCCTCCCGTCCGGGAACGAACGCCGTGATCGGGTCGCTCTCCGCTTTGCTGGTCTTCGCCCTGTTTTCCTATCCCTTCCGGATTATGCCCTTATGCACTTTGGGAATCCTGCTGCTCGCCCTGGCTGTGAACCGCCTGCCGGACAGTTCCGGCCATCGGTCATTGAACATCTGGGTGGTACGGGGAACGCTGCTCGTGTTGCTGGGGTGTTCCGCGTGGCTTGTGCGCGACCGGAAAGAAAAGCAGGAAGCATACCGGAGATGGGCGGAGGAAAAAACCTATTTCAACATGAATATTTTTGAAGAAACGGTGAATAATTACCGGGACTTATATCCTTTATTGAAAACAGAACCCGTGTTCCTGTTCGAATACGGGCAATGCCTTTCCAAAACGGGAAAATACGAAGAAAGCAACCGGATTCTATCGGAAGGAATCCAATACAGCGGTGATCCAATGTTCTATAATATCATGGGGAAAAATTACCAGGCGCTGGAACAATACGACCGGGCCGAAAAGGCTTTCCGGCAGGCCGCCTATATGGTTCCCCACCGCTTATACCCTTACTACCTGAAAGCCAAAATGTATTTTGAAAGCGGACAGACGGAAAAAGCCTTAGAAGCCGCCCGGCAACTGATAGCCAAAGAGCCGAAAGTGATGTCCGAAGCCGTCAGGGAAATGAAACAGGAACTTACGGATTCTTTAAAAAGCAAAGAAAACACGTTAGATATAAACCCATAAAGATCATGGAACCATTAAAAAAGACTATTTTCCCCTTTGGCGCAACGGCTGTAATATTATGCCTGTTTTTGCTCGCCACAGCCTGCAACAATAAAAAACGCCAGCTAACCAAACTGGTAGAAGAATGGCAGGGAAAGGAAATCCTTTTCCCCAGTAACCCGGAACTCAAACTCTACGGACGGGATACGGTTTGTCCCGAACTATTCAGCCGGGAGTATAAAATATTGAACTTTATCGACACGAATGGCTGCACGGAATGCCGCCTGAAACTTTTCGACTGGCAAATGCTGAAAGAAGAGATAGATAGCCTGAATCTGGATGTATCGCTGGTATTTGTCGCCTGGGTTAAAAATTACAAGCAACTGGAAGACATTCAAAAGCTCAACCGTTTCAACACCCCTTTGCTGTATGACCGCACAGGGCAGGCAGACAGTTTAAACCATTTTCCCATTGTGCCGGGATTCCAAACCTTCCTGCTCGATAAAAACAACCGGGTGCTATTGATCGGCAGTCCCCTCGGCAACGAAACCCTGTGGAATTTGTATAAAAAAACCATCCGGAGCGGAAAACAGGCGGAAACAAAGCCGTAACCCGTTCCGAAAATTTCTCTTTGAATAAATATTCTTTTTGAATAAATAAATAAACGGATGCTGAAAAAAATCCTAAAAACCATATTGCAATATTTTATAGCCATTGTGCTCTCCCTGGTGATCGCCTTGCTTTTGCGGATCTTTGCGGTGGATTTCTATTCCATCCCCAGTGATTCTATGGAGCCCACCTTACAACCGGGCGATTTCATTGTGGTGAACAAATTATGCTATGGGGCGAGAATGTATAAGAACTTCAAATTCCTCGACAACGGCGAAGAGCCTCCGACCTACCGGATTAAAGGTTTTTCCAAAGTGAAGCACAACGATGTGATTGTCTTCAACTACCCCTACCACAAAAAGCGCGACACCATTAAAATGAATTTATCCACCTTCTATGTGAAACGGTGTATCGCCCTGCCGGGGGATTCCCTCCGCATTGTGAACGGATTCTACGAGGTGAACGGACAAAAAGGATTCGGCTATATGGACAATCAGGAAATGCTGGCTTCCTGGCCGGGCTTTCAGGGAATATACCGCTACACGATCTCCCCCTCCCACATCCATCCGAAATGGGATGTTAAGGACTTCGGGCCTCTGCTAATCCCCGGCAAAGGGATTACAATCCCCATCGACTCCAGCAACATCACCCTCTATCGGAAAGCGATCACGTATGAAACCGGGGGAAATATCAAAACCGGGAAAGGACAGGTACGCCTGAACGGACAACCCCTCGATTCCTATACATTCACCCAGAACTGGTATTTCATGGCGGGCGACAATGTGGTCAACTCGCAGGATTCCCGCTACATCGGGATGGTTCCCGAAAAATATCTGGTAGGCAAGGTCGTGCGGATTTTGAGCGCCAAAAACAAGGAAACCGGGGAATATAGGTGGAACAGATTTTTAAAAAAAGTAAGATAAAGGCCGGACACCTGAACACCACTTTGCCATCCGGTTCATTTTTAACTATTTAATAAGCGACAAAATGAAAAATTACATTTTAGTGATCTTATTGGCTTTAACCGCTTGCACACCGCTGCCGCAGGGGGTGGAAGAGTCGTTAAAAATAGCCGGAAGAAACAAATGGGAATTGAAAAAAGTGCTGCGCCACTACCGGAAACAGGAAGCCGATTCATTAAAATATAAAGCGGCATTATTCCTGGTCGATAACATGAAATGGCACGGAAACGATTCGGAAATCAAATTCCCCGACTCCACAATTCCCGATCTGGTGGAACGGGCCGATACTTTTTACTACTCGGTTATGGGCGACGTTCCCAATTCGGCGATCAACAAAAAGACAATCAAAGATTCGATAGCCGCTTTCGGTAAAACCTATCAGGAAGAAATCCGGCAAATGAAAATACAGTCGCCTGTCAGGGAAAAAATCGAATTCGACGACCTGAAAAACATAGATGCCGATTTCCTGATTGCACACATCGATAACGCCTTCGAACGCTGGGAAACGTCCCCTTTCGCCCGCTCCCTGACATTCGATCAGTTTTGCGAATACCTGTTGCCCTATCGGGCTTTATCGACAAACAGCCTCACCCTGAACGGAGCGGAAACCTACCGGCAATGGGGGAAACAACTGGATAAAGCGTCCCCGCACAGCATGGCAACGGTTATCACCCGGTATAACGTATACCTGAGCAACATGCGGACGATTTTAGGCCCGAAGACCGTGAAAAGCAATTTAGGCTACTATGAGCTGTTTTTCAAAAAAGAACTGGAATGCGTGGAGCAATGTGAACTGGAATGTAATATCCTGCGTGCCTATGGCGTTCCCACGGCCATCGACATCAATGTCGGCAACCGGGAATTTGTAGGGCAACACCACCACATCGTGACCTTCGATTCTCTGATGAATCCGCATCCTTTCCACGGAGAAGCCGGATTTCCGGGCGGTAAAAACTGGGGCTACCGGGAGGATATTAAATTCAACATCTACCGCAGCCTGTTCGGGGCACAGGAGGACAGTCCCCTGTTCTTGAAAAAAGAAACGGAAAAACTACCCCTCGGTTTCTATGATCCCTGCACGAAAGATGTCACTTCATACATCAAAAGGGTGTACCCGCTTACCCTCTCCCTGTCACACAAAACGGACAACAATCTGGCCTGGCTTTACAGCTACGCCAACAATTCGCAGGGATACCGGGCCATCACCTGGGGAATGGTCGATTCCACCGGGACGCGGGCTCATTTCGAAAACGTGGTTTCAGATATGCTCTATTTTCTGGTAACTCTCGATGCAGAAGGCAATCCGGAATTCCACGGCGAACCGCTCTACATACCGAGAAACCCGGATGCCCTCGACTTGCTGGTACAGCCCATCAGCCAGTTTTACACGCCGGAACAGGGTGAAAAAACAACCATCAGGCTCGTCCGGAAATTTCCTTATAAAGAAAATATGAAGAAACTGGCCCAGGATATGATAGGCGGAAAATTCTACGGCTGTAACAACCCGGAAGGCAAGGACAAACGGGAACTCTACACCATCACGGAAGCCCCCGGCCCATACCTGAACGAATTTCCCCTCAACAACCGGAAAGCGTGGAAATACTACATTTACGAAGCCCCCGAAAAACGGACGGCGAATTTCGCCATATTGGAGTATCTCACAGAAGCATCCCGGCAATACGAAAACACCGCCACTCCCACTCCGCTGGAAATTTTCAGGCCGGAAGACCGACAGATCAACACGGCGGATTTCGTAAAAGTGCTGCCGAAAAATGCGGCAAACCTGAAAGATGCGGAATACGACGGCAATATGCAGACTTCGTCCGGCAAGAAACAGATCGTGTTCGAACTCGATACCCCGCAGATACTCACCAGAGTGCGCATGGCTCCGAAAAACGCCGACAACATCGTGAAACCGAACGAAAACTACGAGCTCATGGTGTGGGAAAACGGCTGGCAATCGCTGGCAAACACATATAGCCAATACAATTATCTGGATTATCCGGATTTGCGGACAGATCGGCTATACTGGCTTCGCAACCACAGCCGGGGACGCGAAGAAGTGCCTTTCATCATCCGGAACGGAGAGCCTTTTTTTGTGTACTACGACATCATGCAGGCGGTGGAATACGAGGATTACACCAAACCCGACCGGAAGGATTGGACCTGCACCGCCTCGTCGGAAGAGCCGGAAAGCGGCCCCTACGAGCCGGGATATGCCCGTTTTGCCATCGACAACGATCCCTCCACCTTCTGGCACAGCCAATACACGGGAGAAAAATTTCAATATCCCCACTGGCTAAAAATCGACATGAAGAAAAAGAACCGGATCGATGGATTTTTCGTACGCCCCAGAGGACGCGACATCGCCAAACACATCGAGTTCGAAGTGAGCGACGACGGGGAAAACTGGACGCAAGCCGGCAACTTTGTGATGTATAACGAAGGAAGCATTCAGGAATTTATGTTAAAAGATCCGCAAGAAGCCAGGTTCTACCGCATCACGTTCAAAGACGGATTCGGAAGCACACCTTATACCAGTGTCGTAGAAACGGGAGTTCTGCAAAGCAGATATTAAATAAATCCTAAATTCTATTACCGAAAGTTGTTTTTTGATAAAAATACATATATTTACCACAATACAAACGAAAACCTTATCTTATGAAAATTTGTATATTTCCGCTATTGCTATTGTTCATTTTGAGTGGATGCGGCGATAAGAAAAAAGAGAAGCCTAAGGAAGAAGAGCTAAAAGCCCGGATCGAGAAAAAAGAAGAAAAACTGGAGGTCAGGGTGGCAAAAGTCAAGCTCGGCCGTTTCGAAATGGAGCTGGTAAGCAACGGCAAGGCCAATGCCCGGATGAAAGCACTTCTGAATTTCGAAGTGAACGACGTTGTAGCGAAAGTATATGTAAAAAACGGCGACCATGTCAAAACGGGCGATCCGCTGGTTTCTGTGGACAGCTATAAATCCACCCAAAGCTTACAGGAGGCTTTTCTGGGCTTGAAAAAAGCCGAGCTGGAACTGCGCAACCGCTTGATGAGCGAAGATATAAAATCGATCGAGGACACGGGCCGGATCGAACAGCAGCGCCTGCACACGATCATGCTGCAATGTGGCTACACATCCGCGAAAAACTCCTATGAAAAAGCACAGCACGATTATGAAAATATCACGGTCAAAGCCCCTTTCTCAGGGGTAATAGCCGATCTCGAAGCCCGGGAATACAATCCCTCTTCCACCTATAAAAGCCTTTGCACCCTGATCGACGATTCGGAAATGGAGATCATTTTCAACGTATTGGAAACCGAGATCGCACACCTCCGTCCCGGCATGACAATCGAAGCCACCCCTTATGCCAAACCCGACCAAACGCTTTTCGGGAAGATCACCGAGATCAACCCCAAAATCGATGAAAACGGCATGGTACAGATCAAAGCCCTGATCCCCAACAAAAATTCGGTATTGGTGGACGGTATGAACGTAAGCATTCTGGTGAAACGGCAAATCGAAGAAAAATTGTTCATCCCGAAATCAGCAGTACTGCCCCGTCAGGGTAAAAAAGTGGTATTCGTCCATGAGGATGGGAAGGCCATTTGGAAATATGTCACTACCGGACAGGAAAACAGCCGGGATGTTTGTATAGAAACGGGATTAACCGAAGGTGAGGAGGTCATCTACGACAACAATTTAGGACTTTCGCACGAAAGCGACGTCACGGTCATTCCGTAAAACAATAGATTCACCGCCCGGCAGGCTCTTCTGCCAGGCGGCAACATATTGATTTCTGAACCCCCGAATCCTGTGAAATGAAATTATCCGCCTTTTCCGTCAATACGCTATTTGTCGTCCTGATGTTGTTGGGAGCGAGCCTGATTCCTCAGCTCACCCTTCAGCTCTATCCCTCTTCGCGTTCCCAGCAATTGAGCGTATCGTTCTCCTGGCCGAACGCGAACCCGGAATTATTGGAAATGGAGGTTACTTCCAAACTCGAAGGAGCTTTTGCACGCACGAAGGGACTCACCGATATTTCTTCGAACACCGGACAAGGCTGGGGGTCTATCACCCTGAACATCGATAAAAACGAAAACATCGATGCCGTAAAGCTATACCTTTCCTCCATTGTCCGTTCCGTTAAAACCAGCCTCCCCGACGGCGTGTCCGTATCGGAAGTGCGGGGCGGGGAATTCAGGGACGGGCGTGCCAGCGTTTCGGAACAAACCCTATTGCTGAACTACGTGATCACCGGGCCCGGAAGCACGCAGGATGTAGCCACTTTTGCCGAGGACAACATCGCCGCCCTGATCTCGCAAATGCCCGGAATTGAAAGCGTGAGTGTCACCGGGGCCGTGCCTTTCGAATGGGTGCTGACCTACGATTCCCGGTTGCTGACGGACATAGGCGTATCGGCCTACGACATTTCCAACGGTATCCGCACCTACTACACCCGGAAAGATGCCGGAAAAGTACTCATTGAAACCGAGCCGCAGCAAAAATATTCATACATTATTTTCAAGGGAAACCCGGACGACAATAAAACAGACCTGCTTTACCTGCCGATCAAAACCATCGGGAACAAGATCGTTTACCTGAAAGATGTCGCCACCCTCGACTACCGGGAATCTATCCCCTCGTCCTACTATCGGATCAACGGGCTAAACCGGATTAACATCAACATTTTTTCGGAAAAAAACGCCAACACCATAGACCTGTCGTATAAAGTGCAGGAAGAAATCAAAAAACTGGCCGAGGATTTTTCGGAAGACTATTCCGTAAAAATGACCTACGACAGCACGGTGGAACTGAAAGACGAACTGAATCAAAACCTGATTCGTACCGCGATCACTATACTCATTCTGCTTGTCTTCGTATGGATCACCAGCCGCAGCCTGCGCTACCTGCTGATTATCACGATCAGCCTGACCGCAAATATTTTGATCGCCCTTCTCTTTTACTATTGGTTCAAGATCGAAATACACCTCTATGCTCTGGCAGGGGTCACCGTGTCGTTCGGTATCATCATCGATAACGTGATCGTCATGGCAGACCATTACCGCCACCATAAAAACCGGAAAGTGTTCATGGCAATCCTCGCCGCAACCCTCACCACGATGGGGGCTCTGGTGGTGATCTTCAATATGGACAACGAGGTGATGCGTAACATGTGGGGCTTCTCCGCCGTTATCATCGCCAACCTCACCGTTTCGGTTTTCGTAGCCCTTTTCTTTGTCCCCGCCTTAATGGAAAAAATCCCCCTGAAACCGGAAAAAGGGAAACGCCTGTTCAAGCGGAGAAGGCGGATCGTGCGCTACACCAGAGGCTATGCCAAAACCATTGTTTTCACCAAACGATTTAAAATAATCCTGGCGGTTATTATCGTTCTGGGATTCGGGTTACCTGTATTCCTGATCCCCACCACCATCGACCGGGAAAAGAAAGCCTCGGAAATGTATAACCGCATTTTCAGCAGCGAATTTTATTTAAAGATCAAACCGTGGACGGATAAGATTCTCGGCGGAAGCCTCCGCCTGTTCATCGAAGGGGGCGGCGGGCAATGGATGAAAGACGACCAGCAGCAACGGCAGCGCACCAAAATCAACCTCACCATGAGTATGCCTCACGGCGCCACCCTCCAGCAAATGAACGAAGCCTTTTTAAGGGTGGAAAACTTTCTGGCAGGCTATCCGGAGGTGGAAACCTTTATTTCCGATATAAACTCCGCTAACCGGGGCTATATGCAGATCACCTTCCGCGAAGAAGACGAACTGACCGGATTCCCGGAAATGCTTCAAAACGAACTGATCCGGTTTGTCCACGCCATTGGGAATGCCGATTCGGACGTTTCCGGCGTAGGGAAAGGATTTTCCAACCGCCTGAGCGAATATCGCACCGAATCGCTGAAAGTGGTGGGCTACAACTACCGGAAAGTGCTGATGTATGCCGAGCAGTTAAAAGGCATGCTGGAAGAGCAAAGGCGGGTGAAAAAACTGTATATCGGCAACAACCGCAACCCGTCGAAAACAAAAGAATTTGCAGTGCAGGTGGATAAAGAAAAACTCGCCAAAAACAACACCGACATCAAGAACACCTTGCGGCATTTGAGTTCCTTCTCGAAAGCGGGGGATATATATACCAACGCCATGATCAACAACCAGCTGACTTCGATCGTCCTCCGCCCGTCGGAAGACAAGGAAATCAGCCTTTGGGACATGCGGAACCGCCCCATGTCCGGCAACCAATCGGTCTATCGGCTCAGCGACGTGGGATCGGTGGAAGAAGAACAGGCATTCGAGAACATCACTAAAATCAATCAGGAATACGAAGTGCTGGTGCAATACGATTTCCTGGGCGACTATATGCTGTCGTCTAAGATCAAGGAACGGGTGATGAAAGAAATCAACCGCACCATGCCCGTCGGTTTCCGGGTAAAGGACTCCGACCGTTGGAACTGGTCGTATTGGCGGGGAGCGGGCGGCATCGACAAGCGGGTGTGGTACATCCTGCTGGTGATTACGATCATCTTTTTCATTTGTTCCGTCCTGCTCGAATCGTTCCGCCAGGCATTCATCGTCATTGTCATTGCCCCGATCTCCTTTATCGGGTGTTTCTTAGGGTTTTACTTCTTTGGCCTAAAGTTCAACGAGGGAGGGTTGGCAGCCTTTATCCTCATGTGCGGGTTGGCCGTTAATTCGATTTTATATATCATCAACGATTATAACAATAAACTCAAAGACGGGCGTCCTGCGGGACTACACACCTATCTGAGGGCTTATAACGCCAAAATCATTCCTATCGTACTGACGATCGTGTCCACCATGCTGGGCTTTATTCCGTTCCTGATCGGGAAACCGTCGGATTTCTGGTTCAGCCTGGCTTTGGGAACCATCAGCGGGCTGGCCTTCTCCCTGCTGGTATTGATAATCCTGTTGCCGATCTTCTTCGTGCCGAAAAGCCAGATCACCAAAGGTTACAAACACCTGTTCCGCAAGCACAGGTATGCCCTGGCTGCGGCGAACGGCGGAATCCTGCCGCCCGGCGCGGAAGAACAACCCGGACAACCGATAGGAAAGCGAAAAAAGATTAAAAGGTTTTTCAGCCGGTTAGCCCCCTGGAAATGGAGGAAAAGAAAACGGAAAAACACGCCCGGCCAATGACCTTTTTTCCGGAAAACACAAAACGAACGAAAAGAGAAAAGCAATATTAATAAACGCAAGACCCCTGTACCCTATACACCGTCCGGAAAAACGGAATCCGGTTCTTGACGTAAAAAATAAAAGATTATGGTAGAATTTTTCCTCAAACGCCCGATAGCGGTTTCAATGTGTACGATAGCTTTCATTGTGCTGGGTATCATTGCATCGCTGAGATTGCCCGTTTCCCTGATGCCGGACATCGATATTCCGGAAATCAGCATCCATTACAGCAATGAGGACGTGTCTGTAAACGAAGTGGAAAACACGATCACCGTAAAACTCCGTAACCAGTTACAGCAAATCCCCCACCTCACCTCCATTCAGTCCGAATCGAAAGAAGGAGGCGGGAACATCACCCTGCAATTCGAATACGGAACTTCCATCGACTACGCTTTTATCGAAGCGAATCAAAAAGTGGACGCGGTGATGAACTCCCTGCCGAAAGAAATGCAGCGTCCCACGATCATCAAAGCCTCTACCTCCGACATTCCGGTGTTCTATATCAACCTGAACCTGAAAAACGCCTCCTCGGATGCCAAATTCCTGGAATTTTGCGAATTTACCGAATCGGTGCTCAAAAAAAGGCTCGAACAGCTGCCGGACGTAGCGATGGTAGACATCAGCGGTACTTTCCAGCCGGAAATGTATATCCTGCCGGACGAAACCAAAATGCGCAGCCTGAACATCACGCAGGACCAGTTGCAATCGGCAATCGCCAACAACAATATGGTGGCGGGAAGCATGACGATCCGCGACGGTTACTACCAATATAGCATCAAATTCACCAGCCAGCTCACCTCGATAGAAGACGTAGCGAACATCTACATCAACATTCAGGGACGGCTGATGCAGGTGAGGGACATTGCGGAAGTAGGCATCCGTCCCAGGGACAAAAGAGGCTTGTTCGTGAATGGCGACAACCAATCGCTATGCCTCGCCGTTATCAAGCAATCCAGCGCGCGGATGTCCGAAATGAAAGCCAATGTATCCGATATGATCGAAAAATTCCGGGTAGATTATCCGGACGTGGAATTTTCCGTATCACGCGACCAGGCCACCCTGCTGAATTACTCCATCGACAACCTGAAACAGAGCCTCGTGATCGGTATCTTCCTGACCATTTTTATCATGTTGTTCTTCCTTCAGGATGCACGTTCCCCGATGATTATCAGCATCAGCATTCCGGTGTCGGTCATCATCACCATCCTCTTTTTCCAACTGTTCGGCATATCGATCAACACCGTATCGTTAGCGGGTTTAATTATGGGCGTGGGAATGATGGTGGACAACTCCATCATCGTGATCGATAACATCAATCAATTCCGGGAACGGGGTTTTTCCCTCTTCGACTCCTGTTTGCAGGGAACCACCGAAATCATCCGCCCGCTATTGTCTTCGGTACTCACCACCTGTGCCGTATTCGTACCCCTGGTATTTTTAGGCGGAGTCAGCGGAGCCTTGTTCTACGACGAAGCCGTGGCGGTAGCGATCGGGCTTTTCGTATCCCTCGCCGTATCCATCACCATCGTCCCCGTGGTTTTCCACCTGCTTTTCAAGCATGCCAAAGAAGGCAAGGTGGGGCGTTTCGTAAAACGAATCAGCCTGAAACACCTGGATGTGTACTACACCAAAGTATATGAATTCGTATTCCACCATCGGGTAAGGACGGTAATCATCGTGTTCCTCATTATGGCTTCCGGCATAGCCGTCATGCCTCTGATTCCGCTGGAACAGATGCCCCCGATCGAAATCAATGAAATTTTAATCAAAACGGACTGGAACAGCAGCATCCACATCGACGAAAACCAAAAACGCATCGGCGACATCATCGATCATTTCAAAGACCAGTGCGAAGAAATAAGCTGCCATATCGGTGAAAAACAATTTTTCCTGAACCGGGAAGAAGACCAAAACATCAACGAGGCGGAACTCTACATCAAAACCCACGATAACAAAAGCCTGCAAAAAACGTCCGGAGAAATCGTCGCCTACATTAAGGAAGCCTATCCGGAAGCCCGGGTAGACCTAAAAAAAGTGGAAAACCTGTTCGAACAGCTATTCCGCAGCGACGACGCTCCCCTGATCGTGTACCTCTCCGACAACTCCCGGCGCAGCGTGGCAGAACTGGAAAAGATCAATCAATTCGTAGACCGTCTGAACACGATCATGCCGGGACTGATGCTCAATAAACCCGCCTCACAGGAAAGAATCGTCATTCATTTCCTGCCGGACCGTTTAGCATTATACAAAGTGAATCAGGAAAACCTGATCCGCACGCTTGAAAAAAACATCAGCAAAACCAACATCGACAAGCTGAACACGGGAAGCCACTACCTCCCTATCGTCATCACCGAAGACGAACGGACGATTCAGGAAATCCTGAACACTTCCACCGTCGCCAACAACGACAGGCAATACATCCCGATGTCGGCACTCACCAAAATATCCGCCGATTACGACTACAAACAAATCATCGGACGGAAAGAAGGCGCGGTAGTGCCCCTAAACGTCTATAACACGGGCGACAGCACCCGCCAGATCATCAACCGGGTGCGTCAGGAAGCCGCCAAAGCAGACCTGAACGCCCACTTCGGCGGAACATTCTTCGCCGGGGCGGAAACCCTCTGGGAAATGGTCATGATTATCACCATCGCCATCCTGATGCTCTACTTCATCCTTGCCGCCCAGTTCGAATCCCTGTGGCTGCCTTCGATCATATTGATCGAAATCCCGCTGGACGTATCGTTCGCCATCCTGGTGCTGTGGCTCTGTGACATATCGCTCAACATGATGTCCATGATCGGTATCGTCGTCATGAGCGGTATCATCATCAACGACTCCATATTGAAGATCGACACCATCATCCGCCTGGAACGTTCAGGCTTATCCCTGCTCGAAGCCATCCACGAAGGCGGTGTCAGGCGTTTGAAACCGATCTTAATGACCAGTTTGACCAGTATTTTCTCCATGATACCCCTGCTTTGGGGGAACGACATCGGTTCACAACTCCAACGTCCGCTGGCCGTCACCATGATTGCCGGAATGAGCTTCGGAACGATGATCAGCCTCTACTTCGTGCCCTTGTGCTACTATTTCATTGAAAAACGAAAATACAAAACCCAATAACCGCCTTCTCCCTCCCCCATCCCCGGATTGCCCGGTCGCCCACAGGCCGCAGCCCCCGCTATCAGACAGGGGCTACGGAACAGTTATGCCCGGCAGGCAAGAACAACAACCAGCTAAAGCAAACATCTAAAATTACAACAAAAACAGCAAAATTGGATTTAATGCAATTTACCCACCAAACATCCAATCTTGAAAAAACCTTTTCTTAAAAAAACAAAAACACCGCAGGAAAGAATTTTCTTCCCTATTCCAATCTGAAATGAAAATAAGGCAAAAATGAAAATAAACAGGGAATAGGAATAGAAATAGCCCCCCTCACCATTCAAAATAAAAAAATACGGGATGCCTGCCTGTTCAAAGTAAAACTCCGAACGCCAGCAAAAGAATGGTAATCACCCCCAGGGCAATAGCCAGCGTGACAGCTTTCCGGCTTCTTTTTCGAGGTCTGAAAATAACCATAAATTCAAAGATAATTTTCCCCGGACAGTAGTCGTCCGGCGATAAACACCCGCCCTTAATCCAATTCCAGCCCGAAAATCACCTTTAGGTCGGCCACCACGGGATTCAACTTTAAAAAATGCTCGAATTTTTCGCTGGCGGTATACAGCTTCTTCACCTCATCCTTATGCGTTTCATCGTCGAAAATCTGGAACGACAGCGTGATAGAACCGTTTTTCAGCGAGCGCATCAGGAAATTTTGAATCTGAAACTTGATATTCTCCAGTTTATCGATCTGCAACTGGTTATCGGCCAGCACCACAATCTTCTCGCCCTGCACATCCGGCTTATGGGCGCGTAAAGCCACCGAAATGATCGGTTCCGGCTTATGGCTGGCCACATAGGATTCGAGTGCGCCCACCACCTCCGGCTGCCCGAACGCCTCACGGCTGGCGATTTGCTCCCGCTTAATCACCACTTCTTCCGCTTTACGCACAGGGTCGGTCTGCGCGATTGTTTTCAGGGAATCTTTAATCCGGAAAGAACCTTCGGGACGCACAAAATTCGTAGCACCCGCCTGCCCGGCATTTTTCGAAGACGCAGCCACACGCGAAGCGGCACCCGAAACCGGGTTTGCAACCGGAGCCACGGGAACAGCCCCCGCACCGGGATTCCCGGCGGCGGCAGAAACGGCCGGAATTCCCGGCTCTCTATATTTTCCGTTGAAATGATCTATTTTGAGAAGAGCTGCAAACTCAGAGGCTCTCAGCTTTTTTTTTTTAGCTCGTTGATCTGGCACAATTTGATAAACGCAATCTCCACGCACAACCGTTTTTCCATGCGTACCTTATATTGCATCTCGCATTGTTCCACCACTTTCAGGGCTTCATACAGGAAATCCACCGAGCAATCGGCAGCCTGTTTGGCATAACGCGCCTTAATCCCCGCGCTCACTTCCAGCAACTGCACGGTGGCAGGATCTTTCGACACCAGCACATCGCGGAAATGTTTTCCCAAACCCGATACAAGATTTCCGCCGTCGAAGCCTTTTTCGATAATCTCATTGAACAGCAAAAGGGCCTCCGACACCTTTCCGGCATAAAACAGGTCTGTCAGCCGGAAATAATAATCGTAATCCAGCACGTTCAAATTCTGAATCACCTTATCGTAAGTAAGGGTAGTACCGCAAAAACTCACCACCTGGTCGAAAATGGAAAGCGCATCACGCATTGCCCCGTCCGCTTTCTGCGCAATCACATCCAGCGCCTCTTCCTCGGCGGTAATCCCCTCTTTCGAAGCGATATATTTCAGGTGTTCCACCGTATCGGCCACTTTCATCCGGTTGAAATCGTAAATCTGGCAACGGGACAAAATAGTGGGTAATATCTTATGTTTCTCAGTAGTCGCTAAAATAAAAATGGCATGGGCGGGCGGCTCTTCCAGCGTTTTCAGGAACGCATTGAAAGCCGAGGTACTCAACATATGCACCTCGTCGATGATATACACGCTATACTTGCCCACCTGCGGTAGAATCCTCACCTGCTCCACCAACCCCCGAATATCGTCCACGCTATTATTGGAAGCGGCATCCAACTCATGAATATTGAGCGAACGCCCCGCATTGAACGCCTTGCACGATTCACACTCGTTACAAGGCTCGGCGTTGGGCTGCAAATTCATACAATTTATAGTCTTGGCAAAAATACGGGCACAGGTGGTCTTTCCCACCCCCCTCGGCCCTGTGAACAGGTATGCCTGTGCCAACTGGTGATTGGCAATCGCATTGCGCAGGGTGGACGTAATCGACAGCTGTCCCACCACCGTATCGAAGCTGGCAGGTCTGTACTTTCGTGCTGAAACTATAAAATTATCCATTTACAGGTAAAGTGATTTCTTTAAGATAAAAACGGAAACCTCTCCGTTTACAGACTGTAAAAATAGCAAGGATCGCCCGTATTACCAAATCGGTTGGAACTTTTCCCTGATTTTTCACACGGACGGCTTAAATTTTCTCAAGCTCGGATTTTTCCACCCAGCCTTCATTGCCGTCGGCCACCCGGATATTATACCAGTTACCCAGCGTGCCGATCACCCGCACTTTCAGCCCTTCGTGTATCAGAAACAGAGCCGTACCGCTATTGTCCGGCGCACCTTTCACCGTGACGCTGGCCGCTGTGATAATGGCATATTCCCGCTCTGTAATCCGGTGATGCTGTTTCACGGCAAAGAAAAGGGTAAATGCCACCAGGAAAAGGGCGACAACCCCTACCCAAAAACCCGTCTTTTTCCAGCCCACAGTCCCGGCATAGAAAAACAAGGCCACCATACACAGGAAAAAGATAAACAGCGACACGGAAATCATCCCCCACTGGTCGGCTGAAAAATAAGTTTCCACCGCCTTGAACCATCTCACAAAAAACAATTCCGGCAACACCTCTATTTTATCGACAATCCCTTTCTGCGCCATTTTCAGGTTATAGCGTGCCATTCCATCGCTGGGATCGAGCAGCAACGCCCGTTCATAATTCAGGATAGCCTGAGTATTTTCGCCCAGCTTATAATAGCAATTCCCTAAATTATAATACAGTCCGGCAGACTCCCGGCCTCCCGCCAAAATGTTTTTATACACCTCGGCAGCTTCCTGATATTTCCCTTCCCGGTAAAAAGTTTCCGCCTGTTCCTGCGGCTCCACTTGTGCCAGGGCGGAAAAACCCGTCAATAAGACCGTTATAATTAAAACCAATGTTCTCATTTCCAATTTGTCTAAAGCTCCGGCAGGCAACCCTGCCGGGCGCAGGTTATGATTTAATTGCCTTATCCAATTTCGTAATCACATCTATACTGTCCATATAGACCATATCCATTTGTTGGTCGGACTTACTGCCGGGAGCATAGCGGGCATACTCGCAAGTGTCCAGCACCCGGATAAATTCTTCGACCAGCACCGTTTCCACGCCTTTTTGCTGCAAAATGCCGTTGATATTGTCGCGGTTCAGTTCCGCCCGGTCGATATTCAGCTTATAGCTCATATATCCCCACAGGGCTTTCAGCACTTCATCGTAGAACAGTTCGGCATTATGGCTCTTCATCGCCCCGGCAGCCACTTTCAGCCGCTTGCGTGCCATTTTATTGGCCGCCCTGTTTTTCACCCTCACCACATCGGCATTCGACTTGATCCGCCTGCGGTTGAGCACCACTCCGGCAACAAACAGCACAAAAGGAATCAGGAGTGCCAGCCAATACTGGGGAGTGCCGAAGAAACGCACCCCGATCTCTTTCAAATTCAGGTCACCCGTTTTCAGGTAGCGAATATCCTGCCCCACCATACGCACGTCCTCTTTTTTGAAGGACTGCACGGCATTGCCGTTATTCCCGTTCGCCTGTCCCTTCTCGGCTCCCTTGCGGACAAACACCTTATAATCGCGTCCCGTCAAAGTTCTGTAAGAATTGGTCTGGGTATCGAAGAAAGAATAGCGCAAAGCCGGAATCAGGTATTCCCCGGAATAACGCGGAATCACCAGATATTCGAACGACACCGTTCCGGACATCCCCGTTTCCCCGGTCTGCACATCGCGGCTTTCTTTCGGATCGTAGGCTTCGAAATCCAGCGGGAAATTCAATTTCGGCGCGCTCAGCAATTTCAAATTGCCCGTACCCCGGAAAGTCACCCGGAAAGTCACCGCATCATTGGCATTCACCGTATCGGCGGAAATAGAAGTGGTCATCGTGATATTACCCACCGTGCCCGAAAAACCGATCGGCTTGCCTTCCTGCGGCAATTCCTTCACATTGATGGTCAGCGGACGGCTGCGGCGCATAGCGCGCACATCGCGGTAATTCCCGAAAAAATCGTCCCAGGGACTGCGCGCCCCCGTCACCCGTTGCCGGACAATACATTCCAGCTCGAAAGGATCGATCACGATCTCGCCCGTATGCTGCGGATATAACAGCATTTTCCGGATTACTCCCACATTGTAAATCTGTCCGTTATAAGTTTCCCGCGTCAGCTCGATGCGCTGGGGAGTGGGAATTTCTTCCGCCAGAAAACCGCTGAACGACGGAAATTTAATCCGTCCGAAATTCGTTAAATCCACTTTGGAATACACTTTCAGCACCGCCATAAGACTCTCGCCCATATACAGGCTCCGGCGGCTCACCTCGATCCGCACGAACAGGTTTTCTTCATTGACCGAAGAAGAATTATTCTGGGCGGCCTGCGAATCGTTATTGGCGGCAGGCTTCGCTTCGCCTTTCACCACCTGGATTTTCAGGGCATTCGATTTGTATTGCTTCCCCTCCACCGTAATCGTTGCGGCAGGAATCTGAAAAGTTCCCTCCTTCACCCCCTCCAAAAGGTAAGTATAGGTGAACGACACTTGCTGGGTTTGCCGCCCATTGTCGTTGACAAAGACAATCGACTGGCTGGGACTGGGGCCCATCAGCAAATCGAAGTTCTCGAAAGTGGGAACCTGCAAATTCGATCCCTGGCTATTCACGGAATAAGTCAGCTGGAATCTTTCCCCCACCGCCACCACATTGGGCGCGGATGCTTTAAATTCCACAGTTTCTGCGGATAGCTGTAATGTGACAAATAATAATGCAAGTAAACTAAACAGTTTCATTTCTTTTATTTATTTGAACCGCAAAATTACCAATCTTTTTCAATTTTTATTTTTTTAGCCTTCTGTTCCTGCGCTTTTTGTTTTTGCACCTTCTCCTGCACGTTCTTTTCATCGTTCTGCAAAGCTTCTAACAGGCGGGCGGCATCTTCTTTCGAAATCTTTCCCTGCTGCTCCTGAGGCTGTTGTTGTTGCTGGTCTTGCTTGTCCTTATTATCTTTATTATCCTTGTTCTGGTCTTTATTCTGGTCCTGCTTGTCTTTATCCTGCTGATCCTTATTCTGATCTTGCTGATCTTTGTTTTGGTCTTGCTGATCTTTGTTTTGGTCTTGTTTATCCTTGTCCTGATCCTTATTTTGATCTTGCTGGTCTTTATTCTGCTGATCTTGATTATCCTTATTGTCCTTATTGTCCTGATTATCTTTATTCTGGTCGTCCTTGTTCTGATCCTGCTGCTGCTTATGGCGGGCATATTCCAGATTATACTTCGTCTCCGCCGAAGCAGGGCGGTTTCTCAAAGATTCCTTATAAGCCTCGATGCTCTCCTCCGTCTTCTCCATCGCCAGCAGGGTGTTCCCGATATTATGATACAACTCGCCCAGCTTTTCCTTATCCTTTTCCTCTTTCGCCATGGCTGAAAACTGCTGAAGGGCTTCTTCATATTTCTTTTGCTTATACAAAGCGTCCCCCAGATTAAACCCGGCTTCAAAAGAAAGGGCTTTCTTATCGATCGCTTTCCGGTATTCCACCTCGGCTTTCTCAAAATCCTGACCGTTGAACAATCCGTTCCCTTCCCGGATAAACTTCCGTTCCTGCTGGGCGGAGGCCGACAAGGCACAAGCCAGCATCAACAGTATTAACGTCGCTATTTTCATGGTTTTGCTCATAATCTTTCGTCCGATCTCGCAAGGATGAAACTCATCCCCGCTTTCATTCTGTAATCTCTTTTTTCTTACTTTTACCCCGTCCGGAACCCCTTTTTATCTCCCTGCTTCTTCCGCTCGTCCTCTTGCCCTCCTGTCCGTTTCCGGGGTATCTCACATGGATCCGGCAGGGGCTTTCTCCTTCACTCTGTTCCGGCCACTCTCTCCTCATCGACCTGCCCGGCCTCCCTTTGCCGTCCGGCGGCAACCGTCCGCCCCTCTCCCTCGCTTTCCGTCCCTTCCGGCAATCCCGGTAGGTTTACGCCTGTCCGGCTTCCTTCTTCTTGAAAATATAAATCTTCATAAACCGTTTGTTCCTTCTACCCAAAATCATAAATTCCACAAACACGAAAAACAACCCGGCAAGCAGAAAATATTGGTATTTTTCAGCATAATCGCTGAAAATCCGTTCTTCCAGCATTGTTTTCTCCATGCGGTTCACCTCGTCCATCAACTGCCCCAACCCCACATCGGTATTGCTGGCGCGGACATACAAGCCCTCTCCCGCCTTAGCAATCTGGCGGAGCGTTTCTTCGTCCAGTTTCGAAATCACCACATTCCCGGCAGCATCCTTACGGAACTGCCCCGGATTCCCTTTCTCCGGAATCGGCGCACCCTGCTCCAGCCCCATCCCGATGGTATGGATCGTAATCCCTTTCTCGTGGGCGGCCTTAGCGGCAGCCACGGCATCGTCCTGGTGATTTTCCCCGTCGGTAATCACGATAATCGCTTTCGAAGCATCCGTTTCCGGCGTGAACGAACGGGCGGCCAGGTCTATCGCCGCGCCGATAGACGTGCCCTGCACAGGCATCATGTCCGTATTGATATTGGAAAGGAACAACTTAGCGGAAGAATAATCCGTGGTGATGGGTAACTGCACATAAGCATCCCCGGCAAACACGATCAGCCCCACCTTATCGTTCGACAATTTTTCAACCATGCGGGAAATAGCCATTTTCGCCTTTTCAAGACGGTTCGGCTTAATATCCTGTGCCAGCATCGAATTGGAAACGTCGAGCACAATCATCAGCTCCACGCCTTTTTTCTTCACCTGCTGCAATTTCGAGCCGAACTGAGGCCCGGCTACCCCTACGATCACAAAAAGCAAAGCAATCATCAGCATCACGAACTTCCACGTCCCCCGCTTAAAAGAAAGCAAGGGCATCAGGGGTTTCAGCAATTCGGGGTTTCCAAATTCCGCAATCGCCTTTCTCTTTTTCTGCCGCATAACCACGAAAAACGCAATCAGCAGCGGAATCACGATCAGCAGGTATAATAATTCTGGATGTGCAAATCTAAACATAGCCTAATGTATTTTTATTTTCAAACACGATTTCCTTTCTCCCACCCTGCCGATCAGGGAATCTTCCGCAACACGGTGTACCTCAACAGCGCTTCTGCAATCAGGAGGCACATCCCGACAAGGGCGAAAATGAAATATTGCTCGTTCTTTTTGCTAAAATGCTTGACTTCTATCTTACTTTTTTCCAATTGATCGATCTCGGAATAAATCTGTTTCAGCTTATCGTTATCCGTAGCCCGGAAATATTTCCCTCCGGTAAGCGTGGCAATTTGCTCCAACACCTCTTCGTCGATCTCCACAGGCATATTCTGCAACTGCACACCGAAAGGGGTAGGCACCGGATAAGGGGCTTCCCCGTAAGTTCCCACGCCGATCGTATACACCCGGATTCCGAAAGCCTTCGCCAACTCCGCCGCCGTGGCGGGAGCCACCGATCCCCGGTTATTCACCCCGTCGGTCAGCAGAATCACCACTTTCGACTTTCCGGGGCTGTCTTTGAGGCGGTTCACCGCATTCGCCAAACCTAAGCCTATCGCCGTTCCATCCTCGATCATACCGCTTTTCACCTCCCGCAGCAAATTCACCAGCACCGCCTGGTCGGTCGTCAGGGGACATTGCGTAAAGCTCTCGCCGCTGAACACCACCAGCCCGATCTTATCCTGCGGGCGTTCCAAAATAAACTTCGTGGCCACTTCCTTCGCGGCTTCCAGACGGTCGGGCGTGAAATCCCGTGCCAGCATACTTCCCGAAATATCCAGCGCCAGCATAATATCGATACCCTCGCTGGTATAGGTCTGCCAGCTATTGCTGGACTGGGGACGCGCCAAAGCCGTCACCAGAAAAATGATAGCCAGCACTTTCAACCCGAACAGCACGTGCCGCATCCATACCCTTCCCGCATGCTTGATACCCCTGAACGCCCTGAGGGAAGAAAACTGCAAATCGGCATGCGAATTTTTTTCCTTAAAAACATACCAGGCTATCATTGGCAGCAAAAGCAGCAACAATAGAAAATATTTGGGGTTAGCAAATTCAAATCCTAACATAACTCATCGGTTTTCTTATATCGTCATTTACAAAGTTCCTCGCCGGCAGCCTTATTCCTGCGTCTCCGGCTTCTCCCCGTTCTTTCCGGTTTCCCCGGCTTCGTGCTGCTCTGCCGCAGCTTTCTCCGCCGTTTCCTTTCCGGCAGCCGCCCGGACTTCCTCCCGGCGCTGGCGTTCCTTTTCCGCTTCCTCGCGCTGGTGCTGCTCGGAAAGCTCCTGCTGCAAACGCTGGTGGGTGTTGTTCACAAAATCGTAAGCCGTGTCCAGATAGCGGGCACTTTCGTCCTGCAAAGGCGTGTATTTGGCAAACTTCACAAAATCGGCCGTCGCCAGCATATCGGTCACCCGGTCGCGGTCGGTATGGTCCACCAGCTTACAGGCTGCAACCGCCTTCACCGTCTCGGCAGAGGTCTGCTCCATGGCAGGAATCTGGAACTCATCGTCCAGATACTGCCGCAGGGTGTCGGTCAGTTTCGTATAATATTCCTTTTCTTTCCCGGCCTGCCAAAGTTTTTCCGCCTTGATCTCGTCGAGCGATTTAATGGCTTTCACATAAGGGGGAATCTCCTCTTTCTTCGGAGCGAAAAGCGGCCTGTTTTTCCGCCTCTGCACGATAAACCACCACACTCCGCCGACCACCGCCAGTCCCAGCAGCGTCCAGAGGATATAAGGCAAGGCTTCCGCCAGCGTCCAGGGGGCATTGTAAGGCATCACAATATCGTAATTCCCCTTTTGCGGGTCTACCTCGAAAGTATTCACCACAAACGACAGGGGATCGGTACGCAACACATTGTTGTAATCCTGATTTTCAACCTGGATCGGCAAAGAAGGGATCACATATACCCCCGTGTCGAAAGCCGTAATCACATAAGTTTCCCGGAAAAGCCATTGGCCGTCGCTCTCTTTGACCGAATCGCGCACCGGGCCGGAAATAATCTCGATTCCCCGGCTGACCGTATCCCTCAAAAACGGGAACTTCACCTTCATCCCGGCATCCCCTTTCAACTGAAACGTCAGGTTCTGCTGGTCGCCGATCATCATATAAGTGGTGTCGATCATCACCCCATATTCCGCGTTCTGGGCTCTCAACACACCCCCGCAAAGGGACAGGAACAATATCAATGAAATCAGTTTCAAACGCATAATGAATAATTTACGGTTACGCTCTTTTCTTGAACATAGTCATCAAAGCCCTCACATAATCCTCGTCCGAACGGATGTTCGCCACATCTACGCCCGAACGCTTGAAAGTAGCTTCCAGTTCCTTCTCCTGAATAAAAGCATATTTTTCATATTCTTCCCTCAAAACCTTGTCGGACGTATCCACCCACATCAGCTCGTTGGTTTCCGCATCGCGCAGATACATCAGCCCCACCGGAGGCAACACGTTCTCGCGGGGGTCATACACCCGGAGAGCCACCACATCGTGTTTGCGGTTGGCAATAGCGAGCGCATGCGCAAAATCGTGATCGTCGATAAAATCGGAAATCACAAAACAGGTACACCTTTTCTTGATCGAATTGGTGACATATTGCAACGCCTGCTCGATGTTCGTCTGCTTGTCTTCGGGGGTGAAATCGATCAGCTCCCGGATGATATGCAGAATATGGGTACGCCCCTTTTTGGGGGGAATGAATTTTTCAATCTTATCGGAAAAAAAGATCACGCCGATCTTATCGTTGTTCTGGATGGCCGAAAAGGCCAGCACGGCGGCAATCTCTGTAATCTGATTCTTTTTCAGCTTCGACACCGTACCGAAATTCCGGGAAGCACTCACGTCGATCATCAACATCACCGTCAATTCACGCTCTTCCTCGAACACCTTCACATACGGACGGTTATGGCGGGCGGTGACATTCCAGTCGATATTACGAATATCGTCCCCATACTGATACTCCCGCACCTCGCTGAACGTCATACCCCTCCCCTTAAACGCGGAGTGGTATTCCCCGGCAAAGATATTTCTCGACAGGCCGCGGGTTTTGATCTCGATCTTCCTGACCCGTTTTAATAATTCTGAGGTTTCCATACACAATTCAGTAAAAGGTTAAACACAAAAAACCGGAAAGCCGTTTTTTATGGCACCTCTACGGCATTCAAAATCTCGTTCACGATTTCCTCACTGGTGATATTATTGGCTTCCGCTTCATAGGTTAGTCCGATACGGTGACGCAATACGTCGTGGCAAACGGCGCGCACGTCCTCCGGAATCACATATCCTCTCCGTTTGATGAAAGCATAGGCTTTGGCCGCTTTCGCCAAACTGATGCTGGCACGGGGCGAGCCTCCGTAGGCGATCATAGAAACGAATTTATCCAATCCGGCATCCTGCGGGAAACGGGTGGCGAAAATAATGTCGATGATATATTTTTCGATCTTTTCGTCCATGTACACATCCTTCACCACTTCACGGGCGCGGACAATGTCGGCGGGCTTGAGGATCGTGGAAGCCTTCGGATAGGATTTTTCCAGATTCTGCCGGACAATCAATTTTTCTTCCTCTTTCTTCGGGTAATCGATCACCACTTTCAGCATAAAACGGTCTACCTGGGCTTCCGGCAACGGATAGGTTCCCTCCTGCTCGATGGGATTCTGGGTGGCAAGCACCAGGAAAGGCTCCTGAAGGCGATAGGTGGTTTCACCGATCGTTACCTGGCGTTCCTGCATCGCTTCCAGCAAAGCCGACTGCACTTTGGCCGGAGCACGGTTGATTTCATCCGCCAGAATGAAATTAGCGAAGATCGGGCCGTGTTTCACCACAAACTCCTCCCGTTTCTGCGAATAGATCATCGTACCCACCACATCTGCGGGCAAAAGGTCGGGAGTAAACTGAATACGGCTGAATTTTGCGTCGATCGTTGTAGCAAGGGTGTTGATGGCCAACGTTTTTGCCAAACCGGGCACACCTTCCAGCAGGATATGCCCGTCGGACAACATCCCGATCAGCAGGCCCTCGATCAAATGTTTCTGGCCTACGATCACCTTGTTCATCTCCATGCTAATCATATCCACGAAAGAGCTTTCCTGCTGGATACGCTCATTCAATGCCTTGATATCAACAGTGTTCATCATATTATAATTTTTAAATGTTATATCCTAATTAATATACTACGAATCCCAGAGAAATGAGTTGCAATTCCATCCTTTTTCGCACCTCACCGTCAAATGTTAAATTTTTGACGTCACCAAAATTACTCAATATCATCCCAAATGTTAAATTCAAAATATTAAAAATAGTTAAGGCACTATTTAAGGTTTTGCAAAAAAATATCAGAAGTTCCACGCCTTCTGATACCTCATAAGCCTCATTTATCTGCCTGTCCCTCTGAATCCCCCTTGTTTTTCCGGCGAAACACCTTGATATACCCCAGAATGAAAATGTAAATAGTGAATACAAAGATCAAACAACGTAAAATGATATTCATGGCATCCACCCGTCCGGGCAGCATAAAATCGCGCACCAAAGCGGGCACCATATAGAACATCAGCCCCGCCAGCACAAAAAGCTGCGCAATGGTGAAAAACCTGATCCGGCTTTCCCGCCTCAACCTGCGCGCCTTCACTTCGGGCGGCTCGTCGGCATGCTCCGCCTTGGAACGCTGGTTCTTATTCACCCGCACTTCCGGCTGCTTTTTTTTCCTCCATTCGCTCCACCGTTGCTTCATCCGCATCCCCACCAAAAAGGCAAACACACAGAAGGCAACGAATATCAGGGTATCTTTACTCATTGATTCTCGATTTAATTACACAGGAACAAAGATATTATTATAAAATACACGTGCAAAAGCCTGACGAAAGATTGTTTTTCATTTTTTTATATATCTTAGCGGTGGCGTTTTATAAATTATTCCCAGATCGTTTTACAATCCCCCGGAAGGCCGGAATATCCCCCGCCAATCCGGGAAACAGGTTTGCCGTCCTAACAGGCAGCAGATTGAAAGGGGACGGACAGCCCCGGAACAATAGCGCGGAAAAATAAAAAAATTCCGGCAAGCGGGGACAGGCAGACACAAAATCATTTACAAATCGATAATCAAAAAAACAGTAGCGTATGGAAATTAAAAAAAGAGAAAACATCGGCTGGATCGACCTGTTGCGGGTGATCGCCTGTTTCTTAGTGGTGCTTTCACATTCCTGTGATGCTTTCGTCGCCCAGTTCAGCAACAACCATGGGGCTTTTCTGACGGGCACACTCATCGGTAGTTCGGTCAGGGCCTGCGTCCCCCTGTTCGTGATGATGACAGGCGTCCTTATGTTTCCCGTCAGATATAATATGACGGATTTTTACAAAAAACGGATCGGACGGATCATCGTTCCGCTGATATTCTGGTCGCTGGCTCTCCCGGTGCTCTATTTCGTTTACCTGAACTTCGGCGTGAACACCCAAAGCCCCTCCATCGACATGGCGAATTTCACCTCGGCCACGATGTTCAATAAGATGTATACCTTTATCTTCAATTTCAATTACGACACCACCCCGCTGTGGTATCTTTATATGTTGGTGGGACTCTACCTGGTGATCCCGATCCTGAACACCTGGCTGGAACACGCTTCGCAAAAAGACATCAAATTATTCCTGTATGTGTGGGGAATCTCTTTATTCCTCCCTTACCTGAAAATGGTTGCCCCGATGCTCGGCTACACCGGAAACTACGGTAATATGGGATTGTTCGGTGTGTGCGACTGGAATGAATTCGGCACATTTTATTATGTATCCGGGTTTATCGGCTACATTGTGCTGGCCTACTATCTGGTGAAATATCCCCTCGACTGGAGCTGGAAAAAAACATTATCCATCGCCATTCCCCTGTTCCTGGTCGGCTACCTGATCACCGCGGGAGGCTTTATCCTGACCCAGGAGAAATTCCCTGGCAGCTACGCCAATCTGGAAATCATCTGGTATTTCGCCGGAATCAACGTATTCATGATGACCTTTGCCATTTTTGTGATCGTGCAAAAGCTGAAAGTGCCCTCCTCCGCCGCCCTGTCGCGTCTGGCGGCAACCACCTTCGGCATCTACCTATGCCACTTTATCTTTGTGCAAATGGCTTACGACCTTTTCGACACCTTCGGCAACCTTCCCGCCATCGTCCGCATCCCGGCCATGGCGTGCATCGCTTTCTTCGTCAGCTACCTCGTGGTACGCCTGTTCGAAACCACAAAGCTCACCCGCCGACTGGTGAGATAAGCAAAATTTCAAAAAAGGGAATAAGTGCTTCCTCCCGAAGTCATCGCCTGCTCCACCGGACAGGTAAACATGTTTCCTCTCAACTCTATAACCACCCCGGAAAATAGTTAATTTCCGGGGTGGTTTTTTATTAAACGGGAAACAATTATATAAATAAATTTATATTTTTATAAAGCCTGCCGTCAGGAAATCTCCCCACCGCTTTCCCCGGCAAAAAAAATAACTTAAATCATTTCAATATGGTAACCGATGAAAAAGCGAAAAAAATTGTTCTGGAAATAGACGAAGCGAAAGAAATCATTCAGGAAATAAGGAAAGATTTGGAAAAAGAGGCAGAGAGCAAAAGGAAAAAAGAAGCAAAAGAGGCAAAGGGAAAGACAAAGATAGAAGAAGAAAAGGGAAAAAAACCTCAATGTTTTCGGGCACGAAACGGAAGTGCAATTCTGGATAATAAAAAGCTGACCCATTCCGGGGAAATACGCGGAGCGCAACCGCCGGGGGATCCAGAACCTACGCCCGTCCATTTTTCCTCCCGGTAAGATTCCCGGTTTTTCCCCTTCGTTTTAGCCAAACCGATAGCGGCGGCAGGACAAAACAATCACTCCACGCACCCACCCGGCAGACGCATTCACTCCTGCCGGAAAGTCACGGTGACACAAGTGTAGGCGTTCACCTGCGAATCGATGTCGATTTTTGCGCCATATACCGATAATATTTTCATCGAGAGGCTCAACCCGATACCCTGCCCGGCATATTCGCGGGTGTTGCTGGCCCGGTAGAACGAATGAAAGATATGTTGAAGTTCGTCGGACGGGATACCGATTCCATAATCCTTGATTTCCACCACCGGAACGCCATCGCGAAGGAAAAGGCCGACTTCCACCTGCTTGCCGGAATATTTCCGCGCATTCTCGATCATATTTTGGAGGGCGATACGCAAAAGATGGAAATTAGCAACCACACACACGCTACCCGTAGTTTCCTGCGTATGAAAAACCACCTCCGGATATTGCAGGCACAGGTCACGCAAAAGGGTAACGAGGTCGGTCTGTTCCCGGGTATTCCTCAAAATTTCCTGTTCCTGCTGGGAAAGGAACAACAGGTGTTTGATCAGCAGAATCATCCGCTTGCTCTCCATGGAAATACGTTGCAGCGATTCGATGTATTCCGGAGCAGAACGCTCTTTCAGCAAACTGATCTCGCACTCGCCCTGAATGGCAGTAAGCGGATTGTTGAGTTCGTGGGAAGCATTGCTGATAAACGACTTTTCCGACTGGAACGCCGCATCTATCCGGTCGAGCATATCATTCAGCGTGCGGATCAGGTCGTCCAGTTCATCCTTATTGTCGAAAGTTTTCATCCGTATATTCAGGTTATTGCCGCGAATACGCTTCAATTCTTTCAGGATGTGCTGCAAAGGACGGAGGATCCGGTTAGCGTAGAGCCTCCCGATCAGGTAAATGAAACCGCAGCTAACCAGCAGCAAGAAAACCGCCAATAAAAAAATATGCTTTTGTATATCGTGCCCGTAATCATTATTGGCCATCACCAAAACGATAAAATTCCCTTCATTGTCGGGATAATAAAGGGCTGCCCCCCTCAGCCTGCCATACGTGAAAACAACCGGAATCTCTTTAAAAAGCCGGGATTGCTGATTCGCGTCGAGGTATTTGTCCAGGGTATCGCGCACCACAGACACGCTATCGATGTTCAGCAGGATTTCCCGCGCCTGCGGTAAAAGCTCGTTGTATTTCTGCTGGATTTCCCGGTAACTGGATTCGTCCACCTCATCCTTTTCCCAATGTTTCTGGGCGGTCAGGAAGGCTTTTTCCGAAAGATAAAAATCGTATAAATTATTGATATACCGGGACGTGAAAAAAGAGAACACCAAAAACACCACAGCGATAGCCCCCACCGTGATGATGGTATAGAACATAGCTATTTTAGAACCGATTTTCATACTCTTTCCCTTTTCCCGATCCGGTTATTGCGCGCCCATAATATACCCCATGCCGACCACCGTATGGATCAGTTTACGGCTGAAATCCTTATCGATCTTATTCCGGAGGTAATTCACATATACATCCACCACATTCGTATTGGTGTCGAAATTCTTATCCCACACATCTTTGAGCAGGGTGAGGCGGGAAAGCACCGTTCCCTGATGCGTCATGAAATATTCCAACAGCCGGTATTCCTTCACCGTAAGGTCGATCACCGTATCGCCCCGCTGCGCCCGCCGGGTATTGCAGTCCAGCACCAGATCACAGCATTCCAGCTGTAAAGCCGGGCTATCCTTTCCCCGCCGCAGCAAAGCCTTGATCCGGGCTTCCAGCTCCTGAAAGCTGAAAGGCTTCACCAGATAATCGTCCGCCCCGGCATCCAATCCCTTCACAATATCCTCCGTCGTCCCCAGCGCCGTGAGCATAACCACCGGGGTGTGGTAACCCTCCTTCTGGCGATATTGCCTGCAAAGGTCAAGCCCGTTCAGCCGGGGAACGATAATATCGAGAATCAGCAGGTCGAACGCCTCGTTCCGCGCCAGTTCCCAACCTGCCGCACCATCGTGTACCACCGTGACGGCATGCCCGAACTCCCGCAATCCGCGTTCGATGAACGAGGCGATATTCACTTCATCTTCTACCAATAATATTTTTGCCATATTCCGAACTATACTTTCATAATCCTGCCGGGTTGTTCCGGAGCGACCGGGATTCCGCCCGGCAAAACCACTCCGCTAAATTACCAATTCAAAGCAGTTTCTTAAAGCACTTGGCCAAAATACTTTCACAATTTTCTCCGGTTTAGCTTCCCGTCCTTGTCATACAACATCTTTTCGTACACCACCTCTACAATCAGGGGGAAGATAAAGAGGGCAAAAAAGGTAGCCCCGATCAATCCCCCGATGATTACAATGGCCAGCGGACGCTGCGATTCCGACCCGATGCCGTGGCTCATGGCCGCAGGCATCAAACCGATGGCCGCCATGGCCGCCGTCATCACCACCGGGCGCACCCGGGAACGCATGCTGTTTTTGATCGCCTCCGGCAAAGGGAAATGCGCCTGAATGTTTTGCTTTATATCCGAGATCATAATCACCCCGTTTTGGATACAAATTCCGAACAGCGCAATGAAACCAATACCCGCCGAAATGGAAAAGTTGAAATGCGTAATCAGCAAAGCGACAATCCCTCCCACCGCGGCAAAGGGAACGTTCAGCAGCACCAGCCCCGCATCCCGCGCATTCGAAAACAGCACGAACAAGATGATAAAAATAATGGCAATGCTGACAGGAACCACCTGCGACAAACGTTTCGTTGCCCGTTGCTGGTTTTCGAAATCCCCCGTCCATTTCAGGGTATAGCCTTCGGGCAGACGCACCGAAGCGTCCACTTTCTTTTGGGCTTCCGCCACGGCAGTCCCCATATCCCTGCCCCGGACAGAGAATTTCACGGCACAGAAACGCGTGTGGTTATCCCGGAAAATCAGCAGGGGCCCGGTGATTGTCTTTATCTCCGCCAGCTCTTTGATCGGAATCATCGTCCCGTCCATTGCGGGGACAAGGATTTTCCCGATCTCCTCCTCATTCTGCCGAAATTCCGGTTTGTAACGCACCATGATATTAAATTTCCGTTCGTCCTCGTAAAGCAGGGAAGCCGACTTCCCGCCGATAGCCATTTCGATGATCGACTGCACTTCCTCTTTCGCCACCCCATAGCGCGCCAGGCTCTGCTCGTTCAGTTCAATCCGAAGCTCCGGCTGCCCGATATTACGGATCACTCCGAGGTCTTCGATTCCATCCACCGTATTCAGTATCTTATCAATCTCCACCGCTATTTTTTCCGACTGGTACAAATCCTTTCCAAACACTTTCACCGCGATAGAGCCTTTCACGCCGGAAGCCGCTTCCTCCACATTATCTGTTATGGGCTGCGAGAAATTGAAATCGATGCCCGGATAAACGGAAAGGTCGTCCTGCATCTTGTCGATCAATTGCAGTTTAGTCAATTTGCTCTCCCATTCCTTCTCCGGGTAAATATCCACATGAAATTCAATATTGTAAAATCCGGTGGCATCCGTCCCGTCATTAGGCCGTCCCGTTTGCGACAACACCTGTTTCACTTCGGGATAAGCGGACAGCTTATGCCTCATCCGGTTGGCAAGCTGCACGGACTCGTCCAGCGAAATACTCTGCGGCAGGGTAGCCCGGATATAAATAGAGCCTTCGTTCAGCTGGGGCAGAAATTCCGTCCCCAGCAAGGAGAACATCCACAACCCGACAACAGCCACCACACTCGCCAGCCCGATCGAGAGCCTGCGGTGGGCATAGCATTTATCGAACAGCGCACCCGCTTTTTCATTGATAAAGCGGACAAAGAAATTAGCCCTTTCCCTCACATTTTTTTTCAGCAGCATCGACGACATCACCGGCACTAAGGTAAGGGTGAACAGTAACGCTCCCAGCAGGGCGAAACCGAGCGTATAGGCCAGGGGAGAAAACATTTTCCCCTCCACTTTCTGAAACGAGAAAATGGGAATAAGCGCGGTAATGATAATCAGTTTCGAGAAGAACACCGCTTTCGCCTTATCTTTGGCGGTATGGCGGATTAATCCCATTTTCGACATCCGGTTAAAAGTAGGCATACCCACTTCATGCGCTTTCCGGTCGAGCGCCACGAACACCCCTTCCACCATAACCACCGCCCCGTCTATAATGATTCCGAAGTCAATCGCCCCCATCGAAAGCAGGTTGGCAGACATCCCCATGGCACGCAGGCAAATAAAGGCAAACAACAACGCCAGCGGAATCACCACCGCCACCACCACCGTAGTGCGCCAGTCCGCCATGAATATCAGGACGATAAAAGTCACCAGCAAAATACCTTCGATCAGGTTGCGGGTAACGGTGTTCACCGCCAGGTTCACCAGATTTTCCCGGTCGTAGAAAGTGACGATCTGCACATCTTCGGGCAGCACATTCTTACTGATGTCCTCTATTTTCTCTTTCAGCGCATCGATCACCTCGCCGGGATTTTCCCCCTTCCGCATCACCACGATGCCCTGCACCACATCGTTCTCGTCCATCCTGCCCACCTGTCCCAGACGCGGCAGGCAAGATTCGTGCACATCCGCCAGATGCCGCACGAGGACAGGAGTGCCGTTGATGTTTTTAACGACAATATTCCTCAATTCTTCCAAATCGTTAATCAGCCCGATACCACGCACCACATACGCCTGCGAATTTTTGGTAATCACGTCCCCCCCCACATTGATATTACTGTTGGCAATGGCATTATACAATTCCAGCGGGGTGATTCCGTAATTAATCAGCTGGTGGGGATTAACGCTCACCTCGAATGTCTTGACCTCCCCGCCGAAGCTGACAATATCCGCCACGCCCGACACCGACCGGAGGTTACGTTCGATCACCCAGTCCTGAATGGTTTTCAACTCACGCACATCCCGCTTGTCGCTGCGCAGGGTGTAGCGGAATATCTCTCCCGTAGGCCCGTAAAGCGGCTGCACTTCGGGAGCCACCCCATCCGGCAGGTCGGCATCGTTCAGCAGGTTATACACCTGCTGGCGGGCGGTGAAATCGTCCACCTGATCCTCAAACATCACATGAATCACCGAAAGCCCGAAAAGGGTGGTCGAACGGATGTCCGTTTTCTTCTGCACCGGATTCATGGCAATCTCGATCGGGATGGTGATGAATTTCTCCACTTCCTCGGCGCTCCGCCCCGGCCATTGGGTGATGATCGTGACTTTCGTGTTTGTGACATCGGGGAAAGCATCGATCGGCGTGTGCCGGAAAGAAACCACCCCTGCGATAATGGCTATCGTCGTGCAGAAAAAGATGAAAAACTTATTTTTCAGCGAGAAAGCTACAATGTTATCTATAAACTTATGCATCGTCTGTCCCTCCCTTTAATTTGCATTCAATGCGTTGTAAACCAGCAAAACATTCCTGTTCAAAATCCGTTCCCCTTCGGCAAGCCCCGAAGCGAGATAGGAATTCCGGGGCAACTGCCTGTAAACCTCCACCTCCCTGACCGACAGTTTCCCCGTGACATCCGCCACCACCACATAGTTCCTCCCTCCCTCGAACACCAAAGCGTGGGAATCGATGCGGGGCAACTGCTTGCCGTCCGCCCGGCTCTGCACATACACCTGGGTGAACATGCCCGGTTTCAGCAAATACCCATCGTTGGCGAGCTTCACCCGCACACTCATCGTCTTGCTCTCCTCGTTCAGCATGTGATACACCTTATCGATCTTCCCCCGGAACTCCTTGCCGGAGTAGGCCAGCGTGGTGATGCGCACCGAATCGCCTTCATGCACCTTGCTGATGTCGCTTTCATACACCTCCGCAATCACCCACACATTTTCCAGTCCCGAAATGGTGAACATCTCATCGCTCCGGTCGGAACGGATCTGCATCTCCTGATTGATATTCTTTTCCACGATGAAACCGGACACGGGAGCTTTCACCCCATAAAGCGACTGCCCCGCCAGATGATAAATGGAAAAGATTTCGGCAATCCTTTTCACTTCGGCTTCGGCATTCACCAACTGCTGCTTCGCTTCCAGCACATCCCGTTCGGATGCCATTCCCGCAGCAAACATATCCTGAGCCGATTGCAGGCTGCGGCGGGCCACCGCCAGCTGCTGCCCGGCTTCTTTCTCCTGCTTCTCATAGTCGGCCACCTCCCCGCTCCGGATAACGGCAAGGACATCGCCCTTGCGCACATAGTCGCCGATCTCAGCGCGCACTTCCGTCACCGTTCCCCCGAAAATCGGGAACACCCGGGCCACCTGTTCCTGATTGAAGCTAACCCTTCCGTTCAGGGTCAGCTCATCGGCCACGTCATACAGGCAAACCGTATCCACGGATACGATACGTTTCAAACTATCGGTCAGGAAAAGTTCCTGTGAGGTCACTTTCGGTGCTTCCGGAGCGCCGGCACAGGCACTCAGCAAGGCGGCACAAAGGTAAGCGGGCAATAAAATCCGGTTCATATACTTTTAATAATTAAATACAGTTTGTCCTACAATCGTGTTTAAATGTTCCATAGCCAGAAACACATCCTTTCTCAGCTCATACAATTGCAGGCAGGTTTCCTTATAACTCTCATAATAATCGATAAATTCCAGCATGCCGATATTCCGTTGGCGGAAATTCTCATTCACGCCCCCGATCAGCCGGGCGAAATTGTGCTCCAGTTCATCGTTAGACGAACGGTAAAGTTCCACCGCCTTTTGCAGGCGGCTATACGCAGAATAGAGTTCCGTCCGCGCTTTCTCCATCGCATACTCCTCCTCGCGCCCGTTCTGCTGTATTTCAAGTTTGGCCGACCGGATATTCCCCTGATTGCGGTTGAACACCGGGAGCGACAAGCTGACCCCCACGGCAAAATAATTGTCAATGAAATTCCCGGCCCGGTCATACATCCCCTTCACCGAAAACTCCGGGGCAGCCAGCGAACGCTGTAATTTCAGGTTGGATTCCGCAGCAGCCACCCCGGCCCGGGCCATTTTTAAATCCGGGCGCATCGCCAGCCATTCGCCCATCTCCGCGAAAGACAGGGCAGAAAGATCGACCTGCTTTAAAATCCCGTCGTCCAGCAAAAGTTCCACCTTTTGTCCGGCGGGCAAATTCAGCAACAAATTCAGCTCCCCCCGTAAATTCACCAATTCATCTTCCAGCCCGTTTTTTTCCTTCCTCAGCGACAGCAGCAAAGCCTCCATCCGCGAACGTTCCAGCAGGGAAACATTCCCTTTCTCCTGTTGTTCTTTCAGCGTTTGCAGGAGCCGGGCCAGGGATTCGATTTCCCGGTCGTATATCCCGACGGAACGGGTCGCAAAACTAAGCTCCACAAAGGTTTTATGAAGCTCGCTGCGCAAAGTGCGCAACACCTCTTCAAACTGATATTCCGCAATCTCCCGGTTCACTTTTTCCAGCTTCACCCGCCTGTTCCGCTGCCCCGCAAGGTGAATCACCTGTTCGATCTCCGCAGTGGCCTCCCCCTCTTTCCCAAAGTCGAAATATTTACCGTTCAATCGGTTATACACATTCTGTTCCAATGAAATAACGGGATTTTCAAATAAACGCGCCTGCGTCACCTGCACCTGCGCCATATCCACCTGATACCGCTCGGCGATCAAAGAAAGGTTGCGTTCGAGGAATATCGCTTCCGCATCCTTTAAAGAAAGCTGCAAGGCAGGCTCCTGAGCACACAACACCCCGCAGACAAAAGGAATAAACAAAATAAAGATTAGCCGTTTCATTTGTATTTTTGAGGCAAAAGTAAACGCCTCACCCCGCAAGCCCGCCTGAAACCGATTATAATCCCCTTAAACGAGATTAGAAAGTGATTAGAAAAACAGAACACAACCGCCCCACGATACCCTGAAAAAGAAATAAACCATTAATAAACAAGTCATTAAAACAAAAAGCCGGATCACCTTTCTCCTTCAAAAGCGACCCGGCTTTATTCCCGGTTTCCCCGATATAAACCCGCTTACGCGGTGGAAATCCTTATACTTTAGAAAGCATCGAAAACCTTCTTTTCAGCAGCAACCCCGTTTGCATTGCCGGACAAGCTTGTCCGCCCCCCTCCCGGTTACACCGCGTTTCTGCCGACTTCTATTTCCCGGCTTCCGCTTCCAGTTGCCTGAACTTTTGCTTTAACAAAAGCGGAACGAACATCCGGTGGAAGGGTTTCACAAAAAAGAAATAGCATTTTCCCAAACGGTTGTGGAGTTTAACAACCGTTGTCACGGTTACTTTCTTTTCCTCCCCGTTAGCCCCGTTGGGTTGCAGCAACAACGAAATCCGCACATCCAGATGCTTATCGTCTTCGCCAAGCACCATTTCGGCAGGTGTTTTACCGAATATTTTAAACATCCCGGCACGTTTTCCCAATTCCCATGGGTCACGGTCGGAACATGGTTCCTCCGGGAGGGTGGCAGGCGTTTTCAGCTTAAAAACCGACACCATTTTATTCCTCAATTTGAATAAGGCTTCAAACCAGGAAGGCCCCGGCTTAACAAAGGCTTCCGTTACAGAGAGCACATCGATCCGATGTTTCGAATCTGCAATCACATATTCAAAACTATCCGTATAGTCACCATCCGCCCAATCGGGATAGAGTAACGATTCTTTCCGTATTTCCATTTTGTCCTATATTTTATCGGCTTCGTCATCCCGCCAATGCTCCGGTTTACCAAGCACATCGGAACACCTGATTTTTCCTTTTCCCACATCGAATCCCACCTTGCCGACGGGTTGCACCATCCAGCAATCGGCATATTCATCGGGGATCGGATAAGGCGCGGGATAACCCGCACGCTCCGCCTGCGGCATAAACCCGTAACGGGGATAATAGTCCTTGTGTCCCAAAACAAAAACAAGGTTCGATCCCATTTCCTCCAACCGCCGGATTCCGGCCTTAATCAACAGGCCCCCGATTCCTTGCCGCTGAAATGCCGGAACCACAGCCAGCGGGGCAAGAATGTGCATCATCGGTTGTTCCCGTTGCCCGTCGAAATAAACCCGGGTGAAAAGCACATGCCCCACCGCCTGCCCCCGGTAAAAAGCAAGAAGCGAAACCAAAGGCCCGGCACTGCTATCCGTGAGTAAATCCGCCACCAGCCGGGCTTCCTTATTATAACCGAACGCCTCTTTTTCAACCTGCATAATTGCGTCGAAATCCCCGTTCTTTGTCTGTCTGATTTCTATATCGTTTAATTCCATTTTAATAGCCTGAATAAAAACCGATATGGAAGCATCCCCCCATACCCGTTTATGGATGAATAATTTTATAACATGAAAAGATTTCCGGGCTCAACAGTCCCGGATAAAAACGAAAAGATAACCTATAACGAAATTATAGATTATTCACCTCACGGAATCCTTCTTAGGTTTAAGCATAAAACATTTTTATTTTTTTCGGCAAATACAGTCCGCCAAATGATCGTTGATAAACCCCGAAGCCTGCAAATGGGCGTAACAAATCGTGGCTCCGAAGAATTTAAATCCCCGTTTTTTCATATCCTTGCTCATGGCCTCGGCTTCGGGAGAGGATACCGGAATTTCGCTCAACGACCGGAAGGTATTGACAATCGGTTTCCTGTCCGGAAAGAAGGACAGCGTGTAGTTATAAAAACTACCGAACTCCTTTTGCAGGGCGAGGAATAACCTGGCATTGGTGATGGTGGATTTGATTTTCAGGCGATTTTTCACAATCCCCTCGAACTGCATCAACCGTTCAACGTCCTCATCGGTCATTTGTGCCACCAGCCCGGCATCGAAACCGCAAAAAGCTTTGCGATACCCCTCACGCTTCCTGAGGATCGTAATCCAGCTCAATCCGGCCTGAGCACTCTCCAGCACAAGAAACTCGAACAGGGCCTTGTCATCGGTCACCAATTTTCCCCACTCCTCATCATGGTATTTCACATACAAATCGTCAGTTCCACACCAGCCACAACGTCCATTTACAATATTTTGCATCATCATAACACTTAGTACGGTCTAAAGATAGAAAATAAAATTGAAACTGATAGGAGAAAATCATCCCATCGGCAGCAAATGCGGAAAAGTAGGCGCGGGAGGTACACCGTTAAAATTCACACACACTACCTGGCTTTCGGAATCTTCGTTTCCCGATAAGCTTTGGGCGACACGCCGAGGTGTTTCCGCACATAATAGGAAAAATAGGCCAGTGAGGCAAAGCCCATTTCATCGGCAATCTGCGATATGGAAAGGGAAGTGTCTTTAAGATAGTCTGCAACAATCGGCACGGTATGCCTGTCTATCAGCGACATTACACTCTGTCCGGTGTTGCGCCGGACGGTATCCGATAAATATTTAGGCGATACATTCAACTTTGAAGCATAAAACGCCACCTCCCGATGCCGCTTCGTCAGTCCGCCCGCCAGCATTTCCGTCAGCCTACCCACCAAGTCGGTATTCCGCTGGCTCACCGTCGTGTTACCGTAAATTTTGGAATGGAACTCATAGAGGTCATATACCATAACCCGTATAAGGCTACCCAACAGTTCAGGATAGAAAGAATGGGTCATATCGCCCAATCTATCGCGTAGCTGGTGAAAATCTTCACTCAACTGCATCGCGTCCGCATCGCTCACCGCCATAACCGGATTGTTCCAAAGCACGACGCTTGCGGCTATGCCGTAATGTCCGTCAGGCAATTGGTTTTTTATGAATGGATTGGAAGCGGCAATAAACTCAACCTGTAAATTCCCGCTCATTTCCATGTGGCTGATTTTGTCGGGCTGAAGCACAACCAACACATCGTTTTTCTTAATACGGAAATATATGCCGTTATACAGGAAACCTCCCTCGCCTTGCAAACAAACCAGGTGGAGGCACCAATCCGCAAAATCGGGCGAATTGATGTACGAAAAATCTTCAGAATAGACGATCTGTGCCTTAAATGATTGCTTCATATTCGCAAAGGTACAGCTTTTGCGGAAAATTCGTAAACATTGACGGAATTAACATAACCGTCAGCCTTTCATTTCCCCTTACTTTTACACCCGGATAATCATTCATTAAAAACGAAACACAATGGATAAAAGAAAATTAGGCAGTTTAGAAGTGTCGCCCATCGGAATGGGTTGCATGGGATTTTCACACGGTTACGGACAAGTGCCCCACGAGGCATACAGCATCGAGGCTATCCGTAAGGCCTACGAATATGGATGTAATTTTTTCGATACGGCCGAGGGATATGGTAATGTCATGTTTACAGAAGGGCACAATGAGCTTATCGTTGGAAAAGCTGTGCATGACTTCAGGGACAAAGTGGTGCTTGCCACGAAATTTCATTTTCACCCGGACGACTTTTCATCCGGCATCTCCCTCCACGAAGCGATACGCCGTCACCTGAGCCAGTCCATGAAACGCCTCCAGACGGACCATATCGACCTGTATTATCTGCATCGTATCCATGAAAATGTACCTGTGGAAGATGTGGCAGAAGCGATGGGACGGTTAATCAAAGCGGGGGACATCAGCGAATGGGGGCTGTCGCAGGTATCTGCCGAAACATTGGCCAAAGCCCACACCGTCACTCCCGTTGCCGCAGTGCAAAACCTTTATTCCATGCTTGAACGCGACTGCGAAAAGGATATTTTTCCTTACACTCTGGAACACCATATCGGAGTGGTGCCATTCTCACCGATTGCCAGCGGCTTCCTGTCGGGGAAAATCACCCCGAAAACAACATTCGAAGGCGACGATGTAAGAAAGTGGATTCCACAGTTAAGCCCGGAAAACATGGAAGGGAATCGGCCTATACTCGACGTATTGTCTCGGTTTGCAGACGAAAAACAGGCGACCCGTGCACAGGTTTCGCTTGCCTGGATGTTGCATAAATATCCCAATGTCGTCCCTATTCCCGGCTCGAAAAATCAGGAACGCATTCTTGAAAATTTAGGGGCCTGGAACGTAAGCTTGACCGATGCCGAATTTGAGGCATTGGAAAAAGCACTCGAAGCCTGTACGATCTTCGGACACAGAGGACACGTGGAAACAGCCCAGGCCTCTTTCGGCAAAAATTGGGAAAAATAAAAAAACAGCCCCGGGCAGTCCAAACCAGCTGCCCGGGGCAATTTAAAAACAGCCCGGTGAAATGAACGATTTACCGCCTGTATGCAACTTTAAACACGGCAACTATTCTTCCTTATTCTCCACAATCTCGCACTCTTTCACCACCACAATGTCCAGCTTCTCGTTATACCCCCTGATTTCACCCTTCATCACCATCTTATTGCCTTTAGACACCTTGCGCAGCTTGATATAGTCTGAAAAAGGAAGGACGCAAAGCACTTTACCTTTTTCCCCTTTCTTACCGGATAGCTCCACCGAAGGCAGGGCATAGACATCCGGCCCCACATAAACCGCGATTCCGCTAATTTCAAATATTTTATTCGAATATAGCTTTACAGCCGCCTCCTTATCTTTTTTAAAGGCAGCATGGAGTTCCAATGCTGTAATTTTACTTTCCGGAACAGGTTTCTCCTCCTCCTGCTGCCGGGCCGCTTCCGCAGGCACAGCGATAACGGCTGCTAAAAATAGCACACAAAGACAACCTCTGATA
>UQJP01000023.1 GCA_900541415.1 uncultured Odoribacter sp. | reverse complement strand
TTTTGAAAAGTGTTTAATCGGTAATTAATCCGTATTTAATAATCATATCGGCTCGCCGCCATACAGCCGTAACGCATGGGATTAGAAATATCTTTTTCCCCGTTCTCGCCCGTATAGGTCGGTAAATCCGGCGTAGCCCCGCCTTTACTCACTTTCGTAAGCCACGCAATCGCGTTATCATATAGTTCCTGTCGTCCCTCGCTCGCCAAAAGCTGGGGTAACCAGTGCACCAAATAATACAGCGTAATATTCACCGTCACCTGTACCAGCATCGGGTTTCGTTCGTCCCCTTCGGCAACAAAGGCTTGGTTTACGTCGTACCGGGGACGCAGGTAGCTGGCTACTTCTTCCATTGCCGCCCGTTCTGCTTTTTCGCGGGTGGTGGTGTCGCTGCGGGTGAGTACGTCGAGTTCTTCCTCGTCGCACACCGTCCTGTAATCCAATTCCGATAAAAACATCATTATGCAGTTTTATAAATTGCCAATGATTCCGCTTTCTCCGGGGTAAACCCTTTTACAAATGCTCTTTTTTTAATCAGCGTTTTCAAATGCTGCTTACTCATCACAACGGGTTTCCCGCCGTATATCATCACCAGCTGCTTTTTTCCGGTAGTTACTGCCCGGCGATTTGCCCGTTTGATTGCCCTTTGGCACCTGCGGTAAAACACCATGTTTTGGTAGGCTTTTACCCATTCATTGATTTTTTTTACCATTGATTTTTTGAAGTTGCTCGCCGCCCGACCTTGGGCGCGAAGGTTGATATTCTGGTTTGTTGTTGCAGGATATAGATTGCCCCTTCATCGGCATCCGGTGCATCATCGTGACTTTGGGTGCCTTTCTCAAAGGCAAGGGTTTGATCGAGCCCGGCAAGAGTATCCGGGTCATTCTGCTTATCGGCATTATAAAAAACGAAACCCCGTTCCCACAGCGGAGATATACCCTCGATACGCTGGTATTTCTCTGGTTTTTTCCGCTTGTCCGGGCGTATTGGCAACTGATAACCGCGTAGATTGCCCTCCCGGGTAAACTCGTCGAGAATGATGTCTTGCAGGAAGTTGGCTTCTATATAATAATGACACACCACCCCGGCGGCAATCATCCGTTCGTGCAGGTCATACCACCAGCGTACCATTTCAGCCACCGAACATTGCCGGACAAACGCTTCGATTTGGTGAAGCTCCGTTCCCTTCTTGCCCCACAATTTGATGGCTTTATAGTCGTTTTTGGTCGTCCCTTTAAACGACGGGTCGCAATAAGCCACCAAGTGATCGTATTGCGTCAGTTTCGGTAACTTCTTCCACCGAATCCAATCGTTTCGGAACACCGCCCCCTCGGTGATCGGGTTATTCATCATTTCCTTTTGAAAACTCCGGTAACCCATGAACTGTTCCATCGCCCTGATTTCCTCAATCGATAATTTTGACGCCCACGATACCCGTCCGTGTTTGTCGATCACGTTCACCTGTGACACATACACACCGTCGGTGGCTGCAATATGCGCCAGAACGCTATTTTTGGAAATCAGGTTTCCCACCATGATAAACCGCCCGCGCCCACCGTCGAGAGTTCCGAACAGGGCTTCTTTCACCCAGTTTACCAATTTGCCAACGCGCCGCTCGTTTTCGCACAGTTCGTCGTCGTCGAGGTCGTCGATCACAATGTAATCCGGGCGATTACTCCGGTAGCGCAACCCGCGTGGTGACTGTCCGCGCCCCCGGGCAAAAAAAGCACAACCGTCGGCGGTAACAAATTCTCCATCCTGCCAGTTTCCGGCGTTATACTGCGCGCCGAAATCATGAATATATCTTTGGTTGTATTGCAGTTCCGCCTGAATATCGGCAAGCAGGGTATTCGCATTCTCCTGCGATTTCCCGACAACCACCATCACATTAATTTCCCGCACTTCCTGACACTTCAACCATAGCGGAATCATAATGTCCAGATGCGTACTTTTGGCGTGTCCGCGCGCCCATTTGAACACGGCTTTGAAATTGCGGTTCTTACGAATCTTTTTGGCGGCGTCTATGTGGAAAGGTGCGCTTTCGGTATGCTTGCCCGTTGTGGCATCATCGGTGTAGTGCGGGAAGTAATAATTAACGAAAAAGGCGTAATCCTCCCGGGCTCGTTTAATGCGCGCCTGTTTATCGGCTTCGCTTTCTGAACGGTTGACAATGGTCTGGCTCTGTACATTGGCACACCATTCTTTCCAGCGTTTAATGGCTTCGTTTATCTCTGCTTTCCCCATTCATTACCCCTTGCTAAACTGTTCCGCCATATACAGGTCTTGATACTTATTAAAGGTTTTCAGCAATTCCGCCGTTAAACCTTGATCCATCCCAGCCCGTTGTTGCATCCACTTGCCGAACGCCATAAATACCTCGACGGCATCCACCACATTGGCTCCTTTATCCAGCTTGGCAACGGCTGCCGAAAGTTTCGATAATTTATCGCCCAGCCCGTCGAATGTATCCGCGTCGTCGCTCTCGATCACTTTTTCCAGTAGCTTGTCAATTGAAAGCAACAATTTATTAGTCAGCTCCGGGCGGGTGATGTTCTTTGCTGCCCGCCGTTTACCCCAGTCCCCCTCGGCAACCCAGCGGTTTACCGTTTGTTTCGACACACCAACCTTTTCGGCAATCACATTCTGCTGCTCACCAGCCATATAGAGGGTGAATGCAAATTCTTTTTTTTCTTCGCTTGCTTTACTTGCCATTCATAAGTAATCCGTTTTTAGTTGTAATTCCCCGGTTTCGGGTTCGATTTTCAATGCAAAAATCGGGTATTGCCCCGCCAAACTAAAAAAGAGCGTAAACTCTTTACACTCTTTTTGTTAGCCCTATAAAAAGCCTGCATTTTTGCATCAGAAAAATATCGCGGGATAGAGCAGTTGGTTAGCTCACGAGGTTCATTCCCTCGGCGTCGCAGGTTCGAATCCTGCTCCCGCTACAAATACTTGAAGGCGGGGCGGTGGCGCACTTAAAACAGAAATGCCGCCCCTTTATTTAAAAAACAAAATGGCAAAAGACGTTATCATTAGCACCAGCCGATTAAACAGCTACGGCACCCGGATCATTACCTCCGGGATCGACATCGAGCAATACAAACGAAATCCCATATTATTATACATGCACGAGCGCAGGAATGTAATCGGGCGCGTGGAAAACCTTCGTTTTGAAGGCGACCGCCTGATCGGAACACCTGTGTTTGATATGGACGACGAGGATGCCGCTAAAATCGGGCGGAAATGGGAAAACGGATTCTTAAATATGGTTTCCGGCGGCTTCGAACCCGTGGAGTTGAGTAACGACCCGCAACACCTCCTGCCGGGACAAACCCGCTCGTCGGTGATGCGCTCCGTGCTTCGGGAGGTTTCCATTGCCGACCTCGGCAGTAATGACGATGCGATAAAATTATACGAGCCGGACGGCAAGCTGCTACAATTGGCGGCAGGGGTCGATAATGACGTTGTACCCCTTTTGCAAACAGAAAAACAATCCGGGGCGGAAACACCCGCCGGAAAAAACAACCAAAACCCCAAAAATCATGTACAGATGAACAAAATCTTACTTGCCCTCGGGTTGGCGGCAACTGCCACCGAGGACGACGCGGTAAACGCGATCACCAAGTTGCAGGGCGATGCCGAGAAAGCCCAAAAAATCGAGCTTGCCCGGATCGAGGCGGCTGTGGACGCTGCCATTAAAGACAAGAAAGCGACGGCGGACAAACGGAACACCTTAATTACCCTTGGTAAGACATCAGGATTCGATGTATTGCAGGAAACTATCGACATGCTGGTACCCGCCCGTAAGCCTAACGATGTCATAACTCATCCGGGAGGCGGAACAACTGCCACCCCGTCGGTTAATCTGACATTCTCTCAATTACCCGAGGAACAGCTCGCGGATTTACGCGCCAACAACCGCGCCGAATATATCCGGCTGTACAAAGCAGAGTTTGGATTTGTACCCAAAATTGAAAATTAACTACTTAAAAATCATGTTAAAAGCTGAATGAAAAAATTTCTTTTTGCTCTCGTAGCTTTTGTATGCGCCATTGCCGTAAACTGTACGGCTGGTGCAATCGGTGCCGTTGCCTTGGGTTCACAGCCTGTATATGGGGCATTGGCGGTAAATGGTGTATCTTTCTTATCGGGATTGTGTGGCGGAATTATGCCGTCGGGCGTTGCGGCTGCCGGACTATACACCGAAGTATGGACAGGATATATGACCAAGGCTTTCCGGACAGACCCTGAAGGACTGGGATGGTATTCCAAAATCCGGTCGTTCGATCAATACGTGGAAAACGATGTGATTCACTTTGTCAACATCGGCGGTGACCCGACGGTATTAGTGAATAACACCTCTTATCCTTTAGAGATCGAGGATTTGGAGGACGGTGACAAAGCGGTGTCATTGGATAAATACCAAACTAAACCCACCCGTATTACTGACGACGAGTTATACTCGATGTCTTACGACAAGAAAGCCACGGTGCTTGAACGCCACAAAGAAGCCATCGCCGAAAAAAAATACTCCCGTGCCCTGCATGCCATTTCCCCGAATGAAAATACCGGAGCTACCCCGGTGATACTGACCACGGGCGAAGCATCCGACGGTCGTAAAATCCTGACCCGGAAAGACATTATTGCCCTGAAAAAAGCATTCGACAAAAATAAGGTTCCCAAGGTGGGACGTATCCTCGTGCTTTGCTCCGATCACATTGCCGATTTGCTGGAGAACGACCAAAAATTTAACAGCCAGTATTACGACTATACGAGCGGTAAAATCAACAAGCTATACGGCTTCGAAATCTACGAATACGACGATTGCCCGTATTATAACGCTACCACGCTGAAAAAAATTGCTTACGGAGCTGTGCCCGCCGATACCGATATGCAGGCATCTATTGCATTTTCCCCAGTACGGATGATGAAAGCGAATGGTAGTGTGAAAACCTATGCTTCCGAAGCCAAGAACAACCCCACTACGCAGGAAAACTTAATCAGCTTCCGCACTTATTCCATTTGCCTGCCATTGAAAGACGAAGCAATGGGAGCAATTGTGAGTGCCAAGGCTTAACCCGTAATCCCGTGACCGATGAAAAAGGAACTACAATACTTAGTAATCCATTGTACCGCCACCCCCGAAGGTCGGGAGGTGACAGCCCGGGAAATCCGGGAATGGCACACAGCACCCGCACCCAAGGGCAGAGGATGGCGGCAAGTGGGATACACCGACCTTTTTCATCTGAACGGGACGGTGGAACGGCTGGTCGATAACAACGAAGACGAATGGGTGGACTCTTGGGAAATAACGAACGGAGCAACGGGATATAACAGCGTATCGCGGCACATTGTGTACGTGGGCGGTTGTGATAAGAACATGCAGCCTAAAGATACGAGGACACCCGGGCAACTTGCTGCTTTAAAGCGGTACGTTCTCGATTTTCATGCTCTCCATCCGGCGGTTAAGATTGTAGGACACCGGGAACTTCCCGGAGTATACAAGGCGTGCCCCTCATTCGATGTGGCGGCATGGTTACAATCTATTGGAATAAAATAATGAGTGCCGAATTGTTATTAGCGGTGATCGGTATATTGTCCGCCCCGCTTACCTCGTGGCTGGCATCGAAGCTCACGCGAAGGAAATACGATACTGAAATAGCCAAGCTCCGCGCCGATGTAGCAGCAGCCCGGGCAGATGCCAACCGGAAAGAGTTGGAGAATGCCCGGCTGGGGAATGAAATTATCATGCAAAACATTGTGCATCCTTTGGAAGCGCAAATTAAACGATTGAATACCAATGTTACACGACTGGAAAAAGCCGTTGGCAAAATATCTAATTGTCCTCATGCTGCCGATTGTCCTGTGTCTTTCGAGTTGCTCACCCTTGAAAAAAACGAGGATGGTAAATGCACAAACAGCAAGCCAAACCGGGCAACAGACAACAGTAAATCAGGCATCGGAAACGGATAGTTCAGCTACGGTCAATGCCACCGACACCCGGTACCACCGGATAGACAAGGAATCGTTCACCGAACAGGCAGACGACGAGGAAGTGATAACCACCATACGGGAATATGACACCCAGCTCCCCGCCGATACCGTAACGGGAACACCACCGCTCCGCCGGGAGATTACCCAAACACGGCGCAAGGCAGGTACAACACGACAGGTGCACGCCACCAGCCATGCCACCGATCAATACCGTGTAACCGATAAACAGGTAGAACAACGGCGAACAGATTCCCGAACGGAACAGAACAATAGCCAACAGCAGGATTCCGCCACCCTTAACGTGACCGAAACGGAAAAGCGGAAACTAAGCATCATACAACAGGCGTTATGCCTTGCGGGAATACTGGCTATCTGTGGAGGAATCGTTTGGGGCTGGCGGAAGCTGAAACGATATTTATAAACACAAAAATTATATGCAATATGGCAAAAGATAAAAATAAAACGGGAAAATCGCAGAAAGATGCGGGAACTCCCGAAACCCCAACACCCGTAGTTGTCCCCGAACAAACCGCTACGGAGGAAACGCCCCGGGCATCCGATGCCGTGGTGAAGGTCGGAAAAGCGATCCTGAAAAACAACTCTCAAATGTCCGTGGTATATATGACGGCTGACGGACGTGGATTCTATGAACGGAATGCCGCGGAAAACCATGCTAAAACTTTAACCAACCGGGTGGTGACACCTGTTAAACGATAGACGATGCAAGATATTACATTCGTCCGGACAAACGGGAATATCCCCAAGACCATAGCCGGACAAGACCATATCAGCGGATTCCTTGCCTATGTAACCACCCTGCCTTCCGGTTTCTCCGAAACCAACCGGATACAGGCGTGTTCATCCATTGAAACCGCCGAAAAACTCGGAATCACCAGCGACGAAGGAACGGAGTGGGAAATCCGGGTGCTGCACTACCATTTAAACCAAATATTTCGCCTGAATCCCGGTGTAAGCCTGTATGTGGGCTTGTTCGCTAAGCCCACAGGAGAAAACTACACGTTTTCAGAAATCAAAACCTTGCAAAATTATGCAGGGGGAAGCCTTCGGCAGGTAGCGGTGTGGTGCGGGCACAAGGAACTGGCGGCAGCAGACCTTACCGCCCTACAAGGCATGGCGACCACATTGCAGGAAGCCGACCGACCGTTGAGCATCCTATATGCCCCGAAGGTGGCATCCGTCACCGAATTGGAAACCACCCTTGCCGGAGCCGGAAAATGTAACGTTTCGGTGGTGATCGGGCAAGACGGGCAAGGCATTGCCGCCGACCTTTATACTGCCGAAGCCAATGCAGACAAAGTATCGGTGTCGGGAATTGGCATCGCTTTAGGAATCTTGTCCAAAGCTGCGGTACACCAAAGCATCGCATGGGTTGAAAAATTCCCCACGGGAATCGAATTACCCGCCTTTGGCGACGGAACTCTATTGCGTGACCTTGATACGGCGATCATCGAAAGCCTCGACACCGCCCGTTATCTTTTCTTTGTCACCTACGACGGATTCACCGACGCATACTTTAACGATTCCCACACCATGGACGACGCCACCAGCGATTACGCCATGATAGAGAACGTACGCACCATGGACAAGGCGGTGCGGGGTATCCGCAAAGCCCTGCTCCCGAAATTGGGCGGCTCCCTGTATGTGGATTCCGACACCGGGCAACTGGCAGCTTATGAAGTGGAGTATCTTACTACCATTGCCAGCAAGCCGTTGGAAGACATGCAAAAGGCTGGTGAATTGAGTGGTTTGTCGGTAGAAATCGATCCGGAGCAGAACGTTTTATCGACATCGACCCTTGAAATTGTGATTAAACAGGTTCCCGTCGGGGTACTTCGCCGGATTAGGTGCAAAATTGGATTTTCAAAAAGTATAAGTGAATGAAAGCAACGGAATATATACCCCTGATAAATGGGATAGAATACGCATGGGGCGACATTGTGGCAACGGTCGGCGGTGTGCCTTCCGTAGGAATTACGGCGATTGATTATGCCGACGAGCAGGACGTCGTGAACCATTACGGAAGCGGACGGCTCCCTGTGTCGCGCTCGAAAGGCAGAATCACCCCGACCGCAAAAATAACGGTATCCATGATTGAAGTGCTTGGGTGGCAAAAAGCAAGTCCTACGGGACGATTGCAAGACCTTGCCCCGTTCCCGGTCGTGGTGTCGTACCTGCCGGAGGACGGGCAAATCGTAACCGATAAGATTTTGAATTGCCAGTTCAAAAAGAACACCCGTTCATGGAAGGAAGGCGACACCCGGCAACTGGTGGAGCTCGATCTTGTACCCTCGAATATTCAGTGGCATAAAAAATAAAAGCATAAGTATAACCGAAGGCGGGCGGCTCTGCCTGCCTTTTTTAAAAGCAAAATTATGGAACCTCAAAACCTGATAGAAAAAATTAACGATTCTTTAGCGCACCCAATGGCACAAGTTACCGATTTCGTCGATGAAAATGGAGTAAGAACCTTTCGGGATGCCGTTAGCGGGAAAGTAGTCAAGACACTTACAATCTGCAACGGTGGCGTATCCGAGGAACAGATCAAAGCATGGAAAGCAGAGCACCGCAAAGTGCACCTGATCGAGGTGGAAGACGACGGCGAGCTGTTTGTGGGCTATTTCCGCCGCCCGGATATGGAAACCATGTCCGCCGTGAACAAAGTAGCCAAAACCGACGAAGTGAAAGGTTCTTCCGTGATGTTCGATAACTGCTGGCTCGGCGGCGATCCGGTGCTGAAAACCGACATCGTGGTGCGTATGACTGCAATCCGGCAATTGTCCCAAATATTCAACCGCGTTCACGGTGAATTAAAAAACTTGTAGAGGCACACCAGCTCACCAGCGACGACAACGAGCAATATATTGCTAAAGGGTGTGCCTTGATCCGCGCCAATTTCCACATCGACCCCTACCGGCTCACCGAGGAACAATGGGCGGAACGGTTCAGCGAGGCGGTATGGCTGGAAAATTCCCGGCTGACAAACCTTGCCAAAATCTTAGCTAAACTTTTTTCAACCCCCGAAAATGAATGAGTGATTATGTATTCAATTATCAGTTCAACATCACAGGCGATGCCGCTTCCGTAGCCCAGCAGGTGACGGGGAGCGTTACGTCTATGAACGGCGTGCTAAAACAAGCCACTAATATCTGGGCTTCTTTCGAGGGGAAAATCGTAGCCTTTAACAACCTGACCCAATTCGTAGAAGGTTTTTCCCGGACGGTAGATAACACCCTCGCCCCGGGTGCTGCCCTCAATGCCTCGCTTGCCGATCTCTCGGCAGTATCCGGGGAAACGGGTGAAGGATTGAAAAGGATAGAACAATATGCCCGGGATGCCGCCAAGACGTTCGGAGGATCGGCGGCGCAATCCGTCGAATCCTATAAATTGCTGCTTTCGCAATTGAGCCCGGAACTTGCCAAGACACCCGACGCCTTAAAAGCCATGGGCGATAACATTGCCGTGTTGAGCAAGACCATGGGCGGCAATGCCACGGCAGCCGCCGAAGTGCTCACTACGGCGATGAACCAGTACGGGGTATCGCTCGACGATCCTATGGAAGCCAGCCGGAAAATGGCGGAGATGATGAACATCATGGCGGCGGCAGGAAGGGAAGGTTCCGCAGAATTACCCACGATAAAATTAGCACTTGAACAAAGCGGAATGGCAGCCAAAGCCGCCGGGGTATCGTTCGCCGAAACGAACGCCGCCATTCAGGTGCTTGATAAAGCGGGCAAGAAAGGAGCCGAGGGAGGGGTTGCCTTGCGAAACGTTATGGCGATACTTGCCACCGGGCGGTTCCTGCCGAAAGATGTGCAAGAAGAATTAACGGCGGCAGGTGTCAATATTTCCGCCCTGACCGATAAATCGAAAACCCTGTCCGAACGGCTCAACCCCTTAAAATCCGTGCTGAACGATTCGGCTTTGTTTACCAAATTATTCGGTCGGGAAAACAGTAATGCAGCTATGGCACTGGTGCAGGGAATCGACGAAGTAAACCGATATACCGAAGCGATTAGCGGGACAAACACCGCGTTCGAACAGGCGGACATTATCATGGAATCTTACAACGAAAAACAAGCCCGGATTAAAGCCCGGTTCGACGATTTAAAAATTAGCATCTTTAATGCAACCGGGGACTTTGGAATATGGGTAGAAACGATAACGGGGTCCCTTGTGCCCCTTGCACAGCTTACTCCTCTTCTAATGGGGGTCGGCAAGGTGATGACTATGGTACGCGGGATCAATTTCTCGGGCGTTCTAACTGGTATTGCCCGGCCTGCCAAGATCGCCAGCCTGCAATTGGTATTTTTAAACAACGACCTCCGTACCGGGCAATTTCAATCTATCGGATTCCTGGGAAACATCAGCCGGGCGACGGTGGGACTGACCCGCTTTGCAACGGTAGGATTATTTTCTGGCGTCCGGGCTCTCGGGGCGTGGGTGCTTTTGCTGGTGACGGGCGGTACCGCCTCAACAACATTTGCGGGGATTGCTTCGGGAGCTTTTACAACATTTAAAATGTCGGCGGTATCTGCTTGCAAAGCGGTGGGGATAGCGATTACAAGTATTCCGATAGTAGGCTGGATTGCGGCGGGAATTGCCGGGTTAATAGCCTTGGGGAAGTATTTCTATGATACATCGGAATCGTTCCGGGGCTTCGTCTGGGGTATATGGGACGCTGTGAAAACAGTGTTCTCTGGAATAGGGGATTACATCGGCGAAGTACTGGGCGGAGTATGGCACTTAATAAAAGGAGTGTTCAACCCTGCTAACTGGTTTGACGACAGTTACAATTTTTCCGACGGCATCGACCGCCTGCTCAACGCCGACAAAGAGTTTGGGGAAAAAATCGGAAAAGCTTTTGCCGAAGGACGGGCTGCCGGGATTGCCAGTTTCCGGGAGGAGAAAGCGGCAGAGCGAAAACAGAAAAATGACGAGTTCATCATTGCCCCGGATACGTTTAGCCTAAACACCCCGGATGGCTCCCCAAGTTCCCGCAATACGAACGCGGGCGGCGGTGCCATATCCGGCGGGCTTGCCAGCATCGGCGGCTCGGCAGACAAGGCGGATAAAATTAAAAATATTAATGTATCCATTGAAAAACTGATCGACAAATTCGAAATACACACCACCAACCTGCACGACGATGTGTCCCGGGTGAAAGACATGGTGGCAGAGGCTTTAACAGGTGCGGTGAACGATGTTAATTATGCCATGTAACATAAAATGGAAGCACTGAATTTTCAATTTATTGCGGCAGGTATCGCCCGGCAAGCACGGGCAGCATTATACCACCTGCCTCCTTCACAGGTTAATAAAGAGGTGCCATCTTGGGCGGGACACGGCGGGACACTTGCCACATCCGGGCTGACGGTTCCCGTTACCGACCGGAGTTATTGGGAGGGGCGGTACGTTCTTACCGAGATCACCCTGCGCAAAGAAGACGGGGAAACCCTCACGATAAACGACGCAACGGTGAACATATCCCGGGAAAAACACATTGTACGCACTACCCTTGTGGGATTGGACGGCACAATAAAAGAATACATTGCTAACGGCGATTACGATATTGGAATCACCGTAGGTATTACGGCGGTGGATGATAACGGGCAAATCGTGGACGAATATCCCAGTAAAGGGATACGCACGGTGCGGGAGTTCCTCGAAGAAAATAAAGCGATCGAAGTAACCAGCATATTTTTTGAAATATTCGGCATCGACCGCATGGTAATTACCCGTTTTTCTTTGAACCAAGAAACACATTCCAATCGTCAGGTGATCGATATAAAAGCCCTGTCCGACGAAGATTATATCATTAAAAGTTCAGAGTATTAAACAGCATTTAAATAACGATTAAACGATGTTCCGGCTGACAGCAAAAATAGAAATTCAAAGTGCAAAAAAATGGGTGTTCGATAAAGTGGCATCGGTGGAAATTACCCGGGACATCGACACGCTGACGGACACCTGTGTTTTGCAACTTCCGAAAAAAATCACTTGGCAGGGCTCGGACGTCCTGCCGATCAAACGGGGCGACGGGGTGACGGTATGGCTCGGATATGACGATCATTTGCAATTTGCTTTCCGGGGATTCGTAACCACCATTGGATTAAAAACCCCGCTTTCAATCAGTTGCGAAGATTACCTGTTCAAACTCAAACAACAGGAGGCAAAAAAGAAGGTGTATAAATCGGCGACGATCGACCAAATATTACGCGACCAAAATCTCGGAATAAAACACAAGGTATTCGGGGAACAAAGCATCGGGCAATACCGCGTGACGGCGGACACGGTTAGCGCGCTATTGGGACACCTGAAAGACCAAGGCGGAATCCGGTCGTTTATTCGTATTGAGAACAACGAACCCGTGTTGTATTGCGGCGTGTTGTTCGAACAAAGCAGCACCCCGCACCGTGGGGTGTATGCTACCGGATTGAACATTATAGACGACACCCAGCTCAAAGTGCAGAGCGCCGCCGATATGAAATTAAAAGTAAAGGCTATATCCCTGCTGCCGGACAATAAGAAAATCCGGGTGGAAGTGGGCGATGCCGACGGGGAAACCCGCACGCTGCATACTTACAACAAACCCGAAAAAGAGTTGAAAGCATGGGCGGAGCAGGAATTGAAACGGCTGAAACGCGACGGGCTGACGGGATCGTTTACCACCTTCGGGGCGGAACTTGCCGATAAGCTCGACCATATCGGCATAAAGATCGACGGCGAACGAAAAGGCGTGTATCAGGTGCAAAAGAATGTCATTAAATATTCCCCGGAAGGATTCCGGCAAGAAATCACGATAGGAGCAAGAGTAGCGGAATGACGATACAGGAAGCAATCAAACAATTATCGGCAGCAGGTACAGAAATATATTGCAAAATCTGTACGATAGACGCGGTGGACGTGGAAGCCCGGACGGTGGACTGTTCCCCCCTCGACGAAAGCGCGCCCCTTGTGGGGGTGAACCTGCAAGCCAACCAAGACGCCGGAACGGGCGTTGTGGCAATTCCTGCCCCCGGTAGTTATGTCGTGGTAGGATTTCTTTCACCTTCTGCCGCCGTGGTTATTTTAACCGAAAAAATCGACCGTTATCTGGTGGATATTGGTGATGCTCATGCCCGGATCACTGACGGACAAATCGACATCGCTGTGAAAGATACCACGGTGAAAGTGGATTCTTCCGGTATTGTGATGAACGGCGGAGGGTTGGGCGGATTGGTAAAGATTCAGGAGTTAACAGACAAACTCAATGAACTGATCGATGCCTTTAACGCCCATACGCACGAAATCGCGACAGGAGGTATAGCCGTTACAGGATCGGCAACGGCTCAATCGAACGCTGCCCCGGTATCGGTTCCGGCGATTATCGCAAAACAAAAGCATGTGTCTGTCTCGGATTACGAAAACCCTAAAATAAAGCAGTAAATGAAAGGCATACTTTTAAATACAGACAATGATTTGCTGGTGGAAGGCGGCAGCCTGACCATTGGCGACAACGAAGCCATGATTGCGGAATGCGTATTGCGAGCCAACCGGGGTGAATATAAAGAAGCTCCCCTGTTAGGGGCGGAGGTGATCCGGTTACAAAACGGGGACATGCCCGCTCTCTGGTGTGCTAATGCCAAAAAGATGTTGCAAGCATCGGGGTTGGCGATAAAGCGGGTATATATGGAAGATAATATAATTAGCATCGAATGAAAATAACGGCAGCCGATCGGCAATCTCTGTTCGACCTCTCCTTACAAGTGTGCGGAAGTATCGAGGCGGTGTTCGAATTGGCAAAAGTGAACGGGATGTCGATTACCGACGCCCTCGCTCCCGGGCAGGGCTTGGAATACAATGCGAACAGTATCCGGGATAAACAGGTGGTGCAACACTATACCAACAACCGCGTGATTCCCTCGACCGCCATCACGGAAGAAAGTAAAATCATGCCCGAAGGCGTGGAATATTGGAGCATTGAATTAGATTTTAAAATATCATAATGGCAAGAACTATCGAAGTAATCAAACAAGGCATGACAGAAGCCTTCACCGCGAACGATACGATAAAGGCGTTATACGATCTCGCTCCCGGCAAAACCTTTGAAGAACAATTTTCATCCGTCAGTCTGGAAAGCATCCTATTTTACATCGTCGCCGTTGCCGTGTGGACGCTGGAAACTTTGTTCGATATTCACAAACAGGAAGTAACCGACCTGATCAACGAACTAAAGCCCCACACCCGGAACTGGTACAGGAACAAAGCCCTTATGTTCCAATTCGGGCAAAGCCTCGTCCCGGACACCGACACCTACGACAACACCGGACTGACGGCGGAAGAAGTCGCCGCCCGGCGGGTGGTGAAGTATGCCGCCGTCGTGGAAGTCGCCGCCGTAGTCTATGTGAAAGTTGCCGGAGGCGAAGAAGGCAACCGCCACCCGTTGAGCGAAGAAGAATGCACCGCGCTGAAATCCTACTTCAAAGAAGTGAAAGACGCCGGGGTGGCTCTTTCGGTTGTAAACCGGGAAGCCGACCGATTCGGGATCGATATAGACATATATTACAACCCGCAAATCTTCAATGGCAAGCTGGAACGCCTCGACGGGACAGGAACGACAGTACACGACACAATAACCGATTTTGTGGAAAACCTGCAATTTAACGGAGAGTACCGGAACAGCGCCCTAATTAATGCCCTGTCCGCCGTGGAAGGCGTCGAATTGATAGACCTGCACGCAGCCACCGCCAACGGCGCGGTGATTGCCGCACGGTGCACCCCGGAAAGCGGATATTTCAGCGTTGCCCCGGAAGAATTAAACATTAATGCGATCGCCTATGAAGTGGTTTGAAATCGATTATAAACGGCTGGTGCTGCTGCTATTGCCAACCTTCCTACGCCGTCCCCGGATATATGCGTTTTTAACAGCAATGACTTTCGGCGTGGAAGAACTGCACCGCCAGTTCTCCCGGCAACGGGAAGCAAACCTGCTTCGCTGCCGCCGGAACGGACAGGTGTGTTATCTACGGGCATTACTGAACGACGAACTCGACCCGGTGCAACGCCGGATTACGCTGGAAGATGCCAGCCAGCCCGGTAACTGGCTAATGATTTATGACGAAAGTACCAGTTATCAAACCCTGATCCGCAGCGAGCCGGGCGCTGCTGTGCATATCCTTTACGACGAAGCGGCAATACTGGAAAACACATCCTTCTTCACTGTCACCGTTCCGTGGAACGCTCAAATGGAAGATTCCACCAACCGCCTGCGGTCGCTATTGAACGAATATAAACTATTGAGTAAGACATATATTATTAATTATACGATATGAACGAACTGAACTTTAAAGACGGGCAATACCCCCTGTCTATACAGGCAATGGCTTTCATGCAGGAAATGATTAATTCCTGCGGGCTATTAACGCTGATCGGCGGAAAGAACTACATATTGAGCGGTTGTGAAACGACGGGAAAAACCGTCAGCGACGGCTGGATCGTGGTAAACGGCGAACTACTGCCGTTTCAGGGCGGCACGGTGGCAAGTACGATCGCCGTTATCGAAGAAGCGGAAGATGTGAACGCTAACGGAATGACCTTCGAACGCGCCCGGATTCGCCGTTATGCCAAATTCGGCACGGGTACGGGCGAAAACTACCTGCCGTGGGCTGCGTTCAATCCCCTGCCGACGAATCAGCAATTGGACATGAACAAAGCGACCACGCAATATGTGGATGATGAGATCAAGAAGTTAGGCAGTACGACCATTCCGGCGGGCGTGGTGGTCATGTGGAGCGGATCGCCGGACAAGATACCGGAAGGCTGGGCGTTGTGCGACGGCACACAGAAAACCCCCGATCTACGCGGGCGATTCGTGGTGGGATATAACCGGGACGATGCCGATTACAACAGCGTCGGCAAATCGGGCGGCGGTAAAACGGCAACATTGGAAGTAGCCAATATGCCCGCCCACACACACAAAGCTACGAAAAGGGGTGATGACCATAACCTCGACCATTCCGGTACATACGGCGTTTTAGAAACCAACTATGTAGCAGAGGATAAAGGCGTTGATATAGGGTTGGAAACCGTCGGAAGCGGACAGGCATTCGACATCCGTCCGCCTTATTACGTGCTGGCTTATATCATGAAACTTTAATCACACAGCAATGATAACAGATAGAAACACTTTGAAAGGCTGGTTTCAGCGCGGTATGAAACCACTCGCCACGCAATTCGCCGCGTGGATAGACAGCTTCTGGCATAAGACCGACACGATCCCAACCGCCAATATTGAAGGGCTGGAAGACACGCTGAATAAAAAAGCTGAACAAATGGATGTGAATAACCTGTATGCCGACTTTGTCCGCCACCGGGCGGACGACACGAAGCATAAGACTATCGCCGAACAGGGTAAGCTCGACAACCTTGCCGCTAACCCGAATACCACCTATGCCACTCGCGCGGAACTGGAACAACTTAGCAGTAATTCGATCATCATTATCCCGGCGGACTTCACCAAAGGATCGGCAGATATGGAGGCGGAAATAATCGCCACCGTACAGGAACGACTGACTGATGGAACATTGTTTTCTAAGCCCGTTTATTTGCTGTATAAGTGGAAAAAAGACTATACGAGTGAAGATGCCCCGGTGTATTATGGCATTGTTTCAAAAAGCAACGAAAAGTGGACAGAAGGAAACACTTATCCCAATGTTCAGATGCTGTTCAATTCTTCGATCGTAGTCACATCGGCAGATGCCCCTGAATATCCGGCGGCGTATTGTATCATTATCAATATCCGGGGGACGAAGGTTAGGATTGCATATCAGAATTATGAAGATCAGCATCCGGTGTATGGCATCGAACTGACCGAAGACGGGAACGGGATTATCAATAGTGCCGATAAGAATTGGTATGAACTATACAAAGAGCTGACTAAGGGAAACCACCCGCAGGTGTCGTTGAAGACGCCCGATTCCGGTATGTATTGCCCTGCGTCGTATGAGTTCACGCCATTGGATGAATCTTTGGAAAGTCCGATATTCGCCGGAACGATGGAAATATCCTATCTGAAAGAGATAGACGGACGGCAGGAGCTTTGGGTGGAAACCCGTGTGTTTACCGATCTTTCAGCAGCCACTGGAACATACAATTGGGAAAATTATCTGAAAAAATTCTCACTGACAATAGCCGGAGGTGGTGGATTGGTTGAGGGGGACACAAAGGACTGTATTGTGACTTTTCCCGATCAGGATGCCCGGACGAATATCGCCTCCGGGGAAAAACATTCGGTGCTTTTCGGAAAGCTTAAACGCTGGTTTGCCGACTTAAAAGCGGTGGCGTTCACAGGCCGGGCAGCCGACCTGACACAGGACGCCGATAACCGATTGGTAACAGACGCGGAAAAGGCTGGCTGGGCTGATAAGTATACCCGCGCGGAGGTGGATAATAAGGACGCTGACGGATTACAGGCGGCTAAAGAATATGCCGCCCAAAAGGTTGCTGAAATCGTCGGAAGTGCCCCTGAAACCCTTGACACGTTGAACGAGCTTGCCGCCGCGCTGGGGAACGATCCGAACTTTGCCACGTCGATCATGGCGCTGATCGGCGGGAAAGCTGACCTTGTGCATACGCACTCGAAAGCCCAGATTACCGATTTCCCGGCGGCGTTACCAGCTAACGGGGGGAATGCTGATACAGTAGATGGTAAGCATTCTTCTGACTTGTTTGTTTCGGGAGTGCTCTCACTTAATCATAGTGACCTGGATACCTTTGTGAACAGAACTTCCGGGACTTATAGAGTATACGATGGAGATTCTGCGATGTGCCTGATTGTATTTAGGAATCCGGCAGCCTCTGCTTCTGGTGTAGAGATGTATGTCGGGTATGGCGAGGATGATCATATCCAAGTTCGAAAGACTGTTGATTCGAACAGATATACAGGCTGGAAAACCATTGCTTATACCACGGATATTCCGAGCTTGTCTGATGTGATTAAAAGCACAGGAGATCAAACTATCAACGGGAAATTGAATCTAAATAGTGCCTCAGCAAGAGTTGTGTTTAAAAGTAATGATGTAGTCAAGGGTAGTTCTGGCATGTCGGATATAGCTTCAGACGGTATTATCTTATGGAATGCAGAAAGTGGCGCAAAAATTGCGGCTGCTCCAGATGGAAAGTGTTATTCAAACAATAAAGAGATTGCGACGAAAGACCAAATTCCGACCTCTCTCCCCGCCAACGGAGGTAACGCCGATACTTTAGGCGGGCTTGACAGGATGTCATTTGGACGGGTATTCTATCCAATTGATGTAGATGATACGAAGGGATTCGTTTCCGCTGGCTATACCCCTGAATCCGGCGGAACTCGCCCTGGACCGGGTACTTATGGAAGTATATTACAGGTGAGTAATAACATTCAAGGCCCTGCTGGTGGTGATTGGGTGTTCCAAATCGCACACGCCCATGGAGAAGACAGGCCATACTGGCGAACTCAATTCAACAGAAAGGGCTGGACAGAATGGAAGCGATTAGCCTTTGTGGATGATTTGTCAGACACACTTAAAAATAGCGGTGAACAAACCTTATCTAACGGACGATTCAATATGCTCGTGTCTGCCCCGGAGCATGTACTCATGTTCAAGGATGCTACCGGGAACATTGGTTACATCGGTTTTGGTGCTTATCCGACAAAAGACATTCAAATAATGAATTATGCCACAGGTAAGTATGTCAGCATTGCGGCAGACGGAAAATTGTACTATGATAACAAGGAATTGGCATTTAAAGACGATATAGCCGGGACTACTCTTATGCTGGACACCCGAGATACCCCGGAAGCAATACAGAATAACATTGCTGTATTCAAAGCTACATTCACATTACTGTCCACCCGTGTAGACATCCCCCGGATAGGTATTAGCCTTTCCGAAGAACTGGGATATTCTACGGGTCACAGGCTATGGGCAATTGGAGCTGCCCAGATGGAGGGGGTTGCGATAAAGTTTACATTTTGTGGACTGGACAGTTCAGATATGATTCAATATATGAAGGTCATAGTGACCAGCGCAGGATTATTAACGATCACTCCTGTTCCGCATTAATGCAACATATTAATAGGGTATAATAACCGTAGATAACGGTTATTATTCAATTGAACCGAAGTAAAATATAAATCATTTTCCGGGGGGAAAAGAAAAAGCCCCCCGATCGTTAGTAGCCTCTTACCACATACTAACACAGATGCGCCGGAACGCACAACCGGGGGGATAACCCTTTGGCTGCGTTCCGGCGTGTTTGCGTTATGTGGTAAGAGGCTACAAAGATAATTATAAACATTTAAATATCATTTTATTAACCATTAAAAAAACAATTTATGCTGAATGTTAGGAGATTCATTAAAAACCTACAATTCTGCACCACTTCCATTTATGGGGCAGAAAAGAAGATTTGTAAAAGATTTCAAAGAGACTTTACAATTTTTTGAAAATAAAACTGTTTTCGTTGATTTGTTTGGCGGATCAGGGTTATTATCGCACACGACCAAAAGAGCACGTCCCGATGCTCGAGTAATATACAATGATTACGATGATTATCACATCCGCCTTGCCAATATTGACAAAACCAATAGACTACTGGCAGATATACGGGAAATTGTCGCCCACATACCCAAAGAAAAAAGATTACCACAAGAAGTTCAGGAAGCTGTTTTACATCGTATCGAGCAAGAAGAAAAGAATGGCTGGGTCGATTATATAACATTATCATCTTCATTGTTGTTTTCTGTCAACTACGTTAATTCTTTTGAAGCGTTAAAAAAATCAACAATGTATAATAATGTTACAACACAAAAAGATTATAATTGCGATGAGTATTTAGAAGGAGTAGAGATCGTAAGATATGACTATCGAGAACTTTTTGAAAAGTTCAAGAACAGAAAAGATGTTGTATTCATTGTTGATCCTCCATACCTTTCAACAATCACTGGATTGTATAAAAATTACTGGAAACTTGCCGATTATCTTGATGTTTTAAACGTTATTAAGGAAGTTTCATATATTTATTTTACCTCCGAAAAGTCATCAATAATTGAGCTTTTCCAATGGCTTGAATACAATCTGAAGTTGTCTAACCCATTTAATAGTGCAATTCGAAAAGAAACGCAGAATCGACCGAATTATAGTTCTATATATAAAGATATTATGCTTTATAAACAAGTTAGTTGATAAGAATTAAAAGAGCGTTTAAAACTTCATTAAACGCTCTTTTTACTATCTAATTGTGTCGATTAAAAAACATTCATTTTTGTACATTTGAATTTCTTGTGTTGTACATTTGAATTTCGCGATTATACTTTTGCAACTGTGTTTTTGGCTTTCGAATGGAAAAGCGGTTACACCGAAACCTCGGATTTTATCACCGTATCCTGGGAACCGGAAGAAGAAATCATGGTTCCGATCACCCAAAACCTTCCTCAGCCACCCCCTCCGCCTCCAGCACTGCTGACCTTCAACATGATCGATTTGGTGGAAGATACTTTTACAGAAAGCGATGTAGAACTGACCGACCCGGAAGACATTCCGAGCAACTCTCCTTCGCCTTTCGTGGGCAGCTTAGGCGACTATGACGACGAAGAAACAGACGAAGTGATTCCTTTTGTGCCCGCCGAAGACATGCCGCAATTCAACGGCAACCTGAAACAATGGCTGGGCAGAAACCTGAACTATCCGTCCGTAGCGGCAGAAATGGGTGTGCAGGGAAAAGTTTTCGTACAATTCGTTGTGGAAAAAGACGGAAGCATATCCAATATTAAAATCCTCCGCGGAGTGGACGAATCTTTAAACCAGGAAGCGATACGCGTCATTCAAAGCATGCCGAAATGGATTCCGGGGAAACAAAGAGGGAAACCTGTGCGGGTAGCTTATAACATGCCCATTGCATTTGAATTGAGATAACTCATCGGATAAATCGAAAAATAGGGATGCTACAAGTAGCATCCCTATTTCATTTTATGATTGAAAATCCTGTCACGAAACAATCATAGAATCCTGTTGCAGACAAACTTCCTTTCCCAAAATCACTTCACGATAACGAGATAATAATTCTTCTTACCACTTTGAGCCAGAATATACTTCCCGTCGATCAAATGGCTCTCATTCACAACGGTTTCTTCGCTCACTTTCTCCTTATTGATGCTAATCCCGTTCCCTTTCAGTGCCCGGCGGGCTTCTCCTTTCGAGGCCATGATCGCCGTCTTATCGGCTAAAAAGTCCACCATCATAATTCCGGCTTTCAAATCGGCAGCAGAAATTTCAAACTGGGGCACACCTTCAAATACAGACAGGAATGTGTCCTCGTCGATTTTCTTCAGAGTTTCAGAAGTGGCATTTCCGAACAGGATTTGTGAAGCTTCCAAAGCCGCCTCATAATTTTCCTCACCGTGAATCAGGCAAGTAATCTCTTTGGCCAACGTCTTCTGCAACTTGCGCAAATGCGGGGCTTCGCTATGTTCAGCAATCAAAGCATCAATTTCTGCCGGAGGCAAAATCGTGAAAATCTTAATATAGCGTGCCGCATCCTCATCGGTGGAATTCAGCCAGAACTGGTAAAATTTATAGGGAGAAGTCCGTTTCGGATCAAGCCAGATATTCCCCGATTCCGTTTTACCGAACTTCTTACCGTCGCTCTTAGTCATCAGCGGCCAGGTCAACCCGAAAGCTTCCAGCCCCTCTTTGCGGCGGATCAATTCTCCTCCGGTCGTGATATTTCCCCACTGGTCAGACCCTCCCATTTGCAGCAGGCAATTATAGTTCTTCCGCAAATAAAGGAAATCATATCCCTGCACCAGCTGGTAGGTGAATTCAGTAAACGACATACCGTCCGAACACTCCCCGGTCAGCCTCCGTTTCACGGAGTCCTTCGACATCATATAATTGACGGTGATATGCTTTCCGATTTCCCGGATAAAATCCAGAAAAGAAAATTGCTTCATCCAGTCGTAGTTATTCAACATCATCGCAGCGTTGGAAGCCGATGAATTAAAATCGATAAACCGGGATAGCTGGGAGTGAATCCCCTCCATGTTCCGGCGGATCGTTTCTTCGTCGAGCAAATTTCTTTCCTGCGACTTACCGCTTGGGTCACCGATCATTCCGGTAGCCCCGCCAATGATAAAAATAGGTTTGTGACCTGCCATTTGTAAATGCTTCATCATCATGACCGAAACCAAATGCCCTACGTGCAGGGAATCTGCAGTGGGATCGATCCCCACATAAGCAGTAGTCTGTTCTTTTGCTAATTGTTCTTCCGTACCTGGCATAATATCATGTATCATACCACGCCACTTTAATTCTTCAACAAAATTCATCATATATTGTTTTTTATTTCTATCTATTCATAAAATCAACGGTATCCCATCACCGTAAACACACCGCAAGCACCCCAAAGGTGCTCTTGTCAATAATACAGTGTCCCCACCATTTTATAAAACATACTGCTCCGTATCATCTCAAAATCGGATCTTATTATACATCGAAGTTGCAAAGTTAAGAAAAGGACGGTAGAAAATACTATTTTCCTGCGTTTCAACTTTCAGGAATCCAAAAGTTTCATTCAAAGAATCGGTAATCATCAGCACAAAACAAATCAAAACAAAATATTTCAACAGTCCGAATAACATTCCCAATAACTTATTCGGCATTCCCAAGGCAATAACATCCACCAGTTTGGTCAGCATCTTTCCCAGTAAATACGTCACAATCACCACCAGCAAAAAAGTCACCCCCAACCCCACCGGACGCAGATAAGGTTCCGACACATTCAGGAAATCACGCAGGATATTCTCCGCATAAAACGAATACCTCATGGCCAGGAATACCCCCAACACCAATCCCAGCAAAGTAAAAACCTCTATGATCAATCCCTTAAAAAAACCCCTGACCGCCCCGTAGATCAGGAAAAGAAGGATTATAATATCTATATAATTCATCACATTCAAATAGAAATTCAAAGATAAATCGAATTACGGAAAGTAAAAGGCTTTCAAAAGAATTTCTAAGCTTACTTCCGGCAAATAAATTCCGGCATCGTCGGCCACTCCCGGCTTTCTCCAATAAACCCCCGGCTTCACAGCGGCTTCGGCCTTGGCACAAACAAAAGATCAACATCCCCATTTCCATAAAAACAACACCCCATTTTCACAAAAACAGCCCATTTATTCCGGGATTTCGTTTACCGGGACATCCTCTTTTTATACGATCGGCAGGCCTATATATAATTTTCAATTCTTCATTTTCCATTATTTGATAAATTCTTAGTATTTTCGCCAATTGGTTAAAACCAAATGATTGATTTCAAAAACTTAATAGTAAACATAATGTATAGAACTCACACTTGCGGGCAACTCCGGCTGGAAAACGTAAATGAAAGCGTTTGCCTGAGCGGATGGGTACAAAAAGTCAGGAATCTCGGTGCCATGACTTTCATCGACCTGCGCGACAGATACGGAATTACGCAATTAGTAGCCGAAGAATCGGCTTCCGAAGCTGTTAAACAAAAAATTGCAGAACTGGGACGGGAATTCGTAATCCAGATTAAAGGGAAAGTCGTGGAACGTGCCAGCAAAAATAATAAAATACCGACAGGTGACATTGAGATCATTGTAAATGAAATCAGCATCCTTAGCCGTTCCGAAATTCCACCCTTTACCATCGAGGATAACACGGACGGCGGCGACGAGCTCAGAATGAAATATCGTTACCTCGATCTTCGCCGCAACGCGGTGAGAAAAAACCTGGAATTGCGTCATAAAATGGCCCATTTGGTGAGAAATTATCTGGACGACCAAAATTTCACCGAAGTAGAAACCCCGGTATTGATTAAAAGTACCCCGGAAGGAGCACGCGACTTTGTGGTGCCGTCGCGCATGAATCAGGGACAATTCTATGCCCTTCCGCAAAGTCCGCAAACTTTCAAGCAACTGTTAATGGTTGCGGGATTCGACCGTTACTATCAAATTGTGAAATGTTTCCGCGATGAAGACCTGCGTGCCGACCGCCAGCCGGAATTTACCCAGATCGACTGTGAAATGTCGTTTGTGGAACGCGAAGACATTCTCCACATTTTCGAAGGATTGGCCAAGCACCTGTTCAAAGAAATCCGGGGTATCGATGTCCCAGATTTCCCACGTATAACCTGGGCCGAAGCAATGGAACGTTACGGCTCGGACAAACCGGACATCCGTTTCGGCATGGAATTTACCGACCTGACCGGAATAGCCAAAGGGAAAGATTTCGCCGTATTCAATTCGGCTGAATATATCGGGGCGATCTGTGCTCCCCAATGTGCAGAATACACCCGCAAACAGCTGGATGAACTGACAGAGTTCGTAAAACGCCCGCAAATCGGAGCGAAAGGTTTGGTATATGTGAGGTATAATGCCGACGGAACACTGAAATCTTCTGTCGATAAATTCTACACCGAAGCCGACCTGAAAACATGGGCAGCAGCCTGTAAGGCGCAGCCGGGCGACCTGATCCTGATTTTAGTGGGGCCGAAAAACAAAACTTTACCCCAACTGTGTGAACTCCGGCTGGAAATGGGAAACCGCCTGGGTTTACGTCCGAAAGATGTATTCAAACCGCTTTGGGTGGTTGATTTTCCTCTATTGGAATGGGACGAAGAAACCCAACGCTTCTACGCTATGCACCACCCGTTCACCTCTCCGAACTTAGAAGACATCGATATGATGGAAAGCAATCCGGGAGCGGTACGTGCCAATGCTTACGACATGGTGATCAACGGAGTGGAAGTCGGGGGCGGCTCTATCCGTATCCACAACACCGAATTGCAGTCACGCATGTTCAAATGCCTGGGCTTTACCAAAGAGCAGGCGGAAGCACAATTCGGATTCCTGCTTAACGCGTTCAAATATGGCGCACCTCCTCACGGCGGTATTGCCTTCGGATTCGACCGTTTGGTATCGATGTTCGCAGAGCTCGACAGCATCCGCGACACCATCGCTTTCCCGAAAAACAATGCAGGACGTGACGTGATGATCGATTCACCTTCGGAAATTGCAGAAGAGCAGTTAAAAGAACTGGGAATCGAAGTAAACGAAAAAGAAAAATAAGTTTATAACCCCATAGTGACGGGCTTGCCTGTCGCTATGGGAAAACTTAAAATTGCCCATGCAATTCAAAGATGTAATCGGACACGAGGATATTAAGCAAAGACTGATCGCTTCCCTGAAAACGGGACGGATCAGCCATGCCCAGCTATTTGCCGGAGACACAGGCTACGGGTCGATGGCGTTGGCGCTGGCGTTTGCTCAATACGTACTCTGCACCGGCGACAAACACGACGACGCCTGCGGAACATGCCCCTCTTGCCGGAAAATGCAAAAATACATCCATCCCGACGTACATTTTGTGTTCCCGGTAGTCCGCAAAGCCAAAAGCCCGGTCAGTGACGAATACATCGGAGAATGGAGGCAATTGCTTCATAAAACGGCCTATTTCGGATTAGAGGAATGGTATTCCGAAATGGGAGTGGAAGACAACGCCCAGGCAGCGATCTACACCGAAGAAAGTGCCAATATTTTACGGAAACTCAACCTCAAATCGTTTGAGTCCGATTATAAAATATTGATCATGTGGCTGCCGGAAAAGATGAATCCCGAATGTTCCAACAAACTGTTAAAGATCATCGAAGAGCCCTTCGACAAAACCTTATTCCTCATGGTGTCGGAACATCCGGAACAGATCATCAACACCATACAATCGCGCTTACAGCGCATCAATATACCGCCGCTTGAAAAAAAGCAGATCAGGGATCACCTGACGGCACAAGCCGGCATCACACCAGAACATGCGGAAGAATATGCACACGTAGCCTCGGGAAGTTGGCACAAAGCCCTCCGCCTACTGAACGAAACAGAAGAACAGGTGTACAACCAAGAAAAATTTGCCAGCCTGATGCGCCTGTGCTGGGAAAGGAAAATGCTCCCGGTGAACGAATGGGTCGGCGAAATCACCGGATTGGGGCGCGAAAGGCAAAAAAGTTTCCTGCAACATGCCATTCGTATGATCCGGGAAAATTTTGTTAAAAATTTCGGCATCGACCAATTGAACTATATGACCGAACGCGAAAAAAAATTTTCCGTCCGGTTCTCGCCTTATGTACACGAAGGAAACGTCATCCCCTTGGGTGAAGAATTCGAGCGGGCATACAGCGACATCAGCCGGAACGGAAATGCTAAAATTATTTTTACAGACCTGTGCATCAAAGTGATGCAAAACATCCGCCCTTAACAGAAAGGGGTTATTCTCCCCCCCACTTGAAAGGAGGGAGCACAAGAAGAAAAACATTATAAAAGCAATAATATTCAAAATATATGAGTGAAACGACTGATTATATCAACGATATAGAAAACCCGGAAGAAAACGGGCAGATACAACCGGAATCCATTTCCGAACCAACAGCCAGGCAAGAAAGTGACTGGCTGGAAGAAAAAGAACAGGAAGAAGAAGAGCAGGAGGAGAAGCAACAAGCAGAGAGGAAGGAAGAAGAAGAGGAACAGGAAGAAGGACAAGTGATCGTGGTCGAGGAGGAAATCTCCGAAACGCTGGTCACGGAAGAGGTGTTCGAAGCCGATGCGGAGGATTCCGAAGAAAACACCCCGACCCTGAAAGCAGGTGAATTTTCCGGCAGCAAAGAAGAAGAAAAAGAGGAAATACAGCAATTGCATACCAAATACCAGCGCCCTGTGCCTGTGATCGACCATCGCCTGTTGGCCGGAAAGCTGGCCGTGTACGATTGGTTGAGCGATCTTCCCCAGACAGAATGTGCGCCGGAAGTGGTAGAGGTACGGTTTAAAAACACCCGGAAAGCCTTTTTCAGCAATCCTTCCCAACTAAACCTCCAGGCAGGCGACATTGTTGCCGTTGAGGCGGCCCTCGGCCACGACATCGGGGTTATTTCCCTGTCGGGCGAGCTGGTGAAAGAACAAATCCGGGTAAAACGGATCGATCTGGAACGCAATCCGTTAAAAAAAGTATACCGAAAAGCGAAACCGCACGACATTGAAAAATGGCAACAGGCAATTGCTCTGGAACACGAAACCATGATTAAATCACGGAAAATCGCAGCAGACCTGAAACTGAATATGAAAATCGGGGATGTGGAATACCAGGGCGACAAGACCAAAGCCATATTCTACTATATCGCAGACGACCGGGTGGATTTCCGGACTTTAATTAAAGTGCTGGCGGAAACCTTCCGCATCCGTATTGAAATGAAACAAATCGGAGCACGGCAGGAAGCGGGAAGAATCGGAGGAATCGGTCCCTGCGGCTTAAAATTGTGCTGTTCCACCTTTATCACCAACTTCATCTCGGTGTCCACCTCGGCAGCCCGCTATCAGGATATATCCCTGAATCCGCAGAAACTGGCGGGACAATGCGGAAAACTGAAGTGCTGCCTGAACTACGAAGTAGACGCTTACATTGATGCACAGAAAGATTTCCCTTCGGCCAACATTCCGTTGAACACCGGAGAAGGTATGCTTTACCACCAGAAAACCGATATTTTCGGGCGTATGATGTCTTACACTTCGGATAAAGAAGGGAAAGGCGCCTTTATACAAATCCCGGTGAAACGGATCAAAGAGATCATCGCGATGAACCGGAAAGGGATTATTCCGCCAAAAGCTGTGGAAGAGCAAGCCGATGCCCCGGTAGATATTAAATACACCGACGGAGTGGGTGAAGAAAGCCTGAACCGTTTCGACGAGAAAAAACAAAAACGCCACCATTCCAAAAACCGGAACAACCGGGACAGGGGGAACAACCGGGAAAACAGCAACCGGGAAAATAATAATCGGGAAAACGGTAACAATAATGCCCCCCGGAACGAAAAAAACGAAAGGGAAGGGAAAGAAGAGAAAAACGAGAACAACGGTAACGGCGAACGTTCTAACAACCGGAACAACAATCGTCCCAAAAACCAACGGTATAATAATAACCGCCGAAACAATCCGCGTCCTGACCGCAAAGAACAACCGAAAAACGATCAGCGTTCAGAACCTAAAAGTGAATAAAGATGCAGAATTACCGACCTTTTTCCGGCATAACGCCTGCCGTTAAAATGCTAATTATTATAAACGTGGTTATGTATTTCCTGACCATGTTTATCGATAAACGCTGGGGATTCGACACAGCGAATATTTTAGGACTCCATTTACCGCAATCCACCTATTGGAAACCGTGGCAATATGTGACGCACATGTTCATGCACGGCAGCATCAGCCATTTGTTCTTCAATATGTTCGCCCTTTTCATGTTCGGGCGTATTCTGGAATCGGTATGGGGGTCGAATCGTTTTCTGGTCTATTATTTCGTCTGCGGATTGGGAGCGGCAGCCCTCAACAGCGCTGTGGGGTGGTTTGACATCAACAACCTGCATAACCAGTTAGAAGCTTTCCAAAACACACCGGAACCCGGTTTATTGGCCGATTTCATAAGAAGCCAGTTAGGGCAGCAAACCGCAGGCTGGGTGTGGGAAGTGGTGGATGCCTGGACAAATAATCCGGATTCTACCCAATACATTCAGGAAGGAGAAAAAATATTCCGGCAGATCATCGAGCTCAAAACCAATATCCCCACCATCGGGGCCTCAGGGGCTGTATTCGGAATCTTGCTGGCCTTCGGAATGTTGTTCCCCAATACGGAATTATACCTCATGTTCATTCCTGTACCGATCAAAGCAAAATATTTTGTCATTGGTTACGGTCTTTTGGAATTCTTCCTGGGCATTCAGAACAGCGTAGGCGATAACGTGGCACATTTTGCCCATTTGGGAGGTATGTTGTTCGGTTTCATTCTCATAAAATACTGGAATCGGAAAAAGAAGAACTTTTATTAATTTCGGAAAATAGCAGAAATCCATAATGTATTACGGAGAATATCAGGGAAACTATTCGGAGAACATTCGGAAAGGTTTTAAAAACTCGTTCCTGAAAGGTTCGGCTTTAACCCGTCTGATCTATATAAATATCGGAGTATTCCTCCTGCTGAAAATAGCGTATGTCGTTATGGCCCTGGCAGGACAGGGAGAACATTTCTACCCGATATTGCTGGAATGGGTGGGTGTTCCGGCCGACCCCGAATACTTGCTCTACCGCCCGTGGACACTGGTTACCTACATGTTCACACAGTTCGAATTTCTTCATCTGCTGTTCAATATGTTATGGCTATACTGGTTCGGCAGTTTTTTCCTGAACTATTTTTCCGAACGGAAATTAACCGGAGTTTACCTGTTAGGCGGACTGGCAGGAGCAGCCTTGTATGTGCTGGCTTACAACATTTTTCCGGTATTCGCGCTCACCCGCCTGTCCTCCTGGGCAATCGGGGCATCGGCATCGGTTATGGCCATCGTATTTGCAGTTTGTACCTACCTTCCTCAACATAAAGTATATATTTTCCTGATCGGCCCTGTAAAATTGATTTATTTGGCTATTTTTACTGCATTCATCGATGTAATCAGCATCCCTTCCGGAAATGCAGGGGGACATATCGCCCACCTGGGCGGGGCTCTGTTCGGCTACCTGTTCATTCTCGGCGTTAGGAAAAACAAAGACCTCACCCACGGTTTCACCTCTTTGGGGCTGGCAATCGGAAAGCTGTTTTCCAAACGCAAGAAAATGAAAGTGAAATACAGGAAGAACGTATCGGAAATGAACGACCGGGAGTATAACGAGTATAAAAAGCAATACGACGACCGGATTAACCAGATATTAGACAAAATATCGCGTTCCGGCTATGAAAGCCTCACCCGGGAGGAAAAAGAAATATTGTTCAAGTCAGGCAGAAATTAACAGCGGGTCACTGTCAGCGTACGAAAACAAACAGATCCAACATGTTAAAGATATTAGACAAAGTAGTGCTGGTAATAAGCATCTGCACCATAGCAGGTCTGCTGGGAGCCTATACCTCATCGTATATCGACCCCAACAGCTTTATTTTGCCTTCTTTGTTGGGACTTGCCTATCCTTATCTTTTAATTGCAAACCTTTTACTTCTGCTGTATTGGATCACCCGCTGGAAAAAAACGGCTTGGTTCGTTTTAGTGGTCATCCTGCTGGGCATACCCACGTTCATGACCTATTACGGCACGGCAAACGTCCAGGAAGACCAGAAGAAACACGACCTTTCGCTGCTTTCTTATAACGTCCGTTATTTCGATATTTACAATTGGTCGAAACAAAAAGATACCCGCCAAAAATTATTCGATTACCTGAATCGTTTCGAAGGGGATGTCATCTGTTTACAAGAATTCTCGCTCAATAGCTCCACGCTCAAAAACAGGGAAATCATCAGACGGCTGTCCACTTATCCTTATCACTACCTATACAAAGACATGGGTATATTCTCCCGGATACCGATCATCCGGCAAGGCACGATTCCTTTTGATAAAAAATATTCCAGTTCGTGTATTTATATCGATATTCCGCTGGCAACCGACACCGTCCGTATTTACAGTGTGCATCTGGAATCCTACCGTTTCGAGAAAGAAGAACGCCAATTCATGAAAGAAATGGCGGAAGGTTTAAAAAGCGACGACATCAAAGGTGGAATCAGAAGCATCGTCAGACGCATTGTAAATGCGAATAAAAACAGGGCGAAGCAGGCGGAACAAATTAACATGCACATCCAGTCTTCGCCCTATCCGGTGGTTTTGTGCGGGGATTTCAACGATACGCCTTTATCGTATACCTACAAAACGATCAAAGGCGGGCTTTCGGATTGTTTCATCGAGAAGGGACGAGGATTGGGAAACACTTATATCGGGGAATTTCCCTCTTTCCGGATCGATTATATTTTCCATACGCCGGGCCTTGAAACGGTAAGTTATAAGCGGGAGGAGATCACTTTGTCAGACCACTACCCGATCACAGGCAAATTGCGCATAAAACCAGCCCGATAAAACCGAAAAGGATACCTTTTAAAAAAACGGCTTTTTTTTGCTTTTTCAGCGATTTATTCTAAATTTGTGCCGTCAAAATCATTTTTTAGTTTTCAAAAATCTGAAAATGACAAGGCAAACACTTCCGGGGCATTAGCTCAGTTGGCTAGAGCGCTTGCATGGCATGCAAGAGGTCGTCGGTTCGACCCCGATATGCTCCACTCCTGAAAACCACTAGAATCAAAGCTTCCGAGAAATCGGGAGCTTTTTTCTTTTCCCAAAATCACATACATTTAAGCCATCTTAAATAGAAAAGTCACACAAGAGTTACCCACAATTGCTAAAGAATATAGCAATCTATCACTCTCATGATAGAAAATCGATTATTCTATGACTAAAACGAGATATTTTCTTTCCCCATTCCCACTTTCTTTTCGGGGAACACTCCAGCTCTTTCTTTACAAATCTTTCAAAATCCTTATTATATCTACATTTAATTCCACTATTCCAATAAGCGACAACATATTTATTCTTAAGTAATTCTTTCATCCACAGCATTTCAGAATTAGTAATCCGATCCTTGTATTGCATATAAGATAGCTGGCATAAATTTAATACCAGTTCAATAAACGCCGTCGAACGAATTTCAGAGTCAGTTCCTTGATTCTGTTCCAGCCATTTTTGAAATTCAAGATTACCTACCAATTTTTTCAATTCGGGATGTTCAATCAAAATTTTATCCATTTCCAGATATAATTGATAACGATTCTGATAAGCCTGAATTTTATTCGTTTTCTTATACCTGTTAAACTCAACGATAAAAACAATAATTCCGGTGATTGCAACTAAATTAGCCCCGATCGAAGTATATGTTTCAATATCAGTTAAACCTATTTCCATCCCATTAGATTATCTTATTATAAAAACACAATAAATATAATTTAATTAACCAACACAACCAAATTATAATTAATGTAAATAACCTCACTATTTTTATAAAGAACAACACCTTCATTCTCAAATATCCATCTCTTAAAGTTTGTAAAGACAATAAAGTTTAGAGCGAAATTTGCCCGATTCAGGAAACTTTCCATTAACTTTATGAACTCAAATGCTCCTACAAGAGCAAGATAGTATAAGGTTTCTGGAAATTAATTACCGGACGATGGAACAATCAGAGAAAAATCTCACCAAAAAGATCAGTCCCTATAAGATTGTTTACCCGATTCTCATCGGGTTGGCGGTAGTATCGTATATGCTATATAGGGAATTCGACATAAAGGCATTCGAACAGATCACCTTTACGTGGATTTCTGTGTTTTGGCTTCTGGTAGCGATTTTGTGTATGGTGGTCCGCGACCTGGGATATGTAATCCGAATCAAGGTGCTTTCCGGCAACCGCCTGAATTGGATCAAATCGATCCGCATCATTTTTCTCTGGGAATTTACTTCCGCCGTTACGCCTTCGGCCATCGGTGGCACCAGCCTGGCCATCCTTTTTGTAAACAAGGAAGGAATCAAAGTGGGGCGTAGTTCTGCTATGGTGATGGCCACCTCTTTTCTGGACGAGCTATACTTCATTATCATGTTTCCCATCATCCTGCTTTGCGTAAGCCAGACGGCATTATGGAACATGCCGGGCGTCAGCGAAGGAGTTACGAAAAGTTTGATCTGGTTTGCAGTAGGCGGTTATTCCCTCAAATTAGTTTATTTGCTTATCCTTAGCTATGGATTGTTTAAAAATCCACGGGGATTGAAATATCTGCTCATGAAGCTCTTTAAATGGCGAATCCTCCGTAAATGGCGGCATAGTGCCAACGAAGCCGGATCGGACATCATCCGTAATTCCTACGAATTACGGCACATGCCCATTTCGTTTTGGCTAAAAACCTTCGGGGCGACTTTTATCTCGTGGACAGCCCGTTATTGGGTGGTAAATGCGATTTTGATGGCGTTTTGGGCAGGCAGATATACCTTGGCAGAACATTTTCTTATTTTCGCAAGGCAATTAGTGATGTGGATCATGATGCTGGTAAGCCCCACACCGGGAGGCAGCGGATTTGCAGAATTTGTCTTTAAGGAATATCTGGGAGAATTCCTGCCGGGAGCCAGTGTCGCCATTGCTATGGCTATCTTATGGAGGCTGATTAGCTATTATCCCTACCTTTTTGTAGGAGCATTCCTTGTTCCCAAATGGGTACGTAAACATTTCGGTCTCTCATCCTCGAAAAAAACAAATAATTAAAAACACAAACCACCATGTTTCTCTTATTCAAGAAACCAGAGTATAAAAGGTTTAATTTAAAACCCCGGTATTGGGATCCGGTGAAAGAAGAGCAGGAAGCCCGCAGAAGACGTATCCGGGCAGAATTAAAACTGGAAGAAAATTCCGACCAGTATATTCCCGATGTACGGGGACAGTTCCGGAAGGAGTATGAAAAAAGAAAAACCGCCAGAGGCAATGCCAACTCGGCCTATACCATCCGGTTGTTTATGATTTTAATCATGCTATTCCTGGCTGCGTTCTATGTATTTGTAAGGAATCCCGAAGGTATTATGAAATTTTTCGGACTTTAATACTGCGGTCATTCGTCCAAATAACCTTTAATTTATCGTTTTTACGTTATCGTTTTATGGATATTATCCGATTACTGCCGGATTCTGTTGCCAACCAAATCGCTGCCGGGGAAGTCGTGCAACGCCCCGCATCGGTCGTAAAAGAGCTAATGGAAAATGCAATCGACGCCGGAGCTAAAAATATACAAGTCGTACTTAAAAATGTAGGGAAAGCCGTTATCCAGGTGATCGACGACGGGAAAGGCATGTCGCCCATAGACGCGCGCATGGCTTTCGAACGTCATGCCACGTCGAAAATAGCTTCGGCCCAAGACCTTTTCAGTATAAACACATTGGGCTTCCGGGGCGAAGCCCTGCCTTCGATCGCTTCGGTGGCGGAGGTGGAACTGAAAACACGCCGGGCGGAAGACGAACTGGGCACCTGTATCTTCATCGCAGCATCCGAACTGAAAAAGCAGGAAGCCATCAGCATGCCGGCGGGAACCAATATTTCTGTAAAAAACTTATTCTACAATATTCCGGCAAGGCGGAAATTCCTGAAATCGGACACCACCGAATTGCGGAATGTGATCAATGAATTTCTACGGGTGGCCCTGACCAATCCGGAGATCAGTTTTTCATTAAGCAATAACGGCAATGAACTCTACAATCTTCCGGTTTCCGTGCTACGCCAGCGCATCGTGAATGTTTTCGGCAAAGGAATAAACGCCAAGCTGATTAACGTGGATTGCGAAACCGGGTTGGTTAAAATCAAAGGCTTTATCTGCCACCCCCAACATGCCAAAAAAACATACGGGGAACAATATTTCTTTGTGAATAATCGTTTTATGAAACACAACTTTTTTCATAAAGCGATCATGGAGGCTTATTCGGGATTGATCAGTGCGGATGCCGTGCCTTCCTATTTCATTTATTTCACGGTCGATCCTTCCCTGATCGACATTAACATCCATCCCACAAAAACGGAGATAAAATTTCAGGACGAAACCGATTTTTTCCAGATATTGATGGCCAGTACGAAAGAGGCTTTAGGAAAATTCAATATCACTCCGCCATTGGATTTCGACACAGAGGGGAGCATCGATTACACCCCTCCCACGCCTGCCGCAGAAACGGCGTATGTGCCACGAATCAATTATAACCCCAATTATAACCCTTTTAACTACAACAACAGCCCTATCAGCAAAGAGGATTCGGACTTCGAGCGGCAAAGCGGCTCTTCCGCATTCCCCCACCGCACGGAGAAAGTTCCGGCAAACTGGGACATTCTGTTCGACGGGCTGAAAGAAAAAGAAGAAACGGTGCAGACCGTAATTCCGGAAATGTCGGAGGAACTAACTCCCCTACAACCCGCCACAGCCTGCCATTTCCAACTAAAGGGACGATACATCGTCACCCCCGTGCAAAGCGGGCTGATGCTGATCGACCAAAAAAGGGCACACGAACGAATCCTTTTCGAAAAATATTACAACTCGCTGCTCACCCAAAAGGTGACCGGGCAAAAGAGCCTTTTCCCCGAAACACTGGAACTCTCGGCTGCCGATTTCGCTTTGGTCCGGGAATTGAATACCGATTTGGAATATTTAGGGTTTGAATTAAACGCATCCGGCAAGAATTGCTTTGCTATCCATGCCACTCCCCCCGACCTTTCTTATTCCCATGCCAAAGAAGTGCTTATTCAATTGATAGAACATTATAAAAATACGGAAGGCAGCATCCGCGAGAAAATGAAAGAACGGGTAGCCCTGGCTCTGGCCAAAGCCTCGGCCATCGATTACAATACGGTATTGAATTGCGATGAAATGCGGGAAATTGCCGATAATTTATTCGCCTGCAAACACCACAATTTCACCGCCGACGGAAAGACCATTATCCACATCCTGAACTATGAGGACGTGAATAGTTGGTTTAAATAACCTAAAGCCCGCAACTATGGCAATTACGATAGACCACGTTAGCAAATATTACGGGAAACAGAAAGCACTCGACAGGGTGAGTTTCACCCTGAACAAAGGAGAAATATGCGGTTTTCTGGGACCCAACGGGGCGGGGAAATCAACCACCATGAAGATCATCACGGGTTTTCTGGAAGATTTCACCGGACAGGTGCAAGTGTGCGGGATAGACATCCGCAAACACCCTTTACAGGCTAAAGCCTGCATCGGCTATCTGCCGGAACACAACCCGCTTTATCCGGATATGTTCATCAAAGAATATCTCCTGCATGTGGCCCGCCTTTACAGGATGGACAATCCTGTAAAAAGGGTGAAAAACATAGTTGAACTCACCGGATTATTGCCGGAAGAAACGAAAAAAATAGGCGAACTGTCCAAAGGCTACCGCCAGCGCGTGGGATTGGCGCAGGCACTGGTGCACAACCCGGAAGTGCTGATTCTGGATGAGCCTATGACAGGCCTCGACCCCAACCAACTGGAAGAAATCCGCCATCTGATTATCCGGATCGGGAAAGATAAAACGGTTTTACTTTCTACGCATATCATGCAGGAAGTAGAAGCCATCTGCGACCGCATCATTATCATCAATCAGGGGGAAATCGTCACCGATAAGCTCAAAAGCGAACTGCATCAAACTACCGGGAATACGATGGTGGTTGAAGTGACATTCGCCCCCGGAAGCAAAACACAATGGCTGCAAGAAACAGAACTAAATCTGCAATCGGCCAGCCCGGCAGGCACAGATAGCTGGCAACTGATAAGCCAACCGGGAGAAGACCCCCGCATCGCCCTGTTTAACGCTGCCGCAAGCCATAAATGCCCGATCATTGCCCTGCGGACAGAAGAAAGGAATCTGGAAGAAATCTTCCGCGACCTAACTATGCCGCAACGGTAAAAATTCCCCTTTAGCCTTCTTTTTCATCCTCAATTTCAGCCCCGCGAAAATAGTATCGGGTTTCAAGCTAAAAACGCAATGCATTTCCCCGGCCATGCAAAATCCGCAACGGTCGCACACACCCGCCGCTTTTCCCTGACATTCATCGTAACGCGTTCCGTCAGGCATAATGAAATTAGTCACCCAGCATTGTTTTTTAAACCGATTGTGTTTCATCAATTTCAGGGCTGAAATGGAATTCATCACCGGGTAACCTTTTTTCTTCATCATGATAATATCATCGATCACTTCTTCCCGTTTCGCCTGATTCACAGAAAGCGATTCGCTTCCGGGAAAAGGGGTATGAAAATTCAACGACACCGAATGCACGAAAGGATTGTTCCGGGTATAAGCGATCACATCCACCGTTCCGTCACAGTTGATGGTGTTGATCGCCATGTTGAAATGCACATTCGGATGCCTGCAATTCTTTACATTTTCGACAAGCCTGCCGAAAGTGCCTTTCCCGCGCACATCGTCGTGGAAATGCCCCGCCCCGTCGAGACTCACCCAAATGGAATCGGCCTCGCATCCCTTAAAGGGGAGCTGCGCATTTGTCGTCACCGTGGTTGAAAAAAATCCGATCTGCTTTGCCAGCCGGATCAGGCTGTTCAGATCATGCTCCCCATCCCGCCAAATGGTAGGCTCGCCTCCTTCGAAATCCACGAAACGTGATCCCAAACGGTAGGAATATTCGAGTTCTTCCCGGATTTGTTCATAGGTCTTGATGTGGGGATTCTCTTTCTGGTAGACGGTGCAATGCCGACAAGCCAAATTGCATTTATCAGAGATAAACAACACGGTTTGCAACGGACGTTTCCGTCCCAAAAACTTAGCTTGAAAAAACCACTTGGAAAGATATAAAAACTGAAACATACGAAATCAAAATAAAGTTAACAGGCTTATTATAACTACAATCAAACAAAAAAACGACAGCAGGTTGCGCGCCAGCAACCAGCGGATCATAAACCAATCGATACCTATTTTTTGAATATTTTCCCAGTTTGTCATAGGTCCCATCCAAAACCGGGGTGTGAAAACGCGATGTGGGTCACGTACAAACCAAATCATCAGCCGGAACAGGGAAAAAGCCATCGGCAAGGTCAGGAAAACCGCCCAATACCAAACAGACAATTCTCCCCGCACAATCCCCCAGGCAATAATGGCAAAAGGACAGAACAGTAGAAAAAACAAAACGGCCAGCATCCTTTTTTTATCCCGAAGCAAAACGGCCAAAGTCATTTTTCCCACCTTCTTATCGGGTTCGTAATCCATGATGGAATGGGTATATAATATATTGGCCACCAGCAAACCCACCGGGAAAGAAACAAAAAGGACGGCAGGCGTGATCGTCCCGGCAGCCGAATAATACACTCCAGCCATCAGTAAGGGACCGAATATAAATCCCACCTCCAGCTCGCCCCAGCCGTGATAGCTTAACCGCAAAGGCGCGCCGGAATAAGAAATGCCTAAAACGGCCAGCGCCAGCGCAATCCACGCAATATATTCTCCCCGGAACCAAAAAATCACCACCCCGAACACCAAGGCTACGAGAGAGAACACCAGGCAAGCCGCCAGTAATTGTGAAAGGGTGGCGGCCCCGGAAGTGAGGTAACTGCATTTTGCAATCCTCGCCCGGATTCCTTCCCCGGCCATTTTATCGCGGAACTCCGTACCTTTTTTCCGGTAATCGAAATAATCGTCGAATAAATTCATCCCCAAATGCCCGAATAAAACCCCGGCCACCGCCAGAATTGCCAAAGGCAAAGAAAAATCAGGACTTCCTGCCGCCATGCACACCGCCAATAAAGCAGGGAGCATACTTTGAGGCAAAGCTTTGGGACGGGCGTTATTGTACCAGAAACCAAGCACATTCATAACAATAATTATATTTTTGTATCTTTTAATTAAATATTTGCAAAGAACGGAAAGTTATATCAAATAAACAAATAAAAAACACCGGGAGAGCAAAGCTCTTTTCCCGGCATTTTATAGGGTGACCGACAAAGCGGTATGATTAAATTCCTTCCAGATTTTCCAGGGTTTCCGCCGTTTTAGGATTAGAGGGGCGTGTCATATTGGCCGATATGATATAACCTTCCCGGTCCAGCAAAATAAACCGGGGGATAGAACGTATCCTATAAGCTTTCATAAATTCGCGGTCGCCTCCATCGTGAAGCTGAATGCCTCCCAGCGTACCTCCTTTTACCATTTTTTCCCAATCTGCAATATCCTGATCGCAGGAGATACTTACAAAAACTATGTTCTTATCTTTAAACTGATGTTCCAGCTCTTTCAAGGCAGGAATTTCACTCCGGCAGGGAGGACACCAGGTGGCCCACACATCGATCAGCACATATTTCCCGGCAAAATCCTGTAAACCGAATTTCTTCCCGTCTATATCCGCAAACTGAAAGGGAGGGGACAGTTGCCCTTTCTTCACCTTAGCCCACTCAGCACAGATTTCTTCAAACTTCTCCCGGTCGTCCGCAGAAATCACTTTAGCCCGGTAGACACTCTCGAATTCGGGTAAATCGTCCACTCCGGCACTGGAAACATAATCGGTCACGAAGCGATTCACCAAAAAAGATACCACAGCGGGATTGCTCATGTTTTTATCGATATAATCCAACTTTGCTTTTAAATGCGCCAAGGCATCTCCGGTTTCCAAATCTTTGGTACTGTAAATCCGGACAAAATCGGTGAGAAGCGTCCGGTATACGTCCAACCCCAACAGGGATTCATCTTCCCGGATCAGGGTACGCATCCGATTGTAATAAATATCCGAAGGCTTAAAATCCTCTTGTTGGGTGTAATAAGCATGATACCCCGGATACAATTCGAAATATCTATAAATCAAATAATGGAGACGCTGTTTTTCTACATTCACAAATTCCTCACTGAACCCCAAACTATCCAGATGAGCATATTCCACCTTCTTCATATCCTCCAAGGCCTGAATAAATTGCGTCTCATTCAACTTAAAATCAGGATATTCACCGGGCTTTTTGTTCAGGTATTCATTTACGGCAGCTCCGGCTCCTGCAAATTCAGGTACAACTTTTTTGCCCCTGAATCCCAACGCCACATCAAAGCTCTTGTCGGGTTCCACATATAAGGGCAATTTCACCAGACCACACCTCAACTCCGCATAGCCGGGCCTGAAACCTTCTGCCAGAATCACCGTGGCAGAGCCTGTGGAATCGAGAGCCAGCCGATAGGTGGAATCCGGGGTGTAAAGCGAGGAAGCGTCCACAGCCCTACCGTTTATATGTACCGAAACGGTGGTTACAGGAGTTTTGGCACAGGCCGCTCCTAAAAATATAATACAGGCAATAAAATAAGATTTCACCATGATTCACCTTTTTTACAATTGATTGAACGAAGATAACAGTGCGTCAGAAAGAGCATGGCTAAAATAAGAAGCTTTAACTTTAATTTAACCCGATTTGCTAATTTATTTCGCATTTTTACAAAGAATTTTCTTTAAAAAAATTCAATTTTGTCATGAAACTGTTTTTTTTGCATAAAATCCGGTTTCCGGCTGAACGATAACACATGAACAAACTATATAATTTACGTGAAACATGAATAAGAATGAAGCTTTAGAATACCACGAATCAGGCCGTCCCGGCAAGATCGAGGTTATCCCTTCAAAGCCACACAGCACCCAGCACGATCTGTCGCTGGCCTATTCTCCCGGCGTTGCGGAGCCCTGTCTGGCTATCAAACAAAATCCGGCTGATGCCTATCTTTACACAGCCAAAAGCAATCTGGTGGCAGTTATTTCCAACGGCACGGCAGTCCTTGGCTTAGGAGACATCGGCCCATTGGCGGGAAAACCCGTGATGGAAGGAAAAGGATTGTTATTCAAGATATTTGCCGACATCGACGTGTTCGATATTGAAGTAGACACAAAAGACGTCGATAAATTCATCGAAACGGTGAAAATGATCTCCCCCACCTTCGGAGGAATCAACCTGGAAGATATTAAAGCCCCGGAATGTTTCGAGATCGAACGCCGCCTGAAAGAGGAACTCAATATCCCGGTGATGCACGACGACCAGCACGGCACGGCAATTATTTCCGGAGCAGGGTTACTGAATGCCCTCGAACTAAACGGGAAAAAAATAGAAGACATCCGGGTGGTGGTGAACGGAGCCGGAGCGGCAGCGATTTCCTGTGCCCGTTTTTACCGGAGTTTGGGTGTCAAACGGGAAAACATCATCATGTGCGACAGTAAAGGGGTGATCAGCACCGGGCGTACCGACCTGAACATAGAAAAACGGGAATTTGCCGTCGATACCCCCGCACGTACCCTGCCGGAAGCTTTGGTGGGAGCCGACGCATTTTTAGGCTTATCGGTTGCCGATATTCTGGACGAGAAAATGATTCAAAGCATGGCAAAAGACCCGATCGTCTTTGCTTTGGCTAACCCGAATCCTGAAATATCTTACGACAAAGCCATGCATTCCCGCCCGGATATTATTTTCGCCACGGGACGTTCGGACTATCCGAACCAAATCAACAATGTATTGGGATTCCCTTATATTTTCAGGGGAGCTTTAGATGTGCAGGCCAGCAGCATCAACGAAGAAATGAAGTTAGCCGCCGCACACGCCATTGCCGAACTGACCAAAGAGCCCGTACCGGAAAATGTGAAAATGGCATACCACGATCAAACGCTTAGTTTCGACCGGAATTATATTATTCCTAAAGCATTGGACAATCGATTGATCAGCCGGGTAGCCCCGGCTGTGGCGAAGGCAGCCATCGATTCGGGCGTTGCCCATAAGAGCATTGAAAATTGGGAGGAATACCGTGAAAATCTGGAAAAACGGGTAGGACATGAAAACACGCTCATGCGCCTGATGACCCACAAAGCCAAAGCCAATCCGAAACGGATTGTGTTTGCAGAAGGCAACAACCTCCGGATATTGCTTGCGGCGCAGGAACTCGCCACCGAAAAGATCGCTTACCCGATTGTGATCGGCAATACCGCCGAGATCAATGAGAAGATGGCTAAAAACAGGTTAAAGATACCGGGACTAACGATTTTCGACCCAAGCGTGGAACGGGAAAGCATAGAAAAATACACTTCCCTGTTCTATCAAAAAATGCAGCGTTCAGGAATTTCTGCCCGGAAAGCCAGGCTAAGCATGCAGGATGCCAATAACATCGGATTAATGATGCTGGAGTCAGGAGAAGCCGACGGCTTTATTTCCGGGGTTAATTCTCCCTATAAAGAGGTGCTCGACATGGCAAAAGAAATCGTGGGGCTACGTCCTTGCTGCCGCTATGCAGCGGGTATGCACATTGCAACCACCAAGCGGGGCACTTATTTTCTGGCAGATACCACCGTGAACAGCCACCCGACGGGGGAAGTGCTGGAATGTGTCACCGTACTGGCTTACGAAGCAGTAAGGCAATTCGATGTGGATCCGGTTATCGCCATGACCTCTTATTCCAATTTCGGGGAATATCGTCAGGGCAGTCCCGCACAGGTTCAGGCCACTGTTCAACAATTACACCATAAGTACCCGGAAATATTGGTAGACGGGGAGATGCACGCCTCTATGGCTTTCAATAAAGAGCTACGCATGAAAGAATATCCCTTCTCCACCCTAGGCGACAAAGAGGTCAATACGATTATCTTCCCGAATCTGAGTTCAGGCAGCGTTGGATTGAGCATGTTGCAGGAATTGGGAGGACACGAAATCATCGGCCCGGTGTTATTGGGAATGAGTAAGCCCGTACACATCCTACAAATGGGATGCAGCGTGCGCGACATCGTTCACATGGCAACGATCGCCGTTTCGGATGCCCAAAAGAACAAGGAACATCTGGACATGTGCAGAATATAACCTCTGGCTCAACGAGCCGCAAAAGGGCCCGAATCCGCAAAGGGGTTTAAAGCCGGAAAATAAAAATAGGTTTCCAAATGAATCGGAAACCTATTTTATTTTTCAATATATCTAAATACGCTGACAACCGTCAGGATTTCACCGGAATTTTTTCCACTCGCCTTTGGTGGCGTCCTCCTTCAAATTCGGTAGTCATAAAACGCTCTACAATTTCCTGTGCTTCTTCATAAGGGATAAAACGGGCAGGCACACAACACACATTCGCATCATTGTGCAAACGGGCAAGCCAGGCGATTTCCACCGTCCAGCACAAAGCACCCCGTATTCCCTGATGTTTGTTCACGGTCATACAAATTCCGTTTCCGCTTCCGCACAAGGCGATGCCTCTTTCAAACTCTCCCGATTCTACCGCAGCAGCCATCGGATGAGCCGAATCCGGGTAGTCCATGCTTTCAGGTGAATAAGTTCCAAAATCTTTCACTTCACACCCTTTTTCGCGGAGATACCTCAATAGTTTTTCCTTATATTCGTAACCGGCATGGTCACAAGCAATAGCTATTTTCATGTCATTCAGTTATTTAAACAGTTACCACTGTTCTGGGTTATACTTCAACGCTGCAAAGTTAAATTTTTATCTTTTAACCGGGCAATAAAAAAGCGGGTATTCTCGCAAATACCCGCTCTAATATGGTTACTAACCGATCAGAGTATCAGTTTATACCCTTTTCCATGTACGTTGATGATCTCAACGGACGGATCTTTTTTCAAATGTTTACGCAATTTTGTAATGTAAACATCCATACTTCTGGCATTGAAATAATTATCATCCGCCCAAATGTTTTTCAGGGCATAGTTTCTTTCCAATACTTTATTCACATTCTGACACAATAATTTCAGCAATTCCGATTCTTTAGTGGTCAGTTTCTGTTCCTCTTCCCCGTCGAACAAGGTTTGTTTCTTTGAATTGAATGTCAATTTTCCAATCTTAAAGATTTCCTGTTCATCTTCCGGTTTCAATCCGGTAGAACGACGAAGCACGGCCTCGATTCTCAGCAAAAGTTCTTCCATACTGAACGGTTTGCTCATATAATCGTCGGCACCCAGCTTGAATCCTTCCAGCACATCTTCCTTCATGGCTTTAGCAGTAAGGAATATGATCGGAATTTCACTATTGATCTGACGAACTTCCTTAGCTAAGGTAAAGCCGTCTTTTTTAGGCATCATCACGTCGAAGATACACAGATCGAAGGGCTGGTTCAAGAAAGCCTCGTAAGCTACTTCCCCATCCTCACATAAGACTGTATCAAATCCCTTGGCTCTTAAATATTCTTTCAAAAGCATTCCCAGGTTTGTATCATCTTCTGCTAATAAAATTTTAATTTTCTCCTCCATAACTATTTAGTTTTAAATAAATTCTCTGAAAAATATACGATTTTAGAAAAATAAAGTTCTCTTTACTTTTTGTTTTTTTGACGTTAGAGGTAAAATTACATCGAAACGGCTTCCTTTTCCTTCCGCACTTTCCACTGAAATTCTTCCTCCATGAGCCTCCACAACGGTCTTCACATACGAAAGTCCCAGTCCGAAACCTTTTACATCATGTAAGTTACCCGTCGAAACTCTGTAAAATCTTTCAAAGATCAGCTTTTGTTCTTTCGCTGCAATTCCTATGCCATTATCTATCACACTGATAATGATTTCGTCACCCTTATTGCGGGTATAAACACTGATCTCCGGAGTTTTGGCGCAATATTTAATGGCATTGTCCAATAAATTAGAGATCACATTGTTAATATGTACATCGTCGGCATACACTTCGTCGTGCTCCGCTTCCAGATGGCTGTATAGCTGCCCTCCCTTATCCTCTATCCGCAGGCTGAACTTCGTGAGCAGGTTTTCCACCACTTCGTTCAGGTTAATATTTTTAAGTTTCAGCTTCATCCGGGTTTCGGTGAACAAAGCCGTCTGCAAAACTTTCTCCACCTGAAAAGTAAGCCGCTTGCTTTCATCGCGGATAATTCCGGCAATATGATCGATGGCATCCGGAGAGTTATTCACCGCCCCGTCTTTCAGCATCTGCGCCGCCAGAGAGATCGTAGCGATCGGCGTTTTGAACTCATGGGTCATATTGTTGATAAAGTCGTTCTTTATGGCAGACAACTTCTTTTGGCGTATGATGACAGCAATACAGAACCCAAAACACAATACCAGCAAAATGGTAATAATCAAACTCGGCAGCAAAAGATAAACCGACGACAACAGGTCGTGCGTCTGGTCGGGGAAAATCAGAAATAAAGTTCCCTGGCTTTTCGACTTCCCTAAAAATAATTTCCGGGTATAGCTATAATCCGAATGCTGATTAAAAAAATTATCCGAAGTCAGGATAAACTGCCCGTTTTCTTTTATTGCATATTCGAAACTCGTTTTGATTCCTTTGTCCAGCAAACGATCGGTGATTACCTGTTTCAGGTCGATACTTTTCAGGCGTTCTTCCAGATTTTTCTCTGGCTCTGCCGGAATCGTAACCACCAGGTCGTAATCCTTACCTAACTGTTTCTGCAATTCCTGACGGGATTTCTGGATAGAACTCTGCAAATTGCTGTTCTGCCCGAAAAACTCACGCATATTGTCCACTGCAGCCCCATATTCAATAGGACTCGCTCCATAGCCGATAGAAATCTGAATATCATTCTTCATCGGCCTCAACCCCAAAGGCACATCATGTACCATATTAGAGTTTTCCCACTGCCGGGTGCGATTGTCCGGCATGCTTTTCCCCTCGTTCCGCTTTCCTTGTTCCTCTATATAAGCGATCACACCATCCATCACTTTATTGACGGTATAATCGAATTGAGTTTTTTTCAACTTGAAAGCCGTGCGAAAATAGCTCGCCTGTGTGAAGATCAATCCCAGCAGGGAAGCCCCCAACACGATGCCTAATATTATAATCTGCTTTCTTCTCATACCCACAAATTTAACATTTCAATTTTAACACTTTGCATACTTAACACACTTTAACCTATCAGGTTGTTTTATAACATGGTTAATCAATATTAAAATGTAAATCGGTGAACAACAAGGGACAATCTTCGGAAAGATGTTCGTCCGGAGAAAATAAATTAAAATAATGTCATCTGTTCGCCATCAGGCCTTCTCATATCTTTTCCCAAATGTTTATAAGCTAATTCCGTCACTTCCCTCCCCCGGGGAGTACGCTTGATAAATCCTTCTTTAATCAGAAAAGGCTCGTAAACCTCCTCCAAAGTTCCGGCATCTTCTCCAACAGCAGTCGCAATGGTAGTCAGGCCCACAGGCCCTCCTTTAAATTTCTCGATAATGGTCAGCAGAATTTTGTTATCCATCTGGTCCAGTCCATACTTATCGATATTAAGGGCTTCCAGCGCATAGCGGGTAATCTCATGATCGATATTTCCATTCCCCTTGACCATGGCAAAGTCACGGACACGCCTTAGCAAAGCGTTGGCAATACGGGGAGTGCCCCGGCTGCGTGACGCGATTTCCTGCGCGGCCTGGCTGGTGATTCCGATATTCAGGATCGATGCGGAACGGTTGATGATTCCGGACAAAATATCCATGTCGTAATATTCCAAATGGCAATTAATACCGAAACGCGCGCGCAGAGGAGCCGTGAGCAAGCCGCTGCGGGTGGTAGCCCCAATCAGGGTGAACGGATTAATCTGTATTTGCACCGAACGGGCAGCAGGCCCTTTATCGATCATAATATCGATTCGGTAGTCCTCCATGGCAGAATAAAGGTATTCTTCCACCACGGGACTGAGACGGTGAATCTCATCGATAAACAACACATCGTTTTCTTCCAGATTCGTCAGCAACCCGGCTAAATCTCCGGGTTTATCGAGTACCGGGCCGGACGTGACCTTTATTCCCACGCCCAATTCATTGGCAATGATCGTCGACAACGTGGTTTTCCCTAAGCCCGGAGGCCCGTGCAAAATCACATGATCCAACGATTCTCCCCTCATTTTGGCCGCCCGGACGAAAATTTCCAAATTGTCCACAATCTTCTTCTGTCCCTGGAAATCGCCGAAATTCAAAGGCCGCAAGGCCCGCTCGAACTCTTTATCCGTATCTTTCAAACGGTTATCTCTAATATCAAATTCACCCATAGTCTCAAAACATCTGACTTCAAAAGTAGGAAAACAAACTCTTAACTCAAAGTGTTAAAAGGGAATCCTACAAAAAAAGCTGTTATACCCAGAACATTCACTCCGTTTTATCCGAAAGAATAAACACAGGAAAAAATAAATAACTTTGCCCCTGCAATAACGAACGAATGAAAACCAAACTATTGGCCATTTTTGCCTGCCTGCTCTGGGGATCGGCCTTTGCAGGGGCTAAAATCGGTTTCACCTACACCACACCGCTCCATCTCTCAGGTATGCGTTTCACCCTCGCAGGCTTGCTTTTAGTGCCCTTCCTCATCTGGCAGGGGGTAGACTGGAAAGCCAATCTGAAAGAATGGCGTTACATGGCATTGTTCGGATTGCTACAAACTTTCATCCAGTACGGATTGTTTTTCATGGGGCTGAATTATGTGCCGGCGACAGTAGCCGCCATTATCATCGGAGGCGGCCCTCTCTTCGTAGCCATCATGGCACACTTCATGATTGCCAACGATAAACTATCGGGACGCAAAGTGTTTTCCATCATCCTGGGATTGACAGGCGTGGTGTTTATCAGTGTCAGCAAAGGACTCACGCTAACCACCACTCACGTATTCTGGATAGGGATTTTTCTGCTGTTGATCAGCAATATCACCGGGGCATTGACCAACATCATCGTAGCCAAAAACAAAAACCGGGTGTCCCCGGTTATGTTGACCGCTTTTGCCAATTTCACAGGAGGGATTTTACTTTACACCGTATCCTGTTTCACGGAAGATTACGCGCTTCAACCCTATGACGCGACGTTTTACGGAGCTTTAGTTTGGCTCGCCCTCATTCCCGCCGTGGCTTTCTCTATTTGGTACACCTTGCTTAAACGCCCGGAAACGAAAGTTTCGGAACTAAATATATGGAAATTTGTCACTCCGGTGTCGGGAGCGATCCTGAGCTGGATTTTATTGCCGGGCGAAACCCCCGACCTCTATTCCGTCACAGGCATCCTTATCATTTCTTCGGCCCTGATCCTTTTGCAGCTAAAACCGTCCCGGCGGACTTAAAAACAGCCGATTTTCCCCCAACACCCGTTTTCGTGTCCGGTCAGGCCTGCTGTCGGGGAAATCCCGATATTTCATTCCCCCAAATCCGGCAAAGGATTATCCCAGCAAAATCCTGACATCCTCCTCGATCTTCCTTATTGCATCATACGCTCCGTATTTTATGTTTTGCTTCAATTGGATGTCCACACTATTCCGGTTCCGGTATAGCTCGGAAATCATCTCCCGGGTAGCCTTCCGGTTATTTTTTTCCTGCCGCAAAATAGCCTTACACACTTCCTTGCAGATAGCACTGATCATATCGTAAAGGTTATGTCCCCTCACAAATAAATAAGTGGTTTCAGGCGTCAGTCCTAAAACTTCGTACTTTTGCCGCACAGCTTCCAGATCGGCATTCGGATACTTCCGCCCCAAATAATTCAGTTTCCGTTCCACTCTCATACGCAATTCGTCCAAAGCCCGCGACGCATTGTCGTGGATTAAAGCATGCGGCTTATAATCGTTCAGAGAGACATAAGTGGTAAACTCGTATTTGGTAAAACGTCCCGGATCGGAATTTAAAAAGTACAAATGCCAGATAAACAGGTCGTAAATAATAGCAGAAAAATCGCCCAGGAAACGCCGGAAATTAAACACATTATTCCTGAAATGCGTCACCCGGCTGCACACATCATCCAAGCCTTCGGCAAAACAATGGTGGTTTTCAAAAGAATAGGTATAAGTCTGCAAAACAAAATGTTTCACATGAATACGTTTTTCACGCATCAGGTAACGATAGTCACTATCGATACAAATAAAAAAACCGGGACTTAAAAAATCGAAATATTTCAGGCATTGGGTGACTCCGCTGGTTTCATGCCCGAACTCATTGCGGGACCCGGCCACAAAATGGAAACGGTCGTTAGGACGGAAGTGCTTAAAAACAGTACTCCAAAAAAAAATGTCATCTTTATTCTCCACATGTACCGCCGCCCTGCACTTCAGCATTTTTGCATCCATAGCGAAACGTTTCGCCGCATTGGCAAAATGTTGCTCCTTATTTTTATTTTCAACACGCACACCAAACATAGAAAAACGCCAAACGACCGGCAAAACCGAAGGCCGGTGATATTAAAATTCATTTTTACATTCTCTGCTCCCGATCGGAAATTTCCCGGATTCCGACTCCCGACACACCCTCAACGCCTGTTTTCAGGCAAAATCTTTCACCGGATTCCCGGTTACCCCACAAGCCAAAACACCTTATTCTTTAGCTTTCACCAATTCCTCCACGAACACCAGCTTATCTCCCCAGCCATCCCCGAAAAGACTGGGTGAATGGGTCGAAGTAATAATCTGGCAATTGGGATTCAAAAGACGTATCTCCTCAAAAAGCCTGTATTGCCATTCTATATGCAAAGAGATTTCCGGCTCGTCCATCAACAAGATATAAGGCTTTTCTTCCATTAAAAACACCTTTAACAAAATAAGCAGCAACTGCTTTTCACCGGAAGACAGTTTAAACAAAGGGATCACTTCCCCGTTATCCTTAAAAATCAAATGATTCGTATGGGGATCGATCTCGATCACCTTCTCCGTTTTGGCAAACAGGCGGTCGACCGTTCCGAAAAGTTTCCTGATCCGGTCATTAATCAAAACAGCCTGCTCCGGAAAGTTCGTCGCTTTCAGGCGGTAATCCGAAAACGAGGGATTCTCGCCTCCAATGTCATAAACAATGGAATGCAGTTCGCTGTATAACTGGCTAAATTCTTTCCCGGCCTTCGGACGGTCGCGCAAAGGCACATCAAAAGTGCTGATTTTCTGATATTTCAACCTCGACAGGAAAGTTTTCAATTCTGCCACCGTGGTTTTAGAATTATATTTCACCACATAATCGTCGATGGCAATCTCCACACTTACCCCGTAATTTTTCAGCCGTTTAACATCAGCCCTGAGAACAGAATCGATGATGTTGAACAAAGTCGTCTTACCACTCCCGTTTATACCGATCAGTATATTCACATCGGGATTCAGGTCTTCCCACAGGAAATCGTATTTATTCCATAGGTTTCTGATCTTTATACTGCGAATCACATTCTTCATAAAGGCATAATTAAAATAAAAAAACAGCTCCTTTCCCGTATGGGCATTGTCTTATACAAAGATAAGAAAGGAAACACGAAAAACAAATGGTTCAAACGAATTAGCAGAAACAGAAAATATATATTTTTGCACCCGGAAAAGGGAGACCTTTTTACCATGTACCATTAAAACTTTACCCATACTCAAACATGAAGGGATTATATACCATCGGCCTGCTGATCGCCTCCAACATTTTCATGACCTTTGCCTGGTACGGACATTTAAAATTGCAGGAAATGAAGATTATTAATAATTGGCCGCTAATTGGAGTTATTCTATTATCGTGGTCAATGGCATTTTTTGAATATTCACTACAAATTCCGGGTAACCGTATCGGTTTTCAAGGCAACGGCGGACCGTTTACACTTGTACAATTGAAGGTCATTCAGGAAGTAATAACCCTCATTATTTTTGCCATCTTTACTATGATTTTTTTTCAAGGTGAGACCCTAAAATGGAATCACTTTGCAGCAGCAGTATGTTTAGTGATGGCAGTATATTTTGTATTCATGAAATAGGCATACCCCCTCCCTCCAGTCGCTAAAGACAAATAACCAAACACTATTTAATAGCCCATTTATCCAAACACAAAACATAGCAAAATTTTATAACAATAATTCCACACTTACTCATAAACACATAACAAATCCAAATAAAGAAATTAAAAAACACAACGCCTACACTTTAACCACACAGTTCTTTTATCTGAGGAAATTTTAGTAAAAATTCAATGTTTACGATGATTCTTTGCTGCCGCGGAGAATCTTGTCCCTCTAACATAATTATGCTTTCATGGGAATTACCGGAAAATACAAAAGCACACTACACATCGATTGTTTGAACAACCTCCTAAACTTCCGGACATAACATTCCTCCCTCTTTCCATCCTAAAATAACCGGAGAAAAAGCATTCTTATCTTTCCTCATTTCACCTTTGAAAAGGAAATCCTTGAAAAGAAACAGAAACAGCATCCATCTTTAACAGTAAATCCTGAATGCAAACCGAAAAACAAGATACCTTTTCCCTGACTTCAATAACTTTTTCATTCCCGTTACCGTTCTAATATATACCCTGTAAAAACAGGGAGGATTATGCTCAAAAACCGACAACAGTATGCGTCTGCAGGAAATAACATTCAGGTTTTGGTCGGGTATCCGGTTTCTCCGGCTGTTACCTCAAAAATTAGCCACGATCGTTTCGCTTCTGACTTCTATGGCCGCCCTTTGCTTATTGGTGTATGAATTCGGTTTCAGATTCACTCCCGAAACACGCCGACAAATCTTTGTCGCTTACCAGGTCTTTCTACAAATATTCCTTTACACCGGAATAATCCGTATATTATTAAATCCCAAAGGATTCCGGCACGAAAAAGGTTTTTGGATAGAAGTAGTGGTCATCCTCTCCCTCGTGGGGATCGTTGTCATCAACGGCATACTGGAAGAAAGAAACATCCCGATACTGGATAAGATCAACCACATCATCAGCTATATATTATTGATCTTTATCAGCCTGGTACAGGTTTCGAAACAAATTGTAGCCACCCTGCAACGCCACCTGAAACCCGAATTGATGTTTGCTTACAGCTTCCTGTTCATCATCCTGCTGGGAGCGTTTTTATTGATGCTTCCCAGGGCACACCGTGGAGACCTGGAGTTTATAGATGCCCTGTTCACCTCCGCCAGCGCGGTCTGCGTAACAGGGCTGACCGTGGTGGACATTTCCTCCACCTTAACGGTAACGGGACAAATCATTTTAATATCGCTCATCCAAATCGGAGGGATCGGGGTGATGACTTTCACCAGTTTCATTGCCATGTCTTTTTTCAGCCAAACTTCTTTTCAGGATCAAATGGCATTGAAAAGCATTTTAAATGAAGAGTCCATGAACAATATTTTCAGGACTTTATTCTACACCTTATTCACCACTTTATTTATAGAGGCAGCAGGCACTTATCTGATCTGGACACAGATCAGGGAATTGAATAACAGCCTTATCCCGAATAAATTTTTCTTTTCCCTTTTCCATTCCATTTCCGCTTTCTGCAACGCCGGATTTTCCACCTTGCCGGATAACCTATGTACCCCGATCGTGAGAAACCTCTATGGTTTCCAAAGCTGGATCGCAGCCTTGATTATTTTAGGCGGAATCGGATTTCCAATTGTATTCAATTATAGCAGGCTGCTCAACCATAAAATACGGAATCTGTTCTATAAGCTGACAGGCTCGTCCCGGCGGATGCCCTCACACGTCAGGATTGTAAGCACCACTACCCGCATTGTCATCGCTTTCACATTGGTTTTGCTGGTGGGCGGGACAATTCTATTTTTCGTGTTTGAATCGAACAACACCCTAAAGGATTTATCTTCCGGCGAAAAACTCGCCACTTCATTTTTTGCAGCGGTAACCCCCAGGACGGCAGGGTTCAACAATCTCCCTTTGTCTTCCTTTCTGCCCCAGACGATCTTTTTAACCCTGATCCTGATGTGGATCGGGGCCTCCCCGATGTCCACCGGAGGAGGAATAAAAACAACCACATTCGCCGTAGCCCTCAAAAGCATGTATAGCGTAATCCGGGGCAAAAAGCAGGTGGAAATAGCCAACCGCCAGCTCACCCCGGAAAATGTGAACCGGGCCGGAGCGATCATTTTCCTCTCTATTCTTTGGATCGGCATAGCGACCACTCTCGTTTCCATCACCGATCCCCACGGAACGGTTACACAGGTATTGTTCGAAGTGACGTCCGCCCTAAGCACGGTGGGTTTAACCCTTGATTTCACACACACCCTCAGCGATACGGGCAAAATTATAATCAGCATCACCATGTTTGTGGGGCGGGTCGGGCTGATTACGATACTTTCGGGTATCTTCCACCAGCAACCGGCAAAAACCTACACTTATGCCGATGACACCGTTATTCTTTAAACCGTCACCGGAACGAAGCCACCGGAAACCCCGTATAAACAAAAACGGTGTCTCACCCGGCGAGCTCGCGAAACCGAAAACGGCTCAACTCTACCGGATAAAGCCGGGAAAGCTTTTGCCAGCAGGACATCCGTAAAAAGACAGAAGCGTAAGAATCACAAAGAATTTGTAAAAGAAAATTATAAATGATATGAAATGTATTATCATCGGTCTGGGAAATTTCGGAATGGCTTTAGCTCAGCGCCTGACTGCCATGGGGTATGAAGTGATCGGAGTGGATAAAGACATAGAAAAAGTGAATCTCTACAAAGACAGTATCAAAAATACGATCTGCCTGGACATCAACAACGAGCAGGCTGCCAAAAACTTACCCCTGAAAGATGCCGACCTTTGCATTGTCACGCTGGGAAAGGACGCAGGTGCTTCCATACTGACGGTGGCCATCCTGAAGCAAAACCACGCAAAACGGATCGTAGCCAGAGCAATATCGGAGCTGCATAAAACAGTTTTACAGGCTATGGGAATCACCGAGATCATCCAGCTGGAAAAGGAGTATGCGGATTTCTTCGCCAATAAAACGGAACTGGTGACTTCCATCTATTCCTACCGGGTGACTCCCGACTATTATATATATGAAATGAAATTACCCACCCCTTTCGTCGGACAAAAACTGAGCGATATACAACTGGAAAAGGATTTTTCCCTGAAACTGATTGCAATCAAGCATTATCCGCAGGAAGAAGGCAGGCTACAACCCTCTATGGAGCTTATCGAAAATCCGCCGGAAGATTTTATTGTCAGTCCAAACGATATATTTGTCTTATTCGGCAAACAAAGCCGTTTCCGCACTTTAGTGCGGTAAAGCTCAATCGTCGTCGTCCAATTGAAATATTTCCTCTACCGACTTATGGAAGAACCGGGCCATCTTTAAAGCGAGAACGGTGGAAGGAATATATTTACAAAGTTCTATCGCATTTATCGTCTGCCGGCTAACCCCGATCGCAATAGCCAGCTCTTGTTGCGTAATTCTTCGAATAGCCCGTTCAACCCTGATATTATTCTTCATTACGTATAGATTTTTTCAATTTATACAATGCTACGTGGAATTTGATGCAAAATAAAATCAATATCGTAAACATATTATACATCATCACATTAAAATAAGGACATCCGTAAACCAGCCAGGTGGCCACAATCAGTATAACATAATTGACAATCACCGCCCAAATCAAAGATTCGAGCCGTATTCGGGAAATGTATTCGTCCTCATCTTTTCTTTTAGCAAAAGCGATAAAAAGCAAAGAAAGAGTTATCCCTGTAAAAGCAATCTCATCGGAAATGTCCTGTATGCTACAACCGAACCATTTCCAATCGGAGACAAGTGCCCACATTTTTACATCCCAGCCTAAACCATTTTTTATATACAAAACATAAATAGAAAATAAAAGCCAAAAGGGGAACATGTACCAACCTATTTTTCTAAAATAAGTAGGAAATAAATAACTGTTCTTCATAATCTAATATTTTTAATTCGGATCAAATGTAAAGAATACAACTCAAAAAGACAAGCATACATGACAAATTGTTTTGAATACCTGACAAAAACAGAGATATAAAGCCCAGCCGGAAAATAAAAAACGGCTTCCAGATAACCGGAAGCCGCCACATAGATATAAAATAATTTCCTACTATTTTCCTCTAATAGCAGTGATACCCGGAAGTTCTTTTCCTTCGATGTATTCCAACAATGCACCGCCACCGGTTGAAACATAGCTAACCTTGTCAGCTAAACCGAACTGATTGATAGCAGCCACCGAATCACCACCACCGATCAATGAGAAAGCACCCTTTTCAGTTGCTTTTACGATAGCATCGGCAATAGCTTTTGTTCCTTCTGCAAACTTAGGCATTTCGAAAACACCCACCGGACCGTTCCAAAGGATTGTTTTTGAAGCCTCGATGATCTCTGCAAATCTTTCACGGGTTGCAGGGCCTATATCCATACCTTCCCAACCGTCAGGAATATTCATCGGGTCGCAAAGTTTCGTGTTTGCGTCATTGCTGAACGCATCTCCGATAACAGCCTGATCGGACAATACCAAATTCACGCCTTTTTCTTTAGCGGTTTTCATAATATCCAGAGCCAGGTCAAGTTTGTCTTCCTCGCAGATAGAACTACCCACGTGTCCGCCCAAAGCTTTTTTGAAAGTATAAGTCATACCACCGCCCAGAATCAGGTTATCCACCTTATCCATCAGGTTCATGATAATATCGATCTTAGAAGAAACTTTCGATCCACCCATGATTGCCGTAAACGGACGTTCCGGGTTTTTCATCACTTTATCCACGCTATCCAGCTCTCCCTGCATAACATAGCCAAACAGCTTATCGTTAGGGAAGAATTTAGCGATCACAGCCGTAGAAGCGTGTGCCCGGTGGGCTGTACCGAAAGCATCGTTAATCCATACGTCACCCAATTGAGCTAACTTACCGGCAAATGCTTCGTCACCTTTTTCTTCTTCTTTATAGAAGCGGAGGTTTTCAAGCAAAAGCACTTCACCCGGTTTTAATGCAGCAGCCTCTTTTTTTGCGCTTTCGCCGATACAGTCATCAGCAAATTTCACCGGAGTACCCAACAGCTTTTCCAGATGTTTCTGGATGTGTTTCAAAGAAAATTTATCTTCGGGACCACTTTTCGGACGTCCCAGATGTGACATCAAAATCACGGAACCACCTCCGGCCAATACCTTTTTAATGGTAGGAACAGCCGCCCGCATACGAGTATCGTCGGTAATTTCAAATTTATCGTTCAAAGGCACATTAAAATCCACACGGATTAAAGCTTTTTTTCCTTTGAAATTGTAATTTTCAATTGTCTGCATAAGGATTTTTTTTATATTATACGCTTTTATCAAAATTTGATGATAAAGTTATGAATTAAATAAATCACCCCCAAATATTTTGGGCGGCAACACAAACAATAATATACTCAAACGATTGAGAATAGCCCGTTCACAGCCAGCCGGGATTTTCTTCAATCCAAAAGGGAACGGATTATTTCCTCCTTCTTTGAAAAAAATCTTTCACCAAAGAGCCGCATTCTTCCTCCAATACTCCCGACACGATTTTCGTACGGGGATGCAATACAGGCGGGATTAAACGGCTATACCCCCGGTGAGGATCGGAAGCCCCATAAACCAATTCCCCCAACTGCGCCCACGCCAAAGCTCCGGCACACATCACGCAAGGCTCCATTGTCACATACAGCGTACATTCGTTCAGGTATTTCCCGCCTAAAGCGGCAGTTGCACACGTCACGGCCAGCATCTCGGCATGAGCCGTAACATCGTTCAATTTTTCCGTTTCATTATGTGCCCGGGCAATCACCCGTCCCCGGCACACCACAATAGCCCCCACGGGGATTTCTCCTTCCTCCTCTGCCCGGCGTGCTTCTTCGAGTGCCTTACGCATATAAGTTTCGTGGGACATTTCCATAACTATACCAAAGTAGCGATAAGCTGGATAAACACGATCAGGAAAACCATAGCAATCGGGTAAACGGTGGCATAGGCAACACTGGGCGCGCCACTTCTCGTCATAGAATCAGCCGCCGCCAGTCCCGGCGTACTGGTCATACCCCCGGTGATCGTTCCCATCAAATCAAAAATATTAATCTTAAAAACCAGATACCCCACCAAAACGGCTATAATCATCGGCACTAAAGTGATAGCGAAACCCACCCCGAAAAGTGTCCATCCGCTTTCCTGAAAAGTCGAGGCTAAATTTCCTCCCGCAGACGTACCCACTTCTGCCAGAAACAGCAACAATCCCAACTGGCGCAGCAACTGATTGGCAGAGCCGGACATCGACCAGATGATAGGTCCAGTTTTTCCTATCGCGCTAAGCACCAACGCCACAATCAACACCCCTCCGGTAAGCCCCGGCGAGAAAGAAAAACTATCGGAAAAAGAAATATTGATCTTTCCGAAAATTACCCCCAACACAATCCCCATGGCAATGGGAAAGAAATCGGTATCCGACAACCGTTTTTCGTCATTCCCCAGCAAAGCGGACAATTCTTTAATACTGTCCTGATGCCCCACTACGGTCAATTTATCCCCGAATTTCAACACCAAATCCGGTTCAGGCGATAAATCGATACCACTTCGGCGGATACGGGTCACCGTGCAATTGAAATTCCCCTGAAAATTCAGGTCACCCAAACTCTTACCGATCACCTCTCTATTGGTCAGCAGCAATAAACGCAACTCATAAGATTGGGCCAAAGGCAGATCGACAGCCACCCGTTCTCCCACCAGTAATCCCAATTGCTCCAGCGCAGCATCGTTTCCAACGGCTTTCACAAGATCGCCCTCACACAAGACGGTGGAAGAAGAAGGCATTCCGGTCACTCCTTCATGCTGGATGCGGGAAATCACAGCCCCGGTCATCGTACGCACCTGCAATTGAACTAAAGTTTTTCCGAAAATATTGGTATTGGAAATACGGAATGTCGCCGTTTTCAAGCCCGGATGTTTCTCCTTATGCTGATTTTCCAGCCTTTTTTCTTCGGCCTGCAAATCTATTCCTAATATCTTAGGTAATAATTTCACAAAAAGAATCACTCCGATCACCCCAAAGGGATAAGCGATACCGTAAGCAATGGAAGCCGCCGACGATCCGGTGGCATCGATAGCGGCGGCCAAACCGGGCGTACTGGTCAAAGCCCCGGCAATCAGCCCCACAATATCGGGCGTATCGATACCCAGCAAATATTTGAACAACACCCCGGTCACACTTGCCGACCCCACGATCAGCAAAGTAATCAGGATTAACGTTTTCCCTTTGGAACGAAACGAATCGAAAAAACCCGGCCCGGCCTGTATACCAATGGTAAAAATAAACAAGACCAATCCGAAATTCCCTAACTCTTTGGGAATGATCACGCCAAAATGCCCGAACAGCAAAGCAATGAATATCACGGCGGAAACATCTAAGGAAATGCCCTTAAAATTAATCCGGCCTACGATAAATCCCAGGGCTACGATCAGGAATAAAGCAAAATAAGAGGATTGTAAAAGACCTTCAAACATATTATTTCATGTGTCGATTTATAAATTACCCGCGAATCCGTGCGGGCATCCGGCAACATTTTTAATCCTGTTCGCCACAGAATTTTTGTAATTCATCCCAATATTTTGGAAAAGATTTGGTAACAACTTCTTTATCTACGATAATCATATCCGGATGTTTCAGGGCAGCAGGGGCGAATGCCATAGCCATACGGTGATCGTGATAAGTGGCAATTTCCGGCTTATCCGCCTGTTTACGGGCTCCGTCCCAACTCAAAACATTATCGCCTTCGGCTTTCAGGACATATCCCAATTTTCCCAGTTCGTCGACCAAAGCCTGCAAACGGTCTGTTTCCTTAATCCGCAAAGTTTCCACCCCTGTAAAACGGAAAGGTACGCCCATCACGCAGCAGGCCACAGCAAACGACTGTACAAGATCGGGCATCTCCACAAAATCGTATTCCAACCGGGAAACAGTCGGTTTCCCCGCAGAAATCAATACCCCGCCATTTTCAAAACGGGTAGAAACTCCCAATTTTTCCCACACACCTACCTGCCCGGAATCCCCCTGTGTGCTATGCTGCAACAATCCGGGCATCCGGATCTCGCCCTGCCCGGAAATAGCAAGCAATTCATAGAAATAAGAAGCTGCGCTCCAATCCGATTCCACCCGGAAAGCCACCGGGGTATAAGCGCAAGGCTCCACCCTGATTTCCGATTCCCGGAAAGCGACCTTCGCACCGAAGTCCTCCATGATATGACGGGTCATTTCAATATAAGTACGCGATACAATCTTTCCCACCAATTTAATCTTCAAGCCGTTTGCCATATAGGGAGCGATCATCATCAAAGCCGAAACATACTGGCTGCTGACCGAGGCCGGCATCTCGATCTCTCCCCCCATCAGCAACGACCCCTGTATCCGCAGGGGAGGACATCCCGGTTTCCCGATATATTCGATACGCGCCCCCAACCGATTCAAAGCATCCACCAAAACACTTATCGGCCGTTGCTGCATCCGTTCCGACCCGGTAATTTCCCAGCATCCCACAATCCGCGATAAAAAGGCGGTCAGGAAACGCATAGCCGTACCCGCATGCCCGATATTGAAATGACTATCGTCAGAATTCAACACCCGGAGCATAGAATTCGTATCATCGCAATCGGCCAGATTTTCCACGGGCAGTTCGCTATCGGAAAGCGCATTGATAATCAGCACGCGATTGGAAATGCTTTTGGAAGCCGGAAGTTGCACTTCGCCATCCAAAACCGTATTCCTGAAATTCAAGGTTATATTCATTTATTCAAACTTTGCAGGGGTAAACCAGCGTCAAACGGTCAGCTGTTCCAAAGCGTCCACAATCTCTTCCTTACTACAATAATTATCGATCTCAAACTCACCGGGACAACGCAATAACGTGAAATTCACTCCATTTTGCTCGTTTTTCTTATCATGCAACATCAGGCGGTACAATTCCTCCGGATCGGCCACCGGACGGTATTGGGGAAATCTTTCCTTCACTAATCTGCGCACAGCTTCATAATGCTTCTGCCCGAATCCCAGCTTTTTCATCGAAAGGTATAATTCCACCACCATTCCGTAAGCCACAGCATCGCCGTGGTATATCTCCACATCCTGTTCAATGGCCACACTTTCGATGGCATGCCCGATGGTGTGCCCGAAATTCAGGGCTTTCCGGATTCCTTTTTCTTTCGGGTCGGCCTCAACAACCGCCGCTTTCACAGCCACCGATTTACGGATCAATTCCAGAAAACCCGATTCGCCCGCCTGTCCCAAATCGGCATCCATCACCTCTGCAAGCGGCTCTTCTCCCGCCAGCAGGGCATGTTTCAACATTTCGGCATATCCTGACAACACCTGCCTTTGCGGCAAAGTTTTTAGGAAACTGTTATCGATAATCACCAATTCCGGTATGGAAAAAGTTCCGATTTCATTTTTCAATCCATTGAAATTAATCCCCGTTTTACCCCCCACCGACGCATCCACCTGCGCCAACAACGTGGTAGGAATATTGATACACCGGATTCCCCGCTTAAAACACGAAGCGGCAAAACCACCAATATCCGTTATCAGTCCGCCACCGATATTCACCAACACGGAATTACGTTTAGCCCCTTGCCGGCTCAATACCGACCAGATTTGCGCAACACTTTCCAATGATTTATGATGTTCCCCCGATGGAACAGAAATAATATGGGAATCCTGAAACCCGCAGTCCTGAAAGAAATCAAGGCAGTATTCCCATGTCGTATCGTCCACTAAAACAAACACTCCGTCGGGAGCCGTGGTTTGAAGACTCTCCCGGAGAACACGCCCCGCTTCATGGGTAAAAACTATATTTTTCATAAGTAGAAGTTTATGACAAAAGTAATTAGTTAATAGCAAATTTTAAAAAGTAGACAACAAAAAGTATTCCTCATCTTTCATTTATAATTCCACGTCATCGCTATATAGTTAAATATATTTTCTTTTTAAACTATTTTATAGTTAATAAAAATTTATTAAATTCGCTAATTCCTCATCCCCAAACAACCGTAATATGACACCGGAAAGTTCTATCCTAACCCAGGTTGCCGTGACAATGCTACCTAAATTCAACACACAGTCCTCTCTGCCGCTGTTTGAACAATGCGGAGGAATCGAAGGCTTTTTCAAAGAAAGCCCGGCAGCCCTGGAAAGCCTTTGCCGGACAGCCCATATATCCACCTACACCCTCAACCGTAACCTCGCACTTGAAAAGGCCGGACAAGAATTAGAAGACATGGACAAACACGGCATACACATCTGTTCTATCGGTCAGGCGGATTACCCCGAACTGCTGGCACATTGCGAAGATGCTCCCCTGGTGTTCTTCTACAAAGGGATACTGGACATCAACGCCTTTCCCGTCCGCCTCGCCGTTGTAGGCACCCGTCATGCCACACCCCGCTGCCAGGCAAAAGTGGAAACGATCCTGACAGAACTTTCCCGGTCAGGACACCGCCCCGCCATAGTCAGCGGATTGGCTTTCGGCATCGATGCGGCTGCGCACCGTGCCAGCCTGGCCAATAACCTGAAAACATACGCCGTATTGGGACATGGCCTGCACATGATCTATCCCGCATCACATAAAAAACTGGCAGAAAGGATTCTGGAAGCGGGAGGAGCATTGATTTCCGAATTTCCTTGCAACGCTAAAGTGCTACCGACCAATTTCCTGCAGCGCAACCGGATCATCGCAGGCATGAGCCAGGCCACTCTGGTAGCGGAATCGGCAGAAAAAGGAGGAGCAATGACAACTGCCCGGCTCGCCCTTTCCTATAACCGGGATGTCATGGCAATTCCCGGACGGCCGGACGACAAATGGTCCGCAGGATGCAATCGCCTGATTAAAGAAAATGTAGCGGCCCTGGTCGAAAACACCACAGATATAGCAAACATTCTGGGATTAAGCCAATTTCCCGGCACTCCCCGGCAAACCACACTCGACCTCTTCAGTCCGGACGACAACGAAACAGTGGTGCTCAAGCTACTTGCCGACAAAGGAAATATGCACATCGATAAAATAGCCGTCACCACCCACATCCCCGTAAATGAACTGTCCGCCTTATTTCTAAAACTGGAATTGGAAGGAAAGATCATAGCCTTACCGGGCAAAAACTATACCGTCGGTTAATCCAGATTACCAACCACCCGTTTTTTATTTCCGGCACGCTTCACCAATTCCTTTGCCTCGATGGCAATTTGCTGCCCGACAGGTTTCCCTTCACGGAAAGTCCGGACGATAAGCCGGGTAGCATTCCGGGGAATCGACAGTGGACGCACATATTTTGCTGAAAAAGTGTCGACATTTGTATTATCGAAAGTATAGTAAATATCCAAACCGTCGAGTTCGGTCGTAAGTTCGATCTCCACTTCCCCGGCTCCATTCCGGTAAGGGGTAATAATAGCATTATACATACTGCGGGCATAATTAATCCCAGCATTGTCCGCCCGTCCGAAATGGTCCTCTACCCGCCGGATAAAATCGTTCCAGTTCCGGGACTTTTCAGGCGACCACAACACCTCGGCCAATGCCCAGCCTCTGGGCCATGCCATATATTCCACATGACGGAAAGTGGGGATCGACTCTGCCCACAAATTCCCCTGTCCTCCCAAAATAAACGTGGAATCCACTCCCTGAGGAACAGGGCGGAACGCATACGAATCACTCAAACGGCACATAGAATAGGTGGCAGGCTCAACGGTGGGTTCTCCCTGATACAAATCCAAATAGCAATGGTTATTCGGAGTCATAATTACATGATGTCCCTGCTGTGCCGCCTGAATACCACCCTGCGTTCCCCGCCACGACATGACATTGGCTTCCGGCGCCAATCCTCCGTCATGGATTTCATCCCAACCCACCAGACGCTTTCCTTTTGCCTTTAAAATCTTTTCCATCCGGCGGATAAAATAACTTTGCAATTCATGCACATCCTTCAATCCTTCCTGTTTCATCCGCTCCCGGCATTTCGGGCACTTCATCCAAAACCCTTTAAAACACTCGTCTCCCCCCACATGAATATAAGGCGAAGGGAAAAGAGCCGCCACTTCCGAAAACACTTTTTCCAGATATTCGAACGTCTTATCATTTCCGGCACAAAGGCTATTTTCATCTATACCATAAAATTTGTTTCCCACGTTAATATATTCCGGAGCTTTAAAACAAGCCAATTCCGGATAGGCCACCAAAAAAGCCAGGCTGTGACCGGGCACATCGATTTCGGGCATAATCGTGATGTAGCGTTCACGGGCATATTCAACCACTTCCCGAATATCCTCCTGAGTGTAAAAACCACCGTAAGTAGTAGGTTCTCCGGGTTGCTGAGGTTCCCGGGTCCACCAGTCGCCCACCCGATCCGCACGCATAGCTCCTTTCCGCGTCAGTTCCGGCAATGATTTGATTTCAATACGCCATCCCTGATCATCGGTGAGGTGCCAATGAAACACATTCATCTTATATTCTGCTATCTCATCGATAAACTGCTTTACCTCCTCTTTATTGAAATAATGACGGCTGACATCGAGCATCATCCCACGCCAGCCAAACCGGGGAACATCTTTAACTTCCACACAGGGAACCGTCCACTCCACCTGCCCGGCCCTCTCCCGGCTTTTCACTTCGGGCGGCAACAATTGTAACAAAGACTGCACGCCATAAAACAATCCGGCAGGAGCTTCCGCAACGATCACAATTCCTTTTTTTCCTACGGAAAGCCTGTATCCTTCCTTTCCCAAGCCCTGATCTGCCAACAACTCCAAACGCACGGGCGTTTTACCGGATGCCACAGGAGTGAAGCTAATACCCGATGCAGGTTCTATTTTATGATTCAGATACCGGACAATCCCCTTTAATTCATCATTAAAAGGGACACAGGCCACCTTACCACCACGCAATAGATATTCACCCTCTCCCGGCACCACACTGGAAGGCACGGGAATAATACTCACCTGCCGTTCCCCGGCCAGCAAGCTAAAAGAAAAAAATACAGATACCCAAAAGGTTATCAAACACTTACCTGATAATTTCATAACCAACAACGCATTTTATAATTTGTTTTCAAATATACTATTTTCTGAATAAAAAGAAGATACCCGTTTTCAATAGGAATAACCGTTTCCGGATTATTTATTTTTCACCCCGGAAAAACTTACAGATTATCAATTAAAGCCATTTTTCAATAACAATTCAAAAGCAAAATCGACATTTATTAGCATAAAATTGACTTCAAAAACTTTTACCATAAAAAATAAATAAATAAATTTGAGAACCGAAAACGTTTGAAGCACATTTTTTGACTAAACAACATACATCATGAAACCGGAAATTACAGCATTCATGGACGCCTTGAAGGCAAGGACAATTGGTGAATCAGAATTTCATCAGGCAGTAGAAGAAGTTATCGAAACCGTATGGGATACCTACCAATCGAATCCCAAATACAAAGCCAATAAAATCCTCGAAAAAATGGTAGAACCTGAAAGAGTAATTATTTTCCGTGTTCCCTGGGTCGACGACAAAGGAGAAGTACAGATCAACCGGGGCTACCGCGTACAATTCAACAGCGCACTCGGCCCTTACAAAGGAGGCCTGCGTTTCCACCCCTCGGTTACTTTAGGCGGATTGAAATTCTTAGGATTCGAACAAATCTTTAAAAACTCCCTGACCACCCTTCCGATGGGAGGTGGAAAAGGAGGAGCGGATTTTAACCCCAAAGGAAAATCGGATAATGAAGTGATGCGTTTCTGCCAAAGTTTTATGACGGAACTTTGCAAACACATCGGCCCGGACACAGATGTTCCGGCAGGAGACATCGGCGTGGGAGGCAGGGAAATAGGTTACCTGTTCGGACAATATAAAAGGATATGCAATGAATTCACCGGGGTACTGACCGGAAAAGCTCGGGAATTCGGCGGTTCGAGGATACGCCCCGAAGCCACCGGATACGGAGCAGTTTATTTCGCACAACACATGCTGAAAGAAAAAGGCGACGACATCAAAGGAAAGACCGTAACCTTATCGGGTTTTGGGAATGTGGCCTGGGGTGCAGCAGAGAAATTAATACAATTAGGAGCTAAAGTAGTCACCATCTCCGGCCCGGACGGATACATTTACGACGAACAGGGATTGACACAGGAAGGGGTGGATTATATGCTCGAACTCCGGGCAAGCAACAATGATATTGTCGCACCTTACGCAGAAAAATTCGGAACGAAATTCATTCCCGGACGCAGACCCTGGGAGGTGAAATGCGACATCGCCTTCCCCTGTGCGATACAAAACGAGCTGAACGAAACGGATGCCAGACAATTGGTGGCAAACGGATGCCGGATGGTGGTGGAAACCTCCAACATGGGATGTACCGCCGAAGCGGTGAAATATCTGAATGACCACATTGCCTTTGCACCGGGGAAAGCCGCCAATGCGGGAGGAGTTGCCGTATCGGGGCTCGAAATGAGCCAAAACTCCATGCGTTACAGCTGGACAGCCGAAGAGGTGGATGCAAAACTGTCGCATATCATGAAAGAAATACACGACACCTGCGTGAAATACGGAAAAACAGGCGACAAGATCGACTATGTAAAAGGAGCCAATATCGGAGGCTTTATCAAAGTTGCCGAAGCCATGTGTGCTCAAGGGCATGTGTAAACGGTCTTAAAACAGTTCGACATATAAACCCTGCGAAGGTTGTCTTCGCAGGGTTTGTTTTTATTTATTCTGTCCATTCCCGGATAAAGAATTATAGGCAGCCAGAATAAAACGCAACACACTTTCTTTTCCGGGCATACGCCTGCCTTTACCCACCCCAAAGACCATCCTTCGATTTTTCCACAAAAGCTCATGCCCGCATTGCTTATCGTTCAACTTTTTTATTATCTTCGTTCCAGAAAACAGCGAAACAAATTCATAAAGGCTTTCAATTGCCAGAATGACCATTATAAACATGCTGAATATGTTTATCGATACACATTCACATATCTATGAAGAAGAGTTCCGGGAGGACCGGGATGCCACCGTGCAACGCGCCCTGGAAGCAAATGTAAAACGCATCGTTCTGCCCGACATCGACAGGGAATCACGCGGACGAATGTTAGCACTGGAAAGTCAATACCCCGACGTGATGTTTCCGCTGGTAGGACTTCACCCCACTTCCGTCCACGAAAAAAACTACCGGGAAGAGCTGGCAGAAGTAGAAAAACAATTAGGTACACACACGTTCTATGGGATCGGCGAATGTGGTATCGACCTTTACTGGGATAAAAGCACTTACAAAGAACAAATCAAAGCATTCGAACACCAATTGGGGCTGGCTAAAGACATGAACCTCCCCATAATCATCCATTCCAGAGAAGCGCTCCCCGAAATATTCCGGGTACTAAAAAACCACCCCTACATAAAAGGCATACTGCACTGTTTTCCCGGCAATGAAGAAGAGGCCGTTTTAGCCTGTGAAATGGGCTTTTTATTAGGCATCGGCGGAGTAGTGACCTTCAAAAACAGCCTGATGGCAAAAGCCGTACAAAAAGTAGGCGTAGAACACCTGGTGCTGGAAACCGACTCGCCTTATCTGGCGCCCGTTCCCTTCCGGGGTAAACGGAATGAAAGCAGCTACATTCCCCTGATTGCAGCAAAGGTTGCAGAACTGACAGGAGAAGACATAAAAAAAATAGAGGCGGTAACCACACAAAATGCCATGAATTTATTTAATTTGCACACCGAAAACAGTGAAGGAAATTGATGTTTTTCCGGTTATCTAAAATAAATTTCCCGGCAGTTTAACACGACCAAAGACAAATGGAGAAATCCGTATTAATCATATACACAGGGGGAACAATCGGCATGGTGAACGATCCGGGAACCGGGGCACTGTGTCCGTTCAACTTCGAACAAATCGCCAAAGCCGTTCCTGAAATTAAAGAATTCGGCTTCACGATCGACAGCTACACCCTGCCGGATATTATCGATTCGTCGGATCTGAAACCCGATCTTTGGGAAAACCTCTGCCGGATCATTACGGAAAATTATGAGAAATACTGCGGTTTTGTCATTCTGCACGGGACGGATACAATGGCTTATTCGGCATCGGCCCTGAGTTTTATGCTGAACAACCTGACCAAACCGGTTATTTTCACAGGGTCACAGCTTCCCATCGGCACCATCCGCACCGACGGACGTGAAAACCTGATCGCAGCCCTCGAAATTGCAGCAGCCTATCTGGAAGACAAAGCCATTGTTCCGGAAGTTTGCATCTTATTCGGGGATAAATTATTCCGGGGCAACAGGACAACCAAAGTCAATGCGGAAAGCTTCGACGCCTTCCAATCGTTCAACTATCCGCCACTGGCAGAAATCGGCATTCATATACATTATAATTATGGGGCAATCGATTACACGCCCCGTACCGGGGAGCTATCCGTTTTCACCCCGATGAACACCGGAATCGCAATCCTGCAACTATTTCCCGGCCTGCGTCCGGAAATAATCGAAGCAATTGTAAAGACTCCGGGCATAAAAGGGGTTATTTTGGAGACTTACGGCTCTGGAAATGCGCCTACGGACAAAGTGTTTCTGGCCAAAATAAAGGAAGCGGCGAACAACGGAATCATTATTTACAATGTCACCCAATGCCTGGGTGGTACGGTGGAGATGGGGAGGTATGAAACCAGCCGGAAATTATTAAAATACGGTGTGTCAAGTGGATATGACATCACGATGGAAGCGGCGATCTGTAAAATGATGCACCTATTAGCCAAATACGAAGACTCTAACGAAATAAAAAAATACTTAAATTCATCTATTAAGGGAGAAATTAGTGTCAATCATATTGGGTTTTAACATTTTTTTTGTACCTTGCCGCGTCTTTTGGTGGGTACAGAATAAAATGCCACACAAAGGTTTGCATAAGGAGAGCGTAGAAAACGAGAGTTAAATTTTAATTATTAATAAACTAAAAATCAGTTAAATTGATCATGAGAAAATTATTTGCACTAATAGCAGTTTTAGGTATGCTTACTATTGGAGCATCAAAACTAATGGCTCAGGAAGAAGAAACAACTGCAGCTGCTGCCGAGACAACACAGACAGCAACTTCTTTCAGCGATGATGAAGAAATTGAGAGCACAACTTTACATGCAGCTATCAAACAAAAATTCATCGAAGGTGGAGCCGGATTTATGGCAGCTGTTGTATTGTGTTTGATTTTCGGTTTGGCAATCGCTATCGAAAGAGTGATCTACCTGAACCTTTCTGACACAAATACAAAAAAATTCATCACAGGCTTTGAAGATGCATTGACCAACGGCGGACTGGAAGCAGCAAAAGATTTTTGCCGTAACACCAGAGGTCCGGTTGCAAGTATTTTCTACCAGGGACTTTCCCGTTACGATCAAGGTATCGACATGGTTGAAAAATCAGTTGTATCTTACGGATCTGTACAGATGGGACTTTTGGAAAAAGGATTGACCTGGATCGGATTGTTCATCGCTCTGGCTCCTATGTTGGGATTCCTTGGAACTGTAATCGGTATGATCGAGGCTTTCGATAACATCCAGGCAGCAGGAGATATGAGCCCGGCATTGGTTGCAGGAGGTATTAAAGTGGCTTTGATTACAACTGTAGGTGGTTTGATCGTAGCTATGATTCTGCAGGTATTCTATAACTATTGTATCGCAAAAGTAGAAGGCATTGTAAACAACATGGAAGATGCTTCTGTAAGCTTATTGGATATTTTGGTGAAATACGAACAAAAAAACAAATAAACCATGGATAGCAAAAAAATATTAAACATTGTCACCATTGCAATGTTCGTTATTACTGCGGTGTTGTTAGGTTTGTTCATGTTCGGAGGAAGTGTACCAAACCAACAATATGATACCCCGGTATATACGGCAACATTCCTGAACTGGGCATATGTTCTGTTCGGCATTGCAATCGTTGTGGCTTTGATATTCCCAATTGCCCGCTTATTCACCCGCCCGAAACAGGCGATGAAAAGTTTTATCGGGTTGGCCGTAGTTGTTGTAATAATTCTGATTGCTTATGCTTTGTCAGACGGAACTCCGATGAAAATTACGGGATACACCGGACCGGATAACGTTCCTTCTATGTTGAAGTTTTCAGATACCATATTAATTACAATGTATATTCTGTTCGGTGGCGCATTCTTAGCAATCGCAGGTTCAGAAATCTATAGAAAAATAAAATAACTATTTCTTTGAGAATAGGTAAAAAACAAGAATATGGCAAAAAAAACACCAGAAATTAATGCCACCTCAACTGCCGACATCGCGTTCTTGTTGCTCGTGTTCTTTCTGGCTACCACAACGATGAATGTGGATTCCGGTATCTACAGAAAACTCCCGCCTTATCAGCCGGACAATGTGGAAGCACCGAAAGTCGCAAGCAGAAATGTCTTGAGAATATTGGTAAACAGAGACGATCTTTTGTCTGTGAACGACGAAATTACCGACGTTTCCACTCTCAAAGACAGAACCAAAGAATTCATTCTGAATCCGAGCAACAGTGATGACCTGCCTCAAAAGGATTTGAAAGAAATACCTTTCTTCGGTAAAGCCGAAGTATCTAAAGGTATTATTTCGCTCCAAAGCGACAAGGGAACATCCTACCGGATGTATGTAGCAGTACAAGACCAATTGACGGCGGCTTTCAATGAAATGAGAAATATGAAATCCAATGAAAAATGGGGTAAGAATTACGACGAACTCGATGAAGACCAACAGGAAGCGATTCGTTTGTTACTCCCTACCCAGATTTCAGAGGCTGAACCTAAAAACGTGAAAAAATAATGGGAAAATTTAAGAAAGACGGTAAAAGAGAAGTACCCGCTATTTCGACGGCTTCTTTGCCTGACATTGTGTTCATGTTGCTGTTCTTCTTTATGGTGAGTACCACGATGCGCGAAGTGACTTTGATGATCCAAAATAACATGCCGGAAGCAACTCAGGCAGTGAAATTGGAAAAAAAATCATTAGTCAGCAGTATTTACGTAGGTAAACCGACACCTCAATACCAGGGCGCTTACGGTACAGAACCAAGAATTCAGCTCAATGACAGTTTCGCTACATTGCAAGATATAGCTGCTTTCGTTGCCTCAGAGCAGGACTCCCGCAAAGAGGAAGACCGAAACAGCATTATCAACAATTTGAAAGTACAGGAAGAAGTGACGATGGGTATTGTTACTGACATCAAACAAGAATTGCGAAAAGCAAACTCCCTGAAAATCAACTACGGTAGTAGAAAGAAAATCAAATAAAGAAAAAAGGAGGACAAAATCCTCCTTTTTCTTTAAAATTTGCTACTTTTGTAGCGCAAAACGGTTCCGTAGTTCAATGGATAGAATGAAGGATTCCGGTTCCTTTGATTGGGGTTCGAGTCCCCACGGGATCACAAAGAGGTAAGACAAAACCTCGCCAATTTGAGTCAAAGCTTTCTAAACTAATGTTTTAGAAAGCTTTTTTCTTTTCCGGCAAGTCAAGCCGAAGACACAAAAAAGCCACTTTAGGACACAAAATCGTTACTTATTCGTTACGGTAAATTACGAAAACAGAATCGTAACATTTTAACATCAAGTCATTGATTTGGCGTTGTTTGACTTTCAGATGTCTGCTCTTGTTTCGAGAAACCAAAATAGTTTTACGAACAAAAAAAGACAGTATGAAAAGTACATTTAAGATTCTATTCTATCTCAAAAAGAATGAACCGAAAAAAAACGGGAACGTAACGATCATGCTACGGGTGACCGTAGATGGCTCAAACACTCAATTCAGTAGCAAAATAGACATTCACCCCAATGATTGGGACATATCCAAAGGACAAGCAAAAACAGGTAAAGGTTATAATACCAAAAATTCCGAATTAAACCGCTTATTAGATAATATGCGTGCGGAACTCACCGTACATTATAATCGTCTAATGAACACCAAAGGCTATGCCCTCCCCGAACAAATCCGTAACGCCTTCTTAGGATTAGAAGAAAAAGAAAAAACATTAATTGCTTACTTCACCCAATTTAACGAACAGTATAAACAAAAAGTAGGAATTACTGTTACACAAAGGACTTATACTCGATACGAACTCACCAAACAACGACTGATTGAGTTTATGCAAGAGAAATATCATGTAACAGACAAGCAAGTCCGGGAGATCAATACTATTTTCATCGAAAATTTTTACCTCTATTTGCGGAATACCTCCCAAATAGCAAATAATACCGCCATGAAATTTGTCCAGCGTTTTCGGACTGTCCTAAACTACGCTAAAAACACAGGACTTGACTTTATTGATCCTTTTGCTAATTATAGATTCAACTTCGAAAAGGTTGATCGTGGATATCTTGAACAGGCAGAAATCGACCACATACACAATAAAAAGTTTGCTTCAAAACGTCTGGAACAAGTACGGGATATGTTTATTTTTAGTTGTTATACGGGATTATCCTATATTGATTTATGTAATCTTACACCAGACAATATCCGAACCGGATTTGATGGTAAACTCTGGATAATGACCAAACGAGAGAAAACAGGAGTTGATTCAAACATTCCCTTGCTTGAAATTCCCCGTCAAATATTGACAAAATATGAAGGACGTACAAAAAATGGGAAGCTACTTCCTGTAATCAGCAATCAAAAGATGAATGATTATCTAAGCGAAATAGCGCAAGCATGTGAGATAAACAAAAGGATAACCTTTCACCTCGCACGCCATACGTTCGCTACAGAAATATGTTTAACACAAGGTGTACCCATAGAAAGCGTATCTAAAATGTTAGGACATAGTAACATTCAAACAACCCAGATATACGCCCGTGTTGTTGACCGGAAAGTCAGCCACGACATGAACGTATTAGAACGTAAAATCAACAGTCGTAAACAACAAACCGTATTAGCAAACTTATAAGCACAATATCATGGAAACAGGTAAAATAGAAATACAGTTTAAAGAAAATACCAATAAACTTTCAGTACATATACAATTATCCGAGGACGGAACAGTGTGGCTTACCAAACACCAGATAGCCGACCTTTTCGACGTATATATCCAAACCGTAACGGCTGGATTGAAAACCATCTTTCAGAAAGAACTCTTACTGCAAGAACAGGTAACTAAAATCCATCGATTCACCAATGAGCAGGGTAGAGAATGCCAAACGGAACTCTATAACTTAGAAGTCATCATTACTTTAGGTTTCTACATGAAAGGAGGAGTTTGTCTGTCATTCCGGGAATGGATACATGAACGGGTAAAATCTCCCATAGCTTACCATCCAAATCCGCCCATCCTAATACAATTCGGGCAAACCTTAATCTGGTAGGAATTAAAAAACCGAGGTTATCCGATAAAGAATAACTTCGGTTTTTAATTATTTGTAAAATGAACAAAGTCTTTCACAAGCCTGTTCGGGGAGATTTCCTGAGCCTGATTGAAGGGCTCCGAAACTCCCCGACCTCGCTCAAAATCATTGAAAAAGTCAGAATAACTCTAACGAGTTATTTCCGGCTTTTCCAACAATTTCCTTTCCACCCACAGAGCAAAGTATCCGCTTCGTAGCAAACCCCTTATTCCCTGGCTGCTCTTAGGAACTTACCCAGCTTATCATACAACACCTTTAACTCATGGAATGACAATTCCGGCAATTCCAATTCATTAACACCAACAAAATAAGTGATTTTGGCTTGTTCATCATCACATTGAGTAATATACTTTGTAATTAAGGGTACTGCTTTCATTACAGGTTGTTTAGAACTTTTGCAAATGCAGAATAAACCATTCGATGTAACATCTTCAATATCACAAACCTCTTCCTTTTCCTCAAACTTTCCGAGGAATGCAAGAATCGTAAGTGCTACCCGCTTTAGTTGCTGTGTCCCCATACATTGCAGATTACTGTCAAAAGTTTCCACACCGTAATCTATAAAGAAGTTTTCATCATGGGAATAACGACTAACCGTCTTACTCATCTCTACAGGAAAGATACCATAAGTATCCGCTTTACAATCAGACGGATTATCTTCCCGTTCGATAAAACTCCTGATCGTATCATGGAGTTCTTGCAGTTGCCTATAGGAAATACCATAAATAAAACCTTCTCTATAAGATAAACAGTATTCTGTTTCTTCCCTGATTGTAGTTTGTCCTGAACCTTTATTCTTTGCTACCATAACAGGAAGATTAAAGGATTTGAGAATCGTTTTCTGTTGGTTCTGTTACAACCTCATTCTTTTTTGCTTCTTCCATTAGCTTTTCAAGGTCAGTAATTTGTTGGTTATAGAATCCTGCCATGTTGTTAATCAATCGACCAGATTGTGACAAGTAGGCCACGCAGGACATCAAATCAGTAGTTAGTTTGGCCGTTTTACACCGACAATCAGACCCTTCTACCCGTTGCAGATACAATACGAATCCATAATGCAGGATAGGAATATACCTGTCCCAGGGAAGTTCCAGACGTGTCAGGAGTGTTTTCATACATTTGGATTGGTTCAGAAGATACTGACGGTAGTCTTCTACATTCCGTTTGCTGAATTCTTCCTGAATTCGTTCAGATTGTTCTTTGAAATACTCTTCATTTAATACCTTGATTTCTTCACTCTGAACCTGATGAACTGCCTGTTGTGAACTTGTAGTGTCAGCAACGGGTACATTGTTTTCTTTTTCACTCATAATAGCAATGTTTAAAAGTAGGCAGAAAAGAAAAAACGGCTCTGCCTTTCCCGTTGCTCGACACTTCAGGGAAGCCGGGGGCACATTAATGCTCCCCACGGGGGTACAGAGCCGAATATCGGCAAAAGCAGCAGGCATAAAAATGCCTGCCACACAATGAAGCAGGTACACTACTTCCCTTTTAAGTATCGAGCACCACAAATATACAACAATTTTTGATTTATTATGATTAGGTGGTATTATTCCTTAACTCAAAAAATATCTTTTTGAAAATCAATGAATTATTTGTCGTGCTGTCGTATTGACGTACATACGACAACAAAACAGTAAACCTATGAATAAGTAAATCTTTAACTTATTAAAAAAGCAGATATGTGAATCATTTGAACATGAATTGAATCAATAGTTATTTTCATACTTATGTCAATATAAATCTCAATTTTATTGGTAGGTGTCAGATCAAAATGTGGTTTATAACTATTTCTAAGATTTTCTTCTTAAATGGTTTTAAGTGGCAACTTCTGACTCCGCTATATATACTAATTAATCCTCTTTTCTGAGATAGCTTTGCCACAAACAGATAAAAGTCAGATGAAGGACTTTCGTCCCATTTATTGATAATTTACTGAATCCGTTCAACAACAGATTTTTATGTTCGCCAGAACATAGCATCCTAAGTTAATATGCAAGTAAAATGAAGAAAAAATGATGATTGATAAACACAAACTACACTTA
>UQJP01000022.1 GCA_900541415.1 uncultured Odoribacter sp. | reverse complement strand
TATATATTAATATTATATTTATGTTAAATACAGCAACTTGAAATGTGGAGACTGCGTTTCTTCGGGAAGAAAATTGAATGAAATGAGGTCGGGCATAACAATAGTTTCACATAGCGGTATATCCTCCGGGAGAAGATCAAATGATAAATATATTTTGTATGTTTTTCTGTTTATCCTGCCATTTACATGTATCTCTTGCCTTAAAGAAAAGAATAGCAGTGACTGTCCGGTTGTTTACCGGGTGGCACTGGGAGTGAAGGATAAAAACTATGATAATGCCGGGGAGATTCCGGGATGGTCGTTGAAGAACGAACGGTTACCGTTCAAGGTTTATGTTTCAACCTTAATGTATTATTTACGGAATGAGGAAACGGGAACAATTGTGCAAAATGTTCCGGTGTATTCTGTGGTGAATGACGAGGGACAACAAGAATTGAATTTTTCGGGAATTCCAACGGGACGCTATGTTTTGAGCGTTTTTGGGAATAATGGACAAGCTGCGTCAGATCGCGACGGGAGGTTTTTTTATGATTTGCATCCTGCCGGAACAGAGGGGACGGATACTTATTTGCTGTCCGATACCATTGACCTGATTCCGGGTAACTCGCCGCCTTATGTGGAGTTACAGCGCACAAAGGGGATTTTTTATCTTTCCCTGGAAAATTTACCGGATTCCGTAGATTGGATAGAAGGCCGGGTAACCGGGATTTATCGGAATGTAGATCAAAACCGGGAATATGATGGTGAAACCGTTGTTATAAAAACGTTTCCCGGTGATTTCTTATCTTCTGCCAGCCTGTTGATGAATCTTGCTCCGACTGTCGCCGGAAAAACTTCCGTCGTACGTTTGGCTTTATATGCCCGGGGAGCGGATTCGCCTTTTTTATTTATTCCTGATTTTAACGTGACTGTAAAACGAAACGAGGTGACGGCGTTCAAGTTGGATTTTAAACCGGGCGGTGGGATAGAAGTGTGGACCGGTGTGGGAGGGACATGGACAAAGCTTCATGATATGGATATTACGATGATATGATTAAACTAAATTGGATGAAAACTATGAGAAAAATTATTTTGCTGGCAGTTGTGAGTATGATGATATTTGGCTGCTCGAATGAGAAAGACAGTTTGCCGGCTCCTGAGAACGGGCAGATGTTCGAATTGTTTGCGGTGAATGAGCCGACAGACGGAGTTTTGGCGCGTAATCGGCCATTATATAGCCAGGAGGCGATACAGGAGGTGGAGAGAGTGAATATTTATGTGTTTCAGAATAGTGGATCTGACTATGTTTATCTGAAAACGTATAATGTTCCGGGTTGGACCAAAGGCAGTACCTTTATGCGTTTTACCGTGCCCGATAATGATAAGTTGTCTGCCGGAGATTATGAGTTTTTGGTGGTGGGACAAGAAGCCACCGATAATTATACGCTGACGGCTCCTGCTGTCGGGGTAACAAAAATCGGGGATATGGTGGCGACCATTACAGCACCGGGAAATGAGTCGGAAATTTTTGCCGGATTACAAGCGGCTATGGTCACATCGGAAGGGGTGCGGGTCAGTATGCAAATGACCCGCAAGGTTGCCGGAGTATTGGGGTATTTTAAAAATGTTCCTGCTAACTTGAATAATACAACGGTGAAGTATTTACGCCTCATTGTTTCTAATGCAGACACTCAGGTGGGTTTAGCCAATGGTGTCGGGATGAATCCAACTGGTTCGGCTTTTCGTATCATCGATGCGGACTTGTCCGGTCAATCCGTAACCTCGACAGGGGTTTATTCCGGGAACGACCTGACGGCACAGGGAGTGGTGAAGTTGGCTAATTCCCAGCTTTACGGTAGATTTTTGTTGCCTGTCGGGACTGTAACGATGACTTTAGGGTTGTATGACGCTAACAATAATCCTTTAAAAACATGGACTGTTGTTGATGGAGCAAGTTCTACACTGAATATTACTGCCAATCATTTTTATTCATTGGGTAGAAAAGTCAACAAAGGTGACACTACCGGAGGTGGTACGCCTGATACCGGGGACGATGATTCTGCCGTAGATTTATTAAAAGACCAGGTTATTGTCCTTTCGATCGATCCGAGTTGGAACACAATTCATAATTTAGTAATACAATAAGTTGGACATTCGGATTCCGGAATACTCTTTCTGAAGTATTCCGGAAATTTTTACCTTGAAACGGTTGGGGTGGATGATATTGTGTTTATGGAGATATATTAATATTCAAAGTATGAAAAAAGCGATACGATGTATGGGGGTATTGGGAATCACAGTCATGTTTTTATTTGCCTGTTCCCAGCCGGAGATTCCGGAATTGCTGGCGGATGATCTTGTTCCGATCGAGATCACCGTAGGAAGAGCCGCTGCTCTCGGAGAATTGTCCGGAACGAGAAGTGCTGCTTCTCCGGTAAACAGAATATTAGTATTGCCTTTTCAGAAGATAAATACAGCTTTACCGGATAACCGGGCCGATAATTTTGTTCCGGCCTGGAATTTTGCACACCAGTGGGAGGTGAGTGCTTTTCCGGTGTCGTCCCTTACGCTTGGCTTGGCTAAATCTTTTACATATAAAGTTTTGGTGATCGGTTATAGGCAGAGTGATTATGATTATTATTCTCCCAATAGTATTTCTAATTTGGTCGAGCTGGCTACGCAGCCAAGTCCCGCAAGTCTGGCGAATTTTTTATTTGCGCCGAAATCTTCCGTACAGGTACCTGAATTTTTCACTTGCTTTTTAACGGCTTCGCAAAACGGCGCTTCGATCGGGACGGTGTTTACGCCGGGAGAAACTACGAACATCAGCCTGAGCGGACAGTTGAAACGGTTTGTCAGCAGTTTAAACGTTTCGGTTACCAATGTTCCGGGATATGTGAAATCTATGACTTTAACGGCAGAGAAATTAGTGAAATCCGTACAGGTAAACGATACGCTGGCTGTTGCTGTCCAGACTTCGGACAGTCCGGATAGCCGGGTGATCGGGAAACTTATTCCTGTATCCGGGGGGGTAACTTTTACGACAATATTACTTCCGACATTGAATGCGAATAAATCGAAATATTACCTGATTGTGGAATATGATTCGACGACGGAAACTTATACGATCAATGTTCCCGATTCGGAGGTTTCGGTGGGGAATAGTGTTATTTTATTACCGAACGGAACGGTGAATATTACCGGTGATTATAGCCGGATTAATATCGGCTTTGAAATCAGCAGGACAATCAATCTGGATGATGATGCCTGGGATGGTATAAATTAATTAATAACAAGGAGCATGAAACTTTATTATATATATGGGCTGTTGGCTTTATTTGTGCTGGCCGGATGCGATAAATCTGCCGATGAGGAAAACTTTTCACCTCCTTTGCAATATCCCGAAGAATCGGGACAGGCTGTGCCGGAAGATTGTTTTGTTGTTTCTTTCTCGAACGGTTTGCCGGAAACCCGTGCCGCGGTGAGCGGGAGTGACAACCGGGTACAGCACGTTCGTTACATTGTATATAAATCTACGGGAGAATTTGTGAAAACCAGAGTCATTTTAGCACCCGGAACAACTGCCGTATGGCCTTTGGGTGTGGTGCGCGATACTCTTCCGCGCGGTTCATATATAGCCGTTTTCTTGGGAAATGTGGAAAAATCTCTTTTCCCTTATGCTATTCCGGGTTCTTCCGTGAATTATAGTGAAGTATTACAGAATTATACCGTAAATTATAGCAGTGCCCGGATTCTTCTTCCGCCTGCGGAGTTTACAAGTCGTACGGAGTATTATTTAGCGAAAGCGAATTTTAGTGATACGAATCCTAATCCGTCGATTTTATTGCAACGTATCATTGGGTTTGAAAATGTCCACCGGAACCTGGTTGATGCCCAAACGGCCTTGAATCAGCTGGTGAATAATATTGTGACTCAGGTGGGTTACCGGAATATTTTGCAAACGACAGCCCGGGGATTACTGACAAGTCAGATTAAAACGGTTGTGGGACAAAATGTTTCGGGCATCGTGCTCAATGCGCTGGGAGGCATTGATGCGGTGGTTAATCCTATTGTTGAAAAATTAGTTCAGCCTGTAACGGATGCGTTGTATACTCTTTTTTTACAAAAGTTAGTCGATCAGATCGGGACAGCGTTGGCTGCAAACGAAAATCAGGAAGGTTTGTTGGGAGTGCTGGGGGCTTTATTGAATCCGTGGGAGTCTCTGGATGCTTATTCGGCGATTGTGAGTATTAAAGATTTTCCCAAATCCATTGATTTTAATTTAACGGTTCAGTCGAAATATACCGGAGTGAATCAGTTCCGGTATGATTTTTCTTCCGATCAGTTTCTGTCCCAAAAATGCCTTTATATAAAAGGTTTTTCAGGGCTGTTCGATATACAGAAAATTCATGTGGTTAAACAGGGGCTGGTCAGTGGGTTGTTGTGGAACGGAGTGATCGATAATTCATTGATTCTGGACGGTGTTTTCGTAGATGTCACCGATTCTCTTTCTTATACGCCGGGGGTTAACAGAAGGTATAAAGCCGATTATTCTTTTTTGGATCTTGGATTGAAATCTTATACCCAGCAGACCGATGGTAACCATTCGTTGTCGGTTAGCGTACAGTTAGGACAGATTGCTAATATCGACGGAATATTGGGCGGAATTCCGATTTTGGGAACAATCCTGAATTTAGTTTTGAGTCCGATTAAAAACATTACGATTACTACACCTTTGAATTTACCGTTGTTGGGAGTGGATAATCTGTCATTGACCGGGAGCTGGAATACCCCGACAGCCTATTAGTTATATTAAAATATTGCCGCTTTATGAAGAGTGTTTGGATCACAGTGCTATTATTGTTCGCTATGACAGCGTTCGGGCAGGATTTTGCTTTAAAAACGAATGTCGCTTATTGGGCGACGACGACTCTGAACCTGGGAGCGGAGGTAGGAATTGCTCCGAAAATGACGATAGACCTGACGGGTACATATAATCCCTTCACGTTTCATGATAACAAGAAGATCATGAACTGGACGATTCAGCCGGAATGGCGTTTCTGGACCTGCCAGCGTTTTGCAGGGCACTTTTTCGGATTGCATGGTCATTATGGTAAATATAACGGTGGTTTGAAAAAATACCGTTATGACGGTTGGCTGGCTGGAGCGGGTGTTTCTTACGGGTACCAGTGGATTATCGGTAAACATTGGAATTTGGAAACAGAGATCGGATTGGGGTATGCTTATCTGAGCTTCGATAAATATATACGGAATAAATGCGGAAGGTTTGTGGAGTCCGACCATAAAAACTATGTAGGTCCGACGAAGTTAAGTGTTAGTTTTATGTATTTTTTCCGGTAGTATGGAATCAGGGATTTAAAACGATATGATATGAAGCGTATATATTGTATAGTATGTATTTGTTTTTTGATATTGCAAGCTTGTGGCGGATTGAAAAGGGTGGAAAAGAAACCGCAATTGACGACAATACCGGAAAAACTTTTTTTAGCTGTGGATACGAAAGCCGATCCGTATGTGATTCCGGTGAATTATACGTTGCATATTCCCCGCGGATATGTGCCATCCTGTGCCCGTCTGGTTTATTCTCCCCGCCTGGTTGCACCCGGGCATGAATATTTGCTGACTCCATTGGTGGTTACCGGGAAAAATTATGACCGTATGGAGATCCGGAAGCAAACGCTTGACAATAAAGAGCCCGATTATCCGGAGGCTTTGGAAGTAGTGACTCATGGGGACAGTATAGGTATCGGATTGGGAGAGCGGATTCCGTTTGAATTATGGATGCCGAATGCAAAGTTGGAAGCTAAAATCATGTTGGAGGCTTGTGGGCAGCAAACGTTACTATATACTCAGGAACTTGCCGGAGGGGTATTTTATATGCCTGTGATGCCGGGACCGGTTTTGGTGAAGTATGTCGAGAAGGAAGTGAAGAAAAAGGAGATGGGGAGTGCTTATTTTTATTATCCTGTGAATGATTTCAGGATAGATCCGACCTTATATAATAATCAACAACAACTCGATTCGATGTTATCGCTGATGCATCGTGTCCTGACCGATACTTCCGCCCGTGTCAGCCAGATTGTCATTACCGGAATGTGTTCACCGGAGGGTACTTTGGCCTATAACGAAGAGCTGGCGAGGCTGAGGGCCGGGTTTGTTCGTAATTACCTGATTCGATATGAAGATATTTCCCCCGATTTGGTGGAAACGAAATTTGTGACGGAAGATTGGGAAGGGTTAGCTGGTTTAATAGAAAATTCTTCACTGCCGAATAAAGAGGCGCTTTTGAATACGATTCACGATGTCGGTAATCCGGGGCAGCGGGAAGCGGATTTACGTAAATTTCCACAATTTAATTACATCAAAACCCATTTTTTCCCGCAATTGCGTAAAGTGGTTTACGAGATTTATTATACAATAAAAGAAAAGGTAGTGGAAGTTGAGCCGGAATAGATTTGTAAAAACAGAACATAGATTATTTTATTTTACGGACGATTATACAGGAAAGAGAAAAGCTTTGTAAAGCAGGTCGTTTTAGAGGATTTTACGGCTTTATTGTTATTATTTTTTCATAACTTGCTGAACGATATGTGCATGATATTGTGAAAATATAACACTTTATAATAATGAATGTTACGTTAAAGATTGAGGAGGCCAGTTGTATCAAATGTGGCAGATGTGTGCGGGTGTGCCCGTCGAAAATTTTCCGTCAGGAAGCTGCCGGAAAGGCAGTGGAGATACATAATGTGAAATCCTGCATCGTATGCGGGCATTGTGTTGCGGCCTGCCCTACGGCTTCGGTGCTTCATTCTGAATTTCCGGAAGAAAAAGTGCATCCTGTTGATCGGAAATCTTTGCCTACACCTGAACAAATGATGCTTTTGTGTAAGGCCAGGCGTTCGAACCGGGCTTTTTCGCGGGCTTCGGTTCCCCCGGAATTGCTGGAACAAATCTTGGAGGCTGCCCACCGGGCACCTACGGCAAGCAATCGGCAGAATGTCGGGTTCACATTGGTGACAAATCCTGAAAAATTACGGCAGGTGAGTGATTTTACAATCGGGGTATTTGCTTCTATTGTTAAAAGGTTGAGTAATCCGGTTGTGAAGCTTATCGTGAAACCTATCGCCCCGGAATTATATGACTATTTACCTGTATTCAACCGTTTAATTTCCGAATATGCAAAGGGGAATGATTTGATCTTGCGGAATGCAACCGCATTGATCCTGATCCATACTCCGGGAAATAGCCGTTTCGGTTGCCAGGATGCTAATTTGGCTTATCAAAACGGTTCTCTTATGGCTGAAAGCCTGGGAGTAAGCCAATTTTATACCGGATTTGTTTGCTCGGCAATTCATCAGGATAAACAGGGAAAACTGGCTAAAATTTTAGGAATACAAGGAAAAATCCATGCCGGAATGGCTTTGGGAATGCCGGCTTTTGAGTTTCCGAATTATATCGATAAAAAGGATATAGAAGTGAACCGGATGTAAAGGATTGTATAGATTATATCCCTGAAAATGTATTGTCCCCGCCGATTCTATTCGTTTGAATGAGTTGGCGGGGATATTTGTGACAGGTCGATGTAAACCTCTAAAGATAAAGGTTGTTTTATGAATAAATTCCGGGGCAAGGTTTTCTTTTTAGCTTTTCATCCCACTCGTGTTTCGTGAATTTTTGGGGATCAGGCTATCGGGGCTGGTCGAGTACGGGGAATGGGAAACTTCCCTTTTCATCTTTCTTTGTAAATAATAATTGCGATTTTCGAAACAAACTTCTTTCAAAATATGTTTAATAGGTATAAATAAGTCTATACAAAGAATATGATTGCAAATACAATAAATACAACCCTGATTGAAACGGTCAGAAAAAAGCTCCCTCCTAAAGCCAGTTTGGCTAAAACCCTTATGGATATTTTGTTTTTAGGAAAAGAAGCCGTTTACCGCCGTTTGCGTGGCGAAGTGCCTTTCACTTTGTCGGAAGCTTCTATTATATCGAGAAAGATCGGTATCTCTCTCGATAGGATCGTGGGGGTCAGCTTCAACAACACCGCTGTTTTTGACATGAACGTTGTGCACCACGATAATCCGTTTGATTCCTATTATTCCATTATCGATAAATATGTCAGGATTTTTCAACTCCTGAAAGATGATCCTACTTCTGAAATGGGAACGTCTTCCAATATTATTCCGCAGACGCTGTATCTTAAACACGATATTTTGTCGAAATTCCGTCTGTTTAAATGGATGTATCAAAATGAGAACATTCCATGCACTCATTTTGACGAACTGGAAGTTCCCCAAAAATTAGTCGACAAACAAAAAGAGTTTACCAACCTGGCACAGTATGTCCGTTCCACGGATTATATCTGGGATTGCATGATTTTTCAGCACATGGTCAATGATATACGATATTTTGCCGATGTCCGTCTGATTTCAAACGATAACAAAGAACAGATTAAGGAAGACCTCTTGAAATTGACGGGTGAACTGGAAGAATTGGCCGCTAAAGGTAAGTCGGAGTTCGATAATGATGTGCGTATTTATATTTCCAATATTAATTTTGAGGCTACTTACAGTTATATTGAGACAAACTCCCTGCAATTCAGCATGATTCGTGTGTATGCCATTAATTCTATCACAACACAGGATTACGATGCGTTTTGTAGCCTGAAAGAGTGGATTCAGTCGTTGAAAAAGTTTTCCACCATGATTTCCGGAAGCGGAGAATTGCAGCGGATTCTTTTCTTTGAAAAACAGCGTGAAATTATCGGAACACTTTGATTTCGGTTGTTTCGGGGGAGACGAAGTAGGGGGTATAAATGGAAAACCGCTTATTCCTGATTCTTATTTTGGGGATTCCGTTGAATAAAAGGATATTTGCAATTTCTTAAAATTATTTTTATGTGATGTAATGCGCTGATAATTAATAGAGAAATGTCATTTTGTAAGAAATTGTTAGGTTACCCCATTTCCTGTTGTGCTACTACCTAAATACTCCAAAACACCCTCGTTTATGCCTTTTTCACCTTGTATTACACACCATCATATTTCCTGGTTGGAGTAGGGGTAAGATGTGAATCTGTAGATACTCAATTATTTATTATATTTGTAATTATAATTAATTCAGAAGTGTGATGACAACATTAATAATGGGGATTATATTGCTATTAGCTGGGATATTACTAAAATTTTATCCTCAACTGTTGAGTACATTATCAGAAAAAGATAAATCTAAAATGGATAAGAAAAGATTATCAAATTTTCTTTTAATCTCTTTTTGTTCGTTAGGTATATTTTTAATTATTCTAAACTACTCGAGTAAAAATGCTATGATTATGTCTTTCCCAATAGTTATATTAGGAGCTATATTTATAGCAGGATTCTCAACTCGTTATATTAAGAAATAGTTACTTCAGTATTCTCTTAAAATTTTTGTTCACAAAACCCTTGACTGCTTTAACCAGCTCATCTTTAAAGATGGTAACCATACGTTCATTGCTGAATTTCGGTTTAACTCCCGGTTTAACCCGATAGCCCCAAACCATGAAATTGTGGAAAAGAAAAAAGGTAGTCACTTTCGTAACTACCTCTGAATCAGAGCGGAAAACGGGACTCAAACCCGCGACCCCCAGCTTGGAAGGCTAGTGCTCTATCGACTGAGCTATTTCCGCAGTAAATTTTGATTATGGATGGTGGAGCAGGGGCTTCACGATTCATAATTGTGGGCAGTGATGGATTCGAACCACCGTAAGCGTAAGCTATCTGAGTTACAGTCAGACCCATTTGGCCACTCTGGTAACTGCCCATCGTTTAAAAGAACTCTTGTTTTCTTTTGCGATTGCAAAGGTAGGTGTTTTTTCTAAAAAAACAAAAACAAGAAGTTCTTTTTTTATCTTTTCGTTCCAGTTTATTGATAGTTAAATTCTATCGTCCGGTTGGAATTATTGGAGTCGTGATATTTCACTTTAATCTTTACGGGTTTGGGCATGTTGTCCAAAAGATGATCGATCGGGAAGGATACCACCCCTGAATAAAGTTGTTCCCGTTTATCTCCGAAAGCGTTGTGGCGGAATTCGAATAGCAACCCTTCGGTATTGTCTGTGTGTTGGAGTAGGTTTACCATGTGTTTAACGTTTACCACGGGGTAACCTCCGGCGTAGACAAATTCAAAGTTCAGGAAACCGTGGGCTATCCAATAACCGGAAATTTTGATCGGATCGTTGCCGATGCTGTCGAGAGTGGTGGTGTCGTAGGCAATGACGGGTTTTGTCAGGATTTCCATGGCCCGTAGGATTTTAACGTCTACGCTTGAATCTTGTATTTCGATGATGCTGTATTCAAGGCTCAGGCGCATGCTGTCCGTTAGTTCGGAGGAAGGAAACGGGGCTTCTTTGGGATGAAGGACGTAACCGTCGTCCATTTTAATTTGGTAGTTGCTTTCTCCCAATATGTTCACCATGCCGTATCCCTGGTAGTGATCTTCATAGTCGTCCTTACAGGCAGAAAAAAGAAGTATGCACAATAAGATACCTGTTAATCTTAGAATTGTTTTTTCCATATGTTTATTGTTTTGTTGTTTCGTTTAAAAGATGCAGCAGGGGTAAAGGTGGTTGCGTGAAAGGGATAGAAAAATTAGATTTTATTGGAAAAAATAAAAGAAAAGTGGTCTTTTCACAGAATTTTATGGTGAAAAGACCACTTTTAAAGGTTGGGGTATACGATCAAAAGAGTTTTTTACGTAATGAAAAGATAAACTCCAGACCTCCTTCTTTTCTATTTTTGGCGGATATTTGCCCTTTGTGGAACAGGACTGCATTTTTTACAATGGAAAGTCCTAAACCCGATCCGCCTGTTTTCCGGCTCCGGCCTTCGCTGATTCTGAAAAAACGGTCGAATATCCTGTTTAAAAAGGCTTCATCTACTCCTGTCCCGGTGTCGTAATAAGAGAAGTAATAAAATTCGTTGTCTTCCGCATAGCAATCGAGAACAACCGATAGGTTTTCTCCGGCGTAGTTTATGGTGTTGTCGATCAGGTTGCGGAAAATGGAGTAGAGCAGAGTGTGGTTGCCTTCTATCTCCACGGTATCGTTTACCTGATTTTTCACATCGATGCGGGCATTATGTAGCGGAGTTTCAAGGTCGGAAACCACTTCCTGTATTGTGTCGTGAATGTTAATCGTTTCTTTATTGAACAAGTCGGCGGCTTCCTCGGTTTTGGTGATGAGGGCAACATCCCGGATCAGGTCTGACAATCTCAACACTTGGGTATAAGTTCTTTCTAAGAAGAATTTTTGTTTGGCAGGATCGATGTTTTGCTGTTCCAGTAAAGTTTCCACATACCCCCGTATACTGCTGACCGGAGTTTTCAGCTCGTGGGCGATGTTGTTTGTCATTTCCTGTTTTAAAAGTCGGTTTTTTTCTGAACCGGAAATGTTATTTAACGTGATTTCATAACTGTTGTCGTTGAATATCAATAGTTTTATAGCATAATGTTGCCCATTTTTAATGATTTTTCCCTGATAAATCGGTAGCACATTCGCCTGGGGATTCACCGGAGTGTTGTGGTGCAGGAAATTTTTTAAAGTTTTAAATTCAGGAGCATTGAAAAGTTTACCTGCTTCAAAAGTCGGCTCATCGAGTATCGTGTTGAGATACTGGATAAAATGAGTATTGGCATAAATTTTCTGATGGTCTGCGGAGAAGATAGCGATCCCTTCATCGGAATAATGGAAGTGGCGGATGAGCTTGTCTTTTTCCGAAGCCAGTTGTCCCTTGCTTTCGGCCAATTGTTTGTAGTTTGCCACAATCTTGTTACCGATTTCGCCTAATTCTGTTTCAGGGAAGTGGATTTTATCGAATTCCGGCTCATTGTTTTCTGCCGATTGGATAAATTCGCTCAGTCCTGTGATCGCCTTACCGAATCGATCTGCCAGGTACAGAATGGACATCAAGGCTGTGAAAAATAGCAGCAGGATGAAATAGGTAAATATATCGTCGGCTTTCAGGATGTGTTCAAGGCTGAGGCTGTATGGCTCTGCCACCCGGATAAAATAGTCGTCGAAATTCCGGGCGTAATAGTAATATTCTATTCCGGTGGTGGCGGAAACCCGGAGATTTGAGCCCGACTTTTTGTAGCGTGCCCCCGATATTTCGGGACGGTCCAGGTGATTCCCTATGTTTTCTTTGTTTCCGGCATCATTGTCGTATAACACGTTCCCTTCCGGACTGATAATCGTGATTCGCAAGTTTTCCGGGAACAAGGGAAGGATATTTGCGATAGAATCCATTGCACCATCGGCTAATAATTTGTTTTTCTGTATATAACGGGCGAGAATTTCGGTGTAGGAATTGAGTCCTGTCCGGAAATTTTCCGTTTTATACATTTTTTCCCTGTTCTGTTGCACGGCAATGATGATAACCGTGAAAATCGTGAATACAAACAGGAAATATAGGAATAATTTCTTTTTGTATGATAAGCGCATAATTGCTAAGTGTTTAAAAATTCACCTGTTCAGGCTTCCAGACAATATCCGTAGCCTGAACGGTTTGCGATATGTTTTCCGAATTCACCCAATTTTTTCCGAAGCCGGGTGATGTGGACATCCACCGTACGTTCCAATACATAACCGTCGTCCTCCCATACCCGTCCCAAAATATCTTCCCGGGAAAATATCCGGTTGGGGGATTTGGCCATGATGCTCAGTATTTCGAATTCCTTTTTGGTAAGCAACACCGGCTGTCCTTTGAGGGTGACGTTTTTAGTTACTGTATTTATAATCAGATCGCCGATCGTGATTTCCTGACTGGGCGTTGTTCCGGCAATGCCTGTTCGTTTTAACACGGCCTTTACTCTGGCGCTAACCTCTTTGATCGAAAAAGGTTTGGCGATGTAATCATCTCCGCCGATACTGAATCCGGTGAGCATATCGTTTTCAGTGTCTTTAGCCGTTAAAAAAATGATCGGAGTGGTCAGATGCAGTTCCCGGCGTATTTTTTCAGCCATTTTAAACCCGGACATTCCTTCCATCATAACGTCCAGCAAAATTAATTGGTGGTCGTCGGAAAGTATTTTCAGCGCTTGTTCGGCGGAATTGGCAATATCCACGGCATAACCTTCACTTTCCAGGTTAAATTGGAGGATTTCGCACAGGTCTTCTTCGTCGTCGACCACTAATATTTTTGTTCTGTCCATTTTGATCTAAGTTTATGTAATTAAAATCGCTTTATGAGAAAGATTAGCCTTCGCTTCCTGCCGCTAAAGTATCTTTGTCGTGGTTGCCTGTGTGCTTGATGTTTTTTCCTTCCATCAGGTAAATGGCTGCTTCAGCTATATTGGTCGCGTTGTCGCCTATTCTTTCGATGTTGTAAGACATGCTGCTGATAGAAAGGGCATCCGTCACTTGCTGGCTGTCCAGCGGCTGTCCGCTACAATCCTGCGGAAGGGTGTTACCGATTTCATGGAAACAAGCGTCGACCAGATTGTCGGTTTCTATCGTATCCCTTGCCAGCGGTGCGTCCTCGCAGGTAAAAGCAAATATAGCGTTTTGTGTCATATTTTCTGTGAGGGTCAGCATATTTAGCAGATTTTCCTTGTACTGGCAAAAAAGTGGGTTGTGTATCGCTATTTTGCGCAAGAATCCGGTGATATTTATTAACAGGTCGCCTATTCTTTCCAGATAGGCAGTCATATCGTAGTAGGACATGATCATCCGCAAATTCGTGGCACGCGGGCTGTAGAGTACGATGGTGTTAATGACTTCGTCACGCATTTTCACATCGAGGCTGTCGATAATGCGTTCATTGTTGTTGATTTCCGTATAGATTTCCTCATTACGGTTTTCTTCCATAAGCATTTTGGTCAGGTTAATCTGCTTGATGACCACTTTTGCCATGACCTGAAAATCTTCGGAAATCCGGCTGAGGACTTTTTCTTTTAAAGTTGTCATATAGGGTAAGTTTTTTTATCGTTATCGCTTCTGTTTTGCTTTGTTTTATCCGAATTGTCCGGAGAGGTATTCTTCGGTGCGTTTGTCTTTGGGGGTGGTGAACATGGTTTTTGTTTTGTCGTATTCGATCAATTCTCCGAGGTACATAAACATGGAATAGTCCGAAATACGGGCAGCCTGTGACATATTGTGGGTAACGATCACAATTGTAAATTCTTTTTTCAGTTCCAGTAAAAGTTCTTCAATCCGATTTGTGGCAATGGGGTCGAGTGCCGAGGTCGGTTCGTCCATCAGCAACACTTCCGGTTTCAGGGCAAGCGCCCTGGCAATACAAAGGCGTTGTTGTTGTCCTCCCGATAGGAAAGTGCCTTTTTTGAACAGCGAGTCTTTCACTTCGTTCCACAACCCGACATTAGTGAGGCAGCTTTCTACCAGTTCGTCTTTTTCGCTTTTGGAAATCCGGATGCCATTGAGTGTATAGCCTGCCACCACGTTGTCGTAAATGCTCATGGTGGGGAAGGGGTTGGGGCGCTGGAATACCATGCCTGCCATACGCCTTACTTCCATTGGATTCATTTTTAGAATGTTCCGGTTGTCCAACAGGATTTCTCCTGTTATTTTAATGTCGGGATAAAGTTCGTGCATCCGGTTGATAGCCCGTAACAAAGTGCTTTTTCCGCATCCCGATGGTCCCATGATAGCGGTGATCCGCTTGGCTTTGATGTCGGCGTTGACTTTATTCACGGCGTTTTTACCGGGACTATACGATATAGAGACGTCCTTTAGTTGAAGGATCGGCTGGGGGATGTTTATATTTTCCATTTTCTGGCGATATTTTTAGCAATGATATTTAGAACTAATATTAGCATCAACAGGAACAGGGAAGAGCTCCAGATCATGTCGAGCAAATTCGGGTCGTTGTAGAATTCCCAAATCAGCAAGGGAACGGCACTGGTTGGTTTCAGGATGTCCCAGTTCACCATCGTGCTGCCTAAGGCGGTCAGCATCAGGGGAGCGGTTTCTCCCATCACCCGGGAAATGGCAAGCAGGATTCCGGTGAAAAGTCCGCCGAAAGCCGAAGGCAATAATATTCTCAGGATCACGCTGGTGTACGACGAGCCTAAAGCCAGTCCCGCCTCTTTCAGGCTACCGGGCAATAATTTCAATGTTTCTTCGGTGGAACGGATAATCAGGGGTAACATCATGATTGAAAGTGCCACACTTCCGGCAAGGGCCGAATAACTACCGAGTGGTTTGACAATCCAGGTGTAGGCAATGATTCCGATCACGATGGAAGGCGTGCCTTGCAATAAGTCCGCCAGAAAACGGATGACGTGTGAAAACAGGGCTTTGGGTTTTTCCGACAGATAGATGCCTCCCATAATTCCTACCGGAATGGCCAATAGCGCGGACAGGGCAACCATGAGCAATGTACCTGTAATTCCGTTGGCGATACCACCGGGTATCAGGTCGCCGCTATTTTTGGCAAGCATTGCATCGAGCGTGCTGGGGGCTGTCTCTGTGAAGAAACTGAGATTGATTTGTTTATAGCCTTTTTTTACTAGTTCCCAAATGATCATCACCAGAGGGATCGCGGTGAGTGACGACAGGAAACAGATGGCCACGAAGAAAATCCGGTCTTTTAAGCAACGATATTTAATAGAATTCATGACGTCAGTTTAGTTTCTTCATGATCATTTTACCTATAAAATTGATGATTGCCGTAATCAGGAATAATAGTAATCCGATAGCGATCAGGGAACTGAGTTTCAGTCCGTCGGCTTCTCCGAATTGATTGGCGATCACGCTTGCCATCGTATTTCCCGTAGAGGTGAACGAGGTGGGCAGGTTATTTGTGTTCCCGATCAACATTGTTACGGCCATCGTTTCACCCAATGCGCGTCCCAGCGCCAGAATATAGCTGGCAAACACTCCCGATCCGGAGACGGGAAAAATTACGTAGCGGATCACATCCAGACGTGTACCTCCCAGGCTGTAAGCACCTTCTTTAAGTTCTCGGGGAACCATAGAAATAAATTCCGCGCTGAGCGAAGAGGCATAAGGGATGATCATAATAGCCAGAATGATAGAGGAGGTGAGTATTCCGAATCCCTGAGGCGATAACCCTAATTCTGTAATAACCGGACGCAGGGTGTAGAAACCCCATAGGCCGTAGACGATAGAAGGTATTCCTGCCAGCAGATCGATCACCGAACTGATGAGGACGGCTATCCGCTTGCCCTTGAAGTATTCTCCTGTAAACAGGGCTACCGGAAGTGAAAAAGGAATACAAAACAGCAGAGCCAGAAATGAAGTCATCAATGTTCCGGCAATAAAAGAGAGAGCCCCGTAGTTTTCCGATCCGGTAGTCGGATTCCATTCCGCAGAAAAAATGAAGCGGAAGAAACCGAATTTACCGAAAGCGGGGACGGCTCCGCTCACCAGCGAATAGATCATGCCTGCGCTGACCAGTAACACCAGTAGGGAGCAGAGGAATAAGAGGCGTTTGAAAATATAGTCCCGCATTTCTTAAAGGATGATCGATTATTTTAAAACGGGAGTTCCGTTATAAGTTACGCTTTGTAATAAGGCTTTGGCTTTGGCAACGGCCGATTCCGGAAGCGGTGAATAGTGCACCTGTACGGTCAGTTTTTGTGCAGCCGGGTCGGTTAGCCAGTTTGCCAGTTGCAGGACTGCCTGTGCCTGTTCCAGATTACGGTTGTTATAGGCTTGTTCCTGATAGAGCATAATCCAGGTGAAGCAGCTGATCGGGTAGGCTTCGGCAATCTCTGAATTGGTAATCATGGTACGGGTGTCGTCGGGTATGTCGATCGAAGCTGCGGCAGAAATACTTTTCGTGTCCGGAGTTACGAAATTTCCGGCTTGATTTTGTAATTGTGCGACAGGTATTTTCAGGGCAAATGCATATTCCGAACCGATGTAGCCGAGAGCGCCTTTCGTTTGGCTGATTGTTCCGGCCACTCCGGGATTCCCTTTGGCTGCAAGACCGACCGGCCATTTCAGTGCTTTGCCTGTGCCGATGGTTTCATTCCACGACGGGCTGACTTTAGACAGGTAGTCGCTGAACACAAAGGTCGTTCCGCTTCCGTCCGAACGGTAAACGGCATGAATCGGCAGGTTAGGCAGGGTTGTGCCTTCATTCACAGCCTGTATGCGCTGGTCGTTCCACTGGGTGATTTTTCCCTGATAAATATCCGCAATAATATCGCCTGTCAGTTTCAGGTTGCTCACACCTTCCAGGTTATAGGCCATAACAACGGCTCCGATACAGGTCGGTATTTGTATCACGGTTGCGGGCATTTCTTTTAATTCTTCATCCGACAGGAAAGCGTCGCTTCCGCCGAAATCTACGATTTTGTCTTTCAGGCTGCGGATACCACCCCCGCTACCGATGCCTCCGTACGTAACAGCGATCCCGGTGGAATCCTGCCAGCTTTTGAAAGCCAGATTATAGTAAGGAAGCGGGAAAGTTGCCCCGGCTCCGGTTATCGTGATCTCGCTGGTGGGCTTATTGTTTTGTTTTTTCTTTGAGTTACCGCATCCGGCAATTGCGATAGCAAGAATAAAAAGTAATAGCTTGTTCATTTTTATTTTCTTTAGGTTTATGATTCTTTTTTCATTTTTCTTGACGATACAATATTATCGTGAGAATAATACAAGGGTGTTACAGTATTGTTACATTTTTGTTACATGGCGAACAATACGCTTGTTACTTGGATAATATTTTGATTTTTAATGTATTGCTTGGGTTAAAGATTGAAACACAAATTCAGGTATAGGTAAGAGGCCGTTTCCCCTGTACGTGGGCTTTTTATTTGGTAATTGGGAGACAAGCGGAGGTATTTGTTGGGAGTATATTGCAAGCCTGCCAATCCGAATTGCTGATCGGACGGAGAATAATCCCGGTGTGAGGAAAGGTTGTCGTATCTGCCGAACAAGGCGAATTTTGGGGAGAGATTTACCGAAGCATAGACAGAATAGCCCGTTTGATGTCGTTCGTCTTTAAATCCGGTATTGTACAGGCGGTTATATTCTGCTCCGGCATAAAACCATTTGTTTTTATACCCTAAGAATAAAGCGGCAGAATATTGGTCTTTGCTTTCTCCCCCGTCGCCATTGTACAGATCGCCATAAATCCGGAAAAGTAGGTTTGGGTGAGGGGTCAGCGTGATGCCTGCTCCGTAGCGGGAATGATTGTCTTTGTTGATTTTTTTGTAACCTTCGCCGTTGATAAAGTTCAGGTCGGCAGAAAGCCAGGGTGTAAATTTATATTTTCCGATGATTCCCATGTCGGCGCTGGAATTGAATTTATATTCGTCCTGAAAGGATTTACGGATATAGCGGTAACCCCAGAATTTTTCCTGAACGTTGAATTGGACCAGGGATACCAACCCGAAGTCAAGCGTGAAGTTTCCGGTTTGCCAGGATAGCATGGCATTTTTCACATAAGCGATTCGTTCCAGATCGGAACCTTCCACTTTTGAGGTCCCGATGTCGAACACCACTTTTCCGCTTAACTCTTCCGTAACCTGAAAAGCGTAACCGAGGTAGGAACGTTCAAGTTCGAAGCCTGCATCTTTATCGGCACTTCCTAAACCTGTATGGACATTGGCAAACAGAGTGACGATAGGTTTACCGCTGAATTGAAATTTTTTTTCCTGGGCGGTTAGAGAGAAGGTCAGGAACATAGAGAGCAGGAATAATAAAGATTTTTTCATTTAGCACAGTTTATTTTATATTTTATTATTGAATTTCGGAAGGCAAAACTATGGGGTAAATGTTTTAGGCGTGTTAAGTGTTTGTGACATTTCGGTTACACATTACATTTCGGTTACAGGGGTTGATAATCAGTAAGATCGCAACTTTAGGAAGCGGGTAGATATTTTTATGGGAATATCCGGTTGGTCATTGGGGAAAAGGCGGGTATATTCATATAATTTATTATTTTTGTGATCGATTGTAAAGAATTTACAAAATCTGTGTACGGGATTATTAACTTTTAAATGATATGCTTATGTCTGAATCGGGAACAACCGCCGTGTCTAAACGTTTGGAATCTTTAGATGTGCTGAGGGGTTTTGATTTGTTTTGTTTAACCATGTTGTGTCCCTTCCTGCATGCTTTCAGCCGTACGGGAGAGTATGGTTGGCTGGCTCCGGTGATGCGACAGTTCAACCATGTGGCATGGGCGGGTTTTGCTTTTTGGGATTTGATTATGCCTTTGTTTATGTTTATGGCGGGGGTGTCGATTCCGTTTGCTTTTTCGAAATATCTGCGGTCGGGTGAAGGATATGGGAAAATTTATGTTCGGATATTGAAGCGGGTGGTGGTGTTGTGGATTTTAGGTATGGTATGCCAGGGAAATTTGTTGTCGTTGCACGTGGCGAACTGGAAGTTGTTCAGTAACACCCTGCAAGCGATTGCTACGGGATACCTGATTTCCGCAATCTTATTTTTGCATCTGAAACTTAAATGGCAGATCATCGTTTCGACCGCTTTGCTGCTGGTGTATTGGGGAGTGATGATGTTTGTGGAAGCGGATGGTTATGGGGGAGGGAATTTTACGGCTTCCGGTAATCTGGCGGAGTGGATCGACCGGGTTGTGCTGGGGCGTTGGCGTGACGGCGCTACGTTGAGCGTGGATGGGACGGTTGTGTTTCCTGCCTGGTATACCTATACGTGGATTTTGAGTAGCCTGAATTTTGGGGTAACCGTGATGACCGGAGTGTTTGCCGGACAAATTCTGAAGAGCAAGATCGGAGAGACCGGAAAAATGAAACGTTTGTTATTCATCGGTTTAGGAATGGTGGTGGTGGGTTGGTTGTGGCATTTACAGATGCCTGTGATCAAACGGATATGGACAAGTTCTATGGTGCTGGTGAGCAGTGGCTATTGTTTTTTGCTAATGGCTTTGTTTTATTATCTGATCGACTACCGGGGCTGGCGCAAAGGAACAGGCTGGTTAAAGATCATCGGGATGAATTCGATCGTCGCTTATTTGCTTAGCGTCGAAGTCGGGGTGATGAATTTCAGTTGTGTGAGCCGTTCTTTGTTATTCGGTTTGGAACAATATATAGGGACTCCCTTTTATCATTTGTTGGTGATTTGTGCCAATATGGCCATCCTGTACGGTATTCTGTGGGTGATGTACCGGAATAAGTGGTTTTTGAAGGCATAGCGGTTGGAAATCTTTTCGGATGGGGGGAGGTGGCTTTTAAGGTTGAATTTCCGGGAAAAGCTGTGACATGATTATTTTTCTCCTATTTTTGCAGGCGAAAATCATTAGACGTGGGCATTTAATAGCCGGATATTATGGAGGATAAAAAAAGAGAGAAAGTATTTATGCGGGAATTGTTCCGCAAAGTCGGGAAAGCTATTTTCGATTACCAGTTGGTTGTCGATGGGGATAAAATACTGGTGGGGGTGTCCGGGGGAAAAGATTCATTGACTTTACTGGAGGTGCTGGCTTTACGGGCCAGAGACCCCAAGCAACACTATCAGGTGGTGGCGGCGCATATTGCGGTGGAAAATGTAGCCTATGAGGTGGATGCCGATTATGTACGGCAATTTTGCGAACGTCTGGAGGTGGAGTTTGTTCACCGGACAGTAAATGCGGAGGTGGCCCCCGATTCCAAAAAGCCGGCTTGTTTCGTGTGTTCGTGGAATCGGAGAAAAGCTTTATTCGAGATTGCTAAGGAATATGGATGCAATAAGCTGGCGCTGGGACATCACCGGGACGATGCTGTGGAGAGTTTGCTGATGAGCATGATGTTTAACGGGACGATCGCCAGTATGCCGCCCAAACTGGATATGTTCGACCATACGTTTACTTTGATACGTCCTTTGATCTATCTGACCAATGACGAAACTTTACAATATGCCGCTTACCGGGAGTTCCGCAAGCAGAAGAAAAATTGTCCTTACGAACGGGCAACGAACCGGAATGCCGTGAGCGAAATTGTCCGGCAAATGGAAGCCTTATCGCCTCATGTCCGGGGGAACCTGTTTGCCGCGATGAAGAACATCCAGACCGAGTACTTACCGTAGCATGTAACATTTTAAATCTATAATCCGTTAGCAATGAAAGCTGAAGGGTGAGATTCCTGAAAACGTTTGTATAAATTTCTGAGAAAACTTTTTTATTCTCAAAAAAGGTTTTACCTTTGTCATCGGAGGTGAGGATTTCGACGAATTCGGAATTCTTATTTAGATAAAGGCACTTATTGGAGGATAAGTGTCATTTATTTTTTTGTATATTAAGAAAATCATAAAATATAGGATTATGAGCAAAAAGGTGTCTTATGTAACCAAAGAAGGACTGAAGAAACTTCAGGATGAACTTGACAAGCTACAAACAGTGGAACGCCCTAAAATTTCCAAAGCAATTGGAGAAGCTATCGAGAAGGGAGATATTTCGGAAAATGCTGAATACGATGCTGCAAAGGATGCTCAAGGCCTGCTGGAGGCCAAAATAGCCCAGTTGCAGGATCTTATTGCGAATTGTCGTGTTATTGATGAATCGCAGATCGGTACGTCGAAAGTGCAGATGCTGAATAAAGTGACGATTAAAAATATGAAGACCGGGATGACGATGGTCTATACGCTGGTGTCGGAAACGGAGGCTAATTTTAAAGAGGGCAAGTTGTCGATCCATACGCCTATTGCACAGGCATTGGTCGGAAAGAAGGTGGGCGATAAGGTGACCGTGCAGGTGCCTGCCGGAGAAATGGAGTTTGAAATTTTGGATATTAGTCTGTAATCTGGATTGTTATGGCGTCAATTTTTACAAAAATCGTAAACGGGGAAATTCCTTCCTATAAGGTGGCTGAAAACGATAAGTATTATGCTTTTTTGGATATAAATCCGTTGCAAAAAGGGCATACGTTGGTTATCCCGAAGAAAGAAACCGATTATATTTTTGATTTGACGGATGAAGAATTGTCCGGATTGATGGTGTTTGCGAAGAAAGTCGCTAAAGCGATTGAAAAAACGGTGCCCTGTCAGCGGGTGGGGGTGGCTGTATTGGGATTGGATGTGCCTCATGCGCATGTGCATTTAGTGCCTTTGAACAGTGGTGACGATTTGAATTTCTGTAATGCTAAGAAACATTTTTCCAATGAAGATATGCAGTTCCTTGCCGAGTCGATCGCGTCGAATCTGTAATTGAATTTTTGAAGATTTAAAAAAAGGTGTCATTTTTTGACACCTTTTTTTGTTTTTATCATTTTCTGCTTTATATTTGTAGTGTATTAGTATTGTAATACACTAACCCTGTAAATATAAAAATATGATTCATGCAGAACATTTAGAATTCAGTTACCGGAGGAATAGGAAAATTTTTTCCGGTTTAAACCTTACGCTGGCTCAAGGGCATGTGTACGGGTTGTTGGGTAAGAATGGGGCCGGAAAGAGTACGCTTTTAAAATTGTTGTGCGGTTTGTTGTTTCCTGAAAAAGGAAATCTGGCCGTTATGGGGTATATTCCCCGTCAGCGGAAACCTTCTTTTTTATCGGATTTGTTTTTTATTCCGGAAGAGATTTATTTGCCTGAAATGAAGATGCCTGATTACGGCAGGTTGATCGCTCCGTTCTATCCCCGTTTCGATGCCGGACAATTAAAGGCGTATTTGGAGGAATTCGAGGTTTCGGAAAATGAGAAATTAAACCGGATGTCATACGGACAACGGAAGAAGGCTTTGATTTGCCTGGGACTTGCCTGCAATACCCGCCTGTTGATTATGGACGAACCAACGAACGGATTGGATATTCCTTCCAAAAGCCATTTCAGGCGGTTGATTTCTTCCGTAACGACCGATGACCGTTGTGTCATTATTTCCACCCATCAGGTGCGCGATTTGGAAAATTTGATCGATTCGATCGTGGTGATTGACGAGAGCCGGATTTTGGTGAATACCACTACGGATCGGATCACCGAAAAACTGACGTTCAAGTCTTTGGGAGAACAGGAGTTTGCTTTGTTTGCAGAGGATTCGCTCAAAGGGCGCTGGGGAGTGGTGCCGAATGAGCATGGGGAAGAAAGTAAATTGGATATGGAATTATTTTTTAATGCCGTATTGGAAAATCCTCAAAAGGTGAAGCAAATGTTTGATTGAAAGAAATTTAAAAAGAATGATTATGAATGAGATATTTAATATACGAAGGTTTGGGGCTTTAACGGTGAAGTTCTACCGCGAAAACATGAAGACCAACCTGTTATTTATTGTCGTGTTGGCGTTATTCACTTTTTTTTGTGTTTGTAAATTCAATCCTTTCCGGATCGAATATTTTTCTTTGTACGAGGATGTTTCCCAAAGAATGCGGGATTTTTATACCCGCGTGTTTTGGGGCGTGTTATGGGGTAGTTCGTTGTTTGTCGCTGTTTATTCGTTCCGGGAGGTTATGTCGAAGCACAAGGCTGTGAATGCTCTATTGTTGCCTGCTTCCGTTTTTGAAAAATATTTGCTGGTGTTTCTTCATTCTACGGTTGTTATCCTGTTACTGAATCTTCTTGTGTTTTATTCCACGGCATCGCTTGCCCGTACTTATAAGTATGTAGGAATGGAAAAGATTGTGCTGACCGAAAGCTGGTTCGGTATGAAAATTCCAAAAGCCTTGCCCGGTCTGGAAACGGTAAGACCGGAAATAGGTAATGTGTTTGAATTTGGTGAGGATAATGCATTGTTTTCTGCCACGGTCACCGATTCCGACGGAACTGTCGGAATGAAGAAATATTACATATCAAAGGCTTTGTACTGGAATTTGCTGGTTATTTCTTGGTTGTTTACTGTGTCGTTTTTTATGTGGGGCTCGATCACTTTTCGAAGGCGTACGGTGTTATTAACCCTATTGACGCACATCACGGTGTGGGGGATCTTGGGTTGGCTGGCTGTTAAATGGGCAGACCTGATTTATCGCAGTCGCCCGAGCTTATTTGTGATTCAAGATTTATGGTTTGTTCCTTCGAATCCTGATCCGTGGATTTCGCCCTGGTGGCTGATGGCGCTGTATATTTTTCCGGTGACCTATTTCACGGTGATTTGGCTGAAATTAAAGAATAAGCAAGTTTAAATTTAAAACATAACCATTATGAAAAAATATGATTTTCTGTTGTTAGGATTATATTGTTTGCCTGTATTGGTACTTGTTACCGGGATGTGGGCTTATAATCGGGTGTATGTGAACCAGAATAAAAAAGGGATTGATTATGTCACTGAAATGTATTTGAAACCTGTTACCCATGTCTTGATTCAAGATACGGGGGTGAAATACCGGGTGATCCGGGATTCTACCCGGGAGATCGATTTTGCAGGCAGGATTGAATTTAAAGGCAGAATGAAAGCAAAAGATGTTGACGGGCTGAAAGTGTCCGGGGATACACTCCGGCTGGGAGAATTGAATTATAGCGGAGATTCTTTTACTTTATATGTAGGTGAGGGAGTGAAGGTAGATACCTTGAATGCCCCTGAAACGCAGTTGATAGGATTGTCTGTAATTAATGATTCGGAACAAGATGGATTTTAAAGAAACACAAGCGATCTACCTGCAAATTGTGGACTTGGTTTGTGATAATATCATAACAGGAAAGTGGAAAGCGGGAGAACGCGTACCTTCGGTCAGGGAACTGGGGATGCAATTGGAGGTAAACCCGAATACGGTGATGCGGGCTTATGACTGTTTGCAGGACAGACAGGTCATTTATAATAAGCGGGGAGTAGGGTATTTTGTGGGGGAGGAGGCTCCTGCCCAGATCACCGGGGCGCGTTGCGCAGAGTTTATCGGAACGGAACTACCGGAAATATTCCGGCGCATGAAATTGCTGGGGATTTCTTTCGAACGGTTGGCGGAGGAGTATGAAAAATACCGGAAGGATTCTGAAAGCTAAGAAAAATGCGTTATTTTTACCGGAATAAAAGACGGTAGATATGGAAAAACGCGAAATGTACAATGCTTATGCCGATTTGGAAGGATATAATTGTTTCGGTTGTTCGCCGACGAATCCTTACGGACTGAAATGTAAATTTGTGGATGAGGGGGAATATGTCACCTGCCACTGGATGCCTTCGGAAAATTATCAGGGATTTTTTCATGTGTTGCATGGAGGTATACAGGCTACATTGATCGATGAGATCGCCAGTTGGGCTATTTTTTCCCATGAGAAGACGGCAGGGGTCACTACCGATATGCAGGTGAAATACCGTAAACCGGTGCGCACTGACAGCGGAGAGATTTGGCTGAGGGCGAAGGTCACCGAGGTGCGTAAGCGGCTGGTGACGGCCAGGGTGGAATTGTTTAATGAAAAGAACGAGCTGGCTACTGAAGCGGATGTGGTATATATGGTTTATCCTGAAGAATTGGCTAAGCGGAAATTGGACTGGCCCGGAGTGGAGGCGTTTTATCGTTGAAGGATACGGATTGTTAATTATAAAAATATAGAGAAAGGAGAAGGGATGCGGTATAAAAATATTGTTTGGGATTGGAATGGAACATTGTTGAACGATGTGACGGTGGGGCACGGGGCTTTGAGGAGAATGTTGGAAAAACGGGGGTTGGGAACGATCACCTTGCAGGAGTATAAAGACTGGTTCGGTTTCCCGGTGAGGGAGTTTTATGAGGAATTGGGTTTTGATTTCAGCCGGGACAACTGGCAGGAGGTGTCGCAGGATTTTGTGGATACCTACGATTTGCTGGCAGGAGGTGTCGAGTTGAACCGTGGGGTGAAGGAAGTGCTGGCGAGTTTGCAGCAACGGGGCATAAAGCAATATATTCTTTCTGCCCTGCAAGAGGAAACGTTGCGGAAAATGGTGGCGGAGTTCGGTATCGGCAGTTATTTTGAGAAAGTGTGTGGGGCGGACGATATTTATGCGGGGGGGAAAGTTCCCCGGGGACAGCGGATGTTAGCGGATTGCGGAATCCTTGCCGGGGAAACGCTTATGGTGGGTGACACTTTGCACGATGCTGAGGTGGCGGCCGCTTTGGGTTTCGATTGCAGGTTGTTTGCCGGAGGACATAACAGCGAGTGGCGTTTACAGGAGAAAGCTTCCGTTATCCGGGATATGAAGGAGTTGCTGGTTTTGTGAAACCGGATTTTTCCGAAGCGGGTGGTTTGTTTTCCGGACCGGGTTAGGCTGGCCGATCTTTGCCGGAACAGTTTTTTTAGATATATTGGAATGAATCTTTAATATTACTTTTATGAAAACAGATGTTTATACAAAGATCGTGCTGACCGTTATTGCCGTGTGTCTGGTCGTTATCGTTTTTAAGAATTTCAGTTTTGTTCCGGAGGCCCGGGCTGTTCCTGCTGCTCCGGCTATGCCACAGCAGAAAGAGGTGGTCGAAGTACGTCTGGTGGGAGTGGGGTATAGCGTGGAAGTGCCTGTGAAAATACAGAATTCCTCGCGGGGGCTCCCGGTGGAGATCAAGGATGTTGATTTTATGTGCCGCCCGTTGCCCGTGGAAGTGAAAAAATAACCGTTACGATGGTAAAACTTACCCCCTAAAGTTTAAAATCTGACTTTAGGGGGTATTTTTATGCCACAACTTTATTTGTTCAAGTGTGTGATTTAGAGTGTGTATTGTAAAAGCTGGGCGACAAGAGTATGGTATTCCTTTTCAACATCCAGATAGTTTTGTATGCTATCATACAGGAGGGTGATTTCAACAAAGTAGTCGATCATTGAAATCTGTCCTGCTTCGAGGGCTTTATTCAGCAATTCTTCGTTCCTCTGCGAAGCAAGGGCCTGTGCATACTCCGCCGAGGAGTTTTGCAGGGCTTGAGCTTGCGTGTAGAGTTCCCGCAAGGTCGATTTTAACGCTTGTGTATTGTCGTCCATGTTGGCGGCGGCATATTCTGCCTGCGCTTTGGCTGTTTTCACCGTGTTTTTATTTTCCCAAAGGGGGATCGACATCCCGATGCGGAAACCATTCATTTTTTCTTCGCTTCCCCCGTTCCGGCGATAACCGAGGTCGAATTTCGGCAGGCTTTGCGCCCGGCTGAGTTTCACTTCCCGGTTTGCGGTTTCGGTTTCTCCCGCCAGGCTTTTCAGGGAAGGATCGGCGGCGAGGTATTCGTTTTCCAGCCGGGAATATTCCGGCAATGTGGGAATGATCTCGTAGTTGTCGTCTGTGAAATCAATGGTAATCCCCCCGTTCAGGTTACGGAGTTTTTCCAACTGTGCCCGGAGGGCTGCTTCGTTCAGTCGGCTGGCATTCTGTGCGTTGATTTTTTCCAGTTGAATCTTGTTCAGCTCCATTTGGTTGGCATCCCCGCTTTCCAAACGTTGGTGGTAGAGTGCAGCCAGGCGTTCGGCATTTTTCAGCCGGGAATCCAATATGTTTTTTTGTTTTCGCAGGTAAACGATTTCCAGGCATATCTGTTTGGCCGATAACAGGATTTGCTGGCGGCTGGCTGCGTATTGGTGGTCATAAGTGGCCGATTTGAGCTTTGCCAGCTTATTTTTATTACTGTATACCGTGGGGAAATCGAATGCCTGCACGACGGCCAGTTCGTTGCTGTTGCCTCCCGCGCTCCGGTCGGCCCATAGCTGATTCAGCTCAACGGTGGGGTTGGCAAGGTATTTTCCGGTGTTGGCTTCCAGCTTTTGTGCTTCTGTCATTTGCTTGCCTGCCAGCAGGGTTTTGTTGTTCGCTTCAATGCTTTCCAGCACCCGGTTTATTCCCGGTTGAGCCTGTACCCCGAAGGCGGACAGGGAAAGCCAAAAAAGGATATATATTCTTTTCATATTTTTATTCTTTTCTTTTTAGCTGCGGTGAAACTATTGTCCAGTATCCGGCTTGTAGCCATACGGGACAAGTTGTTTCACCGTCAGGCGTTTAATTTGACGATACTTCTGCGGTTATCGGTTGTTCTGCCGCTTTTTTCCGGTTTAACAGGTAGTATACGATCGGTACCACAAAACCGTTCAACAGGGTAGAACTCAACAAACCTCCCAAAATCACTTGTGCCATAGGGCTTTGTATTTCATTGCCCGGTAAATCTCCACCCATTGCCAGGGGAATCAGTGCCAGAGCGGACGATAGGGCTGTCATCAGGATCGGATTCAAACGGTCGAGTGAGCCCTGAAGGATACTTTCCCGCAGGTTGTAGCCTTCTGCCCGTAACCAATTATAATGGGAAACCAGTAGGATTCCGTTCCGGGTAGCGATTCCGAAAAGGGAAATAAACCCGATGATGGACGGGATGCTGATGACCCCGGAAGTGAACCATATACTGATAACTCCCCCGATGATCGCCAGCGGCAAATTAAGCATGATGATGCCCGACAGGGGAACGCTCCTGAATTCATGGAACAAGATCAGGAAAATGATTAAAATGGAAATCATCGAAGTGAGGAACAATGTGCGGGAGGCCGCTGCTTCACTTTCGAATTGACCGCCGTATTCCACATGGTAACCTTCCGGCAGGGTAATTTGTTCGCTGACCGTTTTGCGGATGTCGTTCACCACGCCTTTCAGGTCGCGTCCGGCAACATTGGCAGACACTACGATCTTACGCTGTACATTCTCGCGGCTGATCGTATTCGGCCCCACTAAAGGCAATATTTCTGCCACGTAGTGAAGCGGTATCTTGCGTCCGTTGGCATCGATGGTCAGTTCTCCGATTTCTTCCATAGAACCTCGTTTCCGGTCGTCTACTTTCACCGTCAGGTCGAATATTCTGCCGTTTTCGTTCACTTGTGAAACCACTTGCCCGGAGAGGGCCACGTTGATAAATTCCGAAAATTGGGGCAGGGTGATGCCGTATTTAGCCAGCATATCGCGTTTGGGCTTGATTTGCAATTGCGGGCGTTCTACCTGCTGTTCCAACGTCAGGTCGGCAATGCCCTGTATGTCCTGAATGGCCCCTTTAATCTCTGTCCCTAATGAATAGAGCTTGTTCAGGTCGTTACCGAACAGTTTTATGGCGATATTGGCTTTTGTTCCGGATAGCATGGCATCGATCCGGTGGGAAATCGGTTGTCCGATCTCTACATTTACCCCTTTTAAAACACTCAGTTGTTCGCGTACGTCCGCCAAAAATTCGTCCCTTGACCGTTTTTCAAGTTCGAAAGGAGCTTCGATCTCTGAAACATTCACCCCTAAAGCATGTTCGTCCAGTTCCGCACGTCCTGTTTTCCGGGCTACGGTTTTAATTTCCGGTATGCCTAACAGGATTTCTTCGGTCATCTGTCCCATTTTATCCGATTCTTCTAGAGATATTCCCGGCATGGTGCTGATATTGATGGTGAGCGACCCTTCGTTGAACGGGGGTAGGAAACTGCGTCCCAGGTTAAACAGTATCAGGATAGAAACCACCAGTAAGGTGAGCGAACTGCCGATCACCACTTTTTTGTGGCGTAAGGCCCAGTCCAGCGCACGGCGGTATATTTTTTTCAGTGAACGCGATACGAACGGCTCTTTTTCACTTTTCCGCAACGCCTTTTCGGATGTCAGCATATAGCTGCACAATACCGGGGTTAAAGTCAGGGCTACGATGGTAGAGGCGAAGAGCGCAACGATAAATGCGATTCCCAACGGAATCAGCATGCGTCCTTCCATACCCGATAAAAAGAATAAGGGCAGAAAACAGGCCACGATGATTAGTGTGGAGTTCAGGATCGGCATACGCACTTCCTTCGATCCTTCAAACACGATTTCAATGGCCGGACGGCGTTCTTCTGAAGGTTTAAGCCGATTTTCCCGTAGGCGTTTGTATACGTTTTCCACATCCACGATCGCATCGTCCACCAGGGAACCGATCGCAATGGCAAGCCCTCCGAGGCTCATGGTGTTGATCGTGATCCCCAGCGCGTGCATCACCAGAATTGCCATCAGCAGCGACAAAGGTAAGGCTACCAGCGAAATAATCGTGGTGCGGAAGTTCATCAGGAAGAAGAATAATACTACGATCACGAAGATCGACCCTTCAAACAAGGCTTTCTGTATGTTGTTGATCGAACTGTCGATGAAACGGGACTGTCTGAAAATATCGGTGGATATTTTGACATCCGACGGCAGTGTTTTTTGTAATTCCGCTACCGAAGCATCCAGCTTGTCGGTCAGTTCCAGCGTATTGGTGCTGGGTTGTTTGGTCACGGTGACCAGTACGGCGGGTTTCCCTTTTTCGGAGGCAAGTCCCAATTTGGGTGTTTTAGCCCCGATACTGATTTCTGCAATGTCGGAAATCATGACGGGAACATCGTCGATTGTTTTTATGACGGCTTTGCCTAATTCGTCGGTATGGGTGGTGGCCATAACGCCCTGTACGATATATTCGTTCCCGTATTCATAGAGGATTCCTCCGGTGGCGTTTTGGTTCATGTTTTCCAATGCCGGAAGCACTTCTTCGAGGGTGATCCCGTAGTGTTTCATTCGTGCGGGGTCGAGCAATATCTGGTATTCCTTGATGTCACCGCCGATCACGGCAACCTGTGCCACACCTCCTGTGGAGAGCAGGCGCGGGCGGATTGTCCAGTCGGCTATCGTACGCAAATCCTGCAAGGAAGTGGTGTCGGCCGTCAACCCGATAATCATGATCTCTCCCAAGATGGAGGATTGCGGCCCCAGGGTGGGTTGTCCTACGTTGGAAGGGAGAGCTTCGCCTAATGTGGCGAGTTTTTCCGACACGATCTGCCGGGCAGTATAGATGTTTGTTCCCCATTCGAACTCCACCCACACGACGGAGAATCCTGTGGTCGACGACGAGCGTACGCGGCGTACGTCGGTAGCCCCGTTCACTGCGGTTTCCACCGGGAATGTCACTAAACGCTCCACTTCTTCGGGAGCCATTCCCTGTGCTTCGGTCATAACGACAACGGTGGGGGCGTTCAGGTCGGGAAATACGTCTACTTCCATGTTGTGGGCCGTAATCGATCCCCACACCAGAAGGGCTATGGCGGCAATCATTACCAACAGACGGTTGTGTAATGAATATTGTATGATTTTATTCAGCATAATTTCAGGTTTACGAGGTTATCAATGTTCGTGTCCGTGAGGGATTGCTCCGGAAGCCGAAGCCATTTTCACCTGATAAGCACCTTTGGTCACTACCCGGTCGCCCGGTTGTAGCCCGCTGACGATTTGTACTTCTTTTCCGTTTCCCGCTCCGGTCTTCACTTCCTGTTTGCGATAGCCTTCCGCATCGATCTGGACGTATACGTAGAATATACCCATTTCATTGGTGAGGGCGGATACCGGGACGGTGATTACATTTTCCAGGGGGGTGGATTGCAGGAACACTTCGACGAAAGCTCCCGGCACGATGTCGCCCCGGTTGTCGAATTCAAAAGATACCGGAACGAAGAAAGAGTTTTCCCCGGCTGTTTTCCCGACGGATAAAAGCCGTCCTTTCAGGTCGGATAAGGCATAAACCCGGTTGTCGTAAGGAGTTTTGAAATTGGCGCTGCTAATCGTGTTCAGGGATTTGTAGTGTTTTTCCGACACCTCTGCCCGAAGTATCAGGCGTTGATTTTGAGATACCGTTCCCAGTGTTTGTCCGGCTGTGACATATTCCCCGTCTTTAACTGCGATATTTTTGATGTAGCCGCCGATTTGTGCCGTTACGTTTACCCCTTTGTCCGATTGTTTGCCGGATACGGCATCGTAAGCGATTTTGGCATTTTGGTAGTCGAGCCGTATGCTTTCATATTCTTTTTGCGAAATAATCCTGTCTTTCACCAGCGTTTCGGCGCGTTCGAATTCCGTTTTCGCTTTTTGGTAAGCAGCATTCACTTTGGAATAGTAATCTCCTTCGCCCAGGTTTTTGGAAGCGATGCTGAACAGGGCTTGTCCCTGTTTTACGGCGCTGCCTTCTGCCAGGCGGTTGTCGGCAAACGATACTGTTCCGCTGTTAGTGGCTACGATCACCGATTCGTCACCGGGAGCGGGCAGTATTTGCCCGGTGGTTTGGATTACCTGATAGAAATTTTTAGGCTGTATTTCTTTTACTTCAAATTCGGTTTTGGCAGCCTGAGCTTCCGAAAAGATGATTTCGTCGCTGTGTTCTTCCTCTTTGGCTTCATTGCCGTGGTTGTGCCCGTCGGAATTATCGGTGGCATGGTCGTGGTCTTCTCCTTCGTGATCGTGTTTGCCGTCTCCGGTTTCGTGTTTATGGTCTGCCTCATGATCGTGGTCTTTGTGGTCGGCCTGCTCTGTGGCATGGTCGTGATCATGGGTATCTGTTTTAGCTGTGTTTTTGCAACCGTAAAATAGCATGCTCAATACGGTCAGGGATATGATGATATATTTCATATTTTTATCATTTATTGGGGGCGCTGTGCAAGAGTATCTTTTCCGGAACGTCACCGGAAAGGAGTGGCTTGCTGCGCCTGTTATACGAATGTGTTTTCCTGCTTTGGTATGGCAGGAACAAGAGTGAATGATGATTAAAAATAGATGATGAGGCTAAAGCAAGCTGAAAAGGTTACTGATGGCTTTAGCTTATTATCCCTGAAAAGGAGGGGCTCTGCCGGCGAGGTCGTTCGTCCGCAGAATGGCGTGAAGTTTTTCCCGATAGGCTGTATCGGGAAGGATATAATTTCCCGCATCGAGCGACAGAAGCTCGAAAATCAGGCTTGTCAGAATCAATGGAGCGGTGAAATGGTGACAATGCCCGTCGGGACAATCGTCACTTAAAGATAGACTCCTGGTGACCTGGGTTTGAAACAGATGCCTGACACATCCTTCGTGCGGAAGGTTGGAGTCGTGGTCGTGACTTGTGGCGGTTTCTGTGCTTTCCGTGCAATGAGCAGGAGTAAAGCAGATGAGTTCGCTGTGATGATGATGGGGCAATACGGCAAAAGCCAGCATAATTATGCCAGCTAAATAAAGTGGAAGTATAACTTTCAGTTTTTTATGCATTGCCATCCATCGAATTCCTCCGTAAAGATAATATCCGTCGGGAAATCTGCAAAGGTTTTCGTGTTTTTTAGGAATTAAATCCGCTTATTAAAATTTGAGAGCCGGTGTAACAAACCGACTTTCAGAATTTTAAGCTACAAATTATTGATGTTCCTTTTGATGAAGGGACAAAAATCCCCGGATCATCATTTCGGCGGTTGCCGGGTTGGTTGCAATGGGCACATTGTGTACGTCGCAAACCCTCATCAACATTTGCACATCCGGCTCGTGCGGGTGTTTGCCCAGCGGATCGCGGAAGAAAATAACCATGGCCACTTTCTTTTCTGCGACTAAGGCAGCGATTTGGGCATCCCCTCCCAGTGGGCCCGATAAAAGGCGTTCCACTTCCAGACCTGCATCCTGAGCGTGTTTTCCGGTGGTTCCGGTGGCAACGATTTCTGTGCCTACGGATTTCAGGAAATCCATGTGTCTGTTCAAAAATGCCACCATTTCCGCTTTTTTCCCGTCGTGTGCAATTACTGCAATCTTCATGTTTATTAAAATTTTAGGTTAAGGTTTTTAATTTGGAATAGTTGTTCTTTTCTCACTTTTCCGACAGGTTGGTTATCCCAATGCCCTACCAGTTTTTTCGCTTTACGAAATTACAAATTTTCTCACAATTTTCGTTATGTGTCTACGGAAATATTTGCGTATTCGTTTGCAGAAATCAAGAAAAAGCGACATTTTTTAAAATATGCCGGAGAGTTTCAGGGCTACTACGGCAAGAGCTGCCAATAGGATGTAGCGAATGAATTTTGCACCCCATTTCAGGCTTAGGCGCGCTCCGAGCCATGCCCCGGACATGTTTCCGCATGCCAGCAAAAGTCCGGTTTTCCAATCCACCAGATCGTAGTAGATGAAGATTCCCAAAGCGATTGCGGTATAGAATAGGATGATGAAAAGCTTTATCGCATTGGCTTTCAGAAGGTCGAAACCGCATCCCAGCACCAGGCCCGCCAGCAGGATGAAACCTACGCCGATTTGGATGAACCCGCCATAAAATCCGATCCCGAAGAAAATAAGGAAACGGATGAATGGATTCTTGGCTTTTGCCTTTTCGGTGTTGCTTTTTACCCAGGAGTCCGAGTCGAGCAGCACCATAAAGAACATCACGACCAATAGTCCGGCAATGATTTTTTGCAGGAGGTCTTCGTGAATATCCACAGCTATGAATGCCCCTGCTATGCTTCCCAATGCCGTTGGGAGCAGCAGTTTGGAATCCGTGCGGATGTCCAATATTTTCTGTTGCCTGAATTTCCGGGTGGATACGACGTTTTGCAGCAGGATTGCCACCCGGTTGGTGGCGTTCGCTACGTTGGCGGGAAGCCCCAGAAAGATCAGGAAAGGAACGGTTAGCATAGAACCGCCTCCCGCAAACGTGTTGATGAATCCGGCTGCTGCTCCTAAGGCTATTAACAGGACTACCTGTGAGGCTGTCATGGTCTTAGAAAGATCTTTTCAGTATTTCGCGTATATTGTCCGCTTTCCCCATCGTGTAGTAGTGGATGGCCGGTGCGCCATGCGCCAGCAGGTCTTTGCTTTGTGCCGCGCACCATTCTATTCCCACCTGATAAATGTCTTTGTTGTCTTTACATTTCCGCAGTTCTTGCATCAATTCCTGCGGCAGGTCGAGGCTAAAGGCCCTGGGCAACATTTCGATGTGTGTTTGGGTAGAGATCGGTTTCAGTCCCGGAATAATGGGGACAGTGATTCCGGCTGCCCGGCATTGTTCGGTGAATTGATAGAATTTTTCATTGTCGAAAAACATCTGGGTGATGATATAATCCGCTCCGGCTTCTATTTTCCGTTTTAGGTTTTCGATGTCGATGTCGATGTTGGGGGCTTCGTAATGTTTTTCGGGATAGCCCGCAACACCGATGCAGAAGTTGGTGGATATGGCATTCGTGATGTTTTCATCTAGATATATCCCCTGATTGAGTTTATGGATTTGTTCCACCAGCTCGCAACTGTAACGGTGTCCCTCCGGTTCGGGACTGAAATGTTTTTGTCCCGGAATGGCATCGCCACGCAGGGCCACCACGTTTTGAATATCTAAGAAATTCAGGTCTAACAGGTCGTTTTCGATCTTATGTTTGCTGGCTCCCCCGCAAATGATGTGGGGAACGACTTCCACCGGAAAACGTTTCATAATGGCCGCTGCAATCGCTACGGAGCCGGGACGTTTTGTGACGGTCACTTTTTCGATCGTGCCGTCTGCTTTCTGGCGGTATTCCACTTCATCCCGATGGAATGTAATGTTGATGAAAGGCGGAGCAAATTCCATTAAAGGCTCGATGGAATTGTATAGTTTACTGATGTCGCTTCCTTTTAACGGCGGAACCAGCTCGAAGGAGGCGAAAGGGCTTTTTTTCTGCGCTAATATCTCGGTTACTTTCATAGTCTTATTTTTTGCGATGGCATCCCTTTTTTTCCCGGTATGTGATTTCCGGCAGGTCGGGGGGCCTCTGTGTTATTTTATTTTGCGTACAGGCTTTGCCTGTCGTGTCGGTTTCTTTTCTGTTCGGGTTCGGATTTATTTCCCATTTTCGGAAATCAGGTTACCTAAGAGCCTTTTTCCTTCTGTTTCATCGATTCCCCGTTTGGCACAATAGTCTTTCAATTGGTCTTTGCCGATTTTGCTGATACTGAAATACCGGGCTTCCGGGTGAACGATAAGCATTCCGCAAAGGCTGGTGGTGGGAATGATGGCATAGGAGGACGTGAGGTTTACTCCGATTTGGCCCGGCGCATCCAAAAGGTCGAATACATCTTTTTTCAGCGAGTGGTCGGGGCAGGCGGAATAGCCGAATGCCGGGCGTATCATGGGTAGTCCTTCTCCCACTTGTTCCTGCATCCATTCTGCCAGCGCTTCGGTGAGCCGGGAGCAGAGAGCCTCGCGTAGCAGGTGGTCGAAATCCCGGCAATCCTGGCAGCGGAATCTATCCTCCACTTTCAGGGTGAACAGGCCGATGCAACTTGTCCCTTCTGCTTTGGGCCTGATGTAATCCGTCAGGCTCAGGCATTCCGCATCGTTCTTTTGCTGCCGCAACATAGGCAGGCGATGGCCGTTATCGAGCACGATTTCGTCGTTTTCCGCATAAGCATTGAAAAACCTGACGACGATCGATGCTTCGAATTCCTGGCCTGCTATGACCGTTCCCAGCATTTCTAAAGCCGCCTGATAGGTCTGGTCGGCTTCGTCGTTCGTGTGGATGATTTCAGGGAATTTCCCTTTAAATCCCCAGAAATGAAAGAAGGGAGTCCAGTCGATCCGGTCGGCCAGTTCCCGGAGATCCATATTTCGTCCGGTCAGGTTGTGTTCGCCGAAGTTCCCGGTATCGAAACTTTTCCAATCGAAAACCGGGGCTTTGGATTGTGCTTCCGTGTAACTGAGCAGGTTGTCCTGCTTGTTGTAGTAATGGCGGCGCACTTCTTCCTGTTCCGCTTTTGCCTGGTTAATATATCCTTCGCGGTCTTGAAAAAGACGCTTTATGATTCCGGCCGTGCGGGAAGCATCGCCTCCCTGAATGACGCAATAATCGTATTTCGGAGCCAGTTTCACTGCCGTATGCACGGTGGATGTCGTGGCCCCGCCTACGATGAGCGGGAGGGCCAGTTGTTCTTTTTGTAATAGTTCGCAAAGTCCTTCCATTTCGTTCAGCGAGGGAGTGATCAGCCCGCTAACCCCGATAATGTCCGCTCCATGCTCTTTCGCGGCGGCGATAATGCGTTCGTTTTCCACCATAACGCCGAGGTCGATCACATCAAAGTTATTACAGGTCAATACAATATTGACAATATTTTTGCCGATGTCGTGCACGTCGCCTTTCGCCGTGGCGATTACCACTTTGTGGCGTGTTACGTTGCGTCCCCCGCTTGCGTTGTGTTTTTCAATTTCCGGTTGCAGGATAGCCACAGCCGTTTTCATAGCCTTTGCGGATTTCACGACCTGAGGAAGAAACATTTTTCCTTCTCCGAACAGTGTCCCCACTTTATCCATGCCTTGCATCAGCGGGCCTTCGATGATCTCTACGGGGGCGGAGTAAACGGTGAGCGCTTCGGCTAAGTCGGCGGGCAGGTATTCCGTAACACCTTTCACCAGTGCATAGCTAAGCCTTTCATCCAATGGGCGGGTGCGCCATTCTTCGTTTTTCACGGGTTTCCCGTCGGCGGTTTTGGTTCCTTTGATCTTTTCCGCCAGCTCAATCAGGCGTTCGGTGGCTTCCGGCTTCCGGTTAAGCACCACGTCCTCCACCGCTTGCAGGAGTTCCGGTTCAATGTCGTCGTATACCTGTAACATGGCGGGGTTGACGATACCCATATCCAGCCCTACGTTGATCGCATGGTAAAGGAATACGGAGTGCATGGCTTCGCGCACGGGATTGTTACCCCGGAAAGAGAACGACAGGTTGGAAATTCCTCCTGAAGTGCGGCTGCCGGGCAGGTTTTTCTTAATCCATTCTACGGCGCGGATAAAATCCACTCCGTAGTTGTTGTGTTCCTCGATCCCTGTCCCGATTGCCAGGACATTGACATCGAAAATAATATCTTCAGGCTGGAATCCGGCTTTTCCGGTCAGTATTTTATAAGCCCGTTCGCAAATTTCGATTTTGCGTTCAAAAGTGGCGGCCTGTCCCTGTTCGTCGAAAGCCATCACCACCACAGCCGCTCCCAGACGATGTATTTCACGGGCTTTTTCCAGAAAGACGGTTTCGCCTTCTTTCAGGCTGATGGAATTGACGATACATTTTCCCTGGGCGTTTTTCAATCCTGCAAGGATCGTGGCCCAGTCCGATGAATCGACCATCAGTGCGGCTTTCGATATATCCGGGTCGTTGCTGATAATGCGTACGAAAGTCGCCATTTCTTTTGCGCTGTCGAGCATCGCATCGTCCATGTTGATGTCGATGATCGAAGCCCCGTCCTCGATCTGCTTCCGGGCGATCAAAGAGGCTTCGTCGTAAGCCTGGGCGTGGATCAATTTGGCAAATTTCAACGATCCGGCCACGTTCGTACGTTCGCCGACATTGATAAAATTGTTCAATTCTTTATCGACAACCACCCGGTCGAGCCCGCTCACGATGAGCTGGGGCGTGTGTTCCGGAGCGATCCGGGGCGGCATGCCTTGCAGCGTTTCGCGTATGGCTTTGATGTGTGCGGGAGTTGTTCCGCAACAGCCTCCGGCTATGTTAAGCAGCCTTCCGGCAGCCATTTGTTTCAGGTAAGATGCCGTCAGTTCGGGACTTTCGTCGTATTCTCCCATTTCATTCGGCAAGCCCGCATTGGGATAGATGCTTAAAGCGCAGGTGACAATTTTAGCCAGGCGTTCGATAAAGGGAAAAAGGTCGGTTGCCCCGAAAGAACAGTTCAACCCGAAACTCAATAGCGGGTAATGGCCTACTGCCGTGTAGAGGGCTTCAAGGCTTTGTCCGGTGAGCGTACGCCCGCTCTTATCGTTGATTGTGGCAGAGAGCATCACCGGGAGATTCGTCCCTTTTTCCTCCTGCACTTTTTCAATGGCATATAGGGCTGCTTTGGCATTCAGTCCGTCGAAAACCGTTTCCGCCAATAATAGATCGGCTCCTCCGTCGATCAGTCCGGAAACTTGTTCCGAATAGGCTGCCACCAGCGTGTCGAAATCCACCGGGCGGTATTCCGGGCGGTTTACATCGGGCGATAGCGATAGGGTACAGGAGGTAGGTCCTATACTTCCGGCCACATATACATTTCGTCCCGTCACTTGGGAGGCTTCTGCTTTTGCCAGTTTCGCCCCTTCATAATTCAGGCGGTAGACCAGTGCTGTGCATTGGTATTCTTCCTGTGAAACGGCGTTGGAATTGAACGTATTGGTTTCGATGATGTCTGCTCCGGCTTCGATATAGGCGCGGTGTATCGCCCGGATAATATCCGGACGGGTGAGGTTGAGCACGTCATTGTCGCCTTTCAGGTTCACCGGATGTCCGGCAAACTCTTCCCCCCGGAAATCGGCTTCTCCCAATTTATATTTTTGGATGGCCGTTCCCATTGCTCCGTCGAGAATAAGAATACGTTGTTTTATCTCTTCTTTAATCATCATATTTTTGTCGGTCAATCGGATTTCCTTATCGGGAATCCGGTCGATAATCTTTCTTCGGTATTCAGGATTCAGAAAATTTTTAAAGTGAATTTTCCGAATATTCCCAGTTTGTCGTCTTTGATTATGATTGCTCCCAGAATATCGTCCGTTGTTTTAATCCTTTCCAGGCAGGGATCGATGTCCTCCGCAGTTTGCACGGTATTGGCAAAGGCTGTCGCATAAGTGTCAGCAAGCAGGGTGTCGCGGCAAACGATCATGACTGCATCCGCTTTTCCAAAACTTAACGAAGGTCCCACTGTTCCCGAAGAAGTGCAAATTCCCAGGGGAGCATAGGCCGCCTCGATGTGCAATCCTACTTTTTCCGAGAGCGGGGAATGTCCCGCAAAGACCGAAATATCTATATCTTCAATAATGTCGGCGTAAATGTCGCCTCCGTTTTCTACGATTACTTCCTGCACTTCAAATTCAGCTTTCAGGGCTTCGCCCACTTTGCGGGCGACTGCCCCCGCAACGGCACTCATAGGCCCGATTCCGCTTTTGTCTGCGACAGCCGACATCGCCCGAAAAATGAGCGGTGCGTCCGGAGAAGCCTGATAGGGCATGAGCGACCTGGCGTAGTCGGGGTCTTTGGCCAGGTAAGCCTCCATTTCGATTCGTATCCGCCGGATCAGCCGATCGGTAAAAGACGGCATGTCTTTATGGAACGATTTATGGTCGACACCGATCCATAGGTCTGTTTCTTTATATTTTGCTACAAAGTGCCTCCAACGGTCTTGTCGAAAATGCTTCCTATATGTGCGCTGAATGTATTCCAAGGAGTAGTGTGTTAGTGTAGGGTGTTATTCGGCAAATTCGATTCTGAACAGTTTCAGCGGGCACGATTTCAGGCACAATTTGCAGGCGATACATTTTTCCGGGTTGAATTTCAGTTTCCAATCCGGAGCACTGATCGTCAGCGCATGGGAGAAGCACGCCGAGGCGCAGTTGCCGCAATTGATGCAGCGGGCTTCGTCGCGCGACACTTTGCTGGAAACCGGGCTTACTGTTACTCCGCAACGGATGAGGTAGTTGATACCTTCTTCCATTTTATCGTCGTCCGCTTCCAGTTCCACCAGCAGATTGCCTGATTTTCCGGCCTGAATTTCTGCTTTTAATATATTGATCCGTATGTCGTATAGTTTCACCAGATCGTAAGTCAGCGAACGGTCGGTGGCATCTACCGGAAATGAGAGCACTACTTTTTTTATCATGGCATCCAATGTTTTTGTGTTAGTTAATCTTCTCCTACCAATCCTTTCAGGCTTGTCCCTACGGGCATAGGGCGTACGGGCTCGGTGAGCAGGAATTCACCTTTCTGTATCCACGATTTCAGGATGTCGGCGATCTCCCTGGCTTTTGCGAGGCTGGCAACCGGAGCCGTGCGTACTTTTTGGCCGTTCACTTCGATCGAGCCGGATTGCAGGGCGGCGTAGTTCGTTTTCCCCAGCACTTTGTTGCCGTTCCCATAGTCTACAACCGTGGTTTCGATCTGTTCGTTGCGAATGGAGACCCGCCGCGCCATATCTTCGTCGAGTACCGGAATCGGAATGCCGATTCCCACAAACATACTGACCCCGTATTTTTCGAAATAAGCTCCCCGCAAAAAATCGGCACTCATTTTTTTCAGGTCGCCGATCACGGCAATCGTCCGGGCGTTGCTGGTGGGGATTCCATATTCGTTTACCGGTTTGGTGGAGTGGAATTGTGTGCCGTTCCAGGTGACATATCCGTCCGTCCCGCACAGGAAAATATGCGTTCCCAACCCTATTGTGCGGCATTCGGGATCGTTGAGCAGGGGAGACAATTCACCCGCTGTGCTATACGATGCGTTCCGCATTTTGGGGAGTAGAGTTCCCATATAGGTGTATTTGATTTGCTCGGTGGTGTTTGTCGCCACATTATAGTTTTGGTAACAGTTCCGCGGATTGTAAAGAATGGCTTCATTGATCGTGTCTTTGTTGATCTTTGCTTTGATGTGTTTGCGCGGATAGCAGTCTGTGCCTTTTCCCCAGGCTTCCAGTGTAATATCTTTGCCGTTAATCAGGTCTTCTATGATGTGGGCACCTCCGTAAGCCGGAGAATTTGGGTTACAGTCCGTGGCTCCGATGTAGGTGTCTACGGCGGCCAGTCCTCCGCTGACGCGCACGCCGTTCAGCTCTATTTTTTCCATCCGGATGGGAGGGTTGGCATGTCCAAAATTGATAAATGCCCCGGAAGAGCACATCGCGCCGAAAGTAGCGGTTGTCACAACGTCCACTTTTTCCGCTATTTCTTTCGGAGATAACGTTTTAGATAGTTCGGATACTTCTTCAGCCGTCAGTACGACCGCCGTTCCGTTTTTTATCTTTTCGTTTATTTCTGCATACGACTTCATAATTTTTGTAAATTGAGGTTGAAAATCAATAATTTTCATTAATTTATTTGGGTTTCCTTCCAGTCCTTTCATAAGGAATCCGGCGGAATAACTCAGTTAGTCTTGTTGAAAAAGTGTTCCTGATGGCAATTATCTGATAATTATACAGAAACGATGATTTGGCAAATGTATGGGAAAGTCAGCGCATGCCGCGCATATACATAGAAAATACAGAAATAGACGAAGCGTTGAATGGCTGGTTTTGCTGTTTCATTTTCGTGTCTAAAATTTCTGTGTTGCTCATTTTTCTATGGTTTTAAATTATAACTCCTGTTATTCAGGACGGGTTTTGGCACCTTTCGGGAAGTTCCCGGAGGTTGTCGGAGTTTCACGGAGCCCAGTCTCTCAACCCCTCTTTATAATTCAAATAATCTGTCTTACGGATTGAATTGATTTTGCAAAGAAAATGGAAAAAAATGAAAAATCAAAACGTTCGGCTTGATTTCATCAGGATGAATGCTTTTAAACGATGTTTTTTCTTTCCTCCGGGTATTATTTCCCTGAATTCCACCGGACCGATGTTTGTTTTTCATTATCTTTGTTCCAAAATACCCTATCGGGGATGGTTGTCCTAAGGCGGTAAAAACGGATGTCACATGGCAGGTTCGATTAAGAAAAATTATATCTATAATTTGGTTAATACGGTATCGGGAATATTGTTTCCTTTGATTACGTTCCCCTATGTGTCGCGCGCTCTTTTGGCCGATGGGGTCGGACAAGTTCAGTTTTTCGATTCGATTATTTCCTATATCGCTTTGGTAACTTCGCTGGGGATTCCGCTTTATGCCGTGAGGGAACTGGCCCGGATCAGGGATGATGTGCAGGCGCGGAATAAGATGGCGATAGAGCTTATCATTTTACACAGTGCTTTGACTTTACTGGGGTATATCGTCGTTTTCACGATGGCGGTGACCGTGCGGAAGATTCAGGCCGATGTCCCGCTCTTCCTTTTGCTGAGTACCAGTTTGTTTTTTAATGCGATCGGCGTGAGCTGGTTTTATACCGCCGTAGAGGATTTTAAGTATATCACGGTGCGTTCCCTGCTGGTGAGGGTGTGTTCGGTGATCGCCCTTTTTATTTTTGTGAAAACACGGGAGGATTTGTTGTATTATGCGGCGATTCAGGTTTCGGCCACTGTGGGAAATAATGTTTTCAACTTTATCCGCCTGAGGAAATATATTTCCTGGAATATGTCCTGCCTGAAAGGGTTGCAGTTTAAAAAACATTTGCAGGTGTCGCTCCGGTTGTTTGTTTTAAATCTGATCGTGAGCTTATATGTGATATTGGATTCCGTGATGCTGGGTTTTATGAAGGACGAAACAGCGGTGGGCTATTATGCCGGGGCGATGCGTATGACGAAGATCGTGCTGGGAATCGTCACTTCGTTGGGGGTGGTTTTATTGCCGCGTTTTTCCAACTTAATCAGTACGGGAAAGCGGGGGGAATTTATTGCTTTGGGAAATAAAGCGGTCAGCTTTACGCTGGCGATGGTGTTGCCAATGACCGTAGGGTTGGTGTTGCTGGCGCATCCCATCATTATGTTGTTTTGCGGAAATTCTTACGAGCCTTCGATTCTCACGTTGCAGATCTTGGCGCCGATTATCATTTTTATCGGTTTCAGCGGCCTGCTGGGAATGCAGGTGCTTTATCCGCTGGGGCATGAGAAATTGGTGATTAAAGCCACGGTGTTCGGGGCTATTTTGAATATTACGTTGAATTTACTTTTGATTCCCCGGTATTCACAATACGGGGCGGCCATTGCGACCTTTGTGGCGGAGTTCACGGTGATGCTGGTGGTGCTGGTGTCAGGCCGGAAACATTTGCCTTTCCATTTCCTGAGCCGGCAGAACTGGGAGTATGTGATCGCCACTCTTCTCATGGCCGTGGTTTTATTGCCTTTGAATTTCTGTGGATTCAGCATGTGGCAGTCCGTTGTGCTGTGTCCGCTGGTGGGATGTATCGTATATTTCGGGTATCTGACCTTGCGCAGGGATCCGTTTTATCTGACCGTGAGAAGGATTGTCATTAAAAAATTAAGAGCATGAAAAAATACGATTTCCTGATTGTCGGAGCCGGGCTTTTCGGCGCTGTTTTTGCGAGGGAGGCCACCCGGAGGGGTAAAAAGTGTCTGGTGGTGGAACGCCGGAACCATATCGGGGGGAATTGTTATACCGAAAAGGTGAATGGAATCCGGGTGCATCGTTACGGCGCACATATTTTTCATACTTCCGATAAGCAGGTATGGGATTATCTGAACAGCTATATCTCGTTCAATCATTTTATCAATGCCCCTTTGGCCAATTATAAGGGAAAGCTGTATAACCTGCCCTTTAATATGAACACGTTTTATCAGCTGTGGGGAACGAAGACTCCGGCGGAAGCTAAAGCGCGGATCGAGGATCAGCGAAAGGAGTATGCGCATATCGGGCAGCCGCGCAATCTGGAAGAGCAGGCGTTGCTGCTGGGAGGAAGGGATGTGTATGAAACCCTGATAAAAGGATATTCCGAAAAGCAATGGGGTATGAAAGCTACCGAGATTCCGGCGTTTGTTATCCGGCGTTTGCCTTTCCGTTTTGTTTACGATAATAATTATTTTAACGATCGTTATCAGGGAATACCGGAATGCGGATATTCCGATTTGTTTGAGAAGTTGCTGGAAGGGATCGAGGTGCGCCTGAATACGGATTTCCTGCAAGATAAGGAGTTTTATGCCGCTATGGCCGACCGGGTGGTCTATTCCGGCCCGGTGGATGCGTATTACGATTATTGTTTCGGAGCATTGGGATACCGCAGCCTTCGTTTTGAAGAGAAATTTCTGGGCGATACCGATAATTTTCAGGGATGTGCGGTGGTTAATTACACGGACGCGGAAACTCCTTATACCCGGATTATCGAACATAAGCATTTTGAGTTCGGCACACAGCCGGGTACGGTGGTTACCTATGAGTATCCCCAGGCGTGGGAGCGGGGAAGTGAGCCTTATTATCCTGTGAACGATGAGGATAACAACACCTTGTATCAAAAATACAAAGCTTTGGCTGATCGGGAAGAAAAGGTGATTTTCGGCGGCAGGCTGGCAGAATATCGCTACTATGATATGGACCGGGTGGTTTATAATGCATTACGGAGGGTGAAAGATGAATTCGGAGATTAAGGTCAAGTTACTGGTATGCGCGCACAAGGCCGGAACCCTGCTGAATGACGGGCACTATATGCCCGTGCAGGTGGGAAAGGCATTGAGTGTGGCCGATTTGAATATACAGGGGGACGATACCGGGGAAAATATCAGCCGGAAGAATCCGTATTACTGTGAATTGACTGCTTTGTATTGGGCGTGGAAGAATTTGGAGAAAACGGATTATATCGGATTGTGCCATTATCGCCGATATTTCGATTTCACTCCTTGCCATTACCGTGAAAAATATACGATTCCTACGGCACAGCTCGGAGAAAGCCAGCGTTTACCCGCTCTAAAAAAATTGTTCCGGAGATACGATATTGTTTTGCCTGTTTCTATGGTTTTCAAAGAGAGCCTGTGGGAGCATTACGATAATTATCATATCGGGGAGGATTTGGAAGCGTTGCGGAAGGTGATCGGAGACCTGACACCCGCCTATTTAAAAGCGTTCGATGCGGTGATGAGCAGGAATAATAAATTATCGGGCTATAATATGTTTCTGACGAAATGGGAAACTTTTAATGGCTATTGTGAGTGGCTGTTTCCTGTTTTGTTCGAACTGGAAAAGCGGATTAAAATTCCGGACGATCCCTATCAGGCGAGGATTTTCGGCTTTATGGGGGAACGCCTGCTTAACGTTTATTGCCGTCACCACCGATTGAAAGTGAAATATTACCCCATTGTCATGGTGGACGACGAAGGAGGAAAAAGGAAATGTATTTGCCGCTATTGGCGGATAAGAATAAAAAACCATTGTGTTTATCGTGTGAAAAGAGGGGCTGAAAGTTTGGGAATCCATAAAAAATAAAGTCACGTCAGTTGCAAACCCGGAGGGGAGGAAGCAGTCATTCTGCTTAAATTATGTAAGGTTTTCCATTGGAAATAGGATTTTTTCTTTTTCTTTGTGAAAAATTAATTTCTGATGCAACAATCGAATCGTTTATTGGCTCTCGACGTTTTACGGGGGCTGACTGTGGCCGGTATGATCCTGGTGAATAACCCCGGAGCATGGAATGTATTTGCTCCCCTGCGACATGCGGCCTGGAACGGGCTGACCCCTACCGATCTGGTATTCCCTTTCTTTATGTTCATTATGGGAGTTTCCATGTTTTTTTCTTTGCGGAAATACGATTTCACTTTTTCGAAAGAGTCGGCCTGGAAGATCTTGAAACGGGCGGTCATTATTTTCTTAATTAGCATCGGAATCAATTGGTTCAGGATTTTGTTTTCAGCCTTGTGCGATATAGAAAACACCGACATGACGCTGGTGCAGCGGCTGGCGGCCAATGTGTTCCCGTTTGAGAATATCCGGATTCCCGGAGTGTTGCAGCGGTTGGCGATCAGTTATTTCGGGGCGGCCCTGATCAGTTTGTGGGTGAAGCCGAAGCACTACTGGAAAGTGATTACGGGGATTCTGCTTGCTTATGGCGTGATATTGTTTGCCGGACATGGGTTTATGCGTACCGAACAGAATGTAATCGGTATCATTGACCGGGCTGTGTTCGGTGAAAATCATATTTTAAAAACTGTTTCGCCGGAGGGGGTGTGGTTTGGTTTCGATCCCGAAGGTTTGTTGAGCAGCCTGCCCTGCTTTGCCCATGTGCTGATCGGTATGTTTATGGGATATATCCTGTTGAGCATAAAAGATAATCGTGAACGGATTCAGCGACTTTTTATTTATGGCACAGTGATGGCGTTTATCGGATTGCTGTTCAGCTATGGTTGTCCGATCAATAAGAAAATCTGGAGTCCTACTTTTGTGCTGGTGGCTTGTGGATTCGCTTCCCAATTGCTGGCGTTGTTGATTTTTGTGATCGACGTAAAAGGTTTCCGGCGGTGGAGCCACCCTTTTGAGGTGTTCGGGGTGAATCCGTTGTTCCTGTATGTGCTGTCGGAGGTGCTTGCGATTGTTTTGGATGCAGTGTGTTTTTACTATCACGGGGAATTGATTTCCGTGAAAGGTTTTATATACAATGTCTTGTTGAAATCGTGGATTGAGCCGCAATGGGCTTCGCTGGTGTATGCTTTGGCGTATGTGGCGCTGCATTGGGCTGTGGCGGAAATTTTATACCGGAAACGGATTTATATAAAAATATAATAGTCATATAATTTTTGAATGATGCTGAGAACAACTGTGGCAAGTGCATTGGTGTTTGCTTCCCTGACGGGGATCGGGCAAACCGTGATGAAAAAAAATAACTGGGAATGCCGGATCGGTAGGGATGGCTTTATCGAACAGATGATTTTTCGGAATAAGGCGGGGAATGACACGATTCCGTTTTTCCGGAAGGAAGAAAAGGCCGGGCCTCGTTTTTATGCCAAACGGGAAAATCAGGAGGTGAAAGCCCGCTGGGTGCCGAGTGGTTATAATTGTTTTGTGGCGATGATCGACGGGGTGGAATGTATGATTAAATATCGGGAATACCGGGGATGCCCGGCCATGGAGGTCACTTTGACCAACCGGGGAAATGTGACTTTCCAGCCGGAAAAGGCCGGATTGAAGTTGGGGATAGATACGTATATGGATAAATATCCCGATTGGTTTCACAAATATTTTCCTACGCTGATGCATTGTGAAAAAACTCATTTCTACGGTTATCTTCAGACACCGGAGGAGCATACGCTGGCCTTGGTGTCGGAACAGCCTGTGGCTTCGTGGAGTGTGGATTATAATTTGGGCTATATGGATCCTGCTCCCTATTGGTTTATGGGCCACCGGATCGAATCGCTGAATCTTGATTTGTTGAATGAATTACCTTTGCCCGACCGACATCCGCAACATTTGTATGAATTGAAGCAGGGGGAATCGAAGTCGTGGCTGATTGCGTTTGTGAATGCCGGAAAATTAGAGGATTTGGAACAGGCCGTGACTCAGGCGGCTGATATTCCGATGATTTATGCGGAAAGAACTTCATTCCGTCCGGGGGACGAGGCTGTGTTCGAGGTGTGGGGGAAGAATCCGGTTGTCCGGGTAACGGACGATGCCGGGAAAGAGATTGCCTGCCGGATGAAGGCGGCGAACGACCGTCGGCAGGTGAGTGTGGTATTGCCCCGGACAGGATTGTATCGGGTGGAGGCGGTTAGCGGTGACAAGCAGGCGGAAGCCGTGCTGGCCGTGCCCCGTTCCTGGGAATGGACGATGACCAAAGCCCGGGAAAACGCTTTGCGCTATCATCAGAAAGCCACTTCACACGTGGAGAGCTGGTATGGGTTTTACTCTGCTTTTATTGCAGCGAAATATTTTCCCGACAAGCAGGTGGACCGGGCGTTGAGCGACCGTTTCGACCTGGTGTTTAACCTTTTGCACGACACGGCGAAGATGGAGCCGAAGTATTATGCAAGCCGGATTCAAAACACGGCGGGAATCATCGGGATATTGGTGGACAGGTATGAGGCGGGAGGAAATACGAAAGATATGGAGGATGCCTGCCGGCTGGCAGATTGGATGATTCGTAGTTCGCAACGGGAAGACGGGGCCTATTGTAACCGTCATACGGTGTATACCAGCGTGATCTACATTGCCAAAAGTATATTGGAATTGGCCGAGGTTGAAAAGCGTTTGGGACAAAAAGAGGCTCAATGGCAGGAGGCTTACGAACGCCATTATGCTTCGGCGAAACGGGCAATCGATCAGTTGGTGGCCTCACAGGGAAATTTCCAGACCGAAGGGGAGATGACGTTTGAAGACGGCATGATTTCGTGTTCGGCTTTACAGATCGGCTTGTTTGCCTTGTTGCAGGAGGGTGAACAGGAAAGGCGACATTACACGGATGCCATGATGAAGATATTGAACAGCCATAGCTGCCTCACCCAGTTAAGGGTGCCGGATGCACGCCGTCGGCAGGGAACGATGCGCTATTGGGAGGCCCAATACGATGTGCAGATGCTGCCCAATATGTTTAATTCGCCTCATGGCTGGAGCGGCTGGCGGGCTTATGCTACCTATTACGCTTATTTATTGACCGGGGAAGAAAAGTGGCTGGAACAGACTTTTAATGCGATGGGAGCTTTTGCCAATTTGATCGATTACCGGAACGGCGATTTGCGGTGGGCTTTCGTTGTCGATCCGCATTTACGGGTGGAACAGGCGTGCAGTCCTGACCGGAAAGTTACTTTTGACGATTTGAGTTTCGGAAATCCGCATCCAAAATTATACGACACCCGTAAATTTGTTATCGGGGAACAGTATGTTCATATGATTAGCGACTGGCAAACGGTAAATACACAGGATAACGATGTGCACGAAGTGTTTAAGTGCATCGGGGAAACCGTATTGACGAATGCTTTTATCCTGGAACGTGCTGACGGAACGGTGGTGGGGTATAACTGTAAAGTGAAGCAGGAGAAAGGCCGTTTGACGGTGAAGGGGGACGAAAAGCAGATCACCCGTTTACATTGTAACCTGAAACATCCTTCCGAGGTGGTGTTCAACGGGAAGAAAGCCCGGATGGATGCCGGAATGGGTTGGGTGGAATAAACGGAGCGTATGGTTGAAAAGGATGTATGAGGATTAGCACACGAATGAATGATCGCAGTTTAAGAATGTAGAATATGGAGTTGTCATTACCTGCCTTTGAATATCGAGTGAGGAAACAGAACGGGATGCCCGTGATTTATGACATCATCCGTAAAAAATATGTTGCCTTAACCCCGGAAGAATGGGTGAGGCAACATATCGTTCATTTTTTGATTGGCTATAAAGGCTATCCGCCCGCTTCGATTGCCGTGGAAAAGGAGATCGATCTTTATGGGTTGCGCCGCCGTTTCGATCTGGTGTGTTTCGACCGGAAAGGAGTGCCGTTTCTCATTGTGGAATGTAAAGCCCCTACGGTGGAACTATCGCAAAAAGTGTTCGACCAGGTATTCGGTTACAATCTGGTGATGTCTGCCCGCTATATCGCCGTGACCAACGGCGTGAAGCATTATTGCGGTTGCATGGGGCTTGAAAAACAATTTTCTTTTCTGAATGATTTCCCGTTTTTTGAAGATAAAAAATAAGTAGAAAAAGTCTTTCCGTTATTTATGTTTAAGATAAATAACGGAATAATCTCTTTATAGAGGAGTAAGAAAAGAGATTTTTCAGACTTTTTCAGTTTTTACGAGCATGCGCAGTTCGTGTTTGACGAAACGGCGGATGACACTGTATTTCGGATGGAATACATATTGGGGACGGATAGAACTTTCTTTTAACAGGAATGCTAAAAGGCATATCAACCCCAATAGTGTAAGCCAGCCATATAATTCCTTCATGGAGGTCATCAGCGCCTGCTGTTGTAAAGCTCCGTAAAGCTCACCTTTAGGAAGCTGTCCGGCAAAGGGATGCACCCGGTCTAAGGTGGCTCCGAGCAACATGGCATTCTTTTTGGCGGCAGCCGTCAGGGCATGTCCCAAAACGGCAGTTCCCAAAGCTCCTCCGAATCCGGCGCTTACAAATGCCTGTATGGATATGGCCTGAAAGAAAAGCTGGAACGGAACCCGTGAGAGGGCTGTCAGAAAGCAGATGGCGATGATGACATACCCGAAGCTCCTTAGAAATATAGGGAATACCAATGTTTCCTTTGGTAAATTATAGTCTATTATAAAATAAAAATACATCAGATACCCGGTGAACGCCGTGAATGCAATGACCGTCATGCTTTTATAACTCCATTTTTGCCGGGCGAAAACATAGTAGGTAAAGATGCTTCCCGTAATGATTCCGGCAAGCACCACCCAGTTCAGGGAGATCACGTTTAAGGAATCGTAACCGAGCACGGCTTCCAGGTAGATGTGCTCGAACAAATGGGATGGAGCCAGCAAAATATCGATCACGATATACAGGATAAAAGTCAGGTAAACGGTCCGGAATTTCCAGGTTTCCAAAGCAATGAACGGATGCCGGATAAACGAAGCCCTCCATAAGTTTAAAAACAGGATGATAAGGCTGGCAAAAGCGGCTGTCCGGATATAGGTGGAGTCGAACCATTCGTAGTGTTCCCCGTAGACACAGATGAAAATGAGGCATAACAAGGTCAATCCCCACATCAGCGCCCCTAACCAGTCTATTCCGTACAAGGGAAGTTTCCGCATGGAAGGGAGTTTTTTGAACAGGACGACGGTTGCCAGCATCATCCCTCCGAGTAAACCGATCACCAGCCAGTGCATAGATTCCCATTTCGACCAAAATGCCGTATATACGGTAATCAATCCGGACAATTGGATGCAGCTTTGCACCAGCAGATAGATGTAGCTGAAAAATACGGATAAATCCCTTTTCGGGGTAATCCAAAGCTGGATGGTGGAATTGCACTCGAAAGTCCCCCACATCCTGAAAATTCCTGCAACGAAGCAGGTGGCTACGAGCAAAGGGACGTTACGGGTGTATACACAAATGAGGTTACAGCAAATGATGGCGATGCAGCAGGTGAGCAATGATGTTTTCGAATTGAACCGGAATTTTAGCCGGAACATGACGGTGAAGGTCAGGGCCATGCCGACCATAGAGGCATAGCCTGCCATCATGATGTCTTCCTGCATCAGGGATAACCCTCCCACCATTTCGCTTACCGCAGCCAGATAGACTCCCCCGGAAAGCTGGAAAATAATGACAAAAACGACAATGATCCACGGTTTCAGTTTTTCCGGGATAAAATCACGGATCGCCGGGATAGAAAAAGGTCCTGTTTCGTGCATAAATTTAATATTTAACTATGCATTCTACGTTCATTCCCGCGCGCAGCCGTTCCAGGTGTTCGGGAGCGTTTCCTCCGGCAAATTCGATACGGACGGGGATACGTTGTTCTATTTTTACAAAATTCCCGGCAGAGTTATCCTGAGGAATGAGCGAAAAGCTCGATCCTGTGGCGCGGGAGATGGATTTTACCACACCTTTGAAAACAACGTCCGGAATGGCATCGATTTCCAGTTCTACCGGTTGGCCTTCCCGGATGTTGGCGGTTTGGGTTTCTTTATAATTGGCCACAATCCATTTGTCGTTTTGGTCGACAATGTCCACCAGAGTTTGTCCCGGCTGGATCAATTGCCCTTCCTGTATCTCTTTTCTTCCCGTCGTTCCGTCGCAGGGAGCTGTGATGACGGTGTAGGAGAGGTTCAAACGGGCTATTTCAAGCGTTGCTTCTGCCAGTTTGATTATCGCGTTTGTTTGTTCCAAACGTTGGGTTTGTTCCTGTTTTAAGAGAGCTGTGGATTGCTTTTGGCGCAACAATAACTCGAATCTGGCTTTTGAAGCTTTGTAATCCGTTTCAATGGCATCGTATTGCTGCTTGGTGACGGCTTCCTGTTCCAACAGGTTTTTATAACGGTTATATTCCCGCTCGGCATTGTCAAGGCGGATTTTGGCTTCCTGTATTCCGGCATCCGATACGGAAAGGTTGTTTTGGGTGGTGTTGATCGTAGAATTTTGCACCACCTGTCCCGACAGGGCATTTTGGTAGTCGGCTTCTGCCTGGGCTAACCGTAGCCTGAATTCCGCATCTTCGATCATGGCAAGGGTATCGCCTTTGTGCACCTGTTGGTATTCATGGAAGTAAATCTTTTGTATAAATCCCTGCACTCTGGAGTTTACCGGGACGATTAATTGTTTTACCTGCGCATTGTCTGTGTATTCCACATTTCCCCAATGGATAAAGCGGGAGCTAACCCAAACAATGCCACCTAAAAGTAGCAGGCTAACCGTGATATTATAGATTCCTTTTTTAGTTTTTCGTTTCATGTCCTTGATATTAAAATGGATGGTTTATAAATTTCCTACTGTTTTTTTGAGCTTATAGTAATTGAAGATGATGTTGATGCGGGCATTGGCTACTTCCAATTCGGCATTTAGCTTGGAATTGCTTGCATCGAGCATATCTGTAATCAGGGCCAGCTCGTTCAAATAGCGATTGTTGATAACGCTGTAATTTTGGGTGGCGAGTTCCAGGCTTTTTAGCTGGGTGTCGTAAATGGTGAAGGCTTCCTGAAAACGGATGTAAGCCTCTTTGACAGCTGTTTGTATGTTTTCCTGGGATAACAAGTCGGTTTCTATCGCTTTTTGAGTGGCGAGCTGGGATAGTTTTATTTTTCTTCCGGATTTGAAAGCCGAAGCGATGTTGAATTTCAGCCCGATACCGACATACCAATAATTGAGGTTTTGGTCGATGGGGGGAACTTCAATGGTGATGGGACCGTCGAAACGGTCGCCTGCAAACAGGGCGATCGAAGGCAGGCGTTCTGCTTTTGCCGTCTTTTCCAGATGTTCATGCTGCCTGATGTTCAACTGGGTTTGTTGCAAAATAGGCGATTCTGTTTTGGCGGTTTCCTGCCATTGGTTTTCGTTGAACGGGATAGGCAATTTCTCCAATAGCGTGGTGTCCGTTTCTATGACAGTTTCTTGCGGCAAGCCTAAAACCGTCACCAGTTGATGGTTTAGGATCAGTATTCCGTTTTGAATTTGGGTTAATGCCAATTCCAGGGATTTTAACTGCAATTCATAGCGGGTGATGTCGTTTTTCAGAGCCAGCCCCTGCTGTTCTTTGGCTTGAATATCGGATAATAATTTTTGGGTTTGCTCGATGTTTTTCAGATAGACTTCTTTTTGATTTTGAAGTTTATACATTTCCAAATAGTTGCCTGCCAGCAGGAAACGGATGTCCTGCTTGTTTTTTTCTTTGTCTAATTGTGCCAATTGCTGCTGTAATCTGGCAATGGCGATCTGGTTCGATATGGTTCCGCCTGCGTAGACAACCTGCGACGCTTCTATGGCAAAGTTGTTCCCGAAATGGGGCATGGGGGCATTCTGCCCGTTCGAAAAATTCCTGTCGGATAACCAGGCATCCCCCAAATAGCTGGCAGAAACGGATACATCGACGGAAGGGAGATTGGCACTTTTGGCCACTTTCACGGCTTGCCCGGCCTCCTCTTCCCCGATACGATACGTACGGATGCTCCGGCTGTTGGAATCTGCCAACTGGAACAAGTCCTCGATGCTCAGCTTTTGTTTTAAAATGGTTTGGGCGGTTAGAAAAGGCAGGTTGCCCGAAAATAGGATAAATAATAGAATTCCTTTCATTCTTTTCATGTGATGATTGTTTATGATCTTGTTATCCGTTCCCGGAAATCGGTTGCAAATTTCGGAGAAAAAGATTTCCGTCGAAAATCTGAAAATGCACAAAATTGGTTTAATTTGGACATATTCCCGATTGGAGCTATCTTTGCTGAAGTTTAAAATGGAGTGAAGATGAAGAATGAAATGCGTATAAAAAACATCGGTGAATTATATCCCGGTGGCGGTAATACGGACGATTTGAGAAAAAAGGTAAACTGCCTGACAATCGATTATCAGGATGTGGTTTCCCAGCTTGCTTCGGCTGTTTATTTCGATGCGCTTATAACCGTATTGGTATTATCAGGAAAAGGGACGGTGTATGTGAATTACAGGGCATACCCGGTAGGGGTGGATCATTTGTTGGTGTTGTCGTCTTCGCATCTGTTCCATTTCAGTGCCTGTACGCCTGATTTCAGGTGTTTGTGCCTGTTGGTCAGTAAGGAATTTATCAATGAAATGGATTCTACGGATATGATCTACCACAGGGTGAAATACGGTGTCCGGCTTTATAATGCCCCGATTATAAAGCTAAGCCCGGATAATGCCGCATTGCTTTCCCGGAGGATTGCCGCCGTTAATGAAACCATCGATCGTCCTGATCATTTTTATTACAAAGAAATGGTGTTGAACACCCTTTTCACTTTTTATCTCGACCTGAGCAATATCATCGAACGCTACGCTGTTACCAATGGGGAAGGAAATTTAACCCGCTATGAAAGTACGATCAAAGCTTTTATCGAATTGCTGGTGTCCCATTACCGGGAGGAACATAAGGTGGAATTTTATGCTTCCCGCCTGAATTTATCGGCGCATTACCTTACTTTGATCGTGAAGCGGGTGACCGGGCAAAGCGTGTGTGATTTTATATTTGAAATGCTATATAGCGATGCCCGTACGCTGCTGACGCAGTCGAAGTTGTCGATACAGGAAATTGCAGTTTTGTTGAATTTTTCAGATCAATCTTCTTTTGGTAAATTTTTTAAGCGGAAAGCGGGGCTTTCGCCTGTTGATTTCCGGAAAAAAGGCTGAACGGAAACTGTTGTAAAAGTAAGAGCCGAACGGATTTTACAGACAAACAGATTTCCGGAGAAAAACGAAGTGAAAAATTTCGAAACGGTCGCTGATTCTTGTTATATGCCGGATAGGCAATAAAAAAAGGGACAGAAAATCTCTGTCCCTTCTAAATGAAAAGTTACTTATAACCCTGCGATCAGGCAAAAATTACCTCGATGGTGTTCGGCAGCTTTGTGGTATAGAGGAGTTTTTCTGACAGATATTGATTGGCGATAATATCTGCTCCGCTTACCGGGTTACTGCTGTTGTCGATTGAATAGTTCGCAACTTCTTTTTCCGAATTGAAACTTTTCACTTCTTTATTGCCTAACCGGATACTGCCGCTGATCGGTGAAGTGAACTTGCAGCAAACGTCGTATTGCATGTAATAGGTTTCGTTCGGATCGATCAGGGCTGCGAATGAAGAAATGACGTAATCTTCTCTCGGAGTCGAATCGTATTGGTAAATTTTACTATGGCCGGTAGCAACAAGAGTTTTCTGAGAATTGAACAGTTTCACTTGTGCCACAACGCCTTCCATCCCTCTTTTCATATTGAGCTGAGAAGTGATGTAAAAATTGATAAGACTTGCATTTGTTGTTTCCATGACTTTATTTTTTAATGATTACTGAATAACTTATGTATCCATCAATTTAACAAACACTTTGCGCACCAATGTTAATCATCTTGTATGTTACATCCGTTATGTAAATATACTTGTAGTTGCATGAAACAACAAAAGAAAACAGGAGTATTTACCTGTTTTTGACACTTATAATTTAAAAAAAATCACTTTTTTCAAAGAGTATGTAATCGTTTAATTGATTGTAAAATAACGATTTACATTTTTAATAAGAATTGAACATCGTCGAGTATACCGCCGATCTCGTTATACGGATGGTATCTCCCTGGGGGATAAGTTTATCTAAAGGAACTGACGATTGGGTAAACTCTTTAGAGGGTTGCGGATTGCCCGAAACTCTTTTTTGCTGGGCTTCATAGCCGGCAAAAGACATCAGAATGGCAATGATTGTCCCTACTTGCAGCAGGTCATTTAGTCGTTTGGTAAATCTGTATTTTGTCATAGCGTGTCTTGGTTATGTATCGTCATTATACGTTAGTAAGATGCAGAGGTTTGCCGATAGGTTGCGTTAAGGCTTTAATTTTTTCTTATAAATCTGAAATTTGGGATTTATTATCTATTATTTGTTATTTATAATACAAAGTAGATGCTAAACATTTAAGTGATTTTTATGATATTGATTGTCAGTTGTTTGTGTGATAAGGGTTTGGGCGTTGTCGGGGAATTGGTGTGGAATTATGTGGAATTTTCCGGAATCGGGGTGGGGAAATATTGTACATCTCAACTCGTTTCCTGTTGCGAGTAGGTTTTCAATAAAGAATGTTCCTGTTAAAAAATAGGGTATTTTTTGTGTGTATCCATCGTTTCATAAACTGATGAATGGGTTTCCGAATGGGGTAAGACGGGAATCCCCGATTGGTGGGGTGTGATTTCCCGGTGGCCTGTTTCTTATGGACGACCGGAACATTGCTATTGTGAAATCGGGCGGGGATAAATTCAAAAAATTTAAAATAAGCATGTAAAATTTCAGTGTGTAAGGAAGATTTATTGATTGGAATATCCTAAATTTGTTTCGTTATTAACAACTACAAACTAATAAAAACGAAACTATGAAATTTTTTATCGACACGGCCAATCTGGAACAAATCCGGGAAGCCAATGAATTGGGAGTCCTCGATGGAGTGACGACCAACCCGTCGCTGATGGCGAAGGAAGGGATTAAAGGAGCGGAGAATATTAAAAAACATTATGTGGAGATCTGTAAGATCGTAAACGGGGATGTCAGTGCCGAGGTGATTGCAACGGACTATGCCGGGATGATCCGGGAAGGGGAGGAATTGGCTGCTTTACATCCTAATATTGTGGTGAAAGTTCCTTGTATTGCCGACGGAATCCGGGCGATTAAATATTTTTCCGGAAAGGGCATCCGCACGAATTGTACATTGGTGTTTTCGCCCGGACAGGCTTTATTGGCGGCAAAAGCAGGCGCAACGTATGTTTCTCCGTTTGTAGGCCGTTTGGACGATATTGCGAGCGACGGGATTGAACTGGTGAGTAAAATTGTGGATATGTATAGTTATTACGGTTATCAAACTCAGGTTTTAGCCGCTTCTATCCGTTCCACTCAACATATTATTCAATGTATTGAGGCGGGTGCCGATGTGGCAACGTGCCCTCTTTCAGCCATTGAGGGATTGCTGAATCATCCGCTGACACAGAGCGGACTGGAAAAATTCCTTGCAGACTATAAGAAAGTTAATTCGTAATGCTTATTAAATTATTCGAGGACAATCCCAATCGCCGGGATATTCTTAAAGTTGTAGACAGTTTACGCGACGGTGGTGTTATTATTTATCCTACGGATACGGTGTATGCTATGGGGTGTGATATAAACAACGTCAAAGCGGTGCAGCGGGTGGCCCAGTTTAAGGGGGTGAAGCCGGAAAAGGCTAATTTTTCAATGATTTGCCGTGACCTGAGCAATATCGCTGCTTATGCGAAAGTGAACAATGACATATTTAAGGTGATGAAGCGGAATTTACCCGGGCCTTTTACGTTCATTTTGCCTGCAACGAACAAATTGCCGAACGTGTTGATGAATCGGCGTAAGACGATAGGGATTCGTATCCCGGATAATTATATCGTACATGCTATTGTGGAAGAATTGGGAAATCCATTATTGACGACCTCTTTGCACGATGAGGATGAGATCGTTGAATATATGACCGATCCCGAACTGATTCACGAGAAGTATGAGAAAATAGTGGACATGGTTATTGACGGCGGTTTTGGGCATAATGTGGCCTCGACAGTCGTGGATTGCACCGGAGACGAGGCCGAAGTGATCCGGCAGGGGATCGGCGAGATCGAGTGATAGGTGAAGAATGTAAATCTATTATATAAGCTGTCCATATTTTATAGGACAGCTTTTTTTGTCGGTATTGTTTTTGCAGGAAGAGAAAGGAACGTTTTTATATCGGCGACGTATTGTTAAGAAATAGAAAGGAGGGTCAATTATGTTTTGGGATTTTGTTTTGAGGCTGGTGGTTGCAGGTGTGTTGGGAGGCGTTATCGGCTGGGACAGGGAATACCGGGCTAAGGAGGCGGGGCTGCGTACCCATTTCCTGGTGGCTATCGGGAGTGCGCTGATCATGATTGTTTCCCAGCACGGTTTTGCGGATGTGCTGGGAAAGCCGGGAGTAGGTTTAGACCCCAGCCGTATTGCGGCACAGGTGGTGAGTGGAATCGGTTTTATCGGTGCCGGGACGATCTTGATTCAGAAACAGTTTGTGCGTGGATTGACGACGGCGGCAGGATTGTGGGCTACTTCGGGAATCGGTTTGGCTGTGGGAGCGGGCATGTATTGGGTGGGATTGTGTGCTATGGTTCTGACGCTGGTGGGATTAGAGTTTTTGACGATTGTTTTTAAGAATGTGGGAGAACATAGCTCTTTATTGGTGTTTGCCACAAAAGATAAGGAAAACTTGAAAAGGGTAGCCAATGAGCTACATATCCGGAATTACCGGATTGCCAGTTATGACGTGCAACAGGAGCGTGTGGAAGATGCGGATATATACCATGTTACGATGGTGGTGAAAACCAAACGCCATATCGATGAAACTCTTTTGTTTCAATTCTTACAAGATCTTCCCGATCTGACCCTGGAACGGATGTCGTGATCTTATTTCTTCCAGAACGATTTGGTGAACAACACCATCACGGTGAACAGTTCGAGCCTGCCCACCAACATAACGAATGCTAAGAATATTTTAGCGAAGTCGTTCAGGTGGGAAAAGCTGTACATCGGGCCGACACTCCCGAATCCGGGACCTACGTTGCTGATACAGGTGACGACGGCACTGGTAGCTGTGACCACGTTTTCGGTGAAAAGCGTCATAATCAGGCTGCTGACAGTGAGTATGATGATATAAAGAATAAAGAATCCCATGATGCTGGTCATGATGCTGGGATGGACGCTTTTGTTATTATACTTCACATTGATAACTCCGTTGGGATGGATAATCCTTTTGAGTTCGATGAATGAATTTTTGAACAGCAGCAATACCCGGACTACTTTTATACCTCCAGAGGTGGAGCCTGCCGACGCTCCCATACACATCAGTAAAAGCAGGATGAAACCCAGCAGTGGGGGCCATAGCAGATAGTCGGCTGTGGCATATCCCGTGGTGGTCATCAGGGTTACTACCTGAAAAGTCGCATCCCGGAAACTTTTTTCCAGTCCGGCCCAATTGCTTAAGTAAAGCCCTGTGCCGATGACCAGGCTGGAAACGACCGTAATTCCGATGTATAGCTGAAATTCGTTGTCTTTCAGGAGTTTTAGGACATTCCCTTTCACGGCCATATAGAGTAATCCGAAGTTACATCCGGCAATGAACATGAAAGCAACCATGACATATTGGATGTAAGCGGAATCCCAATAACCCACGCTGGCCTGTTTCGTGGAGAAACCTCCGGTGGCCATCGAGGTGAAAGCGTGGCAGACGCTGTCGAAAATTCCCATACCTCCGAACGACAGGAGAATGGTTTGCAGGGCGGTAAGCCCTACGTATAAGAACCACATTCTCCGGGCCGATGCACTGAATGTGAACGAGGTTTTATTATGGGTAGGTCCGGTTACTTCGGCTACGTAAAGATCCCTGCCTTCGATTCCGAGGCTGGGAAGAATGGCTAAAAACAGCATAATAATCCCCAATCCGCCCAGCCATTGGGTGAGGGAACGCCAAAACAGAGTGGCATGGGGCAACGCTTCCACATTGTCGAGGATAGACGACCCTGTGGTGGTGAATCCTGACATGGTTTCAAAAAAAGCATTGACGAAGGAGGGGATGGTATTCCCTATGATGTAGGGTAAACTCCCGAATATGGAAAAAATGATCCACACCATCGTAACGGTAAAATATCCGTCTTTTTTAGCCAGTACCCGGTCTTTGGGTTTAATGAAATAGGCCAGAGTGCCGCCGATGCCTGCTGTGATCAAGGCGGAATAGAAAAACGCCATTCCGTCGTTTTCCCGGTAAAGCAGCGAGATAATGACGCATGCGAAAAGAAAAACACTTTCGAGCAGCAACAACCTGCCCATGATGTTTGTGATAAATCGGAAATTTATCATTTCTGGAAATACTTAATTACTTTTTTTACTGCGCTGGGAAGTGCAAAAATCACCACATTGTCGCCCGGGAGAATCTGAACGTCCCCTTTGGCAATAATAGTTTCGTCACCACGGATCACGCCCCCTACGGTGGCATCAACCGGGAAGTTTATGTATTGCAGCTCTTTCCGGGTGATCTTAGACCCTTCCTGAGCGATTAATTCAAAAACTTCAGCTTCCGAGAAGGTGAGGAATTTCAAATGGCGCACATCCACATTCATGGTATAGCGGTAGATATGTGAAGCTGCGATCAGTTTCGTATTGATAAGCGTCCCGATCCCGATATTCTCGGCCAGGTCGATATAGTCGATGTTTTCCACTTCCGCCACACTCTTTTTCACCCCCATTTTTTTAGCCAGAAGGCAAGACAGGATATTGGTTTCCGAAGAGCCTGTCAGGCAGATGAAAGCGTCGATATTCTTGATGCCTTCTTCACGCAGCAGGGTGAGGTCGCGTCCGTCGCCGTTAATCACCAGCGTCGATTTTAATTTATCGGCCAGCTGAATACATTTTTCGCGGTCTTTCTCGATAATCTTGACATTATAGTGCTTTTCGAGCAGGGAAGCTGCTTTGACTCCAATGCGGGAAGCTCCCACGATTACGATGTTTTTGATTTCGAACTGCTCTTTTCCGCATAAGGCGAAAACATTGGAAACGAAAGAAGGACGGGTGACGATAAATACCAGGTCGCCGTATTTCAATTCATCGTTTCCCCTGGGGATAATGGTGTGGTTCTGCCTTTTTATGGCTACGATCCGGAATTGATCCGCTCCGTATATTTCAGCCATTTTAGCCAGAGTGTGGTTTAATATCAGGGCATTGTCCCACAGTTTGATTCCTAATAATTGTAAACGTCCGTCCGAAAATTCATGCATTTGCCGGGAGCCGATCTGTTTCAGGGCTGCCACAATTTCCTCGGCTGCCAGTCGTTCCGGATAGATCAATGAATCGATACCGATGGAACGGAGGTATTCTGTATTTTCCGTTTCCAGGTATTCACTATTGTTCACCCGGGCAATAGTTCTTTTGGCACCTAACTTTTTTGCCAGCATGGCTGAATTTATATTTTGCTCTTCCAAAGGATTTACGGCAATATATAAATCACACTTTCCAACCTGGGCATCTTTCAGCGCGCCGATAGAAGTGCACGAGCCTACTATCGAAAGAATGTCCATTTGGCTTTCCAGTTCTTCCAGCTTTTCACCGTCGGTATCAATCAACATGATACAATGTTCTTGCCGGCTAAGCATGCGGGCAAGGTGGGTTCCAACAGCACCTGCTCCTGCAATGACAATATTCATTTTCTTATCATTATACTATTTGAGGGGCAAAAATATAGTAAATTTATATCAATCGGGCATTTAAAGGTATTTATTTTAAAGCTATGGAGGCATAGCCTGTTTGAGTGGTGTTTTCAAAAATAATGTTATGTTCTTTACAAAATTTTTCCCAGCGTAACAGATTGGAATAGGAGTTTGAAGCATCGGCGATGAGCCGTTCGGGATAAACGGATGTGTTTTCAAATAGTTTTTCCGGTGAAGTGTTGCAGGTGACGATCAGGATCCGGCAGGAGGGAAGGGTGGCGGTCTGTTTGTCGGCTATGCAGACCGTCATTCCCGGTGCATCCAGATGATCTCGTCCGCTTGTGATGTGCCGGGCTATCAACCCGGAATGCGGGGGTAAAGGTTTCAGTTTGTTTTGAAGCACATAGGGGAGTGGTTTCAGGCTATCGGGGGAAGTGTTACGTAGTAAACTGTAATATCCCCGGTAATTTAATAAAATGGTTGTTTCCCGGTAGCGGTTAAAGACGATAAGTTCTTGCCGGGAGGCCAGTTTATGATTATAGAAACAGCAAAAGGCAAGCAGCAGGCAAAGCCCGGCAACGGAAAACCCGAAGATCAGTTTATTTTTATAAACCAATAAGCAGTTCACCAATAAAAGGTTTAAATAGAACAGGAATAAATGCCATAAGGTGGGGTAAAGGCCGGGGAGGTTCAGGCTGATCGGTTTGAGCAGATTTAAAATATAGAGAAGAAACCATCCGGCATAGCTCACCACAACCGAGAGGTGAATTCCAATAATGGCTGGTAATAAAAATAGGATTACCGCACCGTATAAAATGACTGTCGCTAAAGGAATGGCGAGCAGATTAATCAAAATGCCGCTGAGATTAACGGAGTGGAAATAGTAAGCGCTTACGGGAAGTGTCAGCAATTGTGCCGATAAACTCAGGCTGCACAGCGACCATATTTTTGCCGGAACAAGGGGGAGTTTGCCCGGCAGACGGTTGAAATAGGGATAGAATAGGATGATTCCCGTGTAAGCGCTGTAAGACATGAGAAAACTCACCGAGCCAATCAGATGAGGCTGGATGAGTAAGGTGAAAAAAGCGGAAGCCGCAATAGCGTTTAGCGGAGTGTAGTCCCGTTCCCCGGTCTTCCCCAGGGCGATAAATGTGAGAATGGTTGCGGCGCGGATTACCGAAGGGGACAGTCCGGTCAGGCAGGCATATCCCCATAAAAGCGGGATTGTGAACAGGTTGGTTATGCGGTGGGGCAGCCCGGTAAGGGATAGCAGATAAGTCAGCAATAAATAAATCGCCCCGGTATGCAGTCCCGAAACGGCTAATAAGTGAATGGTTCCGGTTTGGGTGAAATTGTCCCGGATGCTTTTGTCTAAATCGTTTTTATAGCCCAGGCACAGGGCATTGACCAGCGAACGGATCACCGTGTCCGGAAATAAGATTTCGCTTTTTTGCAATAGCCGATGCCGTAAATCTTCAAATGTCGATCGGATATGGCGTTCGTGTCCTATGATTTTTATGGGAGAACAGGGGATAACCTTGTAGTGGGTTTGTTTTTGCCTCAGGTATTGGTTGTAGCTGAATTCGCCCGGATTGGAATTGTCGGGGAGCGGCACGATACGCGCCTGTAAGGACAACAGGTCGCCCTGCCGGAAGGCTGTGTCGGTGTCGAAGCGGCTCAGGAACAGGCTCGTGTTGTGTGTGCTTAATAAGTAATTGTTTGGGGGAAGTTGTTCTTTACAGCGTAGCTCTACCTGATAAATTGCCGAAGGATCGAAAGGTAAAGGGGGAGCGGGGCGGGCAAGGAACATGCCCAGGGTAAAAACAGTGCTTAACAGAAACAGGTCGGCCATGTTTTTCAGGGCGCGTCTGGCGTAAAGGTTATAGTCTGTTCCCGGTAGGTATAAGAGAAATATTGAAAAAGTAAGCAATAGGCCGGGTAGAGCAACCGGGATCCGGATCAGGCGGCTACAAAGAATTCCTGCTATAAAGGCCGTGCAGATGAACAGGAAAGGAAATTTATATTTGAAACTTACCCCGGCATATAAATAAAAAAATGAAAATTATGCAACTAAAGTTAATACATAATTTTCATTTTTAATATATTCCTCCGGGTTTATTTGGGAAGGATTACCCGATAAGCCTGTTTGAATTTGCCTAAGCTGAGATTGTTCAGCTTGCCTTTCAATAATCTTTTTTTCAAGCCTGAAAGGTGATCGGTGAATAAAATACCTTCCAGATGATCATACTCATGCTGAATGATCCAGGCTTTGACACCGGAAAATTCTTCTTTGTGCTGTTCTCCTTTTTCGTCCATATACTCGATCAGTATATGATCTTTCCGGGTGACGTCTTCATGTATGCCGGGTACGCTCAGGCAACCTTCGTTCCGGGTGACATCATTTCCCCAGCGTTCTGTGATGTGTGCATTGATAAATACTTTCCGGAATCCTGCACAGGAGGCATCCATTTCTTCAAATGCGTTGCCGTCTACGGTGAATATCCGAATGTTGCGTCCCACTTGCGGGGCTGCCAGTCCCACACCATCGGCTTCATCCATCGTTTGATACATATCTTTGATAAACTTATCAAGGTCAGGATAATCCATGGTTATATCCTCCGACACTTTCCGGAGAATTGGATGTCCATATATTACGATTGGTAAAAACATATGATTTAATTTAATTTTTAGCTTTATAGTTTAAAATTTCTCCGGTATTCCATGTAGGAGGTCAGGATAATCGTTGCGCTCATCGTGTCGATCAGGGCTTTATCCTGCCGGGTTTTCTTTTTTGCCCCTCCTTCCAGCAGAGCTTTGTGGGCAAGTACGGAAGTGAAACGTTCGTCGTACATTTCTACGGGAATATCCGGAAATTTGTGTTTCAAGGCTTTCAGGAACGGCGTGATATATCGCATACTCTCGGAATCCGTATTATCCATTTGTTTGGGATGCCCCACAACAAAAAGATCTACTTTTTCTTTCGTGACATATTGTTGCAGGAAGTTGAGTACCTCATGTGCCGGAACGGTTTGCAATCCGGTTGCGATAATTCCGCAGGGATCCGTTACGGCAAGCCCGACGCGCTTTCTGCCATAGTCGATAGCTAAAATTCTTCCCACGTTACGGCTTGTTTACTATTACGAAAATATCTTCGTTGTCTTTTTTCATGAGATATTGCTCCCGGGCAAATTTCTCAAGGTTGTCCGGACTACTGAGCAGTTCTTTTATTTTGCGGTTGTCTTCCTCGATTTTTTTCTGATAGTAATCTTTTTCTTTTTCGAGAGTACTGATCTTACTGCGCAACTGCATTTTTTCGACAATGCTGTTTTTGTCGAAAAAAGCGATCCATACCAGAAAAATAAGCCCTGCAATAGTGTATTTGTTGGTGAATTTTCTGAATAAAGGTCTGATCTTATATGTGTTATCACTTCCATTCATGTTTTGCAAAGATAGGAAAAAAAGTGGAATGTAAAAACGATACCTTAAAATCCGTGGGGGCGGCGTAAAAAGAATTTGTAGCGGTAGAAAACAGCTTGTGACACGACGGAGGTCGGGCGATATAAGAATGTGGAACGATTCTGTTCTGAAATGAATATTATTCTGTAAATTTGTCTGTACAGAATATATAGAAATATAAAAGGATATTTGCGTTTATCGGTGGTATGCCCGCCTTTATGGTTTTCAGTTCGCCGGGCAGCCCTGACGGGTAACGGCAATTCGCTTAAATCCGTTGCAAATTAGTGCATTTTTTATATATTTGCCTGGAATCTATAATCCATCAAAAATATCGAAACATGGCTTTCAATTTGAGAAACAGAAATTTTCTGAAGTTATTGGACTTCACTCCGGCAGAGATCAAATATTTATTGAATCTGGCGGCGGATTTGAAAAAAGCAAAGTATAGCGGAACGGAACAGCCCCGGCTGAAAGGTAAAAATATAGCGTTGATATTTGAGAAGACTTCCACCCGTACCCGTTGTGCGTTCGAGGTGGCGGCTTACGACCAGGGCGCACGGGTTACCTATCTGGGACCTTCCGGTTCTCAAATTGGGGTGAAGGAATCGATGAAAGACACCGCCAGAGTGTTGGGCAGGATGTATGACGGTATCGAATACCGGGGTTTTGCGCAGGAAGTTGTGGAAGAATTGGCTAAATATGCCGGAGTTCCGGTGTGGAACGGCCTGACGAATGAGTTTCATCCCACCCAGATTTTAGCAGATTTCCTGACGATGTCGGAACACATCGATAAGCCGTTGAATCAGGTGACTTTCGCTTATATGGGGGATGCCCGCTATAATATGGGAAATTCTTTAATGGTAGGCGGAGCTAAAATGGGAATGGATGTCCGTATTGTTGCACCGAAGGGACTACAACCGGATGCGGATTTGGTTGCAACCTGCCGGGAAATAGCGAAAGAAACGGGAGCGAAGGTTACAGTTACCGACCGTGTGGAAGAAGGAGTGAAAGGATGTGATTTCCTGTATACCGACGTGTGGGTTTCTATGGGCGAGCCAAAAGAAGTGTGGGAAGAAAGAATTAAGTTGCTGTTACCCTATCAGGTGAATAAAAAAGCGATGGAACTGACGGGGAATCCCCAATGTAAATTCATGCATTGCTTGCCTGCTTACCATAATTTGGAAACGGAAGTAGGGCGCGACATTCATAAGCAGTTCGGTTTGAACGGGCTGGAAGTGACGGAAGAGGTTTTCGAAGCGCCTTGTTCCATTGTTTTCGATGAGGCAGAAAACCGGATGCACACGATCAAAGCGGTTATGGTGGCTACACTCGGATGTTGAAAGAGGCGGATTGAGTTTTACAGGAGATTTGATTTAAGGGGCAGGTTTGCCGGATGAAGACGGGGAATGGGGCGTTGGGTTGAAATGTTCCTGTTAAAAATCAGGTGGTCGTCTGATTAGTTTGTTTAGCCTCGGATCATTGAATATTTGAAAACAACCTCGGATAGAGGTATGAATGAAAACATAGAAAAAGGGACTGTCTGACAAGTAGAAGACAGTCCCTTTATTTTTACAGAGATAGAGATTAGTTGAAATTTTTCACTGCACTTTCTACATCCTTTTCGATGTCTAAGATCATTTGCAGGTGCAAAAGTTCGAAAATATCTTTTACTTCTTTCGATAAGTTACACAACTTAATCCCTGAATTATGACTTTTAGCGGTTTTGATCAATGAAATAATACATCCGATCCCGCTGCTATCGATAAATTCTATGTTTTCCAGATTTAAAATAACTTTCTTTCCCTCGGTGCTGAGCGTCGGCTTCAATTCTGCTTTTACGTCTTCTATGATTGCAAGGGTAAACCTTTTCACATCAGTAAATTCGGCAATTGCACATCCGTTCTGTTCCGTCAATTTTGTAAACATGTCTATACTAATTTATAGTTTAAGTTTAGTTTTAAATTAAAATGGTTTATCGGCTCTGGTCATATATTTTACAAAACATATTCGACATGACCCATTTAGTTGTCGAAAGTAGGACAATTTGTATAAAAAAACAAATGTTTTTTGCAGGAAATTGTAAAGAAGTGGGGGAAAAAAAGCCGGGAAAGAGGGAGTGTTGAAAAATATAAATTATATCTTTGTGAACATTCGATCTATTTTTGGATACTGTTACAATATTAATAATTAGAATTATAATTGCTATCAAATGAAGACAACTCCTTTTACTCATTTTCATGAAGCGCTGGGGGCGAGAATGGCACCTTTTGCAGGATATAATATGCCGATTGAATATTCTGGCATTAAAGACGAGCACCTGACCGTGCGTGAAAAATTAGGCGTATTCGACGTTTCGCATATGGGCGAATTTTGGATTAAAGGTCCGAAGGCATTTGAGCTGGTGCAGAAACTGACGACGAACGATGTGGCTGCGCTGACAGACGGAAAAGTGCAATATACCTGTTTTCCTAACGATAAAGGCGGTGTTATCGACGATTTGTTGGTTTATCGCTTTGGGGATGAGAAGTATTTGTTGGTGGTGAACGCTGCGAATATCGAAAAAGATTGGAACTGGGTGGTGAAACACGGTGAGGAATTGGGAATGAAACCCGGCGTTGAATTGGAAAATGCTTCCGATAATATTTGCCAGCTGGCGATTCAGGGACCTTTGGCTTTGAAAGCTATGCAGAAGCTGACATCGGAACCCATCACCGATATGGAATATTATACTTTTAAGGAAATTCCGTTTGCCGGAATCGACAAAGTGATTTTCTCCACCACGGGATACACGGGATCGGGCGGTTGTGAAGTGTATGCTTACAATAAAGACGCTGAAAAATTGTGGCATGCTATTTTTGAAGCGGGAGCTGAATTTGGAATTAAACCGATAGGTTTGGGTGCGCGCGATACCCTTCGTCTGGAAGCCGGATTCTGCCTGTATGGCCATGAGCTTGACGACGACCATTCTCCGATTGAAGCCGGATTAGGCTGGATCACTAAATTTGTGCCGGGAAATGATTTTATCATGCGGGAATATCATGAGAAATTGAAAAACGATAAGCCCACCCGTTATATGAAGCCTTTCGAAGTGCTCGACAAAGGAATTGCCCGCCAGGGGTATCCGATTGAAGATGCCGAAGGAAATGAGATCGGCGTGGTGTGTTCCGGAACGGTTTCGCCTTTAACCGGAAAATCCATCGGTACAGGCTATGTGAAAAGCGGTTTCCATAAACTGGATAGTGAAATCTTTATCCGGGTAAGAAATAAAGCCCTGAAAGCTAAGATCGTAAAGACTCCGTTCTTTTAATGAATCGTTTTCAGGCAGGCAAAATAAAACAGGTTTTCTCACGGAAACCTGTTTTTTTATGCCGGAATAGTTGCGCGGAAAATAATGCCGGGAAGTTTTGTGGCGGGGGAGGTGAGGAAGGAGCCCGGAAAAGCCGGGAAAACGGAAAGATCGAAAGCTCCGGACGGGTAAAATTTTGTGCATTGCCACATATCATATTATTATTTATAATTTATCCGGCGGATTTAATTAATATTTATAATTAGGAATGAAGAATTATCTAAAATTATCATGTTCTTCAAGGGAAATTTTGCATATTTGTAGGTCTCCGTAAGGAATTGAGATTTTAGGTAACTTAAATTATTATACAAAATGAGAAAACATATTTTTAACGCTGGTCCCTGTAAATTACCGGATCTTACTTTAGAGAATACTGCTAAGGCTGTTATCGAGTTAGGCAATTGCGGACAATCTATTCTGGAAGTTTCACACCGTTCTGCTGATTTTCAGGCCGTGTTCGATGAAACTGTGGCATTGTTCAAAGAAGTCCTGAACATTCCGGATAATTATTCGGTGCTTTTCCTGGGGGGAGGCGCAAGCATGCAGTTCTGCATGATTCCGTATAACTTCCTGAAGAAAAAGGCGGCCTATGTAAATACCGGGGTATGGTCGAAAAAAGCGATCAAAGAAGCCCAGATGTGGGGTGAAGTCGATGTTATCGCTTCGTCGGAAGACCGGGATTATACTTACTATCCGAAAGGTTTTAAAATTCCGGCGGATGTGGATTATCTGCACATTACCACCAATAATACGATTCGGGGAACGGAAATTTTTGAAGACCTGGATAGCCCCGTGCCTTTGATTGCCGATATGTCTTCCGATATTTGCAGCCGTCCTGTGGATGTGAAAAAATATATGATGATTTACGGTGGTTGCCAAAAGAACCTGGGCCCGGCAGGAGCTACTTTCGTTATTATCCGTAACGATTATCTGGAGCATGTGGTGGCCGACCGGAAAATTCCTACCATGTTGAAATACCAGACCCATGTGGAGAATGATTCCATGTTCAACACCCCTCCCTGTATCAATATATTTGCCGTAGGACAGACGTTGAAATGGATCAAACAAATGGGTGGAGTGGAAGCGATGCATAAACTGGCTCTGGAAAGATCGGATGCTTTATATGCAGAATTCGAACGGAATACATTATTCCGGGCTGTTGTGGAAGAAGGTTCGCGGTCGTTGATGAATATTCCTTTCGTTATGTCTGCCGGACATGAGTCGCTGGATAAAGAATTCCTTGATTTTGCTAAGGCTAAGAATCTGGTAGGTTTGAAGGGACACCGTTTGGTGGGTGGTTTCCGGGCTTCCACATACAATGCCTGTACGATGGACGACGTGAATGCCCTGATTGCTGCTATGCAGGAATTTGAAGCAAAACATAAATAAAACATACCGCCTGTAATGCTCTTGCCTGAGACCGGAATCTTTTCGGAAGACAAGAGCGTTGCAGGTCTTTTTTTTTAAACCGACAACCTTATAAATTTAATGACTTATGGTAAAAGTATTGATTGCCACCGATAAGCCTTTTGCTCCGGTAGCGGTAAAGGGGATTCGTGAAATTGTGGAAGCACAGGGATATGAGCTGGTTTTATTGGAAAAATACACTTCACAGGACGAATTGATCGCTGCTGTGGCGGATGTGGATGCCATGATCATCCGTTCGGATAAGGCAACTAAAGAAGTGATCGATGCGGCAAAGAAACTGAAAGTGATCGTTCGCGCCGGAGCCGGTTACGATAACATCGATTTACAGGCTTGTACGGATCGCGGTATCGTTGCGATGAATACTCCGGGACAAAACTCCAATGCGGTGGCCGAACTGGCTTTTGGAATGATGATCTATATGGCACGTTGTTTCTATAACGGTAAATCGGGAACAGAGCTGAAAGGTAAAAAAATCGGTATCCATGCCTTTGGAAACGTGGGACAGAATGTGGGGCGTATAGCGAAAGGATTCGATATGGAAGTATATGCTTTCGATCCTTTTATGACCGATGAGCAGATCAAGGCGGCGGGCGCCACGCCTTTGCATAGCGCAGAGGAAATGTATGGCCTGTGCGAATATGTGTCTTTACATATCCCGGCAAACGATAAAACTAAAAAATCGATCAATTACGATTTGCTGAAACGTATGCCGAAAGGAGCTGTTTTGGTGAATACCGCCCGTAAGGAAGTGATCGACGAAGAAGGATTGGCCAAATTGATGGAAGAACGTTCCGATTTTCATTATATCACCGATATAGCTCCGGATTGTGATTGTTTCACGAAGTTTGAAGGACGCTATTTCACTACTCCTAAAAAAATGGGGGCCCAGACCGAAGAAGCAAACGTAAATGCAGGATTGGCGGCAGCCCGGCAGATCGTGAATTTCATCGAACACGGAGATGCTAAATTCAAAGTGAATAAATAATTCGTAATATAGATTTTGTGCCGGGACGACCTGCGCAGGTTTTGTTCCGGCCTGTTAAATTTTTATATAATATATGGCAATAGTAAAACCATTCAAAGGCTTACGGACTCCTAACCAGCAAATTTGTGAGGAATTGGCATGTTTGCCCTATGATGTGATGAATTCGGAAGAAGCGGCGCAGATGGCTGCCGGAAAACCGAAATCCTTACTTCATGTTACCCGGGCGGAGATCGATTGTCCGGCAGGAACGGACGTACATTCTGAAACCGTGTACCACAAAAGTGTGGAAAACTTTAAGATGTTTCAGGAAAAAGGCTGGCTCATACAGGATGAAGAGGCTAAGTTCTATATTTATGCGCAGACGATGGACGGACGTACGCAGTACGGCATCGTGGGATGCGCCGCTTGTGAGGATTACATGAACGGTGTCATTAAAAAGCATGAACTGACGCGCCCCGATAAAGAAGAAGACCGTATGGTGCTGACCCGTTATGTCAATGCAAACCTTGAACCTGTTTTCTTTTCTTACCGTGCTGTGCCTGAAATCGACGCCATTGTCGAAAAGATTGTGAAAGGGCAGAAATCGGATTATGATTTTACGGCAGAAGACGGATTCGGACACCATTTTTGGGTGATCAACGATCCGGAAACCAACAAACGTTTGGAGGAATTGTTTGCGACGAAAGTTCCGGCTACTTATGTTGCCGACGGTCACCATCGTACGGCTGCCGCTGCCCGCATCGGTGCAGAATATAAAGCGAAAAACCCGAATCACACCGGAAACGAAGAATACAATTTCTTTATGGCTGTTCATTTCCCTGACAATCAATTGAAAATCATTGATTATAACCGGGTTGTTAAAGACCTGAACGGATTGACAGAAGCACAGTTGTTAGAAAAATTGCAAGCCCGTTTCACCGTAGAAGATATGGGAACGGCTATTTATCATCCGGCAAAATTGCATGAATTCAGCATGTACTTAGGCGGGAAGTGGTATAAACTGACAGCGAAACCGGGATCTTACGATGATAACGATCCGATAGGTGTGCTGGATGTGACCATCCTTTCCAATCATGTGTTGGCCGATATTTTGGACATTCAGGATCTTAGAACTTCCAAACGGATTGACTTCGTCGGCGGGATTCGTGGGTTGGAAGAATTGAAAAAGCGAGTGGATAGCGGAGAAATGAAAGTGGCTTTCGCCCTTTATCCGGTGTCTATGCAGCAATTGCTGAATATTGCCGATTCCGGTAATATCATGCCGCCTAAAACCACGTGGTTTGAGCCTAAATTACGTTCGGGTTTAGTGATTCACAAGATTTAATCCTTGTTTATTTCTAATAAAAATACCACCTTTACGGGTGGTATTTTTTTATAATTATTTATCATGTTGAACTGGCGTTGCGGACATGATTTCAGGATAGAAAAAACGGGGTGCGGATTTTGAAATTTACCGGAATGACTATATCGGATTTTCCGGTTAGGGGTGTAGGTCTTCTGTGGAAATAAGAGAATTTAAATAATTACATTGTAGAAATAGATATGAGAAAAGGATTGCTTATTTTGTTGCTGGGGTGGTGTATGCCTCTGGCGGCTCAGGAAATGTATCAGGGCCGGGTTTTTGCCGACCGGAATGGAAACGGAGTATTCGATAAGGGGGATTTGCCTTTGAAAGAGGTGGCTGTGTCCGACGGGCTTCATGTGGTGAAAACCACAGCGGACGGCCGTTTCAGTTTGCCCGGATATGAAAAAATGCGTTTCGTTTATATCACGACTCCTTCGGGATATAAGTCTGAAAAATTTTACCGTCCCGCAGAAGGAACAGGTAAAGCGTATGATTTCGGGCTGATCCCGTATAAGGCGACTCAAAAAGACGGAAGCCACCGGTTTGTGCAGATCACCGATTCGGAAATTTTCGGCGATCAGGATCAAAGTGAATGGATCAAAGAGCAAAAGGAATATGCGGAGAACGAGAAGCCTGCCTTTATCATGCATACCGGGGACATTTGCTATGAAAAGGGATTAAAGGCTCATATCGGGCTACTGAATACGGCGAACACTTATTGTCCGGTGTATTATTCTGTGGGGAATCACGATTTGGTTAAGGGAAAATACGGCGAGGAATTGTATGAGAGCATCTATGGGCCGACTTATTATTCTTTCGATGCGGGGAACGTGCATTATATCGTAACCCCGATGGCGGGCGGGGATCATTGGCCCAGCTATACCCGTGCCCAGGTAGCTCGTTGGATGCAGAACGATCTGGATCAGGTGCCTGCCGAAAAACCGATCATTGTTTTTAACCATGACCTGCTGACCTATGGCGATGAATTTGTTTTTAAAGGGAAAGACGGGGTGAGTGTAAATTTAGATTCTTATAACCTGAAAGCGTGGATTTACGGGCATTGGCATAATAATTTCATGAGGAAGCAGGGAAAAGTTTATACTATTTCTACGGCTGCTCCGGATAAAGGAGGAATCGACCATTCCGCTGCCGTGTTCCGGGTGATGCATGTGGACGGGAAAGGCGATTTTGTGTCGGAAATGAGATATTCTTACCTGAATAAAGCTATTGCTATCGCTTCGGTGTCCGATAGCTTGCCCTTCTTAACTCCGGACGGTAAATTTCTGTTGTCCGTGAACGCCTATCATTCTTCCGCTCTCGTGAAAGAAATCAAATATACTTGCTTGTCGGACGGGAAGAAATGGAGCTCCGGTAAACTTGTGAGGCAAAGCGATTGGAACTGGAGTGCGGTTTTACCCCTGAAGCCGGGCAAGGACAGGCGGGTCGTAACCATCGAGGCGGAAGCATTACTGTCGAACGGTGAAACCCTGACAGATCAGAAATCGTTTGTTTATGCCGATGCGCAGCGTCCTGCCGTGCAATTAGGACAGGATTGGACGAATTTGGCGGGCGATCCGGCTCACACGGGAGTGGCAGAGGCTTTATCTCCGGCTTTAGAGCCCGTTTGGATGACTAATATAGGGACTTCGGTTTTCATGTCTTCTCCTCTGATTGCAGATGGAAAAGTGTTTGTGGCTTCTGTCGATGAAAATTTAAAAGGAGAAGCTTATATTTATGCTTTGGAGGCTGTTACCGGAAAATTATTATGGAAATATAAAACCAGAAATTCAATTAAAAACACCATTGCGATCGATGGCGGCCGGGTGTTTGCCCAGGATGCCGAAGGGTATGTGTATGCCGTCGGTATGAAAGACGGAAAGTTGAGCTGGGAAAAGAAATTGGCGGTGGCCGGATTGCCTGTCTTAGCGGATGGCATTGTGGCGGACAATGGAGTGGTGTATGCCGGAGCGGGTAAGGGATTGTGTGCTTTGACCGCCGATGAGGGGAAAGTGTTGTGGCAAAACACCGCCTGGAATCAGGGAGAGGGAACCACCACTACGGGATCGTTGGGAAATGGGGTGTTGGTGACCGGAGCGCAGTGGAAAGGTTTGTTCGGAACGGATGCCATTACCGGGAAAAAGTTGTGGCAGGGGGGGG
>UQJP01000021.1 GCA_900541415.1 uncultured Odoribacter sp. | reverse complement strand
TATAAAACATATAAAAAAAAATGATACCTATACAAACCACAAAAAAATCCGGCAGGTCACCCCGCCGGATTTTTTTATTCATAAAGTTACCGAAAATCAGCTACCGCAGACCGTCCTGCCGATACCGTATTCCAAACCGCGTAACTCCGCCAAACCGCGTAAACGCCCGATAGCGGAATAACCCGGATAAGTCTTCTTTTTCAGGTCATCCAGCATTTGATGGCCGTGGTCGGGACGCATCGGAATGGAAACCTGATTTTTGTTCATCACGCCGATCAGATTTTTCACAATGGCATACATATCGATGCTACCTTCCAAATGGTTGGCTTCAAAAAAATTACCTTCCGCGTCGCGTTCCGTGCTGCGCAAATGCACAAAATAAATACGGTCGCCCAATTCGGCTGCCATCGTCGGCAGGTCGTTATCGGCGCGCACGCTGAACGATCCGGTGCAGAAACACAAGCCGTTCGATTTGTTCGGCACGGCAGCGACCAGCTTCTCGAAATCGGCACGGGTACTCAAAATACGGGGCAAGCCCAGCAATTTATAAGGAGGATCGTCCGGATGGATCGCTAATTTCGCCCCTACCTCATCGGCCACCGGGGTTACTTCGCTCAGGAACTCGATCAGATTGGCACGCAGCTTATCCTCGTTAATGTCCTTATACAATTTCAACCCTTCGCGGATCGCTTCTTCCGTAAAACTGGCATCAGCACCCGGCAAGCCCATTAAAATACTTTCCACCAGCACTTTCTTGTCCTGTTCACTCATTTGGGCGAATTTCGCCTTAGCCCGTTCCACTTCCTCTTTCGAATAATCGGCTTCGGCATTTTCCCGCTTCAGGATAAACAGGTCGAAAGCCACAAAAGCCGCCCGTTCGAAACGCAACGCCTTCGAGCCGTCTTTGGTTTCATACACCACCGACGTACGCGTCCAGTCGAGCACCGGCATAAAATTATAAGTAATCACCGTCACCCCGCAAGCAGCCAGATTACGGATGCTTTGCTTATAATTTTCAATATGCTTTTTATACCCCGGAGCCTGGGTTTTAATCTCCTCGCTCACCGGAAGGCTCTCCACAGCCGACCATACCAGCCCGGCAGCCTCGATCATATTTTTTCTTTCCCGGATGTCTTCCACCGTCCACACTTCGCCCGGAGCAATCTGGTGTAAAGCAGTCACCACCCCGGTGGCTCCCGCCTGGCAAATATCCGATAACGAAACCCCGTCATTAGGGCCGTACCAGCGGAATGACTGTAAAAATTTATATCTTTCCATTGCTTTTCTTTGGATATTATATTTATCAATTTAAAGTTTTTCTATTCCCTGCATCGTTCCCCTTCGGAATCATACTCCGCTAAAGATGCTGAATCCGCCGTCGATCGGAAGCACCGTTCCGGTCACGAATTTCGAAGCATCACTGGCATAGAACACAATAGCCCCGTTCAACTCTTCCGGCTCGCCCATACGTCCGAACGGAGTGGCGCGCACCACATCTTTCGCCCGGTCGGTCAGTGAACCGTCCGGATTGGTCAGCAACGTCCGGTTCTGCTCGGTAAGGAAAAAGCCCGGAGCAATAGCATTCACCCGGATGCCTTCCCCGAATTTCTTCGCCATTTCCACCGACATCCAGCGGGTGAAATTGTCGATAGCCGCTTTAGCGGACGAATAACCCACCACGCGGGTAATCACAGCCTGAGCCGACATAGACGAAATGTTAATCACCGACCCTTTCTTCTGTTTCACCATTTCAGCGGCAAACACCAGCGTAGGCAATACCGTACCGTTCAGGTTCAGGTCTACCACTCCCCGGAAAGCCTCCGGATCGAGGTCGAAAATCGTCTTATCCGGTCCGATCGTAGCGCCCGGCTGGTTACCTCCGGCAGCGTTAATCAGAATATCCACCCGGCCCCATTTGGCAAGCACCCGGTCTTTCGCTTGTACCAGTTGCTCCCGGTTCAGCACATCCGCCTGCACGAAACAAGCCTCCGTCCCGATCGCGTTCAGCTCGGCCACCAAAGCCTCGCCCTTTTCAGCCCGGCGTCCCAGGATTGCAACATGCACCCCCTGACCGGCCAAAGCCTTCGCCATAGACGAGCCCAATATTCCGTAGCCTCCGGTGATCACTGCCACCCGGCCTTTTATATCAAATAAATTTTCCATATTAAAATCGTTATCCGTATAACAAAAACGATTCCCGAAACAGGACAGGGACAGTTCTCCCGTCCCGCCTGTCACCGGAAATCGTAAACACTAAAATCATCTTGAAACGCGTCCGGAAGCGTCTCCGCCCATCAGCTTTTCAACCTCGTCCACGCTGACCATGTTGAAATCACCGTAAATGGTGTGTTTCAGGCAGGAAGCAGCCACGGCAAATTCCAGAGCTTTCTGGTCATCGCCGGTATAGGTAATCAATCCGTAGATCAATCCGCCCATAAACGAATCGCCTCCACCCACACGGTCTACAATGTGAGTTATATCGTAACGGCGGGAAGCAAACAGCTTGCTGCCGTCATAAAGCACGCCACCCCAGGTGTTGTGGTTGGCATTGATCGAACCGCGCAAAGTGATAATCACCTTCTTTGCACGCGGGAAACGTTTCATCATCTGGGTACATACCGACTCAAATTCCTGTGCGTTCACCTCGCCTGCCGTAGCGGTAACGTCAAAACCTTCCGGCTTAATTCCGAACACTTTTTCCGCATCCTCTTCATTGCCGAGAATCACATCGCAACCTTCCACCAGCGCAGGCATCACTTCCGAAGCCTTTTTGCCGTATTTCCAAAGGTTTTTCCGGTAATTCAGGTCACACGAAACCGTAATCCCCATCTTATTCGCCACCTTGATCGCTTCCAGGCAGGCATCCGCCGCACCCTGCGACAAAGCCGGGGTAATTCCCGTCCAGTGGAACCACTGTGCCCCTTCGAACACCTTTTCCCAATCCACCATGCCCGGTTTAATCTCCGAGATAGCCGAATTGGCACGGTCATACACCACCTTGCTGGCACGGGCAACGGCTCCGGTTTCCAGAAAATAAATTCCCACCCGGTCGCCACCGTAAATAATATTAGAAGTCCCTACGCCATATTTACGCAAATCCATCACACAAGCCTTTGCAATATCGTTTTCCGGCAGGCGGGTCACGAAATCGGTAGGGATTCCGTAATTCGACAGCGACACGGCCACATTAGCCTCGCCACCGCCAAAAGTAGCCGTAAACTCTCCGGCCTGAGTAAAACGTAAATATCCCGGAGTTGCCAAACGCAACATGATCTCTCCGAATGTAACAACTTTTTTCATATTCTGTTTCTCAAATTTATTTTTGATTTTCCACTACTGTCACAACGAGTGGATTGTTCACCTTCACTTTTTCATTTTTAATCATTTCAAACCAGGAAGCAGCCGATTCCAGTCCGCCCTTGCTCCAGCCTGTTCCCAGATAATACACGAACGGCTCGCCCTGTTTGTAATCGGAAAGAGCCAACAAATGACCGTCCTTGTCCATAACGGCTTTAGCTCCCTGCGGGAACACCAACCCCAAGGCCACATGCCCGTTATTCATTTTATTATCGTTATTCTGGGGTTCCCAGTAACCGATCAGTCCGGCAGCAGCATCCATCAGCGTGTCGGATGGCTCCGGACGGGTAACGATTCCGGCAGCCACCTCCATAGAGGCAGGTGCATTCTGATAGATTTCCTGAATCTTATTGAAACGGCTGTTTGCATCCAGCGAAATGATACGGCTTTCGCTCACTTCATTCTCGCCCACCTGATAAGGAGCATAATCCAATTTGAAGCTGATACGCAGCGGGCCGTTATCCAGCACCTGAGCTTTCGTGAAATTATTTCCCAGCACCAGCTTACCGTCTACGTAAGGAGCCATAGCCCCGGCACCCAAAGTACGTCCCACCTTATAGCAGTCCATCCCTTTCCCGTGGTCTTTGTGGTAATCCCCTGTTTTATACCAAACATCGATCAACAGCTCGTCGGTTCTCTTCACCCACACATCGATACCGTTGCTGATCTCTCCGGTAGCTTCCAGAGCCGGACCATACATCCGGTGAGCCACGATATTGTTTTCCCAGGCGAAATCGTCCATACGTTCCGGCACAATGCGTCCGTATGCCTTTTGCGGATAAGTGGCGGGCTGTCCCAATTTTAACTGATAAACAGCTTCTGCATTCGGTTGCACATTGGCCTGGAAGATCACGGCCACAGGCTCGCTGCCTCCGTTAAAAATAACCTGACTGGGAATTTCCTGTCCCTGAGCATCGGTCACCACCACATTTCCCTGAGCCGCACCCGGCAGGTTTGCCGACACCTTTTTCCAGCACACTTCCACCGTTTCATCCGTACGATTCAGGTCTGTTGTATTTTTCACTGCAACTTTCAGGCTCTTTTCCGAACTGCAAGCCATAAAAGCCAATACAAATAAAAGACTTAAATATTTCATAACATTCAAATTAAAATTTCAGGCTTCCGATTCCGGGGAACATCCGGCACACCGCCTCATCCTCCCGAATCCGAATCCTGAAACGGAAAATTTATATTATTCTTCGTTGGAAGCTTTTCCCAGGGAAGCTAAAATACCACCGTCCACATACAACACGTGTCCGTTTACGAAATCGGAAGCGCGTGAAGCAAGGAACACAGCCGACCCGCCCAAATCTTCAGGCAATCCCCAACGCATAGCCGGAGTACGTTTAATGATAAACTCATTGAACGGATGTCCTTCCGTGCGGATAGGAGCAGTCTGTGCAGTAGCGAAATAACCCGGTCCGATTCCATTCACCTGAATGTTATAGCGGGCCCATTCCGTAGCCAGATTACGGGTCAGCATTTTCAATCCTCCCTTAGCGGCAGCGTATGCGCTCACCGTATCGCGGCCCACTTCGCTCATCATAGAACACATATTGATGATTTTTCCGGCGCCTTTCTTCATCATGGCAGGAGCCACCGCCTTCGACATAATGAACGGTCCGGTCAGGTCGATATTCAATACCTGCTGGAAATCGGCAACAGACATTTCCACAGCAGGAATACGTTTGATAATTCCGGCATTGTTCACCAAAATATCCACATCGCCCACTTCTTTGGCGATCTTGGCGATATTTTCGGTAACCTGCTCTTCTTTGGTCACATCGAACAAATAACCGTGAGCCTTGATTCCATCGGCTGCATACTCGGCAATAGCATTGTCCAATTTCTCTTTCGACAAATCGTTAATCACCAATTTTGCTCCGGCATGTGCCAAAGCCTTAGCGATTGCCATTCCTAAACCGTGAGTGGCTCCGGTCACTAAAGCCACTTTTCCTGTCAAATCAAATAATTCCAAACCTTTCATTATTCATTTATTTTTAATCGATTAACTATCCTTATTTATTTCAAATCGGTTGCACCGCAACCATCCATATCGCCATAATCAATATTCTCGCCTGCCATCCCCCAGATAAAAGTGTAATTGCTGGTAGCACTGGCCGAGTGGATAGACCACACCGGAGAAATCACGGCTTCCTCATTCTTCATCCAAACATGGCGGGTCTCGTCGATCTCACCCATAAAATGGCACACAGCCTGCTGTTCGGGCACTTCAAAATAGAAATAAGCCTCCATACGGCGGTTATGCGTGTGAGGCGGCATCGTGTTCCACACGCTACCCGGCTTCAGTTCGGTCATTCCCATCTGCAACTGGCAGGTAGGCAACACCTGGTTCACAATCAGCTTATTGATCACACGGTGGTTACTTTCCTCCATCGTTCCCATTTCCACCACCACGGCATCGGCCTTCGTCACCTTACGGTCAGGATAAGTGGCATGTGCAGGAGCCGAATTAAAATAAAAATGAGCCGGCTTGCTGCTATCCTTGCTGGAAAAGAACACATTCCGGTCGCCTTTCCCCAGATACAACGCCTCCTTATAATCCAATTCGAACGTCTTGCCGTCCACCTCAACAATCCCGGCTCCGCCCACATTGATAATTCCCAGTTCCCGTCTCCACAAAAAGAAAGGGGCACGCAACGGATCGATAGCCGATAACTCCAGTTTTTCCTTCACAGGTACGGCACCACCCACAATCAAACGGTCATACATCGTATAAACCATATTGATTTCGTCGGCCACCATCATATTCTGGATTAAAAACTCTTTCCTCAGCCGGGTTGTGTCATAAGCTTTCGCATCTTCCGGATGCGACGCATAACGTACTTCGTAATTAATTTTCATTATCGTTAAATTTTATGTTAAATTTTTAATTATTACACATGGTCGAATCGCGGATCACCAGTTCCGGTTCCAATATAATATTCGCAGGCGATTCCCCGTTCAGCTGATCCAGCAACATGCGCGCCGCCTGCTGCCCGATTCGCTTACTGAACTGGTCTACGGAACTGAGCGAAGGCACCATCAAGGCATCTATCGGCTCATTGGCAAAACCGCAGATTGCAATGTCCTCCGGAATTTTCACACCGAACTTCCGCAGTCCCAGCATCAATCCCAGGGCGACAAAATCACTCGTACAGAACACCGCGTCCGGTCGGTCACACGGCTCCATCAGCGCAATTTTCTGCGCCAGAGCCTGACCGTTCTCCTGAGTAATATCCCCATACGCAATCCAATCGTCGCCAATCTGAATGCCATGCGCATTCATCGCATCCCGGTAGCCCCGGCAGCGATTATACCAAATAGCAACATGCTGAAATCCAGCAAAATGGAAAATCCTCTTTTTCCCCTGCTTCAACAAATGTTCAACCACCATATAGCCTCCCCGGTAATCGTCCACTGTCACCGTTCCGGCAGAATCTACCTGATCGGAAGCCCGGTCGAACAAAACCAAAGGAATACCATAATTTTCAAGATTATTAAAATGAGAATACTCATGCGTACCCGAAGCAATGGATGCAATCACCCCGTCCACTTTTCCCTGTGCGAGAGAATTGATCAGTTTCTTTTCTTTTTCATACGACTCCAACGACTGACAAATCAATACGTCATAACCCGCCTTATAGGCTTCTTCCTCTATTCCGTCAATCGCAGAAGAAAAAAAGTTCCGGTTTATATTCGGCACCACCACTCCGATTGTACTACTTTTCCCAAGTTTCAGGTTCACCGCCATCCGATTCGGCTTGTAATTCATCTCCAGCGCTTTCTTCTGCACTTTTTTCCTCACCTCTAAGCTGATCCTCGGATGATCCTGCAAAGCTCTCGACACTGTAGAAGCGGAAACATTCAACGCTTTTGCAATATCATAGATAGAAATGTTTTTCTTTGTTTTAGGCATAAATTAAGACATTTAGTGTACAACCGATTGCACAAATATAGCGGTTTATTTTAAGAAACAAACATTTCGACCTAAAATTAATTTATTTTTTATTATCTTTTTGAGTATTCTTAAAAAGATATAGAAAAAATGAGCAACTAAAGGCATTTTCAGACTTATCGGACACCTCTTTTTTCTCCGTTCCGGACTCTATTTTTGTTAAAAAATCCTTCTTTTTGACAATTTATACACTTGCGCAACATTTCACGATGACGCACACGGAGAACAGACGAAACCATTCTTTTCCCTCCCGCTTTTCCTGCCTTACCTTCGCCTTTAAAATCGTATTGGATTTGCAAAAAATAATATCTTACTTTGTGTATAGCTATTATAAAAACAAACCCATGAACAAAGAATTAGACCTCTCCGTATCGTGCTACGGAAAAGTAAAAGGAGTTGAATACCATCTTGCCGTGCTTCCCTGGGGAGCAACCGAACCTCATAACCTCCATCTGCCCTATATGACGGATTGCATCCTTTCGCACGACATTGCGGTGGATGCCGCCACGCAAGCCCTGCAACAGGGCACACGCTGCATGGTGCTGCCTCCCGTCCCCTACGGCTCACAAAATCCGGGACAGCGGGAGCTGCCGTTTTGCATCCACGCCCGTTATGAAACCCAGCGTGCCATCCTGGGCGACATCGTAGCTTCGCTCCACACGCAAGGCATCCGTAAAATGGTCATTGTCAGCGGTCACGGAGGTAATAATTTCAAAAACATGCTGCGCGACCTCTCGCTCGATTACCCCGATTTCCTGATCGCCACCACCGATTGGTTCGCCATCGTCCCCCCAAAAGGCTATTTTGAGGCTCCCGTCGACGACCACGCAGGAGAAACGGAAACTTCGGTGATGATGCACTACCATCCCGAACTGGTGAATCTGGAAGAAGCGGGCAACGGTGAATCTTTCCCCTTTGCCATACCGGCCCTGAACGAAAAAATAGCCTGGGTACCCCGCCATTGGGACAAAGCTTCCCGCGACAGCGGCATCGGCGATCCGTCGAAAGCCACTGCCGAAAAGGGGAAACGTTACGCTCAGGCCGTAATAGAAAAATTAAGCAAACTATTCATCGAAATAGGCACACACGAGCTGTACTGACCGGGCTTGCCCGGCAATCCTGCCCGAAAAACAACGACACGATTCCACAAAAAAATCCCGGACCGCCGCTTACGGCCATCCGGGATTTTTTACACAAATTTAATATAACAACATAAGCAGTCCACAGACCGCCTATTCTTCCGGTCAATCCAGATACACTTCCACCTCGTCGGTCAAACGGGGTTTCGCCACCTTAGCGGTAAACACATTCTTTCCTTTTTCCAGATTCACTTTCTCCCACACGAACATGCCATATTCCCCGCTGCGTTTGCCCTGCGACTTCCCGTTCACAAACAATTCCACTTCATTGCAATTGGAATATATTTTCACGGTCTGTTCCGGCTTTTCACGATGCGTCAAACGGCGGTCGGCCACATACACGAACGGCTCGGTCTTATTCCAGTTCGCCTTATAAAAATAGAACGCATCCTTTTTAAACTTCCGGTCGAAAGTCACCAAACCTTTATCGTTCTTTCCGGCAATTTCCCCCTCTGTGCGGTGAGCAGCTCCGAAATCGAACATATTCCACACGAAAGTTCCCCAGATAAACGGACGCTGGTCGATTGCTTTCCAATGCTCTTCGTGGAAATAAGCCTGCCAGTTTTCAGGATGCCAATAGCTATTGGCCACCGGTTTCTTCAATTCCTCCTGCTGGTGTTTCACGCTGGCGCCTGCGCCATACTCGCTCACACCGATACCCCGGTTCGGGTATTTCTTATGCGTAGCATCCGCCCATTTCCCGATAGAAGAAGGATCACCGCCATACCAGCCGAAATACTGGTTCCAGGCAATCACATCGGTCAGCTCGTTCAATTCGCCGCCCTGATTGCTGGCAGCCGTAGTGATACGGGTAGGGTCTTCCTGATGTGCCAGCACGTTCAGCTCCCGGATATAATCGCAGGGATCGTCGCCCACCTGTTTCAGCTCATTGAAAAGCCCCCAGAAACAAATAGACGGGTGATTGAAATTCTGACGGATCAGTTCGATCAACTGCTGCTTGCCGTTTTCGCGGAAAGAAGGCTGGTCTACAAACCCTTTATCCCGGTAACCGCCGGGACCGATAAACGGAATCTCCGCCCAAACCACCAATCCGTATTGGTCGCACAGGTCATAAAAATATTTATCCTGCGGGTAATGTGCCAGGCGAACGGCATTCACGCCCATCTCCCGCATAATCTGCATATCGTCGTCGTGATGCAGCGGGGCCAGAGCGTTTCCGATCTCTGCCCGGTCCTGATGGCGGCAAACGCCTCTCAACTGCAAATGCTCCCCATTCAGGAAAAATCCCTGATCCGGGTCTACGTGGAAATAACGGAAACCGATTTTATCCGTCACCAGATCGGTTACCTTTCCATCCTTCGACACCGCTACTTCCACATCGTAACGATACGGGTCTTTCACTCCGTTCCACAAACGCGGTTTCTTCACATCCAGCGGCAGCACAACCATGCCATTCCCCTGTGCGTCGATTTCAGCCACGGCTTCCTGCCGGGCCACCACGTTCTTTTTATCGTCTATGATTTTCAGGCTCACCACCGGCTTACTGCCTGCCGTGCCCTTCACCATGATTTTAGCATCCACATGCGCAGCATCCTTGCTCACATTCGTCTGTTTCAGGTAAATTCCGTTAGAGCCGTAATCTTCCATCGAAACATGCTCCGGATCGGTAATAATCAAATCCACATCCCGGTAAATACCCCCATACATATTGAAATCGCCCAGCAACGGCATAATATCCAGCTGCAAAGCGTTGTTCACCCGCACCATGATCTTATTCTTTTCGCCATATTTCACCCGGTCGGTAATATCCACGGTGAAAGCCGTATAACCGCCCCGGTGCTCTGCGGTATGTTTACCGTTAATAAAAACATTCGCCACGGTGTTTACTCCCTTGAAACGCAAAAAAAGCCGTTTCCCCTGCCACTCGGCGGGAATATCCACTGTTTTCTCATAATTCGCAAGTCCCCGGTAATAATCGGCTTTTCCCGACAAGGCATCCGTATTCCACGTATGGGGTAAGGTGACCTCTGAAAAAACATTAGACCGCACTTCCCAACCCTGGGTAAAACGCCACGCCTGATTCAGGCTCACGGTTTCCCGTCCGAAAACACTCCCTCCGGCCAGCAACAATACAAGCAAAAAAGGTAGAAAAAAAATTCTCATACAAGCAATTTTATTGAAGTGAATAATAAACTCGTTACAACTTGAAACGCCACCTAAGTTGTCCACGCAATCGATTGTTCAAAAGTATAAAAAATATTCCACAATCAAAAACGTTCATAAAAAACAAGCCGTTTTTTCTTCGGCACGAAGAATCTTATTATCTTGACATTCATCAGAAAAAAATATAAATTTGCAAGAATAAATGTTATCGTTGCATGCGTACAAATTTTTTTTCCACTTATAAAACAAACGGGATTTTGTTTTACCTGATTCCCGTAGCCGTATTTTGTTTCTGGCTTTTCGTGTATCCCTACACCCTGATGAATCAGGAATTATTTTCCTTATTCCTCATGACTCCGGACTTTTTCCTGGAACAGCTGAAACATCCCGGCGGCCTGTCGGATTATGCCGGATGGTTTATCGTCCAGTTTTTCCATTATTCCTGGCTGGCGGCACTTTGCCAGACTGCGGCATTTATCACCGCTTACGTTCTCACCTCCCGCATCACGCGCAAACTCGGTTTGCTCACAAAAGCGGCAGGCATCCTTTATCTGCCCGCCCTCACCTTGCTGGGCTTACAGATGCAATACGAGTTCCTGTTTTCCGAAACCATTAAAGTAATAGCCTATCTGGCGATTTTCTACGGATACATCTGCATAGCGGGCCCCAAAACCCGGTTACTGGTATCCCTGGTCGGCGCACCTTTGTTCCTGATGCTATTGGGAGGCGGCATTTTCATCTGGCTTTATGTTTTATTCGTGATCTATGAACTGGCATTCGCCCCCAAACGCCTTCCCGTTGCGGGACTGCTGAGCTGGCTGGTGATCGTTCCCGCCCTGCCCCAAATGTACAGGCGGATCGCCCTGATCCCGCAATCCCAATTATACGGTTTGTTTCCTAAACTCTCCGAATGCAGCTATCCGGCCCTGCCGACGATCATGTTCCTTTGGCTTCCGGTGTTCCTGCTTTTAGGCTGGGGAGTACAAAAATATTACACCGGGAATTTATCGTTCGGGAAAATCACGACCACCGTTTTCAACCTGCTGGTGATTGTCGCTGCCGCCTGGGCGCTGAAAGCCACCTGCTATTATCCCCATGTGGAACAGCAATTCCACATGTATCGTGCTGTGACCGAAGAAAAATGGGACGAAGTGCTGGACGTGGCCAAAGATTACAAAAACAAACGCTATTCCGCTATCGTCCTCTATAATATAGCTTTGGCTCAAAAGGGGCAGTTGGCAGACAGCCTTCTGAACTACCAGCAGATCGGTGTAGCCGGATTGCTGCATCCCTGGGAAGGTAACTATTTCAGCCACCTTCACGGCTCGGAAGTTTTCTATCGCTTAGGGGAAATGAACGAAGCCCTGCGCTGGGCATTCGAAGCGGCAGTGTGTAAAGCGGATGCAACCCCGCCCCACCTGACCAAACGCATCGTGGAAATATTGATTCAACTGGAAAAATACGAAGCCACCCGTCCTTTCCTCTACCAGCTGGTTCAAACCTGGAATTATGCCGACTGGGCCCGGAAAACTCTGCGCACCTTGCCGACAAAGGCCGTTTCCAGTCCGCGCACGGCGGAAACCGATTTTATCTGCGGCACATACGGCCCGTTTTTCGACCTGAGCTTCATGTCGCAAAACCGTCCGGCAAACACCAACCTCAGAGACTACTTCCTGACGAGTTTATTGCTGGAGAAAAAGATCGAGAATTTCTATGCCGATTTTTGTGAATATTTCCGTCCCGGCAACAAAATGGCGTTGCCGAAAATATATGAAGAAGCCCTGATTATCGTCTATCAAAAGGGGATCGACCGGGATGTGTTTAAAAAATACCACATCACCCAGGAATGCGGCGACCGATTTACGGCCTATTCCGAAGGCATCAAGACCCACGGACTGGAAGCCCCGGAAACCCCGAAATTGTTAGCTCCGAAGTTCCACAACACCTATTGGTATTATTTCCACTTTAACTCCGGCACTTCGGCTCTTTATTAAAAATGAAGGTTAAATCCAAATACACCGATTAATCATGAAAAACTATTATATCGCTTGTATCCTCTTATTGCTGCTCGGCAGCTGTAAGCCTAACATCACCTCTTACGAAGATATAGGCATCGATCCGCCCATCGTGCCGGACTATGCCGGAGTGACCATCCCTAAAAATATCGCACCCCTGAATTTCTACGTCGACGACTATTGCCAGCAAATCGAAGTGCGCTTCATGCTCGGCAACGAAGAGCAATTTGCATTTTACAGCAAACATTTCACCGACCTGCCGATGAAACGCTGGCAGGCTCTGCTGCAAAAAGCCTATGAGCAGAAACAGCCCATACGGATAGAAATCGCCAAAGAAGTAAAAAAGCAGTGGCTGAGGTATAACCCCATTGAAATACGGGTAGCGGAAGAAATCGATCCCTACATCGCCTACCGCCTGATCGAGCCGGGCTACGTCGGCTGGTACATCATGGGTATCTACCAACGGAATCTTTCCAATTTTGAAGAAAGCCCGATCATGGAAAATACCCTCACGCAAAAAAACTGCATGAACTGCCACGCGTTTTCCAATTACAGTCCGGATCGCTTTTCCTTTCACATGCGCGGCGACATTGCAGGAACGGTACTCGCCAAAGACGGAAAGCTCACCCTGCTCGATACGAAGACAGACCTGACTTCCACCACCTTCACCTATCCGGCCTGGCATCCGTCCGGAAAATTCATCGCTTATTCCACGAATAGAACGTGGCAACTTTTCCATGCCTTAAAAGAAAAACAAGTCGAAGTATACGATGAATTTTCGGACATCGTCTTATACGATGTGGAAAACAACCGGGTGATCGTCGACAGTGTGCTATGCGCCTCCGATAAATTCGAAACCTATCCGTCATGGTCGCCGGACGGGCGGACGCTCTATTTCTGCACCACCGATTCCACTTTCACGCCCGATAATTTCAAAGACCTGCAATACACCATTTGCAGCATCGGCTTCGATCCCGCCACCATGCAATTCGACGGCAAGATCGACACCGTTTATAATCCGGGCGGCAGCAATGTGTTTCCACGCATCTCCCCCGACGGGCGTTTCCTGCTGTGTACCCATCTGGATTACGGTTGTTTCCCCATTTGGCATAAGGAAGCCGACCTCCGGATGATCGACCTGCAAACCAAAGAGGAAATCCCCGGCGAAGCCAACAGCGAGGATTCGGAAAGCTACCATTCCTGGTCGTCCAACGGGAAATGGGTGATGTTCACCAGCCGCAGGAACAGCGGGCTATTTACAAAGCTCTACTTTTCCTATGTCAGCCCCGAAGGCAAGATGCACAAAGCCTTCCTGCTGCCCCAAAAGACCTTCGATGTCAACGCCCCGCGCCTGAAATCGTATAACGTCCCGGAATTTATCTCCGGCAAAGTGAACGTGTCCCCCTACACCATCGAAAAATGCGCCCGTAGCACTCCCGTAAAAGTCCAGGCGAAACGCAACACGGATATGTAATTCCGGGAAACCCATCCCGGACACCCCATATAAAAACCGGGGAGAGCAAAATGAACTGCTCTCCCCGTTTTTTATTCTTATATTGAATTAATCACAACTATTTAAATCTAGTTTGATATAATTATAGGTATATATCATCAAGTTTTTATACTATTTATATCCAAATTCTTTATAATTTTATTGAATTAAAAGAATTTGGAAAGAACAACCTCCTAAAAATAATATTAACAGAATAAAATAAACAGAATTTTCTTCTTTAAATATTAGAATCAATATCAAAATTAAAAGCCCCCATCGATAAACGCTGTCTTCGAAGTTCTTTTATTTTAGCATCATCATTAAACATTTTTAAATGGCGCTTTAGTGTTCGATTATGAATTAAATACCAGTAGCGCAATCTAAACATAACTCTTATATACCATCCATATAGAAAAGCCCGAACGATATAAACAATAAAAGCAGAATAACATATAAAAATTGTAATATATACCGTTACATCAAATAAATCCGCAGATATTTTCATTATATAACACCGACTTGCAACATAACTAACAAAATAGATAAATAATCCAGCAAATATCGCTAAAGCCGTTCGACGTTTAGGACGTAATAATTTAAAATATTTTAATCGAAATCTTCTACCTCTTTTTACACGATGCAAATCATCCCACATAATACACAGTAAAAGAAAAAAGATACAGATAATGTTAGTATTAAAGAAAAATACATTTTCTAGAATATCATCATTTTTTAAGAGCAAAGGTGCTACAAATAAAATAAAAATACCATATAATCCTAATAATAAACAGATGCTAAACATATGATTATGCTCCGGTATTCTTGTTGTACGCATTTTAATTTCCTGTTTCATCAACAAGATTTTATCCAGCGTTTCATGAATCTTTTGATTTAATTTATAATAATAATTATCTTCCTTTTCTTTCTTACCATCTAGTAAAAAATCCACCAATCGATCCGTATCACTCAATTTACTTATTTGTCGACCTAAACATTTTTCAAATTGCCGAATAAAAGATTTATGCCACACACGAATAAAACAAAAAAAACCTTTCTTCTCATTGCCGTCTCCTCTATTATGTTCTGAATCTTTAATAATATATGCAAAATTAAAGGCAACAGAAACTGCAAACAGACTAAGAAAGTCTGCATGAGAAATATTATTTAACATAAAATATTAGATATAATTCACTTCTTCCGAATAGCCTTCAAAATACCGATTAAAAACTTGACACAAAACACTAGTCGAACTTTCGTCATTGAAGTTACCAATAGCTTTCTTATTCTCTATATCAGTTTCAAGTCTATACATTTTTGAATCACCTATTGTAAAATGAACAGGCACACCATCTTTAGTTATAATATGATTAGAAAGTACCTTTTTTAACTCCACCTGTTCTTTGTAGTCACTAAATAGTTTATAAATAGGTTTTCTATAAAATTCATCATTAAAATCAGCGAATAAAACTTGAATTTTAGTTTCTCTCCTACCCAGAAATTCTTTTAAAGCATCAATATATTGCATATCATTAGAAACTCTTGTGCAAAGATTCCCACAATATATTTTTAATTCATTCTTTGCTGATTGTACAATTTGTTTTAATACAATTTGTGCATGACTATCGCTTGAATTAAAAAATACTTCATCCTTATCCTCTCTTGCGAGACTTTCGATATAAGACTCATAATCTTTTAATAGTACAGACTCTAAATTATTTTCTTCTTTTACCATAAAATCTCCTCCTCAACAGCAAGTCGATATGAACTAAATTTGTAATTAAGTTACGTAAAACTCTATACAAAGTTATGTCACAACCCATTTTTAACACAGGCAACAACTTTATTTAACGTTTATTATAAACCTTGCGTTTTGTTAGTACAAAACTAAGAAAAGAATTGCTTTTACAAGCACAAAAACATAAATAAATTATTGTTTTTACAAATAATAAACAATTTAATTTATATTATGAATCATATATTTATTAATAAAAAAAAACTAATCAACAACTTAAAACACTATAAATAGCATACAATTGCAATAAACAAGAATATTATCTATTTATATTTCTACATATATCTATTATCATATAGTAAAGATCGTTGATGTATCTATATTTTATTACTTGAATACTTATCCTCTATCATATAGTTTTTATAAAAAATTGACTATAAATCGTTAGATGTTTGTACAATAATATTTTACAAAAACTTTTATAGCCTATTCTAAGAATCTACATCTATAACCCTTACTTTTTAAAGACAATAACATCATAAAATACACTAACTACTTTTCATCATACATTTATAATATTCTTATTTTTATTAATTATGTTTCTACCACTTTATTTATTATTTCTATTATTCATTTTTTTGTAAACTTTCCTCACAAAAAAAAGGTTGTCCTCGTTTGGAACAACCTTTTATTTATCACTCTTTGCCTTCCGGCTATTTTTCCTTTTCAGGTAATTCACAGGCATTGCCCGGAATCTTCCCGCGTTCTTTAATCACCAGCCGGAGCCCGCTCACATAGGCCACCAGCGAAATTCCGGCAACCAGCGCCACCCGGTATGGATACACCATCGCAGGAGCGGCCAGGAACAGCAATAAGCCCGTAAACAACAGTAAACTCCCGGCATTGTTCACCTGCTTACGGGGACTGAACAACACCAAAATATTAGCGGCAAAACATACGGCAGCAAAAACGGTGAAATAAAAGCGGACGGTAAGTCCCCAATCTATTCCCCACATCACAGGCGAGCCGTTCAGGGCATAGGCTTTAAACGCCAGGAAAACCCCACCTATTGCAAACAAACATTGCAATAACACAACGCCCAAAGCCACCGCTATTTTCGCCAATATCAACTTCATGCCGTGAACTGCGGTACGATTATTTAAAGACCTCTGTCACCGGGCGGGCAATCCACACCTGCGGGCGTTTCAATCCGAAAATATAGGCAATCGTAGCTGCTGTATCATATTGCATCACCGATGAAGTGACCTGATGTCCGACTTTCACACCCTTTCCGCATACAATGAACGGAATCTGCATTTCCTGCATGGTCTTTCCGCCGTGTCCCTTGTTCACTCCGCCGTGGTCTGCCGTCAGGATAAAAATGGTTTCATCATAAATTCCCGCTTCTTTCACGGCATTTACGATTTCGGCGATATAACCGTCCATTTCTTTCAGTTTGGCATAATATTCATCCGTATCGTGTCCTATCTTATGGCCTGTTCCGTCCGGCTCGTCAAAAGCAACCATCGTAAAGGTCGGTTTTTTAGCCTTGATATAATCAGCCGCATTCTTTGAAGTTTCGGCACCTTTGGTCTGCACGAAATGGTTGATAGCTTCTTTTTCGCACAGGTGAGCCATTCCTCCCCACTCATAGATATATCCGATCTCGGCATCCGGCTTCTGGTCGCGCAGCAAACCGATCACCGTGGGGAAAAGCCCGTAATGGGTAAGTTCCCGCGAAGGAAGGTCGGGTTTCGAACTGCTCCAGGTGGTAAAACCGTGTAGCTCAGGCCCCGCCCCCATAATCATAGAGGCCCAGTTACAGGCACTCGAAGACGGCAGGATGCTACGCGATTCTAAGGTATAGCTTCCATCCTTCATCAAACTTTTCACGGTGGGCATATCCGCTTTCGGCACACTGTATGCCCCCCAGCCGTCCAAACCGATTAAAACCACATGCTTTACGCCTTTCACACCTTTTTCCTTAGCTGCCATCGTTGTAAAGCAAGCAACGAATAGGCAAACCAACAATAAACTTAATTTTCTCATACAACTTATTTTTAAACTTTAAAATGCTCAATCGAATTTCGCCTCTTCCAGCCAATACTTCAAATTACGGTTTTCACTCTCTCCTTCCGGATAGTTCGGGCTATACAGGCGGGTTTTCTTCAACACCTGCAACTGTCCGTCCTTCACATATTCCTCGCCTCTTTCAGACAAGTGAGCCACCATACGCCCGCGCCACAATTCCAGGGCTTTCCGGTATTTTTTATTTCCGGCGAGATTCACTTTTTCCCCCGGATCTTTCGTCATATCGAACAACTGTTCTTTACCGTCGTGGAAGCCCCACACATATTTCATTTTGCCGTCCGTCAGCGCACACCAATAATTGTTGGCACTGTAACAGGTGGCATGTTCCAGGTCGATATATTCCCTCCACTGCGGTTTTTCGCTCTGCACCAAAGGCAGCATGGAAGCTCCGTCCATACCTTCCGGTACTTCCACTCCGGCAGCATCCAGGAAGGTCGGTAAAATATCGCGCAATTCCACCGGATAGTCCAGATGGGCTCCCGGTTTCACCGCCATTTTCATCTGTTCCGGCAAACGCAGCAGGAAAGGCACATGCGACGATCCCTCATAAGGATAGGTTTTGCGCCAGTGATAATGGTCGCCCAGCATATCCCCGTGATCCGACACGAAAATAATCACAGAATTGTCATACAGCCCCTCTTCTTTCAACGCCCGGATAATCTCCCCGATCTGGTCGTCGATAAAAGTGATGTTGGCATAATAATGACGGCGCGATTCCACGGCATGTTCCACTCCGTAATCCCCGAATGCGGCATCTTTCGATTTCGGGTAATTGGCAAAAGGAGCCGCCCATTCCCCGATCACAGGTTCGGGCACCGGAGCATCCTTATACATATCCAGATAACGCTGCGGAGGATCGTAAGGACTGTGCGGACGGGCAAACGACACTTTCAGGAAAAGCGGTTTGTCGTCCTTGTAGTGATGGATAAACTCCACGGCAGTTTCGCCTGTCCAGGCCGTAGGATGCAGGCGTTCTTCCAACGGGAAAACCCCCGAAGCATGGTCGTTCCAGCCGATGCCCAGCTCGTCGGGATTTTTTCCCGGAGCCTGCAATTTAAACCAATCGCGGTAATCGCTCACGAAACCGTCCTGCTCGATACGCCCGCTTTCGTCCACCAGCGTTCCGTGGAAACCGTGCAACGCCTTCTGTGGAAACCAGTGCATTTTCCCGATGCCGAACGTATAATATCCCGCATTGCGGAGCATCCGGGGCATTTCGAATTTATATTTTCTCGCCACTTTCCCATAGCCCAACATCCCGTGATGCCAGGGCGACATTCCGGTGAGCAGGGCGGCACGCGCAGGCGTACTGCTGGGCGTGGTGCTATATCCGTTGTCGAAACACACACCCTCACGGGCAAGGGCATCCAGATTCGGGGTTTTCACCACCGGATTCGTCACCCCGATACAATCCCCCCGCTGCTGGTCGGTCATAATTAAAATCACATTCGGTTTTTTCACCGTTTGCGCTTCCAGCGAAGCCAGCCCGGCAAACAAACCCGTTGTCAGTAAAAATGAATTTCTTATATCCATACGCTTATTTTAAATTTTTTGTCAAGCAATGATTCGTGATTCCACAATCCCCCCCGTCTTACTCCCGCCTGTTTCACAGCACCACGTCTTTCAGCACTTCCCCATCGGGAGCCAGCACTTTCAACCTCAGTTCCTTCCCTTTTTTAGTCAGCACCATAACGGTAGCCCCTTTCATGGAATAGCCGCCGCCGACCACCACCGGATAACCTTGCCCGTCTTCCCCGGCTTCATGGAAAGCATACCTGTGGGTATGCGCGTTGATCGCCACATTGAACGGCGCTTTATCCAGCAGTTTTCCCCACAATTCGCGGCAGGGATTGTATCTTTTGCTGGCACTGCCATAAATCGGGATATGGTGGATCAACACCCGCTTATCCGCTTTCTTAAAGGCTTTCGAGGCCAGTTCTTCCTTCAGGAAACCCACCTGGTCGTTGCGCAACTGGGTGAAATCGTTCAGTCCGTAATACACCCACGTGCTGTCCGGCTTGTCCTCCCCGCAATCGAGCATCACAAAACGGGTATCCCCCCACGAGAACGCCCCGTAAGTCTTATCGCCCACATAATCGAACAAGCCCCTCAACCCGATGGAATAAGCATTCCGGATTTCATGGTTGCCACGCAAATAAAACACAGGCACCCGGTCGGCCCCTACCTTACTGTTGAAATAAGAAAGCGAGAAAACAGCTTCGTCTTCATTATTGGGATCGTCGATACAATCCCCGTTGAAAAACACAAAATCATATTTTTCCCCTTTCACCTGATCGTACAGCGCATCGAACGTCCGGTGCTGCTTGTGAATATCGTTAAAGATCACCGCCGTGAAATCGTTATTTCCCCCGTTCGGCATCGTGAACGATTTTAATTCCGAAACGGCGGTTTCGCCGAACACCTTGCTATAAGCGCGGTAAGAAAGAATTTCTTTCGAGCACACGCGGTAGTAATACGTTTTTCCCGGCTCCAGCCCTTCCAGTCGGATTTTATGGATAAAATTATTACAGATCACCTGTCCGTCCACCAGCGTATGCGCTTTTTTCAGGTTTTCACGGTCTGTCCCGTACTCCACCCAGCTATACACCGGAACATAGGTCAGCCAGCTCACCGTGATCCCGTTGCCGACGGGATTCTGTAAATAGGGAAGGGTACGGAAAATATCTTTTTCCGGAGTTTTCAGCCGCAACTCTGCGAACACCGGGCGATGGTCGGAAGCCACCGGCTCGTTCATCACGCCGTTCGACAAGCTGGCAAAACCGGGATCGTTCCCGGCATATCCCAAAATATAATCGATACATTCCTTAGGCTCATTTGCCGGAAATGTCGAGGTTTTCACATTGGTCAGCACCCGGAATTTCTCCCGCAACGCCTTGATAACCGGAGAATCCGGATGGGCATTCAGGTCACCTGCCAAAAACACAGGCTTCTGCGTACCTTCTATTTCTTTCAGAATCAATGGAATCGATGCCAATTGATCGGCTTCGGTCAGCGAAAAATGAGTGGCACAAAACACATACTTTTCAAATTCAGCCACCAGCAACACCCGTTTTTCTTCCCGGCCGGGCAGCGGCACACACTTATATTTCAACGGCTTCTCTTTCGCCAGCAGCCCGATGCCGTATTTTCCTCCCTGATAATCGATAGCAGGAGCGTACACCCGGTGCATCAAAGTCTGTTCCGCCAATTCCCGCAAAATATCCACCCCGCCGGAACGCACGGTCGCACTATCCAGTTCCTGCAACGCCACCACATCCGGCGACAGGCGGAGAATCGCTTTCGCAATACGGGCATAATCCCGCTTACCGTCCATACCCACACCATTGTGGATGTTATAACTCATAATCCGTAAAGTGGTTTGTTCCGGCCGGACAGACTGTGCCTGGCTACCTGTGATCCCCCACAGGAACAGGAAAAGAAATAAAAATGTGATCCTCATATTACTTATTTTTTACAACGCAATCGATTGACCAAAGATGCAAAATATACTTTTTAAAAGAAAATTTTTTACAATCTTTTTCAGAAAAAGTTCCGTTTGCCAAAAGCAGGAAAATGCCGGAAGCACCATGAATTTCCTTCCGGAATCACACCAATGCCTGTACGGACGGGCCAAACCATCCGTCTTTCCGGTCATTTTCCTCCTGCTGTCCGCCCGGCCATCCGGAACATCCCGGCAAAGCCGCCCCCTCCGTCACAATCGGCCTCAATGCTCCGCCTCATTCATTGAATGCAGCGTTTTCAGGTCGCACACCTGCCGCTGGTAGTAATGAATCATTTTGGTGACATAACCGCCCATCTGCGACATTTCAGCCACCGAACGCATCAGGTCGGCAGTCAGTTTCAGCGTCCGCCGATGCGTTTTCTTCCCCTCCACCCGATCCAGGTACAACACGAAACTTTCATGCAGCACCGGGATATACTTATGCCAAGGCAACTGCATAAACGCCAGCACCGACATCATCTTTTGGGACTGGTTCAGCAGGTAGGCTTCCGGGTCGTCCACATCCACCCGCCCGAACACCTCCATCAGCCGTTCGGACTGCCTGTCGAAATACGCATTTAAAACTTCACACTCCTCCGGAGAAAAAGGTTGCACGATCTGCCCGCTCACGCCCTCGGCAAAGACGGGCACAGGATTCGACTGTTCACACATGTTATTTATATTAAAAAAAGGCAAGAAAAAAAACGGCTCCTGCCTGTCCCGCTTGTCCAACACCTAACGGCATGTGAGGTACATTAATACTCCCTGCGGGGGTGCAGAAACCGTTGTATCAAGGGAAAAATGGCAGGCATTACAAGCATGCCTGCCATGTGTGGCAGTCTCCCTACCGTTAGTTATGTTGGACACTGCAAACATATTACATTTTTTTTAATTACAAGAAAAAAACAGAATAAATTTTCAAATATTAGATAAATATTTTTCATATTGGAATTTTCGAATGCACAAAAAGTAAAACCGATCTCTACGTAAATCAGTAAAAAACAATTACTTTTAGATGTAATTTCATACCCAAGTAACCTTTATGGAATACATACATTTCATAGCCGATTTCATTCTCCACATCGACACCCACCTAAGCGAACTGGTCACCCAATACGGCGCCTGGATTTATGCCATATTGTTTTTAATCGTCTTTTGTGAAACCGGGCTGGTAGTCACCCCCTTCCTTCCGGGCGATTCCCTGATGTTCGTTGCAGGTGCGCTGGCAGCCCTGCCCACCAACCACATCAACGTGCACCTCATCGTGCTGTTCCTGATAGCTGCCGCCATTCTGGGCGACGGCTCGAACTATGTTATAGGACGATTGTTCGGGGAGAAACTATTCCGCAACCCCGATTCTAAAATATTCAAACAAAGCTATCTGGAAAAAACACATGATTTCTACCGCAAATACGGTGGCAAAACCATTATTCTGGCGCGTTTTGTGCCGATAGTCAGAACTTTCGCGCCCTTCGTCGCCGGGATGGGGCACATGAGCTACCGCCACTTTGCCGCCTATAATATCATCGGGGGAATCGTATGGGTGATTCTATTCACTTATGCCGGATACTTTTTCGGGGGGCTGCCTATTGTACAGAAAAACCTGAAACTGCTGATTCTTCTCATTATCGTGGTGTCTGTCCTGCCTGCCGTCATCGAAATCTGGCGCGCCAAACGTAAAGCGGGAAAAGAAATAAAACACGGCTGACACCGCTCAACGGGCATCGACTCCGGCACCCGGAAATCCACGACACAAAAAAACGGTTTTCGCCTGTCCCGTTGTCCAACACCTAAACGGTATGTGAGGTGCATTAACACGCTCTACGGGGGTGCGAAAACCGCTATACTTTAACACTCGGATGGTATCTCCGGTTACAAATATACAAAATTTTTTATTTGTTTCCTTCTCTAAAAAAAGAAAAGCAAAACCAAACACAGAGGAAAAGCGGCAAAGCCGTCATGAAACACTATGACACGCCTTCACCACAACCTGCCACTTTCCCATATATCGTGTCCGGACAAAAGCCGGACAACCTATTTCCCAGACCGTTATTTTTCCAGCAGGATAAACAACCCCTTATTGCCTTCCACCTGTATACTGCCGTTCAGGTCTACCTGTGCGGCAGCCTGTATACCCTCCATTTCCGGCAGGCTCGCTTTCGAAGGAGTGAAACCCAACGCCTCCGCATCCAGCGACAAACGGCAGGTTGCTGCGTGGTCTGTCCAATTCGCCACCACAATCACCGCCTTATCTTTCTTCACATAAACGGTCGGTAACACCTCCTCATTGTCGCTTCTCAAAGGCGAATCCGCATTCCAGAAACCATACATCACCGCATCCTGCATACCGAAATCGTCATATAGTTTCCACAGCGGACGGGGATCACCGCTCCACGGCAGGCGCGGAGTCATCCCGAACACCATGCCCCGCCAATAATTCCGGGCATCCAGCGTTTCGCTCATCAACCCGAAAGGAATGCCGGACATTTCCACCAGCCAAAAGTCGGGACTATTTGTAAATTTAAAACCTTCCCCCAGCCAAAGACGGTCGGCATAAGGCAGCAGGTCAGCATACATCAGCAGCGAATTGGCATATCCCGCCCACTGGTTCATGTGGTTCCAGCTATGCATATCTATCGTCCGGTGCTTCCCGTCGGCATCCAGCACCCGCCGCGCACGTTTCAGCGTTTCGCGGTCGAGCGCGCTATCGTCGATATACACACCGTCCAGCCCGATATTCTTCACCATCCAGTCCAGCCCTTCCAGATAATAATTATTCCAGCGCGAATCCGGTGTCGTAATCACCGAAATATCCATATCGCCTTTATATTTCCCCTCCCGGAAAGCATTATACCAGGCCGGAATGAAGTGCGAGCCGAAATTCTCGTTCAGCCAGGGATTCGGGCCATTCTTATGAATCAGCGTCCGGGCATCTTTCCCCGGCCCGTCCATAATCACCTCGCCGCCCAAACTGCGCAAAGCCCAGATTTCAGGAATCTTCACAGTCAGTTCCCGCGTAGTGTAATAGGTTCTCACCTGCAATCCTTTGCTGTGAGCCTCCCCGATAAACCTTTTCAGGTCGGGCAACGAAGCATCGTAATAGGGATAATTGATAAACGGATAAATATCTTTCTTATGATGCACATTAATCATATTCGCCCCTTTTTCCAACGCTTCCGGAATATAGTTCGCACTAACATCCGAATTGGAATGATAGAAACGATCCTTCACCTGATGCTCCATATCCAGCGGCTTCACCGGGGTAATCAGCAACTCCAGGTCGTAATGCAACGTATCGCCTTTCCGCATCACCTTCTCGCCGCCCATCACATTAGCAATCGCTCCCTGCTTACCCGGAGGAAGAATCACAATCCCCACCTCCTTATCGAAAATCTTCGTGGCATTCCCCCAGGACGACGGCTGCCGCAGACGTCCCAGCGCATAATACACATTCACCAGCGGACGGCGGTAATTTTCATCCCTGAGCTTTATTTTCAATCCGGCATTCACATTTCCCACCCAAAATTCATCCTGATGCCGGGTCGTATCCCACGCCCAGGCAATTCCGGACGGATTAAAGAAACCGCCTTTTTCCCCCAGCCCCATAAAATAACGCGAAGCGTAAGCGGTATAAGGAATCAGCAAATTCTGTATATCCAAAGTAATATCCTTTTTCGCAATCAGGCTCAGGCGGATATTGGCAAAACCGTCAAACTCAAAACTACCCTCGCAAAGCAATTCCACCCCGTCGCCTTTCATCTTCGACCGCCATTCGGCTCTACCGTCCGACGTTTTTTTCAACACCAGCCTGCCTTTTTTAAGGGGAAGCGCCTCATCATTTCTCCCCACGTTAAACCGCATCCCCTCTGCCAGCACCTCGTTTTCCACCTTCCGGTCGATGGCATTGCAGGAATTGTAATTCGTCACGATTCTTTCGGGCAAGCCACAGTCATTCAACACCATACGTCCGCCGAGGTAATAAATTTCATTTCCTTTCACTTCCACGGGAATATAGGGATGCGTCGGCGTATCGCCTCCGCCCTTCCGGGAATCCAGCCAGCGCAGGCGCGAATGCCGCCAACCTTCGTCGTCGCCCTGATTCTTCACCACTTCGCCGCCCACGTTCAGCTTCACGCCGACGGTGGTTTTCGGGGCATTGTCCGCCGTCACGGTCACCGTCCCTTCGTATTCCCCGACAGCGTCTTCGGGCACACTAACCCCGATCCACAGGGCTTGCAGGCTGTTTTGCGGCACATCAATCCGCTTCACAAAATCCTGTCCGTCTTTATTCACGCCTCCGGTATTGAAACAACGCATCCCGTCGGCTTTAATCCGCTTACCCTGCTTATTCTTAAGGTCGGAAAAAACAATCCGCACCTGCTTTAAATCCTCTTTCACCGGAAAAACGGCCAATTGGTAAGTGAAAAACTCACCCGGTTGAGCCTGCCCGCTAAACCGGGCGCGCTGTTCCGGCGTGGTCGACGCCCAACGCTGCGGCACAAACTCCATACTCCGCAGGGCCAATTCCCGGTTTTCCGGAAAACAAAAATACCCACAATCCGGCTGCTGTGCCAGCAATGCCGCCATTTCCTGCGCACTGCTTTTCACCCGCATCACCGATTCCGACTCATTCACCGTTCCCTGCCGTTCCAGGTCGAGAAAAGCATTCGTTACCTCCTTATCCTGTGCCAAACCTGCCGAAACCATCGCCAGGCAAACACCGAGAGCATATATTTTCTTCATCATTCCGATTATATAATTCCTTTATTCGGCCGATACCGTAAACTCTACCGCCGCTCCCCGCTTTCCGGCAACCGGAACCACCACCTGCGTCTCACCTGCCGCGACATCGGTACGGCAATTCTCTCCCCGCCATTCCCCCGTCAGGCGAAACACCAACGTTTCCTGTTGCCAATCGGGAGCGGATACCCGGAACCGATAAGATTTATGTCCCGCCTCCGCCATCACCAGACACCCCTGATCTGCCGATAATTTCACTTTTTTACTTAAACTGATCTCTCCCGGAGAGAAAAACGCCGCATACAGACGATTCCCGTCCGAAAGGGCATGTACATTTCCGGCCTGCGCCAGCACCGTCACCTCCGAACGTTTCACCGCCTTCTGCCAATTCTTTTCCGTCACGCCGGGAATAATTTCATAATAATAACTTCCGTCTTTCACCCCGTCGCCATGATCGAGCCACAGGCGGAACACCTCTTTCCGCACCTCCGCCGTATCGTAAAGCTCCGCCACCCTCCGCCAGTTTCCGGTTTGTACCCCGGCGGTCATTTCCACCTGTCCCCCCTGCGGGAAAGCATACGCCACCCCATCGTGGTAATAAGCCCGGTTTTCCGGTTTTCCGGCCTGCAACACCTCGCCCCGTTTCAAGCTCTGTGCAACGGCTGTCGTCACCGTTCCCGGATTTCCACCCTCGATTTCGCTACCCAGGCACACCACCGATTTCCCGGTGAAGAAATACGACTTATTCCCCGTCACCCCTTTCTTGTTCAGCTTCAGGGCAGCCATTCCGGTTTGCCCGTCAGACAAACCGCCCACGAAATCGCTATGGTTACGGTGGTGATACCCCTTATCTTTTTCTATAATACTTTCATCTGCATAACAGGTCACTCCCGGAATTTTCGTCCAGTCCCACACCGGAAAAATATCCCGGTACTCATCCCCGCGTCCGTACACATACAAAGCTCCGTCGCCCAAATACATCCCCAACAAATTCTCGGAATTTACCACCTCCGAGCCAATCACCCGGTTCGAACTCATTTTCAGCGTAGTGTACCATTCCGGCGTACGCAGCACCGCAAAATCGGAAAAGGGATAATAACGGAATCCCACACAGCGGTTCGGCTGGCCGTTGTCCAAAATATGCGTCGCGTATAACTCACGGTATACCTCCGCATGCTCCGGGTCGGCAACTTCCATATTCCGTATGGACTTCCCGTAAGACAAAGCCTTTCCTTCCAGTCCCCAGCGGAACAACTGCCGGGCGCTCGAACTAATATCCATATTTCTCCGCCACACAATCCATTGCATCCCTTCCAACAGGTAATTCCGAAGGACAGCCAACTGCTCCCCGGTCAGCGCAAACCGCGTATCCCGGAACATCCTCGCCCAATAAGCCATCGTATTGGCAAACGCCAGCCCGTAATTCCCGAACTGCAACATCGCCCCGTGCTGGTGGAAACTCCAGTCCGGACGTATACCTTCCCCCCTATCGTTCACTTTCAGTTCTTTCAGGATAGCTTCACGGGCCTCCGCAAAAAGCTGCTCATCGTCCAGCAGCAAAGCACGCACCAACACATTTTCCGCCAGCCACACACTGTTCTGCCCCGTCATGCCCAATTTGGCATTTTCCATATATTGAATAGCTTTCGCTTTCTCGTCCGCACTCATTTCCGGTTCCATCAGCAAAAACGCCGTTCCCAGCATTTTCGGCACACCGATCTGGTTATACCACCAATTCCGGCAACGGAAATTCCCGGCAAACCAATACCCCATCGCCCGATGGATAGCCTTGCCCAATTCCGGATTCCCGAAATATTTCCCCGAAGCGTCCCGGTAAGCCTTCGCCATCACCATAAGCCGTTCGGCATGGAAAGAGGGATGCCAGCCGCTACGGCTATCGTCCTTATAATTCAAATCTTTCCACAGGCTGTCCGTCCCCAGTCCCGCAATATAGCGCTCCACGGCCTCCGGATTCACCCCTTCCTGCAACTCCCGGATCATAATATCGGGATTTTCCGAATTTTTCCCGATCTCAGCCACCCGTTGCCTCAAAACAGGAGCGTCGTTCAACACCCGCAAATAGGAGTCACACATATTCTGTTTCACCTTCGCCATATCCTTATCTATGGCAAATCCCGCATGCCCCCAGCACAACAGCAACAACAAGACGAACGCTCTGTAAACCTGCATCATATACAATCTGTTTTTATTGAAATTCCCTGTTTCCATGCCTTTCTCCGGCATCCCGCCCTATCCGGCGGATCGTTCTTAAATCTCTTTCAGCACCAGCTTATCGCCGAATTTCTGCTGTTCTTTCTTCAACTGTTCCCACATCTGCTGGCGGATTTTGCGATATTTAGGCTGATCGGCCAGATTCACCCGTTCGTCCGGGTCTTTTTTCAGGTCGAAAAGCTGCACCTGCTTCGATTTCGGATACACAATCAGCTTATAACGGTCTGAACGCACCATGCGCTGCAAATTCCGGTAGCTTCCGAAAATATACTCCTCGCCTGCCGCTTTCTGATTTTTCAACTGCGGATTCAGGCTGGGGAAATCCACGCTTTCAGGCACGGGAATCCCCGCCATTTCGCAAGTGGTGGCAAACAACCCCTGCATATACACCAGCGCATCGGTTTTCGCTCCGGCCTTAATACCCGGCCCGGCAAAGATCAAAGGCATCCGCACAGAACATTCATACTGGTTCTGTTTCCCCATCAATCCGTGCATCCCCACAGCCAAGCCGTGATCGGAGGTAAAGATAATATAAGTATTCTTATCCTGTCCCGATTTTTCCAAAGCGTCCAAAATACGCCCGATCTCATAATCGGCATGCGTGATAATGGCATAATACTCCTGACGGTGAAGTTTCACCGCCTCTTCCGTCCGGGGAAACGGAGCAAGCTCCTCATCCCGGATCTTACTGTCGCCCTGATCGAAAGGATGTTCCGGCAGGAAATTGGCAGGCACTTTCACCTGCTCCCTCGGATACATATCCAAAAACTCTTTCGGCGACTGCCGGGGATCGTGCGGAGCATTAAAAGCCACATACATAAAAAACGGCTTCCCGTCCTTTCCGGCTTTCGTTTCCAGATAATTCACCGCCTTATCTGCATACAGCTCGGAAGTATGGCGTGACATATAATATTTTTCACCCGCTTTCTTTTCGCCATCCTTATACACAATATCTTTCACGGCAGGACTCCAGTGCCCGCCCAGCCGATTATCGTAAGGCACCCATTTCCCGTCGTTCGGACGTCCGTATTGGGTGTTGGTTTTATCGTTCTCGTCACGCGACTCATAGAAACCCGCCCCTACGGCTTCCCCTTCCTGAAAACATCTCAACAGGGCGTAATCGGAATTATGCCACTTCCCGGTGATATAGGTACGGTAGCCCGCCTCCTCGAACACCTCGCCCCACAGCTTCGGTTCCTTCACCGTTTTCTTCTGTTCGGGCTCGCGCCAGGGCATATACTTCGAATTTTCCGACGCATTATACAGATACTGCCCGGTAATCAACATCGTGCGGCTCGCCACCGAAATCGCACCCGTCCACGACCCCTGGTTAAAGGCATGCGTAAAAGTAGTGCCCTGACGCACCAAACGGTCGATGTTCGGAGTCTTGATCTCCGGATTATTCAGGCAACCGATCGACTCAAAGGTCTGGTCGTCCGTCACGATAATTAAAAAATTAGGCTTTTCTTGTGCCCACAGCGACGAAACGCCCCCGGCAACAGCTCCGCATAATAAAGGAAACTTTTTCCACATACCATTTATTTTTTTAGTTCTTTATATCCTCCGAATTATAACTTCGGCATCTTATTCACATCGAAAACTTTCCAAAATTGGTTTTTCAGGGCAGGCAACTTTGCCAACTCCGCCTGAACACCTGCACTATATTTGATTCCCCAGGCATCGAAAAACGGGCGCAAATCCTGTTTGGCAAACTTCGCCGCCGTCAGGCAGAAAAAATCCCGCCTGCCGTCATTCCCCGCTTTCCGCAAAGCCTGTGCATCCTCTGCCCTCAAATCACGCGATTCCCTGGCCAGAAAACGGTAAAGTTCCCAGCCATACTCCTGCGCCAGTTGGATAAAAGGCACAATCCGGCTCTCATGCCCGAAAGGCGCTTTATCGAAATCCTTCCCTTCGAAATCCCGGTTTGCCAACTCATCCACCATCTGCTGATATTTGGCCACCCGTCCCGGCCAGGTACCCATCCGGTTACGGGCATGAAAAATCGGGAAATTACACGACACCTCGCCCAGCGTCCCCCATTTCCAGCACCAATGCTGGTAATTATGCCCCATTTCATGATAAAATCCCCAGGCGCGGTCATTATTTCTAATCAAATCCATATCCACCGAACGGTCGGCCCAGGAATAACTGCAAGCAATCGGATACCCGGCATGCGCCGCACCCGCACACAACTGCACATCGAACACGAAACGCCACGGAATATCCGGACTGCGGTGGCGGTCTTCCGAGGCATCGTCGGACAATCCCGAATAATGATTAAAATCCTGCTCAATCATCTCCTGATAAAACTTCATCATTTCCTCCGGGTCTTTCACCTTCCGCATCGAAGCCACAGGCAACGTAAAAATCACCCGGTCGCACACCATCTCACCCCAGGGCACCCCGGTTTCCACCACCTCTTTTTTCCACTGTCCCGCATCCGTTTCGCCCAACACGAAATCAGGCGATTTCACCGCACCCGAAACCTTGAACTTCAATTTTCGCCCCGGCGCACCGTCCGGAAACACAAAATACAGGTGACCGCCGAAATCACTATAAATCTCATTCTTCCCGGCAACCAGCTTTCCATTCTTCCTCACATCGGGAAAACGCTTCAAATTTTTCACCTTCTCCGGATTCAACCGACAATGGTAACCGCTAATCCGGTATTCCACCCGCTCCAACCCCTTCGGCACTTCCACCGTCACCAGCTCTCCCGGCGCAATATACAAGCCTGTACGCATCCACGGAGTTTTCAGCGCAGTCATCCGGATTTCCTCCGGCGACACCCGATAACGCCCGTCGATCGTCACCTCCACATTTTTCAGGCGGGGCTCCCCTTCCGCCACCGAACCGGGAAACTCCGCGGCTTCCTTCGCGTGCGGATTTTCAACGGTACGCACCCGGTAACCTTTTTTCCCTTTTTCCGGCATCTCCCCTCTGGTCTCTCCAAACATCCCGGCCATGCTTAATACCAGCAATGCGGCAATACAGACTTGTTTTCTCATATTTCTATTTCTTCGTTATTTTATATTCAAATCATGTCGGCTCCAGCCCCGTTCCTCCCCTCCCGGCTGCCCGAAAGGCTTCCGTTTATCTCCTTCCTCCCGGCTGCCCGGCTCTTTTATTCATTTTCTCCGGCCTGGCTCTCCAGCTTGCCGTTTTTCAGCACAGCCGTCTGTCCCTTTTTCATTTTCAGCCTGATCCGTCCCTTATCCGCTTTATCCCAGCGTGCGCCGCTCACGTTCAGTTCCTCCACCGGAATACCGCTTTCCACCACACACTCTCCGCCATACAAACTGTGTACCTTCACTTCCCGCACCGCTCCGTCCTTCCGTTCGGCACTCACTTCAAAACCGCCTTCCGCCAGCAAATCGCGGTAACGGATGTTTTTCCAGCTATCGGGCACGGCGGGCATCACCAAAATCAGCGAATCCTGACTTGTCAGCAACATTTCCATATAAGAAGCCAGCACCGAAAGCGGGGTTTCGATCACCGGGCCGGATTCCCGGTACAGCGTATTCGGCTGAATATACTTATCGAACACAATCTTTAAATTTTCACGCGCTTTCTCCCCGTCCCTCATCAGGGTATACATCGAAGAAGCACCCGAATAGGTATATCCGGTATAAAATCCCTTATAACTCAACCAATAATCGATAGATTTCCGCGCCAAAGCCTCGTTTTCCGGCACATCCATAGAAAGCACCCCCAAAGGATAAAACATCAGCAAATGCGAATAATGGCGGTGGGCATACCGAAGCTTGACATCCTTACCGATCAGCATACCGTCCTCGTCCTGCGGATAAGGGGTCAATTGCTCTAAAATCCTGTTCCATTCCGGAGCCAGCGTATCGTTTAGCCCGAACTCTTCATTCGTCCGCAGCAACGTTTCGCATCCCCAGCGCAACAAAGCCAATTCAAAATTACAATCCTCGGCATCCGCATACTCCGGCGAAAAACTCTCCGGCAAATGCAAACGCCCGTCTTTCCCTTCCTTCAACAAATGGCGGTAAAAATTCACCGACAGCTTCAACAAGGGGAAAAATTTCGTCTTCAGCCGTTCCGTGTCGTTCGTATAACGGCAATATTTCCAGTAATACAACATCGTCCACGTCAGCAACCCATACTCTTTCTCGATCTCTCCCACACAATCATACGTGCTCATACGTCCCACAGCAGCCGAATTATAACGGTAAGGCTCAGGCACATTCCCCATCAGGTTCTTTACATTCGCATCCAGCATATCCGCCAGCGGTTTCACCAATTCCACATGATTGATGGCAAACAGGGGCGAATAAGTCAGCTGGATATTCAAATTCCACCAAATAGCAGGCCAGGGGGTAGAATCGTGGTACCAGGGGCCCATCAGGTCCATCGGCAAACGGTCGCTCCGGGTGGCTGAACCCAGCTTATACAACTGGCTCCAGAAAAAGGCATCGAAACAATCCTCGCCCACCGACACAAAACTACGGGCATAGAAATCGTGCCACCACGCCAGATGTTCTTTCTCGGCCTGTGCAAAACGTTCTCCCGTCACCCGTTCGATGTCCCGGATAGCATCCTTTTCCGTATCCGTCCGCTCCTGCGAATAACCGATCGATAAAATCAGTCGGTTTTTACCGCCGAGCTTCTCCACCGTCCACACCGTCGTATACTCCCCTCCGGCACTCATCGGCTGCTTGCAAATATGGTAATTCCCTTCCGTATACACTTTCGGATCGGGATTCGGCCGATAACCTTCCGGCATATTCGGCGAACCGGGGAACACAGCTCTCGGACTGCGCGAAACCGCCGGGCGAAACTCCGGCTCAGGCAATCCGTCCATTCCTTCCCATTCCACCACCAGCACATTTTCACATGCGGGCGTAAACGTGCGCCACTTCATCCGTCCGGATACCCCGGAAACCTCCGCCCGGTACAAATCCATCTTCATATCCGATTTATTCCCGTCCATCGGCAAACACAGCTTCCCGATCGGCAGGCGGCAAATCGTGTATAAAATATCTTTCGGGTCGGACAGATTATAACGCTCACGGTGGTCGGTTACGTCCGTACGTCCCAACTCCCAGCAAAGCGTGTCGCCCGCCGTTTTATAAACACTCGCTCCCAGCAAGCCGTTTCCCACCAATCCACTGCTATAATAATCGGCCACCACCGAATCGAAGCGGATGCTGTATTTCTGCAAAGCCTCCGCCGAATCCTCCGGCAAAGCCCGCTTTCCCCCGGTTTTCTCTCCGTTCAACCCGCAACCCGCCACAAGCAGCACACAGGCTGCCAAGAATGCCATTCCCCTGTAATTTCTATTCATATCCATTCGTTCTATATCTTTCCAATCTTTCAATTCCCTATTTTTTCTACACCTTCCTCCGTCCACATTCCTTCCGTTCTTGTCACTTTTCACACCGCTCCTTCCACTTCCACGCCGCTTTTCCCCCTACTTCACCTCCTTATCTCTCCATCCTCCTGTTTTCAGACCCGGCTCCTATTCTTTTCCCTGCCCTTTTTCCACTCCGATTTCCCGTCTTTTCTCCCGGCCGCTTCAATAAGCATGGTCTATCGGGAACTGTTCCCCTCCCCAGGCTTTTTGTGAAGTCCACGGAGCCGCCGGAGCCGTCCAAAACTCGTCATCGGCAGGTAAGCCCAGCTGCAAAAAGCCAGCCGAGCACAAGTAAAGGCTGCCCGTGCAAATATACCCCTCGCCGATTCCGGGCTGGTGTCCGGCAAACCCGATCTGCAACCAGCCGTTCGCATCATACGTGCCCTCGGCTGAAAACATCCGTTTCGCCACAGCGGTCAGGGCACAACGCACCTGCGCCGGGGTAACCCCCTGCGGCAGCCGATGCATCAGCGCAATCATAGACAGCGTTTGCATACAGCCCGTGCGGTAAGCCAGCGAACGTCCCAGCGGCGGAAAAGTCCCTTCCGGCGAAATCATCCGTTCCTGTACCTGCGCATAACGCACCGCGCGGTTCAGCACCCGGTCGTAGCTGGCCTGCGAACACTGCTTTTTCGCCAGCATCGCGGCATAAATATCCACGATCATCGGCTGAATCACAAAACTATTATAATAATCCCAATGAAAATTAGGCCCGTCACCATACACACCGTCGCCCTTATACCAATCTTCGTGTTTAGTCAGCGCGTAATCCACCCGCATGGCATCCCAGGGCTCGCCGATCGACAGGAAAAAAGCCTCGATCGTCCCGGCAAACAACAGCCAATTGTTTTGATAAGGCTTAATTCCCCGGGTAAGTTTCAGGGCATCCACCACCATCCGCTGGGTTTCCCCGTCCAATCCGCCCCACAGGTATTTCGGCGAACGCATAAACCCCTGTGCCAGAAAAGCGGCATCCACCAAAGGTTGCGAGGGCTTTGTGAAATTCATATAATCCGGCGATTTCGGGTCTACGGCATTCCGCACACACCGATGCGCCAATTCCAGTAATTCGCCCCGCATCTTCCCTTCGGGAGTATCGTCCGGCCCCAGTTCCAGCCAGGGAGCCAACCCGCACATCAACCGCCCGAAAGCCTCCAGATGGGCATAAGCCTTCCGGGCATCGGGATTTGCCGCTTCGATCGGCATCTTCGCCTTCAACTCCCCTTTACTCAAAGCATCCAGCAACGGATAAGCCACCCGGTAAGCCGTTTCGCACCACCAGGCACGATCGTCCTTCACCGCCTGCTTCTTCTTTCCTGCATACGCTCCGCCCAGCAACAAGACGAAACACAACATCAAACTAATCTTTTTCATATCATGATACTCTCTGTCGATTCCACGATTTAAAACAACTTCTTCCCCCGCCGATCACCGTCCCCTCCTTCAAATCCCGGCATCCTATTTCTTTCAATAAACGTATAGCTTTTCCCTTTTAATAAGCATGATCGATCGGGAACTGCTCCCCTCCCCACGCTTTCTGCGAAGTCCATTTTTCAGCCGGAGCCGCCCAAAACTCATCGCTGGCAGGCAAGCCCAACTGTAAAAAGCCAACCGAACATAAATAAAGGCTACCCGTGCAAATATAGCTCTCCGCCGTACAGGGCTGATGTCCGGCAAACCCGATCTGCAACCAGCCGTTCGCATCATACGTGCCCTCGGCTGAAAACATCCGTTTCGCCACAGCGGTCAGGGCACAGCGCACCTGCGCCGGAGTCACTCCCTTCGGTAGCTTGTGCATCAGGGCCACCATAGACAACGTCTGCAAAGCTCCCGTGCGGTAAGCCAGCGAACGCCCCAACGGAGGAAAAGTCCCTTCCGGCGAAATCATCCGCTCCTGCACCTGCGCATAACGCACCGCGCGGTTCAGCACCCGGTCGTAACTGGCCTGCGAACACTGCTTTTTCGCCAGCAGGGCGGCGTAAATATCCACAATCATCGGCTGGATGACATAACTATTGTAATAATCCCAATGAAAATCAGGCCCGTCGCCATACACGCCATCGCCCTTATACCAATCTTCGTGCTTGGTCAGTGCGTAATCCACCCGCATGGCATCCCACGGCTCGCCGATCGACAGGAAAAAAGCCTCGATCGTCCCTGAAAACAACAGCCAATTACTGCGGTTGGGCTTGATGCTCCGGGTGAGCTTGAAAGCGTCCACCACCATCCGCTGGGTTTCCCCGTCCAATCCGCCCCACAGATATTTCGGCGAACGCATAAACCCCTGTGCCAGAAAAGCAGCGTCCACCAAAGGTTGCGAAGGTTTCGTGAAATTCATATAATCCGGTGATTTCGGGTCCACGGCATTCCGCACACACCGATGCGCCAGCTCCAGCAATTCACCCCGCATCTTTCCTTCGGGGGTATCGTCCGGTCCCAATTCCAGCCAGGGAGCCAGCCCGCACATCAAACGCCCGAAAGCCTCCAGATGGGCGTAAGCCTTCCGGGACTCCGGATAAGCCGCCTCGACCGGCATCTTCGCCTTCAATTCCCCCTTGCTCAGGGCATCCAGCAACGGATATGCCATACGGTAAGCCGTTTCGCACCACCAGGCACGGTCGTCCTTCACCACCTGTTTCTTTTTTCCTGCATACGCCCCGCCCAACAGCAGAACCAAACACAATACCAAACTTATTTTTTTCATATATAACTGTTTACTACTTTTCTCACTGCATAATCTTTTGTATCTCTTTCCAATTCCTGCTCCCGTCATTCTGCTGCGGTTTTCCCGGCGTGCTTCTGCCCTCCTGAATATATTTCCGCAGCAATGCCGTCAAGCGGCTCACCACTTCGGGATGCCCGGCATACACATTCGTTTTCTCGCCCGGATCGGACTTCATATCATACAACTGCACTGCGGGCAACCCCTTGTCTTTACCGGGACGGGGATCGCTCCAGCCACCGGAACCCGGCGCGAGCAGCAGTTTCCAATCGCCCTGGCGGATCGTGAAACTACCGTCTATCGAATGATGCACCGTAGCCTCCCGGATTGTTTTCCTGTAATTCTTTTTCAAAAGCAAGGGCATCAGGTTATAACTGTCCTCTCCCTCGTTGTCCGCCAATTTCTGACCGGACAGGGCTGCGAACGTAGCCATAAAATCGGTCAGGCACACCGTTTGGTCCACCCTGTGCGGTTTCACCCGCTCCGGCCACTGCACCAAACAGGGAATCCGGTGGCCGCCGTCGAACAAATCGGCTTTATGCCCCCGGTAAACATAGCTCGGATAATGCCCTTTCGCCTCCAGTTCAGGAAACCTGGCTTGAGGAGAACAACCGTTATCCGTGGTAAATACCAATATCGTATTTTCGGCAACGCCGTTTTCTTCCATAGCTTTCATCACCTCGCCGACCACCCAGTCCACCATCATCACAAAATCGGCATAAGCATTCAGCCCCGACTTCCCCTGAAATTCCTTCACAGGCAAAATCGGCGTATGAGGGGCGGGAAGCGGGAAATATAAGAAAAACGGCTTATCGGCCTTCGATTTCTCTCCGATGTAATTCACCACCCGGCGAGTCAGGTTCGGCAGGCAATCTTCATGCGAAAAATCACTCCCGATCTTTCCCTTCCGCCAAAATCCGAAACCCTCTCCGGCTTCCACCACCCCCACATCGGCGGTCGTAGGCATATCGTTCTCCACATACACATAAGGCGGCATATCCAGCGATCCGCAAAAACCGTAAAAATAATCGAATCCCAAAGTAGTGGGGCCATGAGTGATCGGTTTTGAAAAATCCACCTGTCCGGCTCCCTGTTCGATATTATTCCAATTCCAGCCCAAATGCCATTTGCCGATACAAGCCGTTTCATAGCCTCCCTGTTTCAGCATCTTTGCCATCGTGGTACGGTTGTTAGGAATCAGAGCTTTTGAATAACCGTTCAAAACTCCGCTTTTCAGGTTGGAACGCCAGTTATAACGCCCGGTCAAAATGCCGTAACGGGTAGGCGTACTCACCGACGAACTGCTGTGCGCATCCGTAAACGCCACGCCCTGCTGCGCCATCCGGTCGATATTCGGCGTTTTGATCTTACACGCCTCGTTTAAAGCGGCCACATCTCCGTAGCCCATATCGTCCGCCAGAATAAAAATAATATTCGGCGCTTTGTTTTTTTGAGCATAAAGGGATACTGCTCCCATCAATACCCCAGCCAGCATAAAACCTGTTTTCATAAAACTTTTATTTAAACATCATCCGTATGCTCACCGCCTCATCTGCCGGATAACCCACCTTTACCCGGTCTTTTTTTTATTTCAGTTCAAATTTTCCCTGCAACTTAATATCCTGTGAAGAAGCTCCCACGAACACTTCGAATTCTCCCGGCTCCACCACAAACTGGTCATGAATGTCCCACAATCCCAAATCCTGCGAATTGAGCACAAACTCCACCTCTTTCTCTTCGCCCGGCTGCAAACGGATTCGCTCGAACCCGCGCAACATCTTCGTGTAGGTGGTGACACTGCTATACAGATCATGCACATAAAGCTGCACCACCTCGTCGCCTGCCAGCTTTCCGGTGTTCTTCACCCGGCATTTCACCGTCACATGACTGTGGATACCTCCCTTTTCCGGACTCACCTGCAAATCGCTATACGCAAAAGTGGTATAGCTCAACCCGTACCCGAACGGATACAACGCCCCGGACACCCGGGTCGGGCCTTTCGTATCGGCTCCCGGCTTAAACGGGAACGCATAAGGAATCTGTCCCACCGATTTCGGGAAAGTCACCGCCAAACGTCCGCCGGGATTATTCTCGCCGAACAGCGTTTCGGCAATCACCTGTCCGCAAAATTCCCCCGGAAACCAACCGTGCAGAATAGCGGGAATATGCTTATCCGCCCAATTGATAGCGGCAGCACGCCCGTCGAGCAGCACCAGCACCACCGGAGTCCCGGTTTCGGCCACCGCTTTCAGCAACATTTCCTGCCGTCCCGGCAATTCCAGGCTCGTGCGTGAATTTCCTTCCCTCACCGTCCGTTCCGATCCTCCCAGCACCACCACGGCCACCTCGGCTTTACGGGCAGCCTCCACAGCTGCGGCTATCCCGGCACGCTCCGCCGAATCCAACGGAAATTCCAGCAACTCGCTCTCCGGAAAATGCGGATCGATAATCTCACACCCCTTCGCATAAGTCACCTCGGCATCCGGCAAATATTGTTTCAGCCCCTGATACACCGTCACTAAAGGCGCATTGGCCGGACCGTAACGGCAAATCAGGTTCTTCCGCTCGTCGGCATTCGGCCCGATCACCGCCACCGACTTAATATCTTTTTTCAAAGGCAGCAAACCGCCTTCGTTTTTCAGCAACACCATCGATTGCCGGGCCGCTTCCAGCGCCACAGCCTGATGCTCCGGAGAATGCACCACTTTTTCGGCCTTTTCTCCATCGCCCAAATAAGGGTTATCGAACAATCCCAGCCGGAATTTCACCTTCAAAATCTCCCTCACCCGCTGGTCGAGTACCTCCGGCGACACCTTTCCCTGCGCCACAGCCTCCCGCAACGGCAGGATAAAATCTTCCGGCGGGGTAAACTGCGTACGGATGTTCAATCCGGCATTCGCCACCTGTGCCGCCGCTTCCACCCAATCTTTCGCCACCCGGTGCTTGCTGTGCAGAAATTCCACCGCCTCGCTGTCCGACACCACATACCCGTCGAATCCCCATTCCTGCCGCAATATCTGTGTCAGGAAAAAATAACTGCCCGACACGGGCTCGCCGTTCCAGTCGTTATAAGAACTCATCACCCCCATCGCTTTCGCATCCTGGAACGCCACCCGGAAAGGCTCTAAAAAGAGCGTCCGCATCTCGCGCGGCGCCACATGGGGATCGGTGCGCGTTCCCTCGTCCCGGCCTCCCACCGGAACGCTATACACGGCAAAATGCTTCGGTGTGGATACCAACCCCGCTTTTTGCAGGCTCAGTACCATTTCGCGCCCCAACTGCCCCACCAGATACGGGTCTTCCCCATAACACTCCACCACCCGTCCCCAGCGGGGATCGCGCGCCACATCCAAAATCGGTGAATAAATATTCGTATAGCCCAGCGCCACGGCTTCCTCCGCCGTCACCCGCCCGATCTCCGACACCAGCTTTTTATTCCACGTAGCCCCCTGTCCGCACTGCGCCGGGAAATAAGTGGCCCGGTCATGACATAAACCCCGGATTCCCTCGTTCGTAAAATCCACCGGGATTCCCAAACGGGTTTCTTCCACAAACCAGCGTTGCACCTCGTGTTTGGCTTCCACATGCTTACGGTAGGGGAAAGAATACTGCGAACGGAACTTACCCAAACCGTTATGCTCCTCGTCTATATTTCCAATACCGTCTTTCCACACCTCGTTTTTCCACTCCGGAACCGGCAAAGCCTCCTTCAACACCCGTCCCGAGCCGTAAAGCGTCGCCATTTGGCAGGTCTTCTCCTCCACCGTCATTTGCCGCAGCAAATCTTCCACCCGATCCTCCAGCTTCGCCTGCGGATTCTCGAACACATCCATCCGCCCGTTCTTATTAAAATCAATCCATCCTTTATGATAAATCGAAACCTTTTTCGTTTTTCCGGCAGGCACTTCCGCCCCTGAAGGCAAAGCCAGCAAGCAACCTAAAAACAAAGCGGCGCAACTTTTCACCGGAAACAGGCGGCGTAACGTCCCCACCTGTTCATACTCTTTTCCACGGATATTCATTTCTTCAAATATTATATAGGGTGACCCGGTTTCCCGAATACCGACAACCGGAAAAAACACCTGTGTCCCAGGACTTCTTTCCGGCTGCAATTCATTCTATTTCGTTCTCCTTTCCATAGCTTCCAGGAAATAATAATCGGCATACACCAACGGCTCGTCGATTTCCGATCCGTGAGGAATACTTCCTACGGAATGCATCAGGATGAAATTCCCGTTTTCTCCCGGTTTAGCCATATAAGCAGGCGACGACAAACTCTTCATGATCTTATCGGCGGTTTTCCGGTAATCTTTATTTGAATAACCGTTCAACTCATACAGAGCCGATGCGATCACCGCAGCAGCCGACGCATCGCGCGGCTCGTTCGGGATGTTCGGAGCGTCGAAATCCCAATAAGGCACTAAATCCTCCGGCATACGGGGATGTGAGAACAGGTAAGCCGCAATTTTCTCGGCCTGTTCCAGATAAGCCTTATTCTTCGTGTAGCGGTAACAAATGGTGTAACCGTACAACGCCCAAGCCTGTCCGCGCGCCCAGGCCGATTCGTGCGCATACCCCTGAGCGGTATGGCGGTGAAGCACCTCTCCGGTCTTCGGATCATAGTCCACCACATGATAACAACTGTTATCCGGACGGAAATGATGCTTCAGCGTTTGATCCGCATGGGAAACCGCTATCTTATAAAATGAAGAATCACCGCTCAGGGCCGTAGCCTCGAACAACAACTCCAAATTCATCATATTATCGATAATCACCGGACAAGTCCAGCCGCGCTGGGCCTGCCAGCCTCCCGTCACATTCCACGACTGGATGATCCCCGCCCCCGGACGGAAACGCGTGGACAACGATTTAGCGGCCTGGATAATCACCGGCTTATACGATTCCTTGTCGGCAAAACGCAAACCGTTCCCATAGCTGCACTGAATCATAAAACCAATATCGTGATGCCACGTGAGATATTGGATTTTATCCAATGCCTCCGTATATTTTTCAGCTTCATTCTTCCATTCCTCTTTTCCGGTCAGCCGATACAAATACCACAAACTGCCGGGGAAAAATCCGCTCGTCCAATCCTGAAACGAAGTATACCGGATCTTACCGTCCTTCGTTGTCCGGGGACTCAAAATTTTCCCGCTTTCCTCCATCACATCGATCATTCGTTGCACTTGCTCCTCGGCAAAAGGCAAATCCTTCTTAATCAACTGTTTTTTAATCGAACTACCATTTGCCAGAAACGGCAACAAAATCAATAAAGCTAAAATTCTTACCATACGTTGTCTGTTATCTGATTTTTAATGAATAATATCCCTCCGGCTCAACGGAATTTCACCGCAGTTTTTCCCTGCACCTGAGGATTTTTTATCTTTAAGCTCACCCGCACCAGCTTATCGCCCCACACCCGCTGCAATCTCCTGTCGTCCATAATCTTATCTTCCTGACTGAATTCCAAAGCCTTCGAATCGTAACTCATCGTAATTTTCCGTCCTTCGTCCGTAAATTCCACCACACCCGGCTTCACCTCGTTCACCGCACAGCAGGTAAGATAATGGAACACAAAATCGCCTTCCACCGCTTTCACCCGGTAATCGTCCGCCACCGTCAGCCCATGCCCCCGGTCGAACGTATACGTGCGCAGCCATTTTTCACATTTGGCCTGTTCCGGATAAGCCGGAGCAATATCCAGCGCAAACACCATTTTCCGCCCGTTATCCCGGAACTGCACATCTTTCGCCCGGTATTTCGTGCCGAAAGCCTCCATTTGCCCGTTCACCACAGGCAGATTATGCCAGCCGGACTGCATCGTCCAAATATCGTAGCGGCGGCCGCTGAACGTTTTTGCCGTATAGGTACCCACTCCGGCATCCACCAGCATCGGCTTACCGTCGCGGTACAGCACAAAGCTCCCCACATCGTTGTGGTTATGGCTTTCGTTGTTAAAACCACCCTTAGCGGCAAAGAACAATCCCTTGCTCGTTCCGGCTTTATCCCTCGCCACAGCCACCTGCACACCGTCGAGCCACACACTCTTATAATAGGGGGCTTTCCCCTCTGCTTTCAAAAACTCGTCATACTGCTTCAAATTGGCCAGCTTCATCGTCACCGACCCCTGCAACGGATTCTGCGCCACACCGGACAATCCGCCCATATAACGCCCGAACTGCATCAATTCGGTATCCCCGCAATTCTTACCGTAACGGTAAATAATCGGGGGGATGCTGTTCCCCGTGGCCGAAGCATCTGCAAAATTCACAAAATAACTGCTGTCGATATGCGTACGGGCGATATACCGCCCCATTTCATGAATCAGGGGCACACGGAACAAATCGATCTCACCCCCGGTCACCTCTTTCAGCAATTCCAGATATTCCATCAGCTTGCCCGGCGCATGATCCCAATAGGAAGGCCCTTCCTCACACCCGCCGTCCGACTTATAATAATTGATGAAATGATCCACGGAACGCATCGTCTTTTTCACAATCTCCGTCCGCAGAGCCGCATCGTCCTCGACCAGCAAACAGGTCATCAACACATTAAAGTTACACCAAATATTCCAGTTATTCACAAAATTACCCCGAAAACCCTGCCACCACATATCGTCGCGCCGGGCATAAGGCTCCAACGTGCGCCGGGTAATTTCATATTTCATCCGTTCGGCGATGATCGGCGACACCTTATCGAAACTCTTCTTAAAAAAATAATACGTCCACGACATCAGCGTACTGGTTTCCCCGGAACTCAAGTCGATGATAATATCCTTAAAATCGGGAACTCCGGCCCTGCGTTTTTGATTCGCCAAATGCGCCGTTCCCACCCATGTGCTCCGTTCACACAGCGACCAAACATTATCGATAATAGCATCCATAAAACGTCCCTTTCCTTCCAGCAATTCCCCCATGACCAGATTTTCCAGCTGGCGGTTTTGTTCTCCCTGCAAACCATCGCAATGCGCCCGGTCGCCGATACGCACAAACTCCAGATACGCGGTCAGCGGAATAGAAGCCGGAGCTTTCTCCATAGCCCGTTCTGCCGCTTTCACCGCCTTTGCCTTCACATCTGCCGGAACGGCATCCCAAAACGCGCGATCTTCATAAGCCGCATAGGGTGTATAAGGTTTTTCCAGATATTTCCCTATATCTGTCTTTTCCAGACTTTGCTGCAAAAGATTTCTCTTTTCCTGTGCCCCGGCAACCAAGCCTGCCAGCAACAACACCGCCGTAATCAATAACCTGTAATTCATGATCAATAGCCTTTATTTGTGAAACGTATCATTTTATGCTCCTTTTCCCACAACCCCAGGTAACCGAACGCCACTTGCGCGGCAAACCACTCTTCCCGCGAAGGAAACGTATTCTCCGCACGATCTCCGTAATACTGTCCGGTTGTAAAACGTCCCTGCATTTCCTGCATCTTCCCGTTCCGCGCTTTCGCCCAATCCGCCGCCTTCACCGAAGAACGGGCATCCCAACCGAAAGAATAAGCCAGAATATCCATCAGCCAATAACCGTCCTGCCGCCCGAATCCCCAATCATTCCCCTGCGGATAATACATCTGGAACGAAGCACCCCCGTCGGCATTCTTCACATAAATCGTCTTTCCGTCGAAATCCAGGTCGGTCAAAGCGTAATACACCTTTCCCCCGTTCATCTGCGCGGCCTGCGGAGCTTTCATCCCAGCCAGCCCGAACATCCACACATTCAACGTATTGTGCATAATCGAACACATATAGTCGGCATGGATAATCCCATGATTCACCACCAATCCGTTCTCCTCTATATTACTGCCGTTCAACACCTCGTTCAAACGGAAACCGTTCACTTTCTTCTTACTCAGCAAATCCGAAGGGGCGGCATAAGCCGAAATCATCAACTCCACCGCTTTGCGCATCCACTGCTTTTCACGCACATGCCCCGGCATCATCGTCGAAGCAATCACCAAAATATTGGAATTCCAGGCGTTTTCCTCCGCCTTACTGTCCCCCTTATAAATAACATTCCCCTGCACATCCCGGTAATAGGGCACCTTATAATCCAAAAAACGGTCGGCTTCATACACCGTCATCCGGCACACCATTTCCTGTTGCTCCGGACTGAGAAAATCCCACATCATCCAACCTGCCGTGGCAGCCTGCGCCGCCCACAGGGCACTTTGCCACAAATCGCCCCAGCCTTCTTTGCCGGAATTGGCCTTATGGCGATAGGCAAGCGAGCCGATCAGTTTCACCGTCCGCTCGATAGCTTCTCCCCACGACACGCCCGTCACCGCCGGATCGTACAAATTCAACCGGAGGCACACCGCCAGGGCAAAAGCCTCATGCGACACCGGGCGGATAAAACGCTCGATTTTCCCGCCGAAATCCAGGTATTCCCCGGTTTGGCTGCCAAACTTCTTCACCTCGTTGTACCAGGTGTTCATTGCATATTTATTGCTATTCTGCAACAAACGGATCACTTCCCCGGCAAACTCGCCTTCCAGCGGAACGGTTTTCCGGTTATCCCAGCGGATCGGCACCACCTGCCGGCTCAATTCTCCCGCCTGTACGCCCAGGCAAATCCCGCACAGAAACATTCCTGCTAAAAGTCTGACAACTCTTTTTCTCATGGTATATTTTTTTATTTATAATCCCCTATCGATACTTCGTATCGGGCAAATTTCGCCCCCCCGTTCCTCAAACGTTTGTCCCGATTTTCGGCTTTCCTGTTATGCCCCGTTCCAAACAGGGTATAACTCTCCCCTCTGCCTCCTTCCCGATCCTTCCCCTCCGTTTCCCCTGCCGCCTAAACATTTTATCCGTATCCCAAATTTCGCCCGAAACCTGAAACGTTCCCCAATGGAACTCTTTTTTATATCTTTCCCGGTTACCTTTACTTCCCCGCTTTCTCCCCCCCAAAAACTGATTTTATTCTCCTAAATTCTCGTATCTTTTCCCCTCTTTAATCTCCTCGGCCTTCATTTCTTTTTCATAATACTCGCCCGCCAGACGACTGTATTTATCGAACATCCGTTTCGCCACCTCGATTTCATCGCCCGTTGTCACCGGGGTACGTCCCTTATTCGGAGTATTTACAAACGCCAGTTCCCAGTCGCCCAACTGACTGTAAAATTCGTTGGCCCGGAACGACTCCCGGCCGTGAGTAAGCCTCAGGCCTTCCTCGGAATAATCCGTTCCCGCATCCAGGTGCTGCTGCAACATGGCATAAAATTTCTCCCAGCGTTTCAAGTAATACCCCTCAATCAACCCCGTCCATTCCCGCCAGGAATAATCGAAAATCAACGGATCGCCGTCGGCTCCCCACACCGTGACCAAAGCCGTAGCATCTTTTTCAAGCAAATTCTTTTCTGCTTCGGTCTTCCCCCAACTCCGGGCATCCGACAACCATTTATCGAAATTAAACTCTTCACGCGTACGCAGCAATTCGTCCGCATCTTTCAGCAATTGCAGGAAACGCCCGCTATGCAATGCAAAAGCGGCTTTATCTTTCTGCCGGAAAGCTTCGGCGGCCTGCTTATGAATGGCCTGCCCCAAATTCGTCATTAATTGCCGTTGTACATCCACAATATCGAAACGGTAAGGCTTAGACGCTCCCAATTTATCGGCATCCTGTAACAACAGGCGTTCCGCCTCGATCACTAAAAGCGGAGAATAAGGAATCCCCAAACCCGCATTCGGTCCCGATTTCTTCACATTCAACGCCGGACGGGCGGCTATAATCGAACTCAATTCCGTACCGTTCGTTCCCGGACGATAAGGCCCTTCCAGCAATTTCATCCAGGCTTTTTCCGCAGCCTCCGATTTTGCCCCGTAGCGACGATGAGCATATTTTTTCAGCCATTCTTCCACCGGAATAGCTTCCGAATAATTCGGCATTTCGAACGCCAGATCGTAATACACCGGATTCTGCACGATCGATTCCATAAACAATCCCGATCCGCACACATTCGGCGAACCTACCCGCGCCCGGACATATTGGTTGGAAGCCAGCAGCCGCAAATCGCCGTGCAGGTTAATGCGTCCCCCGAAATTATGCAAATTCCCGGCCACCAGCGGATACCCCCAACAGGCTCCCGGCTTACTGCTTTTAGCCCCGTTCAGGTCTAATATCAACAAATCGGTTTTAGGCACCACCTTCACGATATTTTCACGCAAACTCCACGCCTGCATCGCCCAAAGCGCATCCGGATCGAAATCCTTAAACAGCTTATGGATAGACCGTCCCACCGCATTCAGGTACTCCGGCGTATTCACAGGCGGGGCACTCTCGTGGAAAGGATCGGCAGCATACACGCCGTGTGCCCCGAACAATTTCTTTTCTTCTTCCAAAAAAGCACGTCCGAACTCGGAAAAAAGCGGATCGGTGGGATCCAGCTGCGCAGCCCCTTTAAAACCGCACCACGATCCCTGTTGCTTGATTTTCGCATCCGGGAATTTCTGTTTGAACTCACGCGGCACATATCCTGAAAAACCCTGCTGTATCGGCTGCATGCCCAATTCCAGCTGACGATCCATAATCTGTTGTCCCAATTTCACATGGCTGTCGATCCACGACTTGGGCAACGGTCCGCCATAGCTCTGTAAATTCTGCATCCATTGCCAGGCAAAATGCCCCGGACCCGCCAAAAAAGTACGGGCTTCCTCATCGGTAAAACCATATTTCAGCAAAGCATTATACCACACGCCTTCCAACCCTACCACCGACAAAGGCATATTGATGGAATTCATCGCCATATAATCGATTTCCTGCTGCCAGCGTTCCCAATCCCACCAGGCAGCGGTATAACTCACCGTGCAATAATTCATATACACCCGGTATTTCCCCTGTATCGTCCGTCTTTCTTTCCCCTCAGGCAAAGGCAGGCGTTTCGGCAAATTCAACTGATTGCCGAACCACGACACATGCGCCTGGCAGGTATATTTCAGATACCAGTTAAAAGCCGTAGCCAGGGCCACCGTATTGTTTCCGCGTAAAACCACCTTATTGCCCTTCCGGTCGATCTCATACACATCGTTCCCATCCTCCGGGGCTATGATTTCCAGCCGGAACTGCTTTCCGTATCCCGGTGTAATTCGCTCTATCAGACTATAAGCCGCCTTGACCCTCTCATCACCGAAAGCCGCCAACTGCACGGAACACAATAACAATAAAATCAGTTTTTTCATAAATACGCACATTTTATATCATACGGTGGTTTACCTTATTTCTCGCTAACTTTCTGTATAAAAATTCCTGCTGCCTGTCCGGGTTACCACCACCGGACAGACAACCGGAAAAAATGCTTCGAGTACCGGCTCTATACTTGCAATTCAAGAAAGGATTGCCTGAAAATTGAATTTTGAATACTAAACAAATTCCTTTAATCCTGAATTTACTTCCCAAACCTAACTTAATTCTTCTCCCGGTTCCTCGATAGCACACACCTACAACCTTTTTCCTCAATCCCTGAAATCCATCGGAACATCCCTTTTCTTCTGCTGCGGGCCATCCGGCTCGGCATGCCGGGAAGGATTCCGGTGGTCGAAATAATAAATGCCGTCCCCGTCGAAAGCCCGATAGGCATTCTCCATTCTCCGGCTGAAACTGTCGAAATTCTTCATTTCCGGCTGTGTCCATGCCGATTCGGCCAACGCACAGATTCGCGGAAAAGTCATATAATCGAGGCGGTTTTGATTATGCACACGCTCTGTCCACAGATTCGCCTGAATCCCCCGGATCAGGTGTAACTGTTCCTGCGGCAATCCCCAGGAAGCCATCCCCTTGTCGGGAAAGGCGTACACATCCTCCAACGGACAGAAACCGTTCCACACCCGTCCCCATTTATGACCTGTATATTGAATAAAATCGAAATACAACGGACGGCGGGGACACATCACCGTGGCATAACCTCCGGCAAGCGATTTTTTCAACTGGTACACCCGGTCGTGACGCCACCACATGATGACCGTACGCGCCGTGTCTACATTCAAATCCAGCAACTCGTCCCAACCCACCAGCACTTTACCGAGATGGCGAACCGTGTCGGTCATCCGGTGCATAAAATAACGCTCGGCCTCCCGCACCTTCGTCATACCTTCCCGCTTCATCAACGCCTGCACATACGGATCGGTTTCCCAGGCTTTGATGCCGAACGACACCTCATCCCCGCCAATATGCAAATAAGGCGAGGGGAACAAGGTGGTCACCTCCCGGAGAACATTCGTCAGGAATGTGTATACCTCTTCTTTTCCCACATTAAACGTAAAATCGGGATGCTCCGGCGTGCCGCCTCCCGACAATTCGGGATAGGCCATATTGGCCGCCGTGGCATGTCCCGGCATATCGACTTCCGGGATCACTTCGATGTGGCGGGCAGCCGCATAAGCCACCAGCTCTTTAATTTCTTCCTGTGTATAATAACGCACATCCGGGCAATTCGGATCGCTCCAGTTTCCTTTTCCTCCCACCGTCGCCAACTTCGGATATTGCTTGATTTCGATTCTCCAGCCCGATTCGTCGGTCAGATGCCAATGGAATTTGTTCAGCTTATAAACAGCCATATAGTCCAAAAGCTGTTTCACTTTTTCTTTACCGAAGAAATGGCGGGATTCGTCCAGCATATAGCCTCTCCAGCCGTAACGCGGCGCATCGCTGATCTCGCAACACGGAACGCTCAAACGGCCTCCCCCGGTTTCCGCCATCTGCAACAAAGTCTGCAAACCATAGAAAATTCCGGCACGGTCGGCAGCACGCACAGTGATTTGTTTGGGACTGATTTCCAGGCGATACGCCTCTTTTTCACCCGATCCGGGCTCTAAGGATAAGAAAATCGGAGCTTTTTTGGCAACCTTGGCAGAAACCACCGTTCCCTGTTTTTCCAATTTCTCTTTCAAATAAAGAGCCTCCGGCATAACAGAAGCGTCCGAACAACCGATTGCACCTTTACGTAATTCAAATACTCCTTCACGGATCACCACGGATTGTGGATAAGGGATTACATTAACTTTCTGGGCTAAAACAAAATGAGACGCTATCAATGACAATAGCACTAAATAAAATTTACTTTTCATTCTCTCTGATTTAATAATAACAACGCAATCGATTGAACAAACATATTAAAAAAAAATCGCAAACAAAAATTTTAATAAAAATAAAACAAATTTCTCCCGAAAAAATTTTTACACCTGCTCTAAAAAAGGGGTAAAGTCAATCCGTCCGTAAGCCAATTTTCATCAACAAAACTATGAACTTCAATCGTTTACCCCCATTTCACCTGATTTTTATTCAGACATCTTATAAATTTCACGTCCCGCCAGCAGAAAAGCCCCCACACCATACACTTCCGTCATACTGGCATTCACTTTCCGGGGATCGGCTCCGATAGGCTGCACATATCCCAGTTTTCCGCCGGCTTCCACTGCATCGACCAACGCCTTCCACCCCTTACGCACGGCAGGCATATACTCGTCGGCAGGCAGCAACCCCTCGTTCACCCCATAGGCCAGAGCATACACAAAAAATCCCGTTCCGCTGGTTTCCGGAGCCGGATAGCTTTCCGGATCGAGCATACTGGCACTCCAATAACCGCTGGGCTGCTGGCAACGCACCACGCTCGCCGCCATTTCCTGAAACAATTGCTCATAAAATTTACGATAGCGGTCTTTCTTCGGCAATTCCTGCAAAATTTCGCAAAGTCCGCCCATCACCCAACCGTTTCCGCGTCCCCAGAAAATTTTCTTCCCGTTCTTTTCCTGTTTGCCGATATAAGTGTTATCCCGGAAAAACAGCTTCTCTTCATGATCGTATAATTCGCTGTAAGTGAATTTAAACTCCTTGTCGGCAAATTTCATATACCGTTTTTCCCCGGTCATATTATACAGGCGGGCATACACCGGAGGAGCCATAAACAAAGCATCGCACCACGTCCAGCAATCGGTATTACCCCCGCCGAAACGGGCTCCCGGCTTCTGCGGGGCAGGATGTTTCATCACCCAGTCCGTACGCACCAAAGTCGGCATAATCCACCTTTCATTCTTCTTGCCGCTCTGCCGATACATATCTATATACATTTGCGCCACGCAAATATCGTCGGCATGATACATCCGCTTACCGGGCTGCCAGCCGTTCCGGTTTCCCACTTTGGTGAGAAAAGCAAAATAAGGATTTTTTTGTCCGGCAACATCCGCCATCTCTCCCCACGCATACATCCCCACGTACAAAGCCCCGTTCGTCCAGTCGTCCCAGCCGTGCCTGACCTTATCCCAATTTTCGACCTGCCAGTCGGCCACGGCCTTCATCACCTTTGTCACCTCGTTTTTTTGGAAATCCGCCCGGAAAGGCTGTGCCTTTCCCCATGCCGCGAAAGATACACACGCAGCCAACAAAATCAGTTTTTTCATCGTCTTTTCTTTAAATTAGTCCTATAATCTCATGTCCGCCCGGACACGCCCTAATGATTCCGTTTTCAAAGTAAAAACCGTTTGAGCAATCGGTTGCTCATATACTGACACACACATTCCGTCCCCTTCCCGCACTTTCATCTTCCCCCCAAAAACGGTTATTCCTTATATATATAAATCCTATTCCCTATTTTCTTCCGGCGTTTCATGCGGCCTTTCCCATCCTGCCTGCATCCCGGAATCATTCCCCGGCCCCGGTACTGCCACACACACCCGCTTCACAGCCCGCCGCCCACGGCAATCATTCGCCGATCTCTTTTTTCTTCATTCCCGACCACACCGCAATGACCACCACGACAATTCCCCCGATAATGAAAGGAGCGGGCAATAACTGCGCATCGGTTTTTCCATAAGAGTGCATGCCGCTTAAATAATAATTCACCCCGAAATAAGTCATCAGCACCGAAGCGATAGCCAGCAGCGACAGCAGGTTAAACAGCCATTTGCTTTTCCAGCCGGGAATCAGGCGCAAGTGTAACACCAAAGTATAGACGATCACCGAGATCAACGCCCAGGTTTCCTTCGGGTCCCAGCCCCAATAACGTCCCCACGATTCATTCGCCCAGACAGCCCCTAAGAACGTGCCGATAGTCATCAGCATCAGCCCCAGGATCATTGCCATTTCATTCAGGATGGTCAGTTCCCGGATCGTCTCACGAATCTTTTCCCGTCCTTTCGCCACAATCATCAAAATCATATTGAACAATCCCATCAAAGCGCTCACAAAAAAGAATCCGTACCCCGCCATAATCACGGCCACATGCAACATCAGCCACCACGACTGCAACACAGGCACCAAAGGCGTAATCTCCGGGCTCATTTGATTCAGCCCCGACACGAACAGCAACACCCCTGCCAGCAGCGAAGTCAGGGCAGGCACAACCCGCGTGCGGAAAGCAAACAACAGGCCGCCCAACGCAATCGCCCACGCCACATATACCATCGATTCATACGAATTGGTCCAGGGAGCATATCCCGAAATATACCAACGCAATCCCAGCCCGAAAGTATGCACCAGGAACACACAGGCAATTCCTCCGGTGAGTATCCAGCCCGCCAGATTTGTCCACCGTCCCCGCTTAAACAACGCCACAAACACACACAGCAGCAACAGCCCTCCCAAAATCAGATAGTATTTCACGATCGCGGAAAAAATATGCACCTTATTATAAAACACCTCCGCCTCGATTTTTTTCGCATCGACCTCGATCACCTTATTCTTAGCTTGCTGGTAGGTTTGTATCATTCCCAGCACATCGTCCGCCTGTTTGGCATTCCGGTCGGCCAGTTCGGCCACATACCAGCTCATGATCTTCGACACAAACAAAGAATCCTTGTCCTGAAACACCGACAGGTCGTCCCCGGCAGAATACCATTTTCCGTTGCGGTCGTTCGGATCGGGGAAAACGGCCAACATCATTCCCTGCTGAATCTGGAAAACGATATTCACCATTTCATCCAGCTTTAAAATATCGTTATCCACCCGGCTACGCTCCGAAGGATTCTTAGCATAAATCGCCTCCACTTCCTTCTGCAACAGGTATTCCCCGTCAGCTCCGAAAACATCGTTAAAAGCAATATATTCCCCGGTCTTCCCCAACTTATCCAGCACCTCCTTATCCTTCATCTTGATAAACTTCTCAAAACTCCATTCATAGGGATAAACCAAAAGATTCAGGAAAAACTGGTCGGAATTTAACCCCTTATACTGTTCTGCCTGATAAAGTTTCCGTAAAATTTTCAGCGTCCAGGTATTGGCAGGCTCCAAACGTCCCTTCGGATTCTGCACAATCAACTTCCCGAACTTATCCGCCTGCTCTTTCGGCACGGTGGGCAATCCCCCGCTTCCCGCCTGCGGCAAGGCATACGCCGAAACGCTTCCTCCCGCCACAAGGCAACTGAACAACACCCCCGCCACAACGGTTTTCAGGACACTGCCCTGCATCTGTTTCAATTCCCGCACCAGCCTCCTGAACCGGGATTCCCGGTTAAAAAAGGTCAGGATCATCCCCAGCACCATCAGGGCATAACCGAAATACGACACAATCATCCCCGGCTTATCGTAGTTCACAGACAACACCGTCCCCAATTCGTCCGGATCGTAGGAAGCCTGAAACAAACGGTAGCCTTTCACATCCACCACATTATTCATATAAATCATTCGCTCGTGCTTCTCCCCGTCCACCGTCAGCACCACATCGCTCTCATACGACGAAGGACTGTGCGAGCCGGGATAGCGTTCCAGCCGGAAATCTTTCAGGTAAACCTCGAAAGGCACTTCCCGCCTCTGCGTTCCGTCGCCCATCAGCATATAATTCACCTGCTGCCCTTCCCGGATATGCATCACCCCTTCATAGCTGAAAAAGTGCGTAATCCCCGCTCCGGCAAGAATCACCACAAAAGCGGAATGGAACAGCAAACTGCCCCATTGCCTGCGGGTGAGCATTTTCTGCTTCACCACCAGCCAAATAAAATTCACAGCCAGCAGAAATTCCACCAGCAGGAACCAGGACGCACAGTAAAACAACTTTCTCGCCACAGGCGTTCCCTGGCTATTCTCGACAAATGTCGCTACTGCCATAGCAACGGCATAAATCACTAACAAAACAAATAAACTCACCCGGGGGTAATTTCCCTTTTTCATCCTAAAATTACAATTATTACAAGCCTCGCATTTATCTTACACGGCTTCAAATATAATAAAGATTTCGTAAAAACGGCAGAACTCCGATGAATAGTGTGTATAGCACCCCCTAAACCGAGAGGGCGGCGGTCTTTACCCTCAAAGGAAATAAAATCGCCCCCTGGCTTCCCGATTTCCGGCAATACAGAACCGCCGGATATTCCCCTGTGAATCCATTAATAATTACGGATTCACCCCCTGTTTCACGGATTGCAAACAACAAATAACCAAAGTATTAACACAAATTACGGATTTCATAACCCAATTTACCGAAACATGGAATATAAAGATATTTTTCTCATATAAAACACTTATTTTTGCTCGGAGAAGAGAAAAACTATAAAAAATGAATAAGATTATCAGACTGGATTCCGTGCAGGATTACAACAAACTGCTCGGCGTTGAAACCCGGCATCCGCTCATAAGTATCGTTGATCTTTCAACAGTCGGGCAGATCAGGCACGCCCTAAAAAACTTCGGATTTTACACCGTGTTCCTGAAAGACATCGAATGCGGCTCCCTGCTGTATGGCCGCAGCACATACGACTATCAGGAAGGATCGCTTGTATTTGTGGCTCCCGGACAGGTGGCAGGCCTCGACGACGGCGGAGTGACACAAAACCCCAAAGGCTGGGTGCTGATGTTTCACCCGGATTTGCTATACGGTACGCCTTTGGCACGCCGGATTAAAGACTATTCGTTTTTCTCTTACAACTCGAACGAAGCCCTGCACATGTCTGAACGCGAACGCCAGATCATTCTCAACTGCTTTCAGGAAATCAGAGAAGAACTGGAACACGCCGTAGACAAACACACCAAACAGATCATCGCCGCCAATATCGAAGTGTTGCTCAATCACTGCGTACGTTTCTACGACCGCCAGTTCGTCACCCGCGAAGTGCCGAACCACAATCTGCTGAGCCGCTTCGAGGATATAATGACCGCCTATTTCAATTCAGATAAACCACAGACCATCGGACTGCCTTCCGTGCAGTTCTGTGCCGAGCAGTTACATTTGTCCTCCAATTATTTCGGCGACCTGATTAAAAAAGAAACAGGAAAATCCGCCCAGGAATATATCCAGCTCATGACGATCGAACGGGCCAAAGAACTGCTTATCGGAAGTGATAAATCGATCAGCGAAATCGCCTACGAATTAGGATTTAAATACCCCCACCATTTCAGCCGCATGTTCAAAAAAATAGTAAAAATCACTCCCAACGAATACAAAATAACCGGCTGAAAAATCAGCAATATTTCTGCAACACAGCCATTAACTTTTCCCGGTCGATCGGCTTCACAAGATATTCATTACATCCGGCCTCCAATGCCGCAAGCCTATCCGATTCAAAAGCATAAGCCGACAAAGCGATAATCGGCAGCTTAGAATCGAATTTACGGATTTCCTTTGTCGCTGCCAAACCATCCATCACAGGCATTTTCATATCCATCAGCAACACATCCACCGGATGTTTCCTGTGTATTTCCACAGCCTCACGCCCATTGACGGCATGAAGCAAACGATATTGTTTGCCCAGCATGGCCGATATGAGCAAATAATTGCTCGAAATATCTTCCGCCACCAAAATGGTTTTCTGTTTCCCGTCGGCCACATTTCCATCGGCAACCGGCTGTCCGTCATCGCTTTTTTCCGCCGCAGGCTCCTCCGCACTCTTCGAGGAAAGTCCCGAAACCTCGGCATCGCAAGGAATGAAAGCCCAGAAAAGCGAACCCTCGTTATACTGAGACTCAAAACCGACACGCCCTCCCATCGATTCCGTAATCGCCCGGCAAATAGACAAACCGAGCCCCGTTCCCTGTGCAAACTCGTCCAGCTTCTCGAAGCGGTGGAACACCTTATCTTTCTTTTCATCCTGAATGCCGATTCCGCTATCCTTCACATAAAGCCGGATACCTCCCTCCACCAGGTCATACCCCATTTCGATAAACCCTTTCGGCGTATATTTAATAGCGTTCGTCACATAATTCGTCATCACCTGGGCAATCCGGTTTTTATCCAGCGTAACCCGGCACGTGGCATAAGGATTTACGGCCAGCAACCGCACATTGGGATTTGTCACCCGCTGTTTCATGGACAGCACCATATTGTTGAAATATTCCGAGAAATCAAATTCTTCATACTTCAACTCCATAGCTCCGGCCTCATATTTCGACAAATCCAAAATATCGTTAATCAGTTTCAACAACAACTCATTATTGGTATTGATGATCCGCATATATTCCTCGCGGTCGGCCTGATCGTCCACATGCACCAGCAAATCGGAAAACCCGACAATCGCATTCAGCGGAGTGCGGATTTCATGGCTCATATTGGCCAGGAACGACGATTTTAACTTATCGGATTGCTCGGCCACCAACTTGGCCTGCCGCAACTCCTCGATCATCCGCTCCCGGTCGGAAACATCGTCCACTCGGACCACAATTCCATCCAACTCCCCGTCGTCCTTTAAAACAGGAGTGGCAAAAACCTCCACGGCCCGCTGGTTATCCAAAGAGAATTTCACCCGTTCCATCTGGTGCGACTTCATTGCCCGTTGCAACACGCAATCCTCACAGGGAGTGTCGCGGTTATAAGCACTTTTATAGCAAAATTCACCCCTCCTGTATGCGCCATGCGGAAGGCCGACCGAAACAACGGAAATATTTTCCCACTGCACCGTGTAGTCCGGCGTAATATACGCCAGTCCGGAATTGGTGTTATTCAGCACCAGCTCATTCTGCCGGACCAGCTGATTCAACTCCTCTTTATTCCTCAGCAACGTCAGCTCGGTCTGCTTATGGGTTTCGATATTGATCGCCATCCCGCAAATATACTTATAAGGGGCATCGTTAAACATGGAAGTTTCCAAAACCCCACGGGTTTCCCACCATTCATAAACTCCGTCTTCCCGCAGGGCTATCCGGTATTGTACGCTCGCCTCCCCACTCTCCTCCTGCAAAATAGCCTGGGCGGTATCGATAAAAGTCTGGCGGTCGTCCGGATGGATATAGCTTACAAACTTCTCAAACGTATCGACCTCCGAAACATCCCGGTCGATCTTATCAAAGCCCTCCCCGAAACTCATCCGGTCTTTCGACGGCTCATAAAACCAGGTATAAGCATTCATCACCTCCATCGAAATGGAAAGCACCTTAGCCCGGCGTTTAAGATCGTTTTGAAGGCTCTGATCCCAACGGACATTGAGCAGCAACCGCTTGCTTCCGTTATAAATAATTGTCTTACGGACAATCATATCATAGCTGCGCCCGTCTTTCAGCACAATCCTCTCCACGCCAAAATACGGTTCTCCGGTATTGAAAACTTTCAAATCGCTCTTCTGCATCCGTTTCGCCTGCTTTTCATCCAGAATACTGTAAATGGTTTCCCCCTCCCGGGTACCGAAAAGACGCTGGCTTTCTTCATTACAGAAAACATAACGGAAACCGTCCTCCACATCCTCGATATGAATAGGCAGCGGGATATTATTCAGAATATTTTCCTGTAATATTTTCCTCCTTTGCAATTCGGTGTTATTCTTGCAAAAACCCACATATTTAATAACCTTCCCGTCATCGTCCTTTTCATAAGGGGACGCATTGATCGTACAATATTGCCATTCAGGATAACCGGACAACCTGATCCGGATATTATAACGAAAAGTCTTGTCCAATCCCGCAAACTGTTCGGAAACAATCGCATGAGTGGCTTCCCAATCGTCCGGATGAACGAAATCTTTATAGTATTCAACAGGGCAGGATTTCAAATTACCCTCGCCGGACAACGACTCATTCTCCACAACTAACGACCCTGTACGGGTGTCAAACTCCCATAAAATGATCTCGGCGGCCTGCATCGCCAACTCTGTCTTTTTCTTGCTCTGGCGCAGCAGCTCTTCCGCCCGGACAGCTTCAGTCACATCTTCCAGAATAAAAACATACCCCTCTGTTTCCCCGGTATCACTCAAAACCGGAGTCCCGTTACAGGCAATCTGGCAAACAGAATCCTGCCGCGAGGTTTCGTAAAAACCACTCTCTCTCACCAAATCGAAACTATACTCCACATGATCCTGAATCTTTTCCCGGTTGCGGATAGCATCCCTCACCTCCTGTGGTAAAGTGGGGTTTTCAAATATATTGATCTTCTTCCGGACATACGCATCCTTATCCATACCGAATATCCGCCTGTCGGCATCGTTCATATAGATCATATCTCCGTCCGCGTCATACAACTCGACCCCTATCGGCAACGCCTCCAAAAGTGCTTCCTTTTGATTATACAGCTTTTCATACCTATTTTGCAGCAAAGTGCGCTCCGTCATATCCTGGGCGATAAAAAGATACTTATCTATTTCTCCCCTATCATTCCATACCACCGATACGGTAATCTCGAAATAGCGCAAACCGGAAAAAATCGTCGGGTAATACCGTTCTTTAGCCAGATCGAAATCATAGGCTATTGTGAAACGGATATTCTCCCCAGCCCTCAACCGTTCTTTCATATCATCGGGCATATTCGGGTTTTCAAAAATATTAATACCCAAAATATCGCTTTTCTGCTGCACGCCCATGATCTCCATCCCCACCTCGTTAATCTCGATCAGGCGACCGGAGCGGTCATACAACTCCATCCCTACCGGAAGATTCTTATAAATGGTTTGTAACAAAAGGTGGGATTCATGATCGACAGTAGCTGCCAAATCCACTTCACGCGAGTGGAGCAGATCGTTTTCATTGACTTCCAGCACATGCAGACAGATCAGATCCTCGTCCTCACACCTGACATTACCCGCCACACGCACCCTTTCCTGCGTAGGAAGGACAGATGTATACTCCAGATACACATTCCGCTTCTCTTCCCTTGCACGGTTGATGCTGTCGATAATCAAACCGATTTGCCTGTGATTTTTTTCAGGAGTCCCTGCTAAAAGTGACAGCAGGGATTTCCCGGCCATTTCTTCCATCGGGATACCGAAAAAAAGCCGCTCGTCAGGATTGACGAAATCAATCACATTTAATTCCCGGTCGAATCCCACACTCATCCATCCCATATTTCTAATTTTCTTCATAATCATCCTGGCTTAATATTCATTTTCGATCATAACGACAGACGTCCGGAAACAAGTTCAGGGAATCCCTTTGTTGTCATTCCACAACAAACAAGAAACCAGCGTCCGCATCACAATTGATTTTTTCCATAGACCTGTCATAGCATTATAAATGCTATCCCCCGCTACTTTTGAATCATTGATTTTCTACAAAAAAGAATACTTTCTGAATCGATCTTCCAATCGGTCTATACCAAAACTTTTCCCCTAAAAAGGCATTTATCTATATAATCTATCAAAAATACAAAAAATATCAATAAATTCCTATCCCTATTCCCGTGAATCCAAAGCCCGGCATCGGGTCGGTTTATCCTAAAGCCTTTTATTACTTATACTTCGGACTATATCATAAAAAATGTCCCCGGAAGTTAAAAAACCTCCGGGGACACATTATACCCGATCGACACTTTTCACAAACATGGCGCAGCATGAAATTCTGCACCTGAAAAAGTGGTCTTCTTAAATCTGTTTCAGCAAATCGATCATTTCGATGGCAGAAGTCATAGCGTCGAAACCTTTATTTCCGGCTTTTGTGCCTGCCCGCTCCACAGCCTGTTCGATAGAATCGGTGGTCAGGATTCCGAAAATAACCGGAACTCCTGTCTGCAATCCCACATGAGCCACGCCCTTAGTGGCCTCGTTTGCCACCATATCGAAATGAGGGGTTGCCCCCCGGATCACCGCTCCCAGGCAAATCACGGCATCATACTTCCCGCTTTCCACCATTTTTTTCGCCGTCAGGGGAATCTCGAAAGCCCCCGGCACCCACGCCAAAGTCAGGTTATTTTCGTCGCCACCGTGACGGACAAACGCATCCACGGCACCGCCGATCAGTTTTGAAGTGATAAACTCGTTAAAACGTCCGGCAACAATACCTACACGTTGCCCCTGTGCCAATAATTTTCCTTCCAATAAATTCATACTATTTGGTTTTTTACATGACTGATTAAACAATACGGTTATTTTTTCTCCCCGTTCTCTCCCGCTGCCGGATGCACATGACCACATTCATGCAGCAAATGCCCCATTTTTTTATATTTGGTATACATATAAAACTCATTCTTTTCGTTACAGGTCATCTCGATCGGCTCACGCCCCACGATTTCCAGTCCGTAACCTTCCAGCCCTTTCAATTTCAGGGGATTATTTGTCATCAGGATCATCTTCTTCACGCCCAAATCGGCCAAAATCTCCGCACCGATCCCGTAATCCCGCAAATCCGCCTTAAAGCCCAACGCCAAATTCGCTTCCACGGTATCCATCCCGCCGTCCTGCAAATGATAAGCCCGGAGCTTATTAATCAGGCCGATTCCCCGGCCTTCCTGCCGCAAATAAAGCAACACACCCTTCCCGGCCTTCTCGATCCGGCGCATAGCCTCCGCCAACTGCTCGCCGCAATCGCAGCGCAGCGATCCGAAAGCATCCCCGGTCAGGCATTCCGAATGCACCCGGCACAACACCGGAGAGCCGTCGGTCACATCCCCCTTCACCAAAGCCACATGATGCTCGCCATTGATCTTATTCACATAACCATAAGCCTTGAAAATACCGTATTTCGTAGGCATTTCCGCCACGGTCACCTGCTCCACCAGCATCTCCGTGCGGCGGCGGTAAGCAATCAAGTCGGCAATCGTAATCATTTTCAAACCATATTGCCGCGCAAAATCCACCAATTCTTTCGTACGCATCATCGTGCCGTCTTCCCGCATAATCTCGCAACACAACCCGCACTCCTTCAACCCGGCAATCCGCATCAGGTCTACCGTGGCTTCCGTATGTCCCGAACGCTCCAACACCCCGCCCGGCTTCGATTCCAGCGGAAACATATGTCCCGGACGTCGGAAATCCGATGGTTTGGCATCGTCCTCCACACACCTCATCGCCGTCACCGAACGCTCCAGCGCAGAAATTCCCGTCGTGGTGGATACATGGTCGATCGACACGGTAAAAGCCGTAGCATGATTATCCGTGTTATGCGCCACCATCTGCTCCAATCCCAACTTACCCGTCAACTCCGCGCTCATAGGCATACAGATAAGCCCTTTCGCATAACAGGCCATGAAATTCACATTTTCCAACGTGGCAAACTCAGCAGCGCAAATCAAATCCCCCTCATTCTCCCGGTCGGGATCATCCGTCACCACAATCAGCTTTCCCGCTTTCAGGTCGGCAACCGCCTCTTCAATCGTACTAAATTTAAAATCTTCCATAATATCTTTTATTTTTTACCTATAAATTAAAACCCGTTCGCCTGCAAAAAATCAAGGCTCAGTCCTTTGGTTTGAGGCTGCTTCATCAGCTTCTCCACATACTTCACAATCATATCGTTTTCCAGATTCACCACATCGCCGACGCGTTTCCCGGTTAAAGTGGTTTCTTCCTGCGTATGAGGAATAACCGACACCTTAAACACCGCCTCGTCCACATACGCCACCGTAAGGCTCACCCCATCGATAGCCACCGACCCTTTCTCCACCACATAACGCAAAATCTCCGGGATTGTCCTGACGGTCAGCCACACGGCATTCTCATCCTTCACCCGGTCGGTAATCCGCCCCGTCCCGTCGATATGTCCCGCCACCATATGCCCTCCCAAGCGGGAGTTCAGGCATAAGGCACGTTCCAGGTTCACCCGGTCGCCCGGTTTCAGGCTGCCCAAATTACTCCGTTCCATCGTTTCGGGCATAACATCGGCGGTAAACCCGCCGTTCCCCAGCGCCGTCACCGTCAGGCAAACCCCGTTCGTAGCAATACTATCACCCACTTTCGTATCTTCCAGCACCTTCGCCGCGCCAATCTCCACCACCACGCTGCGGTTTCCCCGCCGGATTCCTTTAATCGTCCCTATTTCCTCTATAATTCCTGTAAACATAGCAATATCTGAATTCGCAAATTTTTAACTCATGATTTCTGTAAAAATCCGGACAATAGAAAATCCGTCCCGACCTGCTCCATCCGGCAACCCGTAAACTCCAGCGCATCCGCCATCCGGGCAAACCCTGCTCCCTCTACCGGAGTTTTCGCATCACGTCCGCCAATGATCTTCGGAGCGATAAAAGCCCTCACCTCATCCACCAGCCTCTCCCGGACAAACGAGGCATTCAGCTCCCCGCCACCTTCCAGCAAAACAGAATCTATCCCCTTCTTTCCCAGTTGTCGCAACAAGTCGCCCACGTCCACCCGTCCGGCTTTCTCCCGGCAAACCAGCAACTCCGCCCCGATAGCGTCCAACGCCTGTAAACGTCCGGCATCCGCATTGAAAAGATGAGCCACGATCGTCCGGTACATCCCGGCTGTACGCACCAATTGCGTATCCATCCCGATGGTAGCCCCGCTATCCACCACAACACGCACAGGCTGCCGGACATCTCCCTCCAGCCTGCAATTCAACAACGGATCGTCCGCCCGCACCGTACCTATCCCCGCCATGATCGCCATATGCTCACTGCGCATTTCCTGTACCCTATGACGCGCAGCCTCCCCCGTCACCCATTTGGAATCGCCCGTATAAGCAGCAATCTTTCCATCCAGCGTCATCGCCGTTTTCAGCACCACCCAGGGAAGCCCCGTCGTGATATACTTCAAAAACACCCGGTTCAAATCCCGGATTGCAGCCTCTTCCACCCCTGCCACCACCTCGATTCCGGCTGCACGCAGCTGAGCAATACCTTTGCCCGCCACCAGCGGATTAGGATCGGTCAGCCCCACAACCACCCTCGCAATACGGTTTTCGATCACGGCTTTCGTGCAAGGCGGTGTTTTGCCGTAATGGCAACAAGGCTCCAAAGTCACATACAAAGTAGCCCCCTCCGCACTCTCCCGGCAGTTCCGGAAAGCATTCCGCTCGGCATGCAAACCTCCGCAACGCTCATGCCAGCCTTCGCCGATAATCCGGCCGTCCTTCACAAGGACTGCCCCCACCAGCGGATTAGGGTTCACCCACCCCGTTCCTTTTCTGGCTAAGGCAATCGCCCGGTTCATATATTCTATATCCTTCGTTTCCATATACAAAAAATGCCCTGAATCACTTCAGGGCACATCTATATCATAGTTAAACAGTACGTTCAATCACTGTCCTACTTCTTCTACCATCCGGACTATCACCGTCGGTACCGGAATTTCACCGATTCAGTCCCCGGAAAAGGGAGTCGCGGACTATCACCGCCGGTAGGGAATCACACCCTGCCCTGAAGAAATATCAATTACAGCTACAAAAATAACGATTCTCCCGGAAAAAACAATAACCGCATTCGATTATTGCACATTCCGCATCATTTTTCCCCGATCAATTTCAGCAAATCGGCTTTAATCGCTTTCGCCTCCTGCCAGCCGTTATACTGGCGGTCTACAATTTTCCCCTCCCGGTCTACCAAAATATAGCGCGGAATCCCTGTAATCTGGAACTGGCTGCCGACATACTTCCACTGCTCGCCGGACAGACGGTAGTGTTCCCCCGGAATATCCGGGATCATATTTTCAAAAGTTTTCTCCGGGGAAGAAGGCCCGGTCAGATAAACAAAAACAATATCCTTATCCTTCAGTTCCTCTTTCACAGGCTTCATCCGCCTGATTCCGTCACGGCAGGGGCCGCACCACGTGGCCCAGAAATCCACAAACACCGCTTTTCCCCGATAGGGAGCGAGAATCGCCTCGAACAGCTTTTCGTTCTCCACCTCCGGCACTTCATTCAAACGATACCCTTTCTTCTGCTTATTCTCCTCGATCCGGGCTTTCAAACGGTCGTTATACCGTTGCAAATATCCGGCTACGGCAGGCTCGCTATATTCCTTTTTCAATTTAAACAAATCCTCATCGCCCAGCGGGTCGAACGAAGCCTCGATCCTCGCAATCCGATCCTGCAAATCCATAATCTCCGTAATCAATCCCGGCTTCACCTGAAAATAAACGTCCAGCACCTCATATTGCTTCTTCAACTCATAACTCTTTTGTATAGCCGTGAACAACTCCCCGTATTTATTGGAAAAACCGATATTATCATCCTTATACTCGGTAGCCAGCAAACCCGTTAGAAACGTATCCTGTCCGTGGCTCTCCTGCAATTTTATCAACAGCCCGATAAACTCCTTCTCCCGATCGTTAAAAATCACCCCTCCCCTCAGCATATCAGCAATAATGGTCGAAATATCGCTTTCCACCGTCACCAGGCGCAACACATCCGAAGACTTGATCTGGCTGATGATCTGTTCGAAATTGCTTCCGGCAACCACATCCTCTTTCTTTCCCAAATTCATTTTCCGCACAAAATCATAATACCCGATCCCCAAATCCGGACGCTGGAAAGGCACAATATCTTCCTTGCTTTTTCCTTTATTCCCCTCCTCCCAGTTTTGCCGCAACAAATAACCGTAATCGAACAACACATCACCCGCCTTAAATTCGATAGTCTTCGTCAGCAACTCCCTTCCCCTGCGGCTCAAGCCATTTGCCGCGGCATATTCGTCCAGCTTCCTCAAAGCCACCCCCTTCAATTCGTTCACATGCTGCTTGAATTGCTGGGGAGTTACCACCTTCACCACTCCCTGCAACCTCCGGTAATCGGGGGTAAAAAAACGGGCACCGACCTGATATTCATGATTCAGCAACGCATTATCCCCCATAAACAGGGACGTTTTCGGACGCAGGCTCACATCCTCTTTCTCCCGCCAGGGATCGATATACTGCGCCATATCCATACACATCATCGTTTCTTTTCCCGGCTCTAAAAACACCGAAAAATCCATCCGGTAAGGAAAACGGAAAAACACCGACTGCGGATTGTTCAGTTCCACCTCCACCCGGAAAGTCCCGTTTTCTTCTATATTCACTTCATACACATCCTGATTGCCCGAAAAAATATCATTCACATACATCGCACCCTGCTGTTTCCCCATTTTCGGAACATATCCCTTGATAAATCCTTTCAGCACCGCCTTCCCGTTATTCAGCACCGTCGAATCGAATCCCACAGAATCCATAGCAATCATTTCAGGATTGGCTTTCCTCTCGGAAATATATGCTTTCATATCCTTTTTATTTTCTCCCAACCACAAGCTGCCATCCTTATCCCGACGAGCGTAAACCACCTTCTTTCCCTTTTCGTTTTTCAGAGAAAATTCCGCCTGATTCCCTTTAGCCTTCACTTTGGCATAATCCCAAAACTCCCCGTCGGCAACGGCAAACTGCTTTTCAAAACTGTAATCCCAAACTCCGCTACCGTCCGCACGCACCCAATTCCCCCGCATTTCGGCAGGAATCATTTCCTTTCGCTGCTCTTTCCCTAATTCTATATCGAAAATCCCGTCCCCGTCATGATCCACCAGATCCACCCGCTCCACTCCCTTGGGCAAAGGCGGAAATACCAGCTTAAAAAGGTGCTTACCCGATTCCGGCATAAAAAAACGTTTCCCCAACGGAATCCCTTCGGCATACTTCAATGGCAGCTTTTCGCCACCGTCAGCCGGGCAAATAAAACTCAATGAATCCTCCATGATCCACCAATTCGGGCGATAAACCGCTTCCATTTGAAACACGGTAGCGGTATCGCTCAGCTCCACGCTGATAATATTCCGGGTTTCCGTCGTCCGTCCGTCGAATACCGGACGTTCCACAACCCGCTGTCCTGTAACCTGAAAACCTGCCAAAAAGAACAGGCATATACATAAATTCCTGATGCACATAGAGCTATTATATTTAAAAACCGTTCTAAAGTAAGGCTTAAAATACGAAAAACAAAACAAAAACAACAGTTTTTATATTTCACACTTTCTTAATTTTTTTACTTTCATTTGGTTGCTTGTCTTTATTTTTTTTATAATTTTGAACATCAAACAAAAAGTAATCTTACAGCTATGTACGGAAAATTTCAAGATTTCTTAAAGACTGAAATTCAGTCAATAAAAGAAGCGGGTTTGTATAAAACCGAAAGACTGATTGCTACACCGCAGGATGCAGAAATCAAATTAACAACAGGTGAAACCGTGTTGAACTTTTGTGCGAATAACTATCTGGGACTTTCTTCCCACCCGGTAGTCATCGAAGGTGCGAAAAAAGCATTGGATGCAAGAGGCTACGGAATGTCTTCAGTACGTTTTATCTGCGGAACTCAGGACATACACAAAGAACTTGAAGCTAAAATCTCCAAATTCTTCGGAACGGAAGACACCATATTATATGCTGCCTGTTTCGACGCTAACGGAGGTGTATTCGAACCGTTATTCAGCGCAGAAGATGCAATCATCTCCGATGAACTGAACCACGCTTCTATTATCGACGGCGTACGTCTGTGTAAAGCAGTGCGCTACCGTTACAAACACGCTAATATGGAAGACCTGGAAGAGCAATTGAAAATCTCTCAGGCTCAACGTTTCCGTATCATCGTAACCGACGGTGTATTCTCGATGGACGGTGACATTGCGAAATTGAAAGAAATCTGTGACCTGGCTGATAAATATAACGCTCTGGTAATGGTGGACGACAGCCACGCTGCCGGATTCATCGGAAAAACCGGACGCGGATCTGCCGAATACAACGGCGTAATGGATCGCGTAGACATTTTTACCGGAACGCTGGGTAAAGCTCTCGGTGGAGCTATGGGAGGTTACACCACGGGTAAAAAAGAAATTATTGAAATGCTTCGCCAACGTTCAAGACCTTATTTATTCTCCAACTCCTTATCTCCGGCAATCTGTGGAGCTTCTATCGCCGTATTCGATATGTTGTCTGCCAGCACCGAACTGAGAGATAAAGTTATGGCTAATGCCGAATATTTCCGGGGAAAACTGACCGAAGCAGGATTCGACATCAAACCGTCGGAATCGGCTATCGCAGCCCTGATGCTTTACGATGCAGTGCTTTCACAGCAATTTGCTGCCGAATTGCAAAAAGAAAACATCTATGTAACCGGATTCTACTACCCGGTAGTACCGAAAGGACAAGCCCGTATCCGCATCCAGCTTTCCGCTGCACATACCCGCGAACAGCTTGACCGGGCCATCGCTGCATTCATCAAAATCGGTAAAAAACTGAACGTGATTCAATAAAACGTTCTGAACCGTTATATAAAGCCGTCCGGAAGTTATTTTCCGGACGGTTTATTTTTACCCCCTTCCCTCCCGAAAACTTTCAACGCACCCTTCCCCGCATTCTTCCCGAACTTATGCCCGCTTCACGCCAACATTCCTTATCCTGTCATTTCGTTTTGGATGATAGATAAAAAGACAAACCGAACCTCATTACGTCATCCCCACCAAAACAATTCACTCACCGTTGAAACTTTGGAAATCATATTCCAAACCTGATCTCTTAGGATATTTTTAAATCAGGACTAAAGCTATTGGCAACAGGGCACTATTCACCATCTTTTGTACCTCTCCAAACGCAGGGCCCGGCAATTTCCTACAATTGTATAAATAGGGATTACACAAAGCGGAAAACTACCCTAAAACAATATCGGCTCACCAATCAGAAAGTTACACACACCCGCATCTGTAAATAAACTTTAAAAGATATGACAAACACTTGCAAATATCCCGGAGAAGAACGACCTTTGCCCACATTAGGTGCTCTAATTACGATACGATCATTCAAAACACACCCGACACATGATAAAAAATCTTTATATCCTACTCATATCCTTATTCACCTGTTCTTTATTCACGGCTTGCGACGGAGACGACAACAACCTTCAAGACGCAATCCACGGCAGGTGGTATGTAAACGCGGTCAGCCATGCCGGATACAATATGTACTCCGGATACGATCCCGTGGCAGAAGACTACTTCATTAACTTTTTCTACGGCGATTTCATGCCCTTCCTGAAAGGCGACCAACTTGAATTTGGAAATTTCAATATGAGAAGGGCGGGATTCGACGGCACGGGGGAACAATATACCTATAACATCTACCGTTCCACACTCGAACTCAACAACAATTACAGAGTGTCTTATAGTATACTCTCCTGGAGCAATGAACAAATCATCTTTTGTTTCGACAAAAACTCCCTGCTCGACTATATTACTTCGGATATGAACTATGCCTCTACGGCAGAACAATACCAGCAATTAGCCTACATACGCGATCAGGTGTTGCATTATGTCAGCGATTTTTATATCGAATATGTCCTGACACGGAACATTCCCGCCGTATCACAAATCATCAGCGGCAATTACTATGGCAAACTCAGCGACGGCAGCGGACCGCTGTTCAACAACGGCTGGGTATCCGCCTCCCTTTATCGGCAGGGGCCTGAAAACTTCAATTTCGTACTCAACGACCAAATCAGCCTCAGCAACGGCCCGTTACAAGGCCCGCCGTTCACCCTGCAAGTTCCCTCTACCTGGGTGGGCTATGGTAATCTTGCCGGACAGATTGTTTTTGAAGGAAGTAGCGTCACCGACCACTACACCTACGGACGTATCGAAGTGTTTATCAAAGGGCAAGCTCTCGATAGCCAGACTCTCGATGTAGACATCGAAATCCGTAACAACGGATTGATCTATAACCTCTATTTCCGGCAAGGCATTCGTTACCTGCTCGAACCTCAGGTCTTCTACCGCTCGCGCAGCCAAAGCCAGGGGCAAGAAAGGCAGGTCATCCCACTAAAGCCGACCGCTTCACAGAAATAGAAAATCCATAACTAATCTATACGATTTTTCCCTCCGGGTATATATCAAAATATACCCGGAGGATTTTTTTCATACACTAATTTATCATAAATAACAAAATACTTTTGTATATTCATATAATTTATTAACATTGCGTTTGTATTATACATACAATTATTTATATTAAACTAAAAAACATGAAAAAGAAATTAATTAAAGCAGGTCTCCTCATGGCATTAGTTGCTTTAGGAGTCATCGGATTTAACAAAGACTTTGGCAAAAACGATTCTTATTTTGCCGCAGTATTACAAAATGTAGAAGCTCTGGCCAACGACAACGAATCGGGTGAAACAGGCGTTGTGATCGGAAAATGCGCCGGAGAGGAAAACGACTGTTTAGCTCAATGCCCACATTGTGACGCTCTTTACTATGCTTCAGGAAAAAAAGGTCCTTCTTCAGACGTTAGGGGTACCTGTACAAAATGTAAAGAAAAATTCTAACAACAATAATGGTATCTATTCACGTAGATACCATTTTGTAAAAAATAAATCGTATGACTAAATTTTTCTTTTATACCACAATCATCAGCCTACTCTTATTATCAGGATGCCGGCAGGAAGAAAAGGAACTGGCCTTTACCGCTCCGGAATTCCGGCAAACCAAACATTTGGAAGGAAAAGTGTTGGTCGATACCTTTGTCATGGGACTGTGCTATAATATGGACTGCTACAAAGACTATCTGCTGGTCAGTGCCTACCGGGGAGACCGGGAATTACTCAACTTCTTCGATAAAAACAGCGGCCAGCACATCAAAAGTATACTACCCATAGGCAGAGGTGCAGGTGAAGCTCTTTCTTTAAAAGATTTCGATCTCGACCATTCTACGGGTAAAGTGATGTTTTACGATATTGCCGGAAACAAACTGACGGATTTTATAACCGATTCGGTTATCGCTAACGAAAATGCCGGAGCTTATATCCATTCCCGGAACTACCCGATTTATATGTATAAAGTGCTCCAGGGAAACAACAGCTATATTGCGGAAGGCGGCTTAAAAGAAGGTGACAAAAGGCTAAGATTATCGATTATTGAAAACGATTCGACTATTTGTAAATACTACACCTATCCTAACGTAAGAATCCCCGGAACAGATGCCAAAGGAATAGAGCCGGCCTACACTTACGGTTCCCGCATTGCGATTTCCCCCGATAAAAAGCGACTGGCCTACTCCACGAATTACGGGGCTATCCTGGAAATATTCGACCTTACTCCCCGGGAAATCACGCTGAACACCATAAAAGGATACTACCGTCCGGTATATGCGCTTAATAAAAACAGTATTCAATCGATACCCGGAGAAACTGTATGGGGATTCATCGACCTGTATGCAACCGATAAATATATATATTCCATATTTTCCGGTAGCAAGAACCCGAAAGAAACCAAAAATATCGCGGTATTCGACTGGAAAGGCAACTGCCTCGACCTATATACCACCGACTATCAATTGGAAAAAATATGCGTAGATGAAACAAACCGTAAAATTTACGCCAACGGCTTAGATCCGAATCTCGAAACAGTGATTGTGTCATTCGACATATAAACCCACTCTTCGATTACATCACACAACCGAACGGTTGAAACCAAAACATTCTAAAATCCCCTCCGGAAATAAACATACCCGGATTTCCGGAGGGGAAATACATTCCCCATGCGGAGCTATAAAGGAATATGCCTTTAGGCTCCCACACTAAAGTTGCCCGGTCACTTTTCCCGCTTCAGTTCTTCTTCTTCCCCACCAGGTCATCGACCAGCTTTTCAAAAAAGCTCTTATACGAAGAAATATTCACCTTCCCGCTTTTTCTTTCCCGCTGTTCCATTTCCATAGCGGCAAACGCAAACCAGCGGGCAGCCTTGAAACGGATAGCTTCATCCTCACACTCCCGATTGATTTTTACTCCCCAGCTATAAAGCTCCGCATCCGAAATATCTTCCTCGTTCCACTTCTCCTCCGCCAGCTCGACATAAACTTTCCAATTTCCGATACGTTCCGCCGCCAGCATTTTGGTATTACGGACAATAGCTCTCCAATCCTTCACTTTCGCCTTCTTCATCCGTTTAATATACTCTTTCAGGCCACTTTCATCCAAAGCATACCCGGTCTCTCCTTTCACCACATAACGGTCAGCTCCGGCAGCCCATATTTCCCTGATTTTCCGGTCTACCGTATCCTTTCCGTATAGCGAATAAAACACGTCCCGGTTTGCACACAATTCATCGAAAAGCGGACTGTCGGCATCGGTCGCATACGCGTTAAACAACTCCCAGTTTTTCCGTTCCTTCAAACAATCTTTTCCCAAACCGGAAAGATATTCCAACACCACATTCCCGGCCTCTTCCTTCAAATCGGCACGTCCCAGGGCAACCCCATAAGCCTCCATAAATCCGGGCTGCCTGTTCCCCGCCTGATAAGCCTGTGCCAAAGCGGCAAGCCCTTTCCCCTCCAATGCCTGATGCACTTCCCGCAACAAACCCGTGGTATCGGTATTCCCGGTAAAACGGTGGATCTCCTTTCCTCCGGCATCCATAATCATAAAAGCCGGAAGCGTATTCACCCGGAATTTTTCCCGGAACTCCTTCTGCAACACACTTTCCCACCCCACATTCACAAAACGTCCGGTCAGCAGATCCATCACTTCCGGAGTTGTAAACACACTCTTCTGCATCTCCTTATATCCCCGGTCGGCAGCATCGAAGACGCTGACAAACACCCATTTATCCTGTCCGGAGGCTTCCCGAAGGGCTTCCTCCGGAGTTAGCGGGCGAAATTCCACTCCTTTCGCTCTTTGCAATGCCTGACGCCCGTAACCGATAAACTGTTCCGCCGGACTGAATCCTCCGGCCTTATAAACCAATTTTCCCTCTCCGTTCAGAAAAAGATAAGAAGGATAACCACCCACTTTATATTTTTCGGCCAATTCCTTCAACTTTCCGAAATGCAACTTCACATTGATAAAATTCCGGTTATAAAAATCGGCCACACTATCCAATGTAAACACATTCCGTTCCATCAGCAGGCAAGGCTGGCAATAATCGGTATAGGCATCCACGAACACCATTTTCCCCGTCTGCCGCGAAAGTTCCAGAGCCTGTTCCAATGTCCTGTCCTCGAAACGTATCGAACGGCTATTACTTCGTTTCACCTGTGCTACCTGCAACGCCTTTTCCCCCGCCGTAACCAGCTCCAATGGATCCCCGGCCACCTTAAAGGGACTCGCAATAGCCAGCAAATCACCATAAGGCATAAAAAAAGCATACACCGGATACATATTCATCATCAGCCGGGGAGCGAAATCCATCCCGGCAGGTGTACTCATATCCATCCGGATCATAACCGCATTCCTGCTCAGGAAATGTGCCACCCTCGGATTGGAAAACAGTGCTTTTTCCTTTGCCGCATCCTGTTTCATTCCGGGCGACGTCACGTCCACAAACACCAGCTTATTTTCCCGTGCCGCCAAAATACTCGCCTGCTCCCAGGTCAGGGGCAAAAATCCGTTTGCATCGGCTTTCTGCGCCCGGCAAGGCATCATCCCGAACAACAAGCACAACCACACGATAACTCCAAATTTCTTCATATCGATTATAAATTATGGTATTTCTCCTTATATATCCTCACTCCTCAACGACCTATCAGCTCACAAAACCCCTTCAACTCCTTTTCAATCTCATACACCACCTCCGGCATATTCTCCCCGCTACTGCGGTCGATCGAAACCCCGTCGATAATATGATTCAATTGCCGGGCTACGGAAGCCAAATTCAAGCCGCTACGCAACTCCCCGGCGCTAAAACTGTTCAGCAAAGCCGTTTTCCAGGCTGCAGCCCGGTTTTCCCGGATCGTGCGATAGTGGCCGGCAAACTCCTGATGATGACGCATCACCTCGAAAAAAAGCATTTCCACATCCGCCAACACCACATGCTGCCCGAAACAATCGGACATCTCCTGTCCCACCCGGCTATACTTTTCCAGCGTAAACACGATCAATTCCCCCACCGTCTTGTGCCGCACTTCCTCCTTATCCACCTGAAACCAATCGTTCAAATATTTTTCGACGGCCTCATTAAAAAGAGCTTCCTGACCGCCGAAATAATGATATAGCAATCCCCTGGCCATACCTGTAACTTGCTGAATATCGGAAACGGAAACCCCGTCATATCCTTTCGCCAGCAATAAACCGAAGGTTTTCTGAAGAATTAAATCCCGTGTTTTCATAAACTAAAGATCATTTAAATCTATACACTCCCCCTCCTCCCGGATTCCATCGTCACAAGTCCTACGCGATGAGGAACATTTAATTTGAACATTTGTTCATCAAAAATACAAAATCCAAATAATATTACAATACTTCCGACATTTTTATTTCTTTTGCGTATATGAAAAAGCAATCCGGGCAACTAAAACATTCCGGGTTTATTCAACACTGAACGAACACGATATGGAAACATTGAACGATTGGGTCGTTTTACTGAACGACTGGGTATGGACATTCCTCTTAATCATCCCATTGATTATATTGGGATTATATTTCACCTACAAAAGCCGTTTCGTACAATTCCGCAATTTTAAAGAAATGTTCCGCCTGTTAGGGGAAGGCGTTTCGAGCGGAAGAGGAAAAAACACCGTATCATCGTTCCAGGCATTCTGTATCGCCACCGCCTCACGGGTAGGCACGGGAAATTTAGCGGGAGTGGCCACCGCTATCGCACTGGGTGGCCCCGGAGCCATCTTCTGGATGTGGCTGCTGGCATTTATCGGCTCGGCATCGGCATTCATTGAATCGACTTTAGCACAGGTATACAAAGAAAAAGGAGAAAAATCATTCATCGGGGGCCCGGCATTCTATATGAAAAAAGGGTTGAAGAAAAAATGGATGGGCACTCTTTTCGCCATAATCATCCTGCTCACCTTCGGATTGGTGTTCAATTCCGTTCAGGCAAACACCATTACACTGGCTTTCAGCGAACTATTCGGCGCAAACCGCCTTTTACCCGCCATCATTCTCTCCGTCCTCACCCTGCTGACCATTTTTGGAGGAATACACCGGGTGGCCAGAGTTTCAGGCATCCTGGTTCCCATCATGGCCGTAGCCTATATTTTAGTTGCCCTGTTCATACTCGTCACACACATCCCCGCCATTCCCGCCCTGATCGGGCATATCTTTGCCAATGCTTTCGGCTGGGAACAGTTCGTCGGGGGAGGACTGGGCGCAACGATCATGCAGGGCATCCGCCGCGGCTTGTTTTCAAACGAAGCCGGAATGGGTTCCGCTCCCAACGCAGCCGCCACCGCCACGGTTTCCCACCCGGTGAAACAAGGATTAATCCAGGCGTTGAGCGTATTCACCGACACGGTTATCATTTGTAGCTGCACGGCCTTTATCATCCTGCTATCGGGGATACCCATCGACGGATCGATGAAAGGTATACAACTGACGCAGGCAGCCCTCGACAACGAACTCGGCAGCTTCGGCAGTTACTTCGTTGCATTCAGCATCCTGCTGTTTGCTTTCAGCTCGATCGTAGGCAACTACTCTTACTGCGAAACCAACCTGTTCTTTATTTCCCGCCGTCCGCTTTATCTCCAGATCTATCGTTTGGCCGTTGGAGCGATGGTGTTCTTCGGCGCTATTGCGGGTTTAGACCTGGTATGGAATTTAGCCGACCTGTTTATGGCGATCATGACCATTACCAACCTTATAGCCATTGCTTTGCTGGGACATATCGCCCTGAAAGTGCTGGCAGACTACAATCGGCAAAAACAGGCAGGCATCAAAAGCCCCGCCTTTAAAGCCTCGGCAGTATTAGGCAAGGACAACGGAACCACAGAATGGGAAGGATAACCTTCGACAGGTAAAATAATAAGGCAACCGCTTTCCTTTTGTAAACCGAATTTCTATTTTTGCAAACAGGAATTTAAAAATTCTTCAACCCGTTTACCTGTAAAGCCGGAAATTGCCGGGGAACACGCAAATGCTTTAAAATTTAAATCCAAACAATATGAAAAAAATCATCAACTCACCGAAAGCCCCCAAAGCAATCGGACCTTACAGCCAGGCAGTAGAAGCCAACGGCACACTCTATATCAGCGGGCAAATCCCTGTGGATGTAAACACCGGAAAATTTGTAGAAGGCGGCATCCGGGAACAAACGGAACAGGTATTGAAAAACGTGGGGCACATTCTGGAAGCTGCGGGATATACCTATGACAATGTAGTGAAAACCACCTGCCTGCTGAGCGATATTGCCGATTTCGCAGCGATGAACGAAGTATATGCACAATTCTACAAAACGGAATGTCCGGCAAGGGCTGCTTTCGCGGTGAAATCATTACCGATGGGAGCATTGGTCGAAATCGAAACCATTGCCGTGAAATAATCAATGACCGCCTGGCATTCAGCCAAAGCGAAAACGATAAAGTCCGGATCGGTATTGATCCGGACTTTATAATTAGAAAAGACCTTTTAAAACAACGTCCCTGTTTAACCTTAATTCCCGGAAAGTCCCCGGATAGCGACATCCAATGCCTGAATCCTCTCCGAATACGCTTTCCGCAAACGCTTAACCGCAGCATCGAAATCCAGGTCTTCATCACCGTTTACACTTATACTGATAGGCCACATCCGGCTGTTTACTTCCGCCGATTTTTTTATCATCGCAGCCTGCATATCTATAAACTGAAGGACGCCTTCAAACTTCGGTTTCAAGACTGTCCAACGTTGCTTCACCTCGGCAACAAAAGCAGGGTCTTCGAACAAACGACCATACCATATAGCATCTTTAATACGAAAACCGCTGAATCCGGGAATAAATGTCCCCCAATCGAAATCCCACACCGGGCCGGCTTTCAGTTTCCCTGAACGGTCTTTATTCATATAACTGCTCTTCGGATGATTCGGCTCTCCGTTTTGGGTCAGCTCATGCACCAGCCACCAATCGATAAAACTATTCACATCCAATAATTCTGTATAAGAGCGACTGGAAGCAAAACCAGCCCCATAAAGGGTTTGCTCCACCCTGTTCATATAATCGGTAATATAAGTCAACTGGGCAGGCACAAGGACATCTTCATCCGGTTCTTTCATATTAACAGGTAAATTACAAATAGAAGTCCTGAACTTATTCACCTCATCATAATAAGTATCCAACTCCATCAAATACCCGCCTGTCACCGCTTCCCCTCCTATATCTCCCGATTCCATTTCGGCAATATTTACCCTGTTCTTATCCACCTTAATCTGCTCGCAGAGATAATAATTACCCAAATGCTGCCCGTTCAGGAACACCTCCACAAACGTACCTCTCGGCGTCCATTCCAAATCTGTCTGCCGGGCTACCTCGAACGCCACACTGTTACGCAGCAAAGTGCGATCCATCCAATTGGCCAGCAACACCCACCGTTTATGCTTAGGCATCCCCAGCACGGCGCTCTTACTATCCAATTTTATGGCATAAGGCTTTTTAGGATACCCCCAGGTGGAATTTCCACGTCCCTTAAAACTCGCGGCAGCAGCCATATCCTCCGAGCCATCGGGATTGACAATACGCAAATAACAATCTTTCAGCCAATTATCCTTACTTGTGATTCCGGCGCCGCCCGGAGTGGTCATATATACAATCGGCAACTGGTCATAAAAAGAAAACTTCAACACGGCAGAAGAAAGCTGAATCGGATTACCTTCCCCGTCCTTCGTGGAAAGCACCAGCGCCACATTTTCCCGATAGGATTGCGCCACATTGAGATCCTGCACATAAGCCTTATACTGTCCCTGTTTCACTTCCCCCTTATCGTCTTTGGCCGTTTCAATCTTTATCAGCTTATAATGAGCCGGAGGAGTGATATATGAAGCGGCGGCACGCGTAGACCCGACCAAATCCAGCTCAATACAGGAATTATCCCCTTCCACATCGAAATCAAACACCGCATTCGACGGATTGACCCGAAATTCAAAAGTCGTAACAGCATTCTTAAAAAGATACACTTCATTCGTAAGAACAACAATCCCTGTCGGATAAACCACATCGAGGTTAAAAGAAAAGACCGAGCCATCGGACAACGTCAGCGTAACGATGCGGGTATCTTCATCCTTCGCCACTTCGGTAATAATCACCCCGTTCTCTCCGTCGGCTCCATTCACCACCCGAATAGAAGATCCATCCGAAAACCGAATATTCCATCCGCCGGTAGGCATATCTGCCAGCGGCTCCAT
>UQJP01000020.1 GCA_900541415.1 uncultured Odoribacter sp. | reverse complement strand
CTTTAAATATAGGAAAGTACAAAACGATAATTTTAACAATATAAATTGTTCGTTTAATCAGATATATTTTTAAATTTCTTTTGACATTTCTATCAAATCTCTGCAATCGATTGTTTTATTTTTTCCACCACGCACCAATGGGTTCGACGAAACAAATGTATTAATCTTTTTTCACAGCAAATCAGGGTTTTTGAGTGTATTAAATAGAATGAGATGATTTTGAGATAAAAAAAGACAATATTTAAAAAATATGTCATAGACATGTCACAAAATTCCCCGGAAACAAAGGATTTTGTGACATTCCAATATCTAAAATCTGTCTATACAATTTTTATAATACTTCATCTGATAGGATACAAAACTCTTATTACAAGAAACTTAACTGAATTAATTTACATTCTTAAACAAAATGAGGTTTTAGGCCTGTCATAATTCACATTTTATTAACAATAAATCACTGCCGAAATCGTTCGTTTTTTTTTGTTAAAAACACAATAAAAACAACGCAAGAGAGAAAAATAAGGGGGGTCTAAACCTCTCATCTTATAAGAATTCAGAAAAAAGTGTTAATAAAAAAGTGATTTTATGCGAAAAGTATCTAATTTTTTTATCGTATGTATGGCACTAATCTCCTTTATGGGGTGTCGGGGAGATATAGATGCCTACGACGAAGCGCCGGATTGGTTGCGTGGAAACGCTTACCAATACATGAAGTCTGAAGGAAATTTTACCTTATTTCTGGAAGCAATCGATTTAACAGGGTATGAAAGTATGGTAAATGGCAAGGGGCTATGTACCGTATTTGCTCCGGATGACGATGCTTTTAGAGTTTGGATGTCAGCAAACGGTTATGCTTCACTTTCCGAGGTAAATCCTGCGGAATTAAAAAATTTAGTTGGTTATCATTTAGTGCAACAGGCATTTAGCCGGTCGCAACTGCTCAACTTCCAAATGTCGCAGGAGGCAGCAGCAGGAAGTTCTACCGCCGAAGCCGGTCTGTCTTACAAATACAAGACCTATGCCAAAGCCGACCCGGTTGAAATGTTTAACCCTGCGCTACAACAAAACGTGAAGGTATATCAACGGGAAAAATATTTACCCGTGATTTCAACGAAAATGTTTGAAACCCAGAAATGTACCAACTTCGAGCAAACCTACAAATACTTTTTTCCCGATGTAAACTGGCAGGGTGACAACGATAAACTGTATGTGGCCAACGCTTCTATAAAAGAAGTGGGAATCCCTACCGACAACGGTTATATCTATGTGATAGATAAGGTGGTGACCCCGCGCCAAACAATTTATGAAGCCTTACAAACGGCTGAACAGGGAAAGTTCTCTACCTTCCTTTCATTTTTCGACCGTTTTCAAAACTTTGTGTACGATAAAACCTTATCGGAAAAATATGCAGCTCCCGGAGAGAAATATTACTTATTCTACCACAATGCAGCCCCAAAAACTGAAGTGGATTTACCGGAAATCGCCAGTGAATGGTCTTACCACGGAGAAGAAGACAATAAACGTCCTTCATACATCCGTTATTTAAGCGACTGCTACAACTGTTTCGCATTCGACAACAAGACTTTCCAGGACTTTTTCGAAGAGTTCTTCACCGGATATGAAAACATGAACGATCTGCCGGATATTGCCCTTTATTATCTGTTAAAATCCCATGCCGACGATCATCAAAAGATTATGCTTCCCGACAAAATCGAGCAAAAAGGAATCGCGGGAATGTTTGGTGAAGAATGGAAAATAAATATAGATGATAATATCACTTACCGCGAATTTTGTGCAAACGGATTGCTATACGGAGTGAATGAAATATTACGTCCGGCGGTTTTCGATGTAATCACCAAACCTTTGTTTCAATTCCCGAACTACTCCGTTATGACCTACATGTTCAACATCACGAATGAATTCGTAACCGTTGTCGACCGGGAAAAAGACCACTATACCCTATTCATCTTGTCCGATGAAACATTGAATGAAAAATACGGAATGCGGGTAAATTATAAAGACCTGAATGTTTTTGGAGATGAAAAGATCGGCTATAAAAACAAAGACGGCAAAACGGTGGAAGACGGAACCGGTAATCCTTTTGCCGTGGAATTTTTACAAACACATATCATCTACGGAGCTATCAAAGATTTCAGCCAACGTGCTTTCTATGGAACAAAATCTCCGTTCCATTACATCTACGTGGATAAAGACACGGTATACGGAGAAAACGGAGCTGCTGTCGAAGTTATGGGAGAAGGCTGGGAAACAGAAAATGGGATGGTTTACGAAATAGACAGTCGGCTCGAACTCAGCGAAGAAAGCACCATACAGGCCATTACGGAACGTCCGCAATACACAGACTTCTTTAAAGCATTACAAACAGCCGGATTGGCCATTTATGACGACAAAAATACCAAATGGACGATCCCCTTCCTCGACGACGACGAACGCTATATGGTGTTTGCTCCTGAAAACGGAACCCTGGACAATGCTCCTAAAGCAAAAGATGAATTGGCAGCATACTTGCGCTACTTCTTTATCCCGGTAACCATGAATAAAATGTCCGACTATATTCTACCTAACTTAGGTGAACCCGGTACGCTGTCCACTTTCCAGGAAAATCCGGAACTCTCAACTCCTGCCCGGAAAGTATATAACACGATGACCGTCAACTTTCACGATAACACCAGTGTGGAACTGGTAAACAAAGCGGGTACACAAAGGATTCTGACAAACGGCAGCGTTCCCTTGTTCCTGACCGACGGTTTAATTTACAGTATCGACGAAACGATTACAGTTGAGTAATTTATAAAACATTGAAGATATGAAATTTATTTATATAAAGATACTTTTTCTGTGCCTCGCGCTTTTACCGTTGGAAGTGCTTGCACAAGGGACATTAAACGGGATTGTCCGCGACCAAGACGGGATTCTGGTAGGAGCCACCGTATTCTGGCAAAACAAAGAAAATCGTGTTATCTCCGGGGTTGTAACCAATGAGAACGGGGAATATTTCTTGCCGATTCCTCCCAATGCCAAAGAATTGAATGTTATGTTTTCATTCATTGGATTGAAAACCCAACAAGTCAAATATACCGGACAAAAGGTATTGAATATTAAACTGGAATCGGAAGCTTCCAACCTGGACGAAGTGGTTGTGTCCACAAAGGCCATACAAAGGGATAACATGGGGCTTATTTCCGAGGATTTGGGGGTGGCACGCCAAAAGATAGATCTGGACGAATTTCAGGATATGGCAGTGACCTCTGTCGAAGATATGTTGCAGGGAAAATTAACCAATGTAGATATTGTTGCCGGTTCAGGAGACCCCGGAGTTAAATCATCCATCCGTATCCGTGGAACAAGCTCATTGAATGCCAGTAACGAACCGTTGATCGTCATCGACGGAACTCCGTCTGATACAGACATCGACGACGATTTCGATTTCGGAACGGCAGATGTGGAAGATTTCGGTTCATTGATCAATATTTCTCCGAACGATATTCAATCTATCGAAGTTTTAAAGGATGCTGCCGCAACTGCATTATGGGGTTCGCAGGCAGCCAACGGAGTGTTGCTGATCACCACCAAACGGGGACAACGGGGAAAACCCAGTTTCTCTGTTTCCCAAAAATTTTCAACGAGTTGGGAACCGAAAGCCATCCGGATGCTGAATGCAAACGAATATGTTACCCTGATGCAGGATGCTCTTTGGAACAAAGCACAATTCAGCGGTTTCAAACAATCTGACGTAAAAGCTTTCCAGGAAGATTATAAAGAAATCCGATTCGATCCGTCTTATGAATATTTCGATGAATTCAATCAGGAAACCGACTGGTTGTCTTTAGTGGTACAAAATCCTTTTAACAGCGAAACCGACTTTTCCATGTCGGGTGGTGGCGACCGGGCAACCTACCGTTTTTCCGTAGGTTATCTGACTGAAAAAGGAACGACAATCGGAACTGATTTCAAACGTATTACCGCCCGTTTGAATCTGGACTATTATTTATCGAAAAAACTGAAGGTTTCGTCTTCATTCTCTTACGCCGAAGGAAACCGAAATCAACCTTACAGTTCTCCGCGTAACGACGCTATGACGAAAATGCCTAACATGAGTCCCTGGGTTTTAGATGAAAACGGTAATCCGACCGATGAATATTTCACTGCCCCCAAAGGAACGCTGCAAGGCTCAAAAGGAAACCCTCTGGCTATGGCCAACGATTCTAAAAACAACACCCGTAGCCGGACGATGGATGCCAAATTCAATCTTAATTACAACATTTTGGCAGGTTTAAGACTGACAGCCAATATCGCCTTTACTTTAACTACGAATAAAAATAAATTATTCTATCCTTCCCAAGCTTCAGGACTCGACTGGTTTCAGACAAGCTTCAATCAAGCCGTGGACGGAAATAGCAATGGCGTATCGGTATATACCAATACTAACCTAAACTATAACAAGGCCATCAACAAACATCATTTCACGCTATCGGCAACTCTTCAAACCACAGAAAGCAACAGTTCCAGCCATAAAAGTTCGGTTGCTGCTATCGGTTCAGGAGAACTGGCCGACCCATCGGGCAATGGCAAGGTTACTCAGATGAGCTCCTCCGATTCCCAAAACCGGAAAATCGGCATCAACGGTTCTTTCCAATATAATTATGGAGATCGTTACATTGTTACAGCCCAAATTCGTTCCGATGCAAACTCCAGCACAGGCCGAAATTCCCGTTGGGGAACTTTCCCTTCCCTATCCGGACAGTGGCACCTCAGCAACGAATCTTTCATCAAATCGGCAGCCTGGATCAGCGATATTCGTATCAAAGGAAGCTGGGGGAAATCAGGTAACGCCCCTAAAGGTTCATTCACCTACGTGGGAACCCTTACCCCCGAAAATTCTTATATGGATCAAGCGGCCATTAAACCCAATTCCATGCAGTTGAATAAACTGAAATGGGAAACGACCACGTCCTACAATTTCGGAGTCGTTGCCGGTTTCTTAAATGACAAAATCACCGTAGATTTCGACTACTACCGCAAATGGACAGACGATCTTTTACAATCAAATATGGGAATTGCAAGTAGCACCGGATATTCTTCCGTGGGCTGGTACAACTCCGGGAAAACAGAAAATCGGGGTTTTGAACTTGCCATCAACCTGAATAAAATCATCGATGTGAATGGATTTACCTTTAGCGTGAGCAATTTAAATATTGCCCGAAACCAGAATAAAATTCTGGAACTACCGGACAATAAAGAAGAGGAAGCATATAAAGAAGCAAATGGCGAGTATGCCAACAAACAAATCGAAGGCCGTCCCCTCGGAGCTTTCTTCGGTTATAACTGTTTGGGCGTATACCAGAACACCAACGAAACCTATGCCCGCGACCAGGAAGGAAACATCATGCGGGATGTATACGGCCAGGAAGTCATCACATCGATTTTCGGGAAACAACAAGTATATCCCGGCGACGCACGCTACGCAGATCACAATTACGACGGGATCATCAACAAATACGATATGGTTTACCTGGGTAACTCCATGCCGTTCATTACCGGAGGTGGCGCTTTACGGTTCGGTTACAAAGGTTTGAGTCTACGCGCCTCTTTCCACTTCCGTTTAGGCCAAAAAGTCATCAACCAGGCACGTATGGACATGGAAAACATGTATGGAGCCAGCAATCAACGCCGTTCCGTATTGAAACGCTGGAGATATGAAGGCGATGATACCAACATCCCAAGAGCTTTATACGGTGCAGGATATAACTATTTGGGATCCGACCGTTTTGTAGAAAACAACTCATTCCTGAAATGTAAGGATATTACCCTTTCGTATAGCCTGCCGAAAAGAATTATACAAAAATGGGGGCTGTCACGCTGTAATTTCTATGTAACGACCTATAACATATTCACCATCACCAAATACAAAGGGCAGGATCCGGAAACTTCGATTCCGAGCGGATTCACTCAGTTGGCAAAGGACAATAGTCTTACCCCCCGTGCCCGTAAAGTAGCTTTAGGTATTACAGTAGACTTTTAATTGACAGAAAAATGAAAATATATAGCATCATTAAAAAAAGTTGTGCGGCAATCCTATTGCTGGCAATGTCGGGATGTAACTCCTGGATGGACATATACCCGGAAAACCAACAGTCTTCCGATCAATATTGGCAATCAAAAGAAGAAGTTTACGCTGTATTGATGGGAGCTTATACAAACTTGCGGAATAGTTACCAAACTTATATTCAGTGGGGAGAACTGCGGGGTGACGGTATCGACCTGATCAGCACCAGTGGCGATGCCTATAAAATTAAAAATCTGGATATAAATATCAGTAACTCCATTTGTAAATATAGTTCACTCTACACCACGATAGCCCGGGCGAACGCCGTTATCAAATACAGCCCCGGAGTGATCGAAAAAGATATTACCTTCACCGAAGGCTTATCTAATTCGTATATAGCGGAAGCAATCTTCATCCGCTCTCTCTGCTACTTCTATCTGGTCCGCACTTTCGACCGCGTGCCTTTGGTGCTCGAACCTTATGTTGACGATTCTCAGGGATTCAATGTGCAGGTTTCCGAACGTAATGTCATACTCAACCAGTTGATCAGCGACCTCAACACCTATGCTCCGATGTGTAAACCGGGCTATGAAGTGGACTGGCAAAACAAAGGAAGGGCAACCAGTTGGGCCTGCTACGCCCTGTTAGCCGACATCTGCCTTTGGAAGGGTGATTATGGGCAAGCCATCAAAGCTTGCAATAAAGTAATCAGCTCCCAACGCTACTCACTTGTTTCCAACGAAGAATGGTACACCCTTTATTATCCCGGCAATTCTATTGAAAGTATTTTTGAATTGCAATGGTCGAATGAATTTGATCAAACCAACTCATTATATACCCTCTTCTATAATGGAACCAATAATGCCACCTACAAGGTAAGCGGAGCCACCAGAGCCCTGTTTGAAGACGAATCTGTCCGGGAAGTAGACGTTCGGGGAAAAGCGGGTTCTTACCTGGCAGATGCAACCTACGACAGTAAAATTTGGAAATATGCGGGAACCGGTATTTACGGTGCAGACGGAGCAGAACGAGGAACCTCTGCCCGGGACGCTAACTGGATCGTTTACCGGTATGCCGATATTTTATTGATCAAGGCAGAAGCTTTAGTCATGCAAGGCCAGGAACACTATCAGGAAGCATTCGACCTGGTGAAAGAAGTCCGCACACGTGCCGGGTACACCATTAACATTGAATTCCCCGTTTCGGAACAGGAGGCTTTAAATATGGTGATCAATGAACGCCAGAGGGAATTCGTTGCCGAAGGGAAACGCTGGTTCGACATTCTGCGTGTAGCCAGCCGGAATAGCTTTACCACTTACAAAAGTTACCTGACGGATGTTTTGCTGGAAAATGTGGCGGCAAAAGACCGTCCGCAATGGGAAGCCAAACTCTCGGATACGAACAGTTATTTCCTGCCTATCCACAAAAACGAGATCACCAATAGCGGAGGTACTCTTTTACAAAACCCCTACTATGCTAACCAGGAATAATAAAAACAGCTAAATCGTAATACAATGAGAAAGATATTCATATTAATTACCACTGTTATCATTGGATTGTCCACGGTGAAATGTGACGATCCCTTTGAAAACCAGGTTTTTTCCGCCTATGAAGATCAGCCCGTGTCGCTATGGCTGAACTCCCGGCCGGAATATTCCGAATGGGTAAAGCTACTCAAAAAGGCCGACCTGTATAATGCTTTGAACGTAGGGACGAAATTCACCTGCTTCATTGCCGACAACCAAGCGGTGGCCGCTTATTTAAGCAATAACGGTTATCAATCGGTAGAGGAAATGAAAGATGAAGATGCACGTTACCTGATGCAATTCCATATCATTCCGGACGTTGCCTACCAAAGCGTATCCTTCCTGGGAAAAATGGAGGATAAAACACTTTCAGGAGATAACCTGACCATCAAAGCAGAAGAAGGAGGTATCAATGCCTATTACATCAACAATTATGCCCGCATCATTGTGAAAGACCAGGAAGCCATCAACGGCACCCTTCATAAGATCGACAAAGTGCTGAATCCGGTTATAGAAACGGTATGGGATTTAATCAACAACGACCGCTACTCAATCTTCCGGGACGCGATAAAAGAATGTGGTTTACAAGAAAAACTAAACCAGAAAGAACGTTATTTCGGCGAAACTGCAATCCGCGATTATAAAACCGTTTTTGTGGTATCGGATAGTATTTTCGCCGAAAACGATATTCATACTCTGGAGCAATTGAAAGCCATCTATCCGGATGTGAAAACGGGAAACGACTCGACGGCGTTTTACAAATACATCGCTTACCATGTCATCCCAAGTTTTTCGGACTTTACGGATTTGGGAACCATCAATAAAGATGCCACAGACAAGGTGAAAAATGTCCCCACTCTCGCACCCAATGAGTTAATCTCGATTGCCGATGTCAAGGGAACATTGGTTTTCAACCGCACGACAGACAAACCCACACATCTGCTGAAGGGTAAATATGATATGCTGGCCAATAACGGATTCGTGCATGAAATCGACGGTCTGTTACCCGTAAGCCCGGCAGAAGCGGCAAGCGTTTTCTGGGAACTGACCGATTACGATGCCTTCAAAATTTTGCCCGATTACAAAAAATGGAGCAGTAAATTAGACGGTAACAAATATTCCATCGACCGGGAAAATGTTGTCGGAATCCGTTGGAAAACCGTTCCGGACGACGACAACGCCGTGCGCTATTACCTGCGTTCTTTACAATGGTTTCAGGACGACGATGCTGTAACGATGTCTCTGGGAAATGTAGGCTGGGCCGAATTCGACATGCCTGTCATCGCCAAAGGGAAATACAAGGTAAGCATCAAATATTTAGGATATAATGCCCGTGGAACAGGCCGTTTCTACTTCGACGGTATGCCTTTCGGAGGAGATTTCGCTTTCACGTCAAATTATAGCAAAGATTTGGGGGAAATCACCTTCCCGGAACAAACCTCCCACGTGTTCAAGATCGTGGTCGTGAAAAAAGGAGACATGGAAATCGACCAGTTTATTTTTAAACCTGTAAAATAATCCGATTATGAATAAAAATATATGGATAGGAATCTGTTCTTTACTGCTCACCCTATGGAGTTGTAACAGCAAATGGGACGATTATTTCTCTGAAAATTCAGAGATCGGGGAAGAAACCGTCGTTTCTAACCTCAACTTGTTAGACTATCTTAAAAGTCAGGAAAAATATTCCGTTTTCGTATCGCTTTTGGAAGAAACCGGTTACGATGCCGAACTCTCCCGGAATCAGATTCTGACGATATGGGTGCCCGGCAATGAGGTTCTATCGGCAGCAATCGCCAATATGGACCTGAAAAATAAAAAACGCCTGGTGAAAAACCACATCAACAACGTTGCCCTCTACAATTCGAAACTCAACCGCAAAGTGGGAAGTGAGATTCAATCCCTGGAAGGCAAATTATTGTTGATCGAAAAACAGGACGGTATATTCAGCATCGACGGCAATTCCGTGGTGAAATCGAATCAGGTTTGTCAAAACGGAGTGGTACACGAAATCGAAGGAGTTATGATTCCCCGTCAGAACATTTATGAATACCTGTTGGAATGCGGAGATAACTACTCTATTTTCAGGGACTCTCTTCTCTATTTCAACGACACCATTTTCCGTCCTGATTTGAGTTTTCCGAAAGGAGTTGACGAAATAGGTAACACCGTTTACGATTCCGTTTTCGTTATCGAAAACAAATATTTCTGTAACTCGTCAATCGACATCCAGAACGAAAAATCGGAATATACCCTATTCCTGCCGGATAATAACTCGATGAAAAACATGCTCACCTACATGCATGACTATTTCCAGCAGATCGGACGGGAATTTGCCCAAAAGGACACCATCAGCGTGATGGACTGGCTTCGCAGGGCTGTTCTTCATAAAGGTCTGATAACAAACTACGAAGGAAGTAAAAACCGTTATTCCGTATATTCAAAACTGTGGCGTACGGATAAACAATTGGTGGAAACCAACTACCAAACTTGTAGCAATGGCTTGGTTTACCGGGCGACATACGTTCATATACCGAGTTCCATGTACATGGAAAAAATAGCTATCTATCCGCATTACATTTTCTATCTTCCTGCCGCCCAGCAGAGTGCTTACTACTCTATGGAAGATTGCTTGAGCGTCAATAAAACAGTGTGGTCGGGTGATAAAAACCGGGAAACGACTTACCTGCAAATTTGTAGCGATAAAGTGGCTCAGGCTAACCGGAATCCGCTGGCTTCTTTCAGTTTTAAATCGGTAACCCGCGACATTTACGGAACCATCGATTCCACCAAAGTTATGCCGGGAGTCTACAAACTAAGTGCCTCTTACCGGGCTTATGCCAACAACACGATAAAGCTATACATCAACGGAGAACTGATCGCCGAATTCAATCCTGCAACAAACGCCAGTGGCGGAGAGCCCCGGAAAGGAAAATATGAATATATCCCGATTGAGGATGCCGGGAAAAAAGATTTATACCGGAACGGATTAGTAGCCGACAGTGTGGTCATTAAGGCTGAATACGGATACCATGCCCTGGATTTCAAATTGGAAAATTCAGGTAAAGGATACCGTATGACCCCGGAATATTTTGTATTGGAACCGACGGATGCGAACTATTAAAATTCTGTTTAAAATGAAGATAAGATCAATCAATAAATGGATAGCAGCAAGCTTATTTTTTATAATACTTGCCCTTAATGCATCCGCCCAGGAACTGATTACGGTGAAAGGTACCGTATATAGCGCAGATGCAAAAAAAACTTTGCCTGACGTACAGATTTACTCCATGCATGCCAAAAGAACGGTGATTTCCGACAGCACGGGAGCTTTCTCTATCCAGGTAAACGACCGCTATGCCCAGTTAAGATTCACACTTCCCGGCTATCAGGTGGAAGAAATTCCGTTAAACGGGCGCACTGAAGTTAAAATTTTCCTTTTACCGGAAAAGAGTTTCATGTACAGCAGCCAATATTATTCTCCCGAAGGGAAACTGAACACTCAAGGCAAACCGGGAACAGCCCAATCTTTGGAACAAAAAGATTTCAGCAGCGGTTTCGCCACCCCGGACGATGCCATCAACGGCAGGCTGGCCGGCTTAAGAGTGGTCAATAAAAGCGGCATGCCGGGTGAAGGGGCATTAGTGCAGTTAAGGGGCCTCCGTTCCCTGACTGCCGAGAATACCCCCCTTATCGTTGTCGATGGGGTTCCTTACCTGCCGGACTTAAAATCGTCGAGTGTGATAGACGGGTTCTCCCGCAGCATGTTCATGCCGGTCAATATGAAAGATGTTTCCAACATCACTCTATTGAAAGGTGCCGACGCCGCTGCCTACGGCTCGCTGGGAAGCAACGGAGTGCTGATGATCGAAACCGAACGCTCACAGGCAACGGCAACCGAAGTACAGATTCATACCACAGAAGGGGTGGGCTTCATGAAACGCCGTTTCCCGGTATTGAATGCCACCGACTTCAAAAGTTATATGTCTGATTTGGGAGAAACCTACTATTCCGACCTGAACGAATTAACAACCGCTTTCCCGTTCCTGAAAGACGATCCCACTTATGCAGGGAATTACAAATATGCACACAACACCGATTGGCAGGAAGAAATCTATCAACCTTCCATCACTTCCGAAAACACATTAAAAGTAATGGGAGGTGATGCTATCGCCAAATACGCCCTGTCTGTGGGCTACCTCTACAACCGGGGAGTTATCGAAGGAACGAGCCAGTCGAAATATAACACCCGGCTGAACGCCGACATTAACGTCAGCAAAAACTTCGACATTCTGGCCAATGCCGTATTCAATTACGGAGAATATAAATTGCAGGAACAGGGAATCCTGAAAAAGACCTCTCCCCTAATTACAGCCCTGGGCCAGGCTCCGGTATTAAGCGTTTACGAACAAGACCGGGAATTTAACAACCTCCCCCACCTCAACAAAACGGTGGAATTGTTCGGAATCAGTAATCCGAAAGCAGTAGTCAGCGATATAGAAGGTAAAAACAAATCGTATGACGTTTTGGTAGATTTAGGTTTCAAATACCGCCTGCTTCCCCAGTTGTCTTTGTCGGCCTTTGTCGGCCTTTATTACAGCTACTCCAAAGAAAGTATGTTCGTACCGGGTAACACTTCGGGAGCCCTGGCATTCCTGGAAGACGGATTCGAAGGAAACACCATCCGAAGCGGTGTGGGAGAAAGACTGAACTATTACCTCAAGGGAAGTGCCGACTATCGGAAAACTTTCCGGAATATCCATGACTTATCCGCCACATTGGGCTATCAATTGATTTCTTCCCGGAGAGAATACGATAAAGCGCAAGGGCTAAGTGTTCAATCGGACTTCTATAAAACCTTATCTTATTCTGCCGGGTCGACCTCCATATTCGGAGCTAAAACCGACGGCTATATCGACAAGTGGAATTGGATGAATGCATATCTGACCGCCAAATACGGTTATAAGAGTCAATTATATGCCACTTTCACCCTCGGTATAGACGCAGCATCGCCTTACGGGAAAAGTAACGGCAGAGTGGCCGTATTGCCTTCGGCTCAGATTGCCTGGAATATAAAAAATGCTCCTTTCCTCATCAATTCCGAATCGGTAAGTGCCCTCACCCTACGTGGAGAATACGGCATGCTTGCCAATAGCCGCTTCTCGGCCAAATACGGTAGTTATTACTACCACACAGTACCCTACCGGGATATTGCAGGAACCATGCGGGAAGGATTACCCAATTCCTGGATCGGCCCGGAAAAGATTCTGAGCAGCAATATCGGAGTAGATTTCGCTTTATTGGGTAACCGCATCAATTTAAGTGCCGACTTATATGAAGAACGCACCAAAGATCTGTTACTCGACCGGGATAAAGCTGCTGCCTACGGACATGCGTTTATGTATCAAAACGACGGAGAGTTGAAAACTCAGGGTGCGGAATTGACTTTAAATGTCAATATTTTCCAAAACGGAAAATTCAAATGGACTGTCGGCGGGAACATCGCCCACTATAAAACCGAAGTCGTTAGCCTGGGAGGAATGCAGGAAAAACTTTACACATCGGAAGACGGAACAACTTTAATTTCCAGAGTAGGCGAAACCCCGTTCTCTTTCTACGGTCACCAAATGGAAAAAGTATTCTGTTCTCAAAGCGAAATTAATAGCAACAAATATGTATCCCATTCCGGCCGTGCTTTCGAGGTAGGAGATGTTAAGTTCAGCGATTTAAACGGTGACCGGATCATCAACGACGACGATCGCCTGATTTTAGGCGACCCGAATCCCGACTTCTATGGCGGTTTTTACAGTAATATGAGTTACCGGGGATTCGGCTTGTTTGTAAACTTCGCTTACAGCTACGGCAATGATATTTATAATGCCGTACGCCGGAACAGCGAATCGATGTCTGAATTCTCCAACCAATTTTCAACTGTTGTAAACCGTTGGATGGTGGAAGGACAGCAAACCGACATGCCCCGCGCTGCTTACGGAGACCCGTTAGGCAACAGCCGCTTTTCTTCCCGCTGGATCGAAGACGGTTCCTATTTGCGGGTGAAAGAGATCACCTTAAGCTATGAAACAGCGAAAAAGGTATGGTTTTTCGACCGTTTAAAAGTATATGTCACCGGGGAAAACCTTTTCACCTGGACGAAATACATCGGCTTAGACCCCGAATTCAGCTATTCTTACGACCCGATGCTTTTCGGAGTTGATCTCGGTAAGGTGCCCTTGGCAAAAAGTGCAAAAGTAGGCTTAATCCTGAACTTCTAAAAAAGAGAAAAGATGAGAAAGATAAAAACAAATATATTGACGATTGGCACCCTGCTCCTGACATTGGCATGCAGCTCGTGTGACAACTTTTTCGATATTGATACGGACGAAATCGCTCCGGAAGATAAAAACTACACAGCAAGGGACGAAGTATATTCAGGCCTGATCGGAGTGGCAGCTTCTTTCCAACAGGCTGCCGACCACTACATTGTGATGTCGGAACTATTGGGCGACCTGATCGAACCGACCTCCCAGGCTCCCGTTGAATTTTGGGATGTATACCGCTACCGGGCAACCAACGGTAATTCGCTTGTCAGCCCCGAACCGTTCTACAATATCATCGTGAACAGCAACGATTTCATTCGGCATGCTGTGAAATTCCACGAAGAAGTACCCCGTGCAATCTCCGATAGTATCTATGCCGGAATGATCTCAACCGCTATCACCTACCGGGCCTGGGCCTACCTGACCATCGGCAAGCTATACGGAGAAGCCGTATATTATGACCTGGCCCTGACAGACGATACCGACCTGAAAAAAGAAAGGCTGCTGTCTTTCGACGCATTGATCGACGAACTTATCTATTTCGTGAAAAACGGCGTAGACGGTATCGACGGCTTTCATTCGCTCAACTGGGCAAAAATGTTCGATAGCGAGGTAACAGACTGGGCCTACATTGGTGTAAACCCCGATGTATTGATGTGTGAACTGTATCTATGGGACGGAAATAATGTGGAAGCCGCACAATCGGGCCTGGAAGCCATTGTTGCCGGAGTGAAAGACGACGGAACGGAAAGTACGGATAAATATAAACTTTCCAGTTCCTATAAAGGTTCTTACTGGAAAAACATCTTTTCAGGAAATTTCGGAACTCTGACCAACGAAGCTTTCACCGCTGTTCCCTTTGACTATTCAAAGAATCAAACCAACAAGCTGCAATACTATTTTTCAAACATTGCTCCTAACGTTTACTACCTGAAACCACACACTCAATTGATAAACCGTTACCGGAATCAATCGAGAATTTCAGGAAGCGGAAGTGATTACCGGGGAGAAGATGCCAGCTATATAAAAGAAGGCGATAACTATGTATTTAGCCGTTATCACCTGAAAAAAGAAAACTATAAACACGATAGCCACATCTATATTTACCGGGCAGCGGATGTCTGGTTAATGGTGGCGGAAGCATTGAGTAACTTAGGCGACATCGCACAAGCCGACTCGATCCTGAATGTCGGGTTAAAAACTTCTCAGGACGGCTCGAAATTCAAAGCTCCTTTCAATTATCCGATCTACAACTGGAATCTCCGCGAATGTATCGGAGTAAGAGGACGTGCGGGAGTGAAACCCGACTATCTGTGTGACCATGTGGTAGACTCGCTTTTCACAGACGAAACCCTGCTGGCAGAACGTAAAAAATTCGTCCTCGACAGTCTGATCGCCGAAGAAGTGGCTCTGGAATCGGCAGGAGAAGGGAAACGCTGGTTTACTTTAATGCGTATGGCACGTAACGCCGGAAAACCGGAAATCCTGGCCGATCCCGTTTCAGCCAAATTCAGCAGCGGAGAACGTCAACTCTACCGGATATGGTTAATGAATCCGCAAAACTGGTACATCAAATACGACCAGCTGACAGATAACTAAAACAAACTTAAAATTCAAAACGATGAATAAATATAGAAATATAGGTTTAGCGTTGTTGACACTACTGGCAACTGCCTGCGCTGAAGACCAGATAAAAGAGAACGGGTTATTGGAGGAAGCTCCCGGAGGAGAAGAAAACATCTCTGCCACCAACCCTTACTGGTCATGGGTCGGTTCATTCCCCGGATGGATCAGCTCTTATGAAAAACGGCTGGAATTAACCTCTGTCGAGATTAACGGAGTGTATGAAAAAATGGATGCGAACAACCGTATCGGTTTTCAGCAATCCCCCTGGATCAGCACCGGATTTTACGCTGCTCCGGGCGAACCCGTAACAATCGTAAAACCTGCCGGGTTATCCGGAAAAATCAAATGGAGAATCGGCGCCTGGAATTGTATCCTGCCCGAAACAGCCACATTGAAACGTTACAACAAAGTGTATGAGGAGGGAGAAATCTCCGGGGATACCACCAAAGCCATGAGCTATTTCGGCGGACATCTCTATATCATCCCGGAAGACCCTTTCACAAAACCCGAAACCTTCCAGATCGGAGGAGCGGTGAAATCGCCGGACTTTATTTCCGGAGAAACCGATGCTGCGGCCTGGAAAGAAGCGATCAAAAACACCAAAGTTCCTTTCGCAGAACTTATCGGCAAAAAATGTATCTGGACAATGCCCGTAACCACATTAGCTAAAATAAACACCCCGCAGGAGTTATTAGACCTGTACGACGATGTGATCGCGAACGACTTCAACGCCCTGCACGGATTAAGCGAAAATGCAACCGGATCTTTAGGAAAAGCACCCTCGTTCCCGGTCAGGATTGTGGAAGACCTTCAATTATGCACCGGCACAAGCCATACCGGCTATCCGATCATGTTCGATATGAGCGATGCAAGTATCGGAACAGATGTCGACGACATGCGTTCGACGAATGTAGCCCTGAATTTCTACAAAGAAGTGGGACACAACTACCAAACCTGGTGTTGGTCATGGGCCGGAGTGAAAGATATAGTGAATCTTCTTCCCTACTACTATTCGCGCAGCCGCCTGCTCAGAGCATGGCCGACCTCTGAAACTACCGATTGGGATTTGGTTATCAATGAATTCGTGAAAAAAACTTCTGCCGACAAAGATTTTGAAATGGGAAGCAACGGCATAGGCGAATATATCAATAAAAATAACGCCCGCGTAATGCCGTTTATCCAGTTGGCACAAAAATACGGTTGGAAACTTTATGCCTATTTAGGGAAATGTTCACGTGAATTATCGGACGAAAATGCAAAAATCCTGAAAATATTAAGTTCAGGGGCACGCCGGGAATTTTTCTGTAAAAGAGTGTGTGAATATGCAAATGCCGACTTACGCCCGTTCTTCGACGCCTGGGGCATTAAATATGGCCCGTATGCAGAAGCGGATATGAAAACATTACCCGCTTACACGGGAGAAAAATTCTGGGAAAAATGGGATAAAACTCTTATTCCGGATTTCGATGCCGAACAAACTCCATCGTCAATCAAACTTCCAGATAATAACTACAATAATGTATCTGCCCAACTCGACGAAACCTTATGGTCTCTCGACAGTGCATATAACGGTCCCGGAACTCAGGAAAACGGGCCGGAATGCCTGATAGACGGACGTCAGGAAAAAGGATTAAACACCGCTTCCAACGGTAGCCACTGGGGAACACCCAACAAAATGAAACGACCGATTTACAACCCGCGCCCGTGGGCAAGTTTCGACATGGGAAAAGCGTATAATATAACCCAGGTACATATTTGGTTACGTAACCATACTTCTCTGCACCTTCATCCGCAGATTTTCGAAGTATTTTCACGTCTTAGCCCGGAAGATGAATGGACATCTATCGGCATATTCAATATGCCTGCCACCTGGAATAATAACCTATTGAAAAAATGGCACAATTTTGATGTTCAGACTGTTTTACCGGCACGTTATGTTATGATTTCCCTGATCCAGGCTTATCCGAAAAGCGGTAAAGATCCGGCCTCCTATACAGAAGAAGGAAATGCTTCATTGGAAGAGTTTACAGTCAGTGGGACAATCTATACGGATGCAGAGGAAGAAGGGGGATCGTCCGGAACAGATTCTGATTTCCCTGTTTGGAACTAATTAAAAACAAAAGGTAACCAATCCTGTTAAAAAAAGACATCCCAAGTCCGTCACCCCAAAAACAGGTTGGTTACCCTAAAGATCGAAATCAGTAAATAATTAACTATTATGAAAAAAAGAACATATTACATATTGTTGCTTTCCTTTTTCACAGGCCTGTTCTGCGCCTGCGAAGACGATACGATCAATAGCAATATCACAGCAGAAGAAGCTGCCCCTTTCATCGGGGTATACAAAGGTAAAATGACACCTAATGTCGATGGAGTGGATGTCCGGGAAATGTGGCAACAAGTAAAAGTGACCAATGAAAACGGAATACTTCAAATGCGGATGGAAGCTTTCCGGGTAAACGACATTGAATTTGGCGACATTATCCTTGAAAACATCGAAGGCTCTCAGGAAAACGGGCAAACGATGGAATTCACGGCAAAAGCCAATCAAACCCTGTACAACATCAGTAACGCCAACATTTTAGCGAAAGGAAACATCGAGGGCAAAACCATGACCATCGATTTCACCATCCAAAGTGTGAGTACCCCCACGGTAAATGCCTCGATGGTTGCACAAAAACGGGATAGGCTGGAAAACGACACGGCACGAATCCTAAGCATGTGGTTCGATGACGAAAGAATAGTCATGCAACCGGATGTCAGTAAATACAGCAGTACAATTAATTTTTATGTCACCGACACTCTGGCTGATTCCGTGCAAATCGTGCTCTATCCGCAATTCGAACTGACACCGGGATCAACCGTATCTCCAGCTGCCGGGGATTCTGTGAATTTCTCCAGTGGCAGGGTTAAATTCACCGTATGGGCAGAGGATTCTATTCACCGCACCATCTATTATGTTTATTCCGACAAAGCCCAGGCCTTGAGATACAACATGGAGTTATGGCAAACCTGGCCAAAGGGCGAAACCAATAGTGACCTCACCTACCTCACTCCTCAGGAAGAAACGTGGCAAACCGGAAACGCAGCGTTACGTTACTGGAAAAAACAGGGAGTTTATGGTATGCAATCCCCCTACTCGGTGGAGAAAGAAACCCAGTTTGTTAACTCCGGTGACGCTGCCGTAAAAATCAGCACGCGGCATGTGAATGGAGCTACCCCGGCTTTACAGGCAGGAGTATTCTATACAGGCGAAGAATTTGAAGTAAATCCGGACGAGCCTCTGAGAAGCATCCGGTTCGGCACGCAGTTCGAAACCAAACCTTTAAAAATAAAAGGCTGGTATTCCTATACTCCGGGCACACAATACTACCAAAACAATGTGCTTATGCCCGAAATGGCCGACACCTGCCGCATCAGTACCATCCTGTATGAAATCAACGATGTCAATGAAACACTGGATAGCCTGGACATTTATAAAGACGAAAAGATCGTCGCTATCGGTACATTTGAAAGCGGAACCACAAGCACCACAGAATATACTCCTTTTGAAGTACACATGAGCTATATCAAGAGCTATTTCTTTACTAAAAAATATAAATTGGCCATCATCGCCACACCGAGCCGGAACGGAGCCACATTTGAAGGAGCCGACGGCAGCACCCTGTGGATCGACGATATTGAAATTATTTCTCAGGACAAAAAATAAAACTTATGAGAGCGAATCTTTTGTGTTTATTCTTAATAGCCGGTTGGTTTTTGTCATGTAGCAGTTCAGACGAAGTGGTAGCCCCCAACGAGCCGGAAACCCCGGTAACGCCGGAAAATCCGGGCGGGGAAGAAACTCCGGTGCAACCGGACCCCCCGGTACAGGATACAACTTACCACATTCGTTTTGCAGAAAACTACAAAGACTATCTCCCCGATGCCGAACGCTGGCCAGGATTAGTGGGTGATTCCCTGAGAGAAAAAAGACTGGCGAACATAAAAGTTACGATCGATGCCCGGTATAATACCCGCCACCCGAACGACCGTTTGGGTGGCATCGGGAACACCCCCTGGTTTAGCACCGGACTGTATGCGGCTCCCGGTGAAATTATCACGGTGATACGCCCCAAAACTCTGAGCGGTAAAAACATAAGCATCCGGATCAATGCCTCGAACTGCGATCTAAAAAATTACAGTGGAACTAAAAACCGCGCGGATAAAATTTGGGTACAGGAAGAAATGAATGCCGACACCCTGGACATAGTAAACTATTATGGTGGAAACATTTATATTATCCCGGACGGACCTTTGGATGCGAAAGCGACATTCACCATTACAGGAGCGGTCAAATCACCCGATTTCGTTTCAGGGGTAACCGATCCGGTAGCCTGGCGGGAAGCGATTCAGAAAACCACCGTACCGACGGCGGAAATAGAAGGGAAACGGATGATTTTCACTTTTCCCACCAAATATCTGAAAAACCTGACGAATCCCAAAGAATTGATGGATTTCTACGATGACGCAGTAATCAATACGTTCAATCGGTTCAACGGGTTGACAGACGATGCCACCAATCCCCTCCACCGTTCCCCGGACATCAAGCACAGAGGCGTGGCGGACATCAACACTTGTGCAGGAGCTGCCCACGCCGGGTATCCGCTGATGTTCGGCGAAGGGATGAACTATGCTGCCCGCTTCATTCAGCTTGAATTGATGAAAAATGAAGGCGGAGCCTGGGGCTATTTTCACGAATTGGGACACAACTACCAAACCTGGGTATGGAAATGGGACGACGGTCCCGGAAGTATCGGTGAAGTTTCCAACAACCTGTACATCATGTACGACCGCAACCGGAGAGGAACATGGCCGGAACAGACCGCAAACTGGGGAGAAATGATCGAATATTTCGTAAAGAACGACAACCCCGATAAAAATTTTGACGAAGGCCAGGAAGGTAGCATGATCCCCAGCGGCAAAGGGTCACGAATCGTTCCTTTTGCCCAATTGGCACAGAAATTCGGCTGGAAAATTTTCACCTACCTCTGTAACAGAGCCCGGGAAATGGATAATGTCAATGCAAACAGTCTCACCAAAGACATGGGACGCCGGGAATTTTTCTGCAAACGGGTTTGTGAATTCGCACAAGCCGATATGCGCCCGTTTTTCGATGCCTGGGGCATTAAATACGGTGCCGTTGCCAATGCAGAAATGTCGTCCATGCCTCCCTACACGGGTGAAGCCTTCTGGCTGGAATGGAATCCGTCGATCATCGGCTCTGTGGAAAATCTGACACAGACGGACTTCGACCGGATCAAGAAAAAACTGCCGGACAACACTTATAACAATATTTTAGGTGAAATTTCACGAAATTCATGGAGCATCACCACAGAAGGAGGCATCTGGGAATATGACAAGCTGGGAGGCCATCCCTCCAAAGTCATTGACGACGATCTCAACTCCTGTATCATGTGGGTAAAGCCCGGAAAAACCTACTCTTCCAAAGTAGATGGTGTTACCCAGTCGGTCAAAGGAACAGACCCTATGACCATGACGGTAGACATGAAACAGCAGGAAACATTCAATTATTTCTACCTCCACCACCGTTCCGATGGATTGGCCAATCCCGGTTTCAACGTAGTGGAAGCCATCCTTTACGGTAGTAACGATGGCACGGTATTTGAAGAAATAGAAGCAGTACCTATTGAATTTACCAGTGGTGGCGATAAAATCATGCTGAAAAAAACCTGTAACTACCGCTATGTAAAATTCAAGGTCAGCCAATGGAATCAGAATCCGAATTACACCGTATGTATCGCCGATTTCAAACTGGGATTCAGCGAGCAGGATTAAATGAAAAAAGGGAATAAAGAAAAGTTAGAAAGTCAAAATTCAAAACTCTTTAGAATTCAGTTATCACCGTTAAAATAACTATTATCAAATTTTGATTCTAACAACAAGAGGGTGCTCGGTCAGGCACCCTCTTCTCTTTTTAAATACAAATTATTTTCTTATAGCCTGTTTCTTTTCAATATTTTGCAAATAAAGCAAAGCCAAATACAAGCAATTCCCTTTACCACTCCAGTCCTAAAGGCTCGGTTTTATAAACGCTATTGCCCTAAGTTTACCAGACAAACTGTTTCCCTGCCCAAAGACATTTTAAACAAGCCTTATTAAAAGCCCGTTTAAGCAAGATTTCTTTCCGGACAACAAATCCATCCTATGCAAGACATTCACGCTTATTTTCCTTTTATTCCCCTCTAAAAAGCAACGCCTTCGCATTGCCTCACCGGCAACACAAAGGCGTCACTACTTACATGCACTCACAATATTTAAAATCCGAAATGTACTTTATCACTATTCAAAACTTCGGCTTCACCCGCTTTCATTTCTTTCGTAAAATTCCATTCGATCGTATCTTCATAGGTTTTACCGTCTTTTTGGGCAACAGCTTTCAGAATGTTCTTTCCCTGCTGCAACTCCACATTTTCAAAAATGTAATGAATATCGGTATACCCTTTTTTCACTCCGGTCAATTTTTTATCGTTCAGATAAACCGTAGGTTCTCCGATATTCGAATACACGGTCACGGTTGTCACTTTCTTTTCCCTTTCCTTCAGGCGGCGCTGAGTGATATACACCACGGGGTCTTCACTCCAGTTGGCTTTGTAGAAGAAATAAGAATCCTTCTTAATCTTACGGTCAATGGTCATCAAGCCCTTCATATTCCGGGCAGGAACACCGCCCCGGTAAGAAGCCGGCACACCGAAATCGAACATATTCCACAAATAAGAAGCGATGATATACGGATGTTGGGAAATCACACTCCATTGATATTCGTGCAATTTTGTTTGGAAAGTTTCCGGATAGTAAGGTTTTCCCCAGTTCAGCGACTCGCCCAAATACTCGGTCTGGTGGCCGATATTAGCATCGGCACCGTATTCTGTCAGCATAAACTTATAAGTGGGATACTGGGTTTCCAGATTCTCGATCCAGGGTTTTATATCCTGAATCTTCTTTTCATACCAGCCGAAATAACGGTTCATTCCCTGCACTTCCGCATTCAGATTCACCGGATGCTCCATGTGTCCGTATCCGTTCACCGACACCGTATACCGATCCGGGTCTTCCGTCTTAGCCACATCGTTCAGCTCTTTGGTCAGGGTGGAGGTATATTCCGTGGGGCTATACACCTCATTGTGTAATCCCCAGATATAAATAGACGGGTGGTTGAAACTCTGCCGGATCAATTCCACCAACTGCTGTTTGGCATTAGGGCCTTCCTGGGTGCTGACACGATTTACAAAAGGTATTTCAGCCCAAATAATCAATCCCAAACTGTCGCACTTCGAATAAATATAATCAGATTGCTGGTAATGGGCAAAACGCACGGTAGTTGCACCAATATCCATAATCATCGACAAATCGAAATCGTGGTTTTCTTTCTTTAAAGCCGATCCGATCCCCCACCAATCCTGATGGCGGCAAACCCCATACATCGGATATTTCTCTCCATTCAGATAAAAACCGTCTCCGGCAACAATCTCATATTTTCGTAAGCCTAAAGGCTGTACCATTTCATCCAGCACCTGATCGCCGGATTTCACCCGGGTAACCACTTTATACAGATAAGGATCTTTCCGCCCATGCCACAAATGCGGTTTACGAACCACAAAATCCATTTCAAAGCTCTGCACACTCTGCGGAGTTACCGTTACAGGCTCGCTCTTTTTCAGGCACAATTTACCTTCACGGTCATAAATGGTATTCTCCAGCACCACCTGCTGGGGTGTTTTATGCTTATTTTCCAGCTTCACTTTCACTTTCACATCGGCACTTTTAGGCGACACGTTCTTTTGGGTGATGTACACACCGGGAGAAGCATGGTCAGTCACGGCAATATTCACCTTCTCCGTCACGATCAACCACACCGGACGGTAAATACCTCCGTACACACCGAACAGCACATGGTTCACCGGAATCACATCAGGACGGGAAGCATTATCCACCCGAACTAAAATTTCATTTTCCTGTCCGTATTTCAACATCTTTGAAAGATCGAAAGCAAATGCGGAATATCCACCTTTATGCTCTCCCAAAAACTCGCCGTTCACATACAGGGTAGCCACCTGCCCCACACCTTCGAAACGGATAAATACCCGCTTATCCTTCAAGGCTTCATCGGCAAAAAAAGTCTTCCGATAATAGGCTTCCCCGGCATAAAACTCGTTATATTTCAACTGCATATCCTTTGCATTCCAGGTATGCGGAATTTCCACATCGCTCCATTTCCCCTCGAAAATACTTTTATACTTCACAGGATCCTGCGTAAAAGGTCCCCTTTTAAATTGCCAGCCCTCATTGAAAGGCTTCACATCCCGGCCGTTTGCCACAACTTGCCATGACAACAGCACTCCCAGAAAAAATAAAATTGTCTTCTTTGTTATCATAATCATTAAATATTAATATCTCGTTTATTTAACGGTACACAGCAAAGGTTACCCCGGCCTTCCCGTTTATATCCCTGCCGTTTCCCCGGATTTTCCAACCTATCGTATCCGCTTTTTGGGAAGGATCGGTCAACAAAACTTCCGTTTTTTCTCCGCACCATCCCTTCACCAGAATCGCACAAGGATGTTCCACCGCCAATGTCATACCTTTATAGGTTATCTCTCCGGCCTGATAAAACACAGCCTGCAACTGATCTTCCGCACGGTTATACACAGCCTGCCGATCAGCCCGGTTCACCACGATCTCCACATCGCCTCCCCGGTAAGCCTGGGGGTCGGTTATTCCGGGAGCCACGATATAAGCATAAGTTCCATCCTCCACACCGCTGCCATGATCGAACCACAACTTAAAAACTCCCTTTTCCAATCGTTCTGCCGAATAATTATAATTAATCTGATTCCAATTGCCGCTTTGCTTCCCTGCATAAATACACACCTCCGTCGGTTGCGGGAAATAATAAAGCACACTGTCATGTAATACCCAGGTCAGTTTTCTTTCTTGTCCGGGACCATCCGTCTTCTCCGACGGAATCTGTTTTCCGGCACTTGTCGTCACTTCACCGTTCAGCAGGCATTGATTCAGACAAGTGGTCACCCGCATCCCCGCTCCGGAATTAATCCCGGCTCCCAGGCACACCACTTCATGTTCGAAAAAAAACCACGATTTAGACGCCTTAATTCCCCGGTCATCCAAAACAAAAGCCATTACCCCGCTTTGCCCGTCCGATACTCCTCCGGAAAAAACCGACTTCCCCATCTCCCCCCAATTCGTCGCAATCGCGGTTGAGGCTTCGGGAGCCGTCACGCCCGGCACTTTATTCCAGTCCCATACCGGAAAAATATTATAATATTCATCCCCGTGACGGCGGATACACGTCGCTCCGTCCGATAAAAAACCACCACAAAGATTTTCCCCATTCCCGCTCTCCGTTTTCCGGGTACGCACTGATGCCGTACGCACAGAAAAATCAAATCCTTTCCGGTTATGCAAAGCGTAATCGGAACGCCAATAAACGGCAGTTCTATCACTACGGCAATAATCGCTATGCCCCGGTTGTGAAAAACGGACAATCGCTTCCGCATACTCCCCGGCATACATCGAATCCAAACGCTCCAATTTTTTCAACATATCCACTGTTCTACGCCCGTCCAGCGCGTTCTCCCGGCTGATTCCCCGTCCCACTACGCTAAAATCGATATATCCACCCCGGAACACGTTCAGATAAGTGCTCCGGATAAACTCGCTGAATAAACGCAACTGTTCACCCTGCAACGCATAAGGAGTTCCCTGAAGCCAATCGGCAACCCGTGTCACCCCTTCGGCAAAAACCGTCCCGTAAGAACCGATATACAACTGATTGTCGTGCTGGTGGTAAGAAAGATCGGGTTGAATCCCCTCGGCAGTCGTAATCCGCACCGGATAAAATATCTGTTGGGCGGCAACACTTACAATACTATCGTTTTGTAAAAGGCATCCCCGCTGCAAATGATGGAGGGCAATATCCAGTTTATTGGCTCCCGTCCATTTGCGCGGATCAGGCCAGGCCATCATCCCGAACAAACGGTTTTGCAATTCTTCCGGCAACACCTGCTTTCCCCGGTCCATCAACACCAGAATATTTCCCAAATTCTGAGGCACGGCAATCTGATTATACCACCAATTATGACACTTCGGATGGGCTTCCACCCAAAAAGCCAAAGCATCCCGGATGGCGGCAAACAAAGTGTCGTTTCCGCAAAACTTCCCTCCGGCAACAACATAAGAACGAGCCAAAACTTCCACCCGTCCCAAATGCCGCACAGGTTCCCAGTTGGTACGGAAATAACAGGAATAATCTATATCCGCCCAACTCCCGCCCCTTTGTAGGGCCGCCACATAATTTATCGTCAGGGAATCGTTTCTGTGAATAGGAATTCGCTGGAACAACTCCGCCTGCATCTTCCCCAATATTCCGGCAAATACACCTTCCATACGTGTATTCCCCGGAAATTCCTTCCCGGCGACTTCCAGCCGATATTCCGGCTGTATGTGCTTCTCTCCCTTTATCACCTCACCGGACACATACAAATCATGCACCCCGCGATGGGTGCCGAAATTCACCGAATTGGTATAAACCTCGGCCACTTTGGTAAACTTTTTCTCTGCGCGTCCCTGGGGATGGTAGCTCACCCGGATACAAGCCTTCTCTCCGGGCTTCACCTCATTTCTCGGCCATTCGGAAGAAGTACACCCGCAGCTCACCACCACCGACTGAATACGTAAAGGTTTATCACCCGTATTCATAAAGTAGAAGTCATGATAAACCGTTCCCGAGTCCTCCCTGATCACACCAAAATCATACTCTTTCTCTCCGAAAGTGATTTCCTGTGCCGCGACTCCGCCACAAAACAGCAATAGAAAAAGAATACCGGCTATTCTCATTTCGACATTTTATAAATCTCGTTTCCAGCAAGCAAAAACGCTCCCACACCATACACTTCCGTCATATCCCGGGTAACATGGCGCGGGTCTGCGCCAATCGGTTGCACATATCCCAACTTTCCATCGTCTTCCACGGCACTCACCAAAGCTTTCCATCCCTTTTCAATGGCCGGCATAAACTTTTCAGCCGGAAGTATCCCTGCATTCACCCCATAAGCGAAAGCATATACAATGAATCCGGTGGAACTGGTTTCAGGCGAAGGATAACTTTCCGGATCGAGCATACTGGCACGCCAGTATCCGTCGGCCTGCTGGCATTTCAGCACACTGTTGGAAAGTTCGACAAATAGATTTTCATAAAACTTACGATATTTATCCTTGGCCGGAAGTTCCTTCAAAATCTCGCTCAATCCACCTAACACCCAGCCGTTTCCACGTCCCCAGAAAACCTTTTTCCCGTTCTTCTCTTTTTGGGTGAAATAACGCCAATCCCGGAAAAACAGATGTTCGTCCTTATCGTAAAGATAATTATAAGTGTCTTTAAACTCCTTATCGGCAAACTTCATATATTTTTTATCTCCGGTCAGAGTATATAACTTAACGTACACGGCAGGAGCCATAAACAAAGCATCACACCAGGTCCATTTTTCAAGACCTTTTCCCGTGCCATAATCCAGTTTCATATTATCGTCGGGCGGATTGGCTATCACCCATTGCGTACGGGCAAAAGTGGGATTCAGCATCTCTTTCCGGTTATACCGACGATACATATCGATATAAACCTGTGAAACACAAATATCATCGGCATGATACATCCGCTTAGCAGGCTGCCAGCCTCCTTTACTTCCGATTGAATATAAAAATTTATAATACTTCCCGTCCTTATCTTCCTTTTCGGTCAATTCCGCCCAATCCAACATTCCCATATACATCGCCGCATTTTCCCAACCCAGTGGCTGATGTTTCACCTCAGGCTGATGGGCAATCTGCCAATCGGCAACACTCCGCATTACTTTTTTAACATCCGCTTTATTAAAAGCCGCACTAAAATCCTGCGCATTCACAACAAACCCGGTTGCCAGAATGCAGGCAGATACAATCCATTTTTTCATAAATCTATTCCTATTATTTTCAATTTGTACAAACGATTGCTCAAAAATATTAATCATTTATTTAGGATCGCAACAAATTCTATCCCGAAAAACAAATTCGGATGATTCTGATACAAAATGAGATATTTTTTATAATCCGATCCCCCTTTAAAAACACGCGACAAATCCGGAGAAAAGGAAAAAACATATTTCTCCCTAATAAAAGTATCCGATATTTGTGAGTACAAAAAACGCCCGTACACGTCCTAAAAATAACTATTTTTTCTTATTCCGCACACATTTTTCCCTATCCGGTCAATAAAAAAAGGTAAAAAAGTATTTTACAACTTCTCTACCTTATCCGGATTCGGCCGGGAATAAACGCTCCAGCCCTGCTTTCCTTCCTGCCCTGCTATACTATATTTTCTTCATTTTCCCGCATCCACACAGCCTTCTATTCTTTTGTATTTTGAAACTCTTTGGGAGAAATACCATAAAGCGTTTTAAAACAGCTTCCGAAATATGAATTACTGCTAAAACCCACCTGAATGGCAATCTCCGAAATAGTCAGTTTGGTTTCACGTAACAGTCGGGCAGCACTTTCAAGCCGGATATTCCTCACCATTTCTGCCGGGGAAAGGTCGGTTATGACTTTCAGCTTTTTATAAAAATTCGCACGACTCATGCCCATTTCCTGGCAAATCATATCCACATCCAATTGGGGATTGGTGAAATTCCTCCTTACAATCTCCACATAACGATCCATAAAAGTCTGATCGGCGGATTCCACCTCAATCCCTAAACTTTCCAAAGAAAATTTCTTACTGAAAATCTCCTTCATCTGTTCCCGGCTGGCAAAAAGATTACGGATACGGATCTTTAACAACGAAATACTGAAAGGTTTGGCTATATAATCGTCCGCCCCGGCGCTAAACCCTTCCTCGATATGCAAGGTCATCGACTTAGCCGTCAGCAGGATCACCGGAATATGGCACAGGCGAATATCTTTCTTAATCCGTGAACAGAGTTCCACCCCATCCATTTCAGGCATCATCACGTCGCTGATCACCATATCGGGCAACTCCTGTTTCGCCAGTTCCAAAGCTTCCCTTCCGTTCTTGGCGGTCAGAATAACGTATTCTCCCGACAGCTGTTTTTGCAAATACTCCAGAACTTCCGCATTATCTTCAACAAGCAGCACCTTATAATCCGAACGGAACACCGTTTCCAGCGTATCGGCCACACCACATTTCTTTCGGTTGGCGGGCTCCGTTTCCTTTTCTTCTTCAAGCACATAATTCTCCTCACCCAAAAGACCGGGAGCATTGCGATAAGGGAGTAACACACACATTTCCGTTCCCTGCTTCAACGGGCGGGCGAAAATGATTCCTTCATGCTGCTCGACAATTGCTTTCGACAAACTCAAGCCGATGCCACTCCCCATAATTTGTCCGTGCACATCTCCCCCCGACTGATAGAAAGGCTCGAATATCTTATCGGCTTTCTCCGGATCGATACCGATTCCGTTATCTTCCACCCCCACATACAACCATTTTTCTGCATTCACAGGTAAAGCCCTCCCTTCCGCCTCATCAACAGCCACTGCTTCGCTCAGCAAAGCGACCTTCACCCTCACCTCCCCGTCGGCAGGTGTAAACTTGAAAGCATTTGATAACAAATTGAAAAACACCTGTTCCAGCCGTTCCCGGTCGTATCTCACAGGAATGAAATCCGCGCCGACTTCCACTTTAAAGTGAATTGACCTGCTCTCTGCCACCGACTGAAACGAATGTGCACCTTCCCGGACAAAATTGGCAAAATCAAAATTCGTCAGCACCAAAGCCGCCTTACCCGATTGCTGTTTTTCAATATCCATCAGGCTGTTCACCAGCGACAACAAACGTTGTGCATTCCGCCGGATCAACAACAGGGAATCCTTTACCCCCGCAATATGCACATATTTTTGCAACAACTCGTCCAACGGATTAATGATCAAAGTGAGAGGAGTACGGAACTCATGCGTCACATGCGTGAAAAAACAGGTACGCTCCTGGCTTAACTCTTCCAGTTTCTCCTGCTCCAGTTGCTTCAACCTTAACGAGCGTTCCAATTCATGCTTCCGGTGACGGTAAGCCACAATCTGATAGACCACAAAAGCCACCAGCGATATATAAATCAGCCACGCCCACCAACGCAGCCAAAGCGGGGGCAACACCACAATCTGCAAGGTTGTTCCGGTTTCATTCCACACGCCGTCATTATTCGAAGCCATAACCCGAAACGTATACTCGCCCGGCTTTAAATTACTGTAAAAAGCTTCCCGCCGATTCCCCACATAATTCCACCGATCGTCCACACCGCTCATTCTATAAGCATATTGGTTCTGCTCCGGATAAATATAATTCAAAGCCGTGTAGCCGATCGTCAGATTCGTTTGATTGTGCTTCAACACCAATTTTTTCTCTAATTGCAATTTCTTGCTCAACAAAGATTGCTTCCCACCCGGCTTCACCACCTCGTTATTCAGGCTCAACTTGGTTAGCAATACCGGAGGCTTCTCCATATTCATCGTCAGCAAAGTCGGGTCGAAAGTCAAAAAACCTTTCGTACCGGAAAGGTATAATTTACCGTCCCGGGTCAACAACCCCGCCGACAAACTAAATTCCTCCGGGATTATACCGTTCTTCGAATAGAAACGGTGTAACTCGTCCGTTTCCGGATTCAGCAGATAGAGTTCCCGGGACGTCATTAACCAAAGTTCGTCCTTTTTACCCATAATGCTATACACCCGTTCATCCAGTAACCCGTTTCCCTTATAATACCGTTTTTTCAGTTTCATATTCCGGTCGAAACAAAAAAGCCCCGCACCGTTTGTTGCCACCCAAATATCCCCCCGTTCATCCCGGAACATCGAAGTGACCCACACATTGGGATCTTCCAGCCCGAAATCGACCTCAGAAATCTCCCGGATATTCTCACCTTCCAGATTCACGATAAACACCCCTCTTTGCACCGATCCCAGTAAAAAACGGTCTTTTGTAAGCTCCAGAATCGTCGAAATAGAACCGATATAGGGAAACTGATTCTTGGCATTCAGCCCTCTAAACCTCTTATCCCCCTGCACAACCACCAGTCCCGAAGCCGTATTTGTAGGCATCCACAACCGTCCCACAGAATCGATATATAAGGTATAAATATCGTTGTATTTAAAATCGTACAGCAAACGAAAAGTCTTGGTTTTGATCGAAAACTCATACACTTCACCGCCGTGAGTGGCACAAAAAATGGAATTACCGTTTCTCATAACCGATTTGATGATATTCCGGTTATACGCCTTATCGGCCGGATCATGCACCAAATAATTGTGTTGCTCGTGGGTTTCCGGATTATACGACAACAATCCCCTTCCTTCCGTAGCAAACCACACCGTGCCTTCCTCATCTTCGGCAGCCATGCCGATCACCCCGGAAAACTCCTGCGTTGCCACATAATTAAAGCGGTAATTATGCCGATTGTAATAATTCACGCCGCCTGAATAAGTTCCCACCCACAAATTCTGCTGCCTGTCTTTATACAGGCACAACACCGAATAATGGCTCAAACCTCCCTGTTCACCGATATTCATACTGATCGGCATACTCTCCAATGTCCGCTTATCCAACAAAGTCAAGCCGTGGAACGTACCCGCCAGCAAATGATCTTCGTCCCATTCCACCACCTGCCGTACATTTTTAATATGGTCCAGGCGGACTGTCTTATTTTCCTTCGAATTATAATAGCTCAACACCTTATCTTCCGTCACGATCCACAAGATCCCGTCGGAAGTCAGCGCCAGAAAAGACACATAACCGTTCGGAAAAGCATCGGGGTCAGCAGAACTATACTTAAGCCTTTGCGTCAGGCGAAATTCCCGGTCGCAGATAAAAATCCCGTTCGTAGAAGTACCGAAATAAATATTCCCCGCCTGATCCCCGGTCACCGAAGTCACATTCCTCAACCTTTCCGAAGTTTCCAGCTGAAACAAACGAAAAGTATCCTGCTCCCGGTCGTAAATGTAAGCATCTCCCCGGGTAAATACCAATAATTGATTGCTATCCGTGCACCATAACGTGTTCACATAAGAGTCGTCCACCCCATTATCTCCCAGACTATACCGATATATTTCCTCCGTTTCATAGCAGATACGGCTCAATCCCTGCTGAGTTCCCACCCATATATCGCGGGAATTGTCCTGAATCGCATCCATAATATGATTACCGGACAAAGAATGTACATTATCGTAATCTTTCCGGTAAACCATAAAACCGTAACCGTCATAACGATTCAAGCCGCTACGGGTGCCAAACCACATATAGCCGTCGGAATCCTGAAAAACCGTCGTCACGGTTTGCTGTGACAACCCGTCTTTTACATCCAGATCGGTAAAAAAGAAATTTTCCACCTCTGCCCGCACAGACAGAGACATTGCCACAAATAAAAAAAATAGTAAAAACCGGTACAATTTCATTTCAAATTCTTCCGTTTGCGCACAGGAGCGTTTATTTTCTTTCGCACATAGATATGTTTGATCGTTTTCCCGTCAACCGAACGCTCGTCTATTTCAAAAAAATCTCCTAAAGACTTGACCAGCGGAGTCAATTTATCGAAACCATAATTACGGGGATCGAAGTCCGGTTTTCGCCGCATCAGGTGACTGCCCACTTCTCCCAGATACGCCCAGCCATTTTCGTCGGCCAGGTCATTTATCGTAAGGGTCAGCATGGAAATCAGCCCCTTATCCACCACATCCACATTTTTCTTCACCTCCGAAGCATCCGCCTCGGTCAACGGATGGTTAAGGATTTCTATATATACAAACTTATCACACGCCACAATAAAAGGCTGGGGAGTTTTTCTCTCGCCGATCCCGATCACCATCTTGCCGGATTCCCTCAACCGGGTAGCCAGCCTGGTGAAATCGCTATCGCTCGACACAATGCAGAAACCGTCCACTTTCTCTTTATGCAAAATATCCATGGCATCGATAATCAAAGCCGAATCGGTAGAATTTTTCCCGGTGGTATAAGCATACTGCTGAATGGGAGTGATCGCGTTCTCCAGCAAAACAGCCTTCCAGCTATTCAGTTGTGAACTGGTAAAATCACCGTAAATCCGTTTAATCGTCGGATTACCGCTTTTCGTAATTTCTTCGAGAATCCCTTTTATATTAGAGGATGCCACATTATCAGCATCAATCAGCACTGCAAAATTTTGAATCTCTGTCATAGCCTTTCATTTTTACAAAGATAGAATTTATTTTAAAACACCGCAAAATAGAATCCCGAAGTAAATTTCCTTTTAAATTCCGTCTCTCCCAAGTGTCCCCCGGCCCTCCCGCCACCGGAACGCCCGGTTGTTTTCTATCCGTAAAATCTCCTGCATATTTTCATACAACTTCTTTTCTAAAAACTCTTTCTCTTACTTTTTTTTATTTTCTTTGTAACTATTAAATACAAATACGATGAAAATAGCAATCTTAATTCTCACATTTTTAACCCTATTGGGCACTTCCTTTGCAGCAAGTTCCGCCCAACAGAAACCCCACACCTTCCGGTTAGGGGAAAACCAATTCTGGCTGGATGACAAACCTTTCCAGATTGTTTCCGGCGAAATTCACCCTTCCCGGATCCCGGTAGAATACTGGAAACACCGTATACAAATGATTAAAGCAATGGGCTGTAATACGGTGGCATGCTACATCATGTGGAACTACCACGAAAGCGAACCGGGAAAATTCGACTTTCAAACCGGAAATAAAAATCTTGAAAAACTTATCCAAATCGTGCAGGAAGAAGGTATGTACCTGCTGTTCCGTCCCGGTCCTTACGTATGCGGAGAATGGGATTTCGGCGGTCTTCCGGCTTATCTGCTTTCCATTCCGGACATTAAAATCCGTTGTATGGATCCCCGCTACACAGCGGCAGTGGAACGGTATTGTTCTGCCCTCGCTCCGCTTATCCGGAAATATCAGATCACCCAAGGGGGGCCGATCATCATGGTACAGGTAGAAAACGAATATGGCAGTTATGGAAACGACCGTGTCTATATGAAATGGCTGCATGACCTCTGGCGCGATAAAGGCATTGAAGTGCCTTTCTATACGGCAGACGGGGCAACCCCCTATATGCTGGAAGCCGGAAGCCTGCCCGGCGTGGCGATCGGGCTCGATCCCGCATCTTCACAAGCCGAATTCGACGAAGCCCTGAAAGTGCATCCCGATGCCAGCGTATTTTGCTCGGAACTCTATCCGGGATGGCTCACCCACTGGCGTGAAAAATGGCAGCGTCCTTCTGTGGAAAGCATTGTCAGTAAAGTGAAATGGCTGATGGATAACAAGAAATCGTTCAATTACTACGTTATCCACGGGGGCACGAACTTCGGATTCTGGGCAGGAGCAAATTCTCCGAAAGAGGGCATTTACCAACCGGACGTAACCAGCTACGATTACGATGCTCCGATCAACGAAATGGGACAAGCTACCCCGAAATACATGGCGCTGAGGGAATTGGCTCAGAAATACAGCAAAAAGAAATTACCGAAGATTCCGGAAGCCCCGATGCCGGTCATTACTTTCCCGGCAACACAGGCCACTCCGTTTGCTTCGATCTGGGACAACCTGCCCGCAGCAAAACACATGGTGCAACCCGTACCGATGGAGATGCTGGGACAATACGAAGGTCTGATCCTTTACCGCACCAAACTGATTGGCCACAAAAAAGGACAGCTTACCATCTATAACCTCAACGACTATGCCACGGTATTTCTCAATGGCAAATACATCGGCTCTCTCGACAGGACATTAAAACAAAATACCATCGAAATTCCGGCTTCCGACGTAGAAAACCCGGTTCTCGAAATCTTAGTCGAAAACATGGGACACATCAACTTCGCCGCCCAGATGATCGACCGCAAAGGTATTACCGACCGGGTTTTATTAAACGGCATGACCCTGATGAATTGGGAAGTTTTCAATCTCCCGATGACACCCGAATATGTAACCGGACTAAAGGCAAGCAGCACAGACCGTCCCGGAACATTCTTTAAAACCACCCTGCAAATAGACAAACCCGGCGATTGTTACATAGACATGCAAAACTTTGAAAAAGGCATTCTCTATGTAAACGGACATAATTTAGGACGTTTCTGGAACGTAGGGCCGCAATTCCGGTTGTATTGTCCCGGAGTATGGCTCAAACCCGGAGCAAACGAAGTGGTTATATTCGATTTGCATAAAACCACTCCGGGCACGATAAAAGGGGAAACATCCCTGGAATAATTCCGGCGCAACATTCGGAACGATCTTTTAAAAGTCTTTCCGGAAACAAAATACCTCCAAAAGCATTGCATTTCGCTTTTGGAGGTATTTTTTTGAAAATGATAAACACCTAATATCCTTTTTCACACAAAATATCCGATAACACTAAAACTGTTTCTTATACAAAACATGCTTATATAAAGCATGAGCCGGATCGACCAAAGGATGCCCGAACTCACGGACAAACGACATACCGATTTTCTGCATCACCCGCTCCGACCGCTTATTCGGTAATGAAGTAAAAGAATACACTTCTTGCAATCCCAATATATCCCTTCCATATTCCAGGCAAGCCAAAGCAGCCTCCGTAGCCAACCCTTTTCCCCAGCTTTCCTTTCTCAGCCGCCAGCCGATTTCCAGCCCGGGAGCAAAATCAGCATCAAAATTGAAATGATGGAACCCGACATAACCGATAAAAGTCCCATCCGCCTTATCCTCCACCGCATACAATCCAAAACCGCAGTCGGCAAATTCATCCACAATACGTCGATAAAAAGCCAGTGTTTCCTTTTCATCCAGCCTTTTCAAAAAATATTCCATAACCTGTTCGTCCGAATTGATCCGGGCAAAAAGCTCCACATCCTCCTCTTTCCAGTCGCGCAAAATCAATCGTGGAGTTTCTATATACTGCTTCATGCTTCTTCGATAAAAAATTATAGTCCGGCAAAAATACAAATACCGGACTACTTTCCAAAACAGGACAACGATGCCATCAATCGAGCACTCCCCTGATCCGGTCTTCGAAAGCGGAAAGAGCGGCTTTCGCCCCCTCGCCCATTGAAATAATAATCTGCTTATAAGGCACATTAGAAACATCACCCGCAGCATAAATCCCCGGTACATTCGTACGGCAATGAGTATCGATCACAATCTCCCCCGGACGATTCGTATCGACAATCCCCTGGAAAACACCGCTATTAGCAGCCAGGCCGATCTGTACAAACACGCCGTCCAGCGCAACAATCCGTTCCGATTCCGTTTTCCGGTCTTTCACCTTTAATCCGGTCACCCGGCTACCATCCCCCAACACCTCCATCGTCTGGGAATGAAGGAATATTTCCACGTTAGGCAATTGCCTTACCTTATCCTGTAACACCCGATCGGCTTTCAATTCATCCAAAAACTCCAAAACCGTCACCTTCGAACAAATTCCGGCAAGGTCAATGGCTGCCTCGATCCCGGAATTACCTCCCCCGACAACAGCAACATGCTTCCCTTTATAAAAAGGCCCGTCACAGTGCGGGCAAAAAGCCACTCCCTTTCCAATATGCCCGGACTCTCCCGGCACATTCAACCGCCGCCAGCTTGCTCCGGTGGCCACAATCAATGCAGGAGCCGTAAATTTCTCTCCCCCGGTCACCGTCAACACCTTATTTTTCCCGGAAACTTCCACCTGCTCTATTTTCCGGTGCTCTAAAAGGTCGATCGGATAACGCTGCATGTGCAACCGCAAATCGTTTGCCAAACGTTCTCCCGTGGTTTCCGGTACAGAAATCACGTTTTCAATACCCACCGTCTCTTTCACCTGTCCCCCGATGCACTCCGCCACCACAGCCACTTTCAATCCTTTACGGGCAGAATAAATCGCTGCGGAAGCCCCGGCGGGTCCCCCCCCGGCAACAATCACATCATAAGATTTCACCTCCGGCTCACCCTCCTGCGTCTTCGTTCCATACAATGTTTCCAATTTTCCAAGCAACTCACCCAAATCACCGCGCCCCACATGAATCAACTCCCCATCGGCAAACACCGACGGAACTCCCTGAATCTTCATCCTTTCGGCTTCTTCCTGATTTATCGCACCGTCTATCACTTCATGATGAATTTTACCATTCAGCACCACCATCGCATTCAAAGCCTGCACCACATCCGGACAATTCGTACAAGTGAGGGAAACATAAGTTTTTAGCCCGATATTCCCCTTCAATCCCTTGATTCGGTTCCGGATGGCCTCGTCCGGTATATTTTTACCTTTACCGTCACAGTTCAGGATGGCCAGCAACAAAGAAGAAAATTCATGTCCGTTGGGAACGGCGCGGAATTTGATTCCGGTTTCCTGTCCATCCTTTTGTATGGTAAATTCTAACCCCTCCCCCTCTGAAATGCGGCAAGAAATCCGTTCCGAGCATTCGGCAACCCCCTCTAACAATCCCAATAGCTCACCACGGCTCTCATGTTCCGAAGACACCCGGATATTCAAAACATATTCCGACTCCAGCCCCGCAAAAATTCCCCGTAACTGTTCTTTTAATACTGCTTCTAACATATTCAATAGTATATAAGATAATCACTTGATAAACAAAACGCCGACAAAATTGCCGGCGTTTTTATACGATCAGATTTTACCGACCAGATCAATGCTCGGCTTTAAAGTAGCCTCACCCTTCTTCCATTTTGCCGGACATACCTCCCCGTCGTGAGTAGCCACAAACTGTGCTGCTTCCACCTTTCTCAACAACTCGTCCGCATTACGGCCGATTCCGTTATCGTGAATCTCGGCAATTTTGATCTGTCCTTCCGGATTGATCAGGAAAGTTCCCCGGAAAGCCATTCCCTCTTTTTCAATTAAAACACCGAAAGCACGGCTCAGTGCCCCTGTCGGGTCGGCAAGCATCGGATATTTAATTTTACGAATACTTTCAGAAGCATCATGCCACGCCTTATGCACAAAATGAGAATCGGTGCTTACCGAATAAATTTCCACACCCATAGACTGGAATTGCTCATATTTCTCTGCCATATCCACCAATTCGGTAGGACATACAAAGGTGAAATCGGCGGGATAGAAAAAGAAGATTGCCCATTTTCCTTTCACATCCTGATCGGTTACCGTCTTAAAAGATCCGTTTTGAAAAGCCTGAACACTGAATTCAGGTAATTGAGAATTGATAATTGGTTCCATTGTTTTATATTTAAATGATTATTGATATTTCTTATTTGCCTTACAAAAATATATCAATTTTATCGATATAAACAATATTTTTGATCGAATGATTTTATATACCTATAAATAAATCGTATATCTATTCATTATGAATGGATTACAACGTCATAAATCACATATTTTTAGAAACAATCTTCCCATTCACCTGCACAAAACGGCACTTCGCTTCCCCTTATTTCATAATTTTTTCTTCTGTAAACTCTTTTCTTCCGATTTTCAAGTAAATCCGCTTCCTTACAGAGAAAGAAAATAAGTTGCGAATGAAAAAAATTTTAGTTTACTTTGGGCTATAAATAGGCAGGTAGCTGCCTGAGTTCTTTTATTTACCGTAGCGTTTTGCTTTCCCTGCCAACACAAATTCTCACAATATTCATACAAGACAGGGAAGGTGTAGTAACGCTCGCGCAAAATGGTCGTATATAACACAATATATGGACAAGCGCGGGCTTACCCACTGTGTCTTGTATAGGTCGTGAGAAACCTGTGTTGGAGAAGTGGGAGAAAGTCCGCGCATTTACTTCACCACAATTCACAGTAAACTGTCCGGGACTTTTCTCCTTATATTTTTCAGGCAAACAGAAATGACAGGAGGCCTTGTAGTCCTATTTTCTTCCGGCAGAAATAGCCTGCCTGGGTTTCCTGTCACTTTTTCGTTTCTTTATAAATGAATCGGGGGAACGCCCGCACACACCCTCCAGATGCAGAAACACACTGTTTCAGGTTGATACGGTTTCCACCCGGCAAGGGGGAATAAAAGGTCATAACATTAAAAATATTGAAATTTCGGGAAAACAGCCAAATCCTCACCAGCTTTTCTTCCAGGCCTACCGGAGTAAATACCTGCTCCAAACACTAATACCATTCATTAAAGGCACACATGAAGAAGCACACACCTCTACATCAACCCAAGAAAGGCTGTTTTCCCATTTTTTTACAGACATTTACCCACACAGCCATTCCGGCCATTCTTATCCCCTGTCCCATTCTCCAAAACCTAACACACACAACACGCGTTTTATGTCCATGGCCGTTCCATCCGGAACGATACAAAAAACGGGCCACCTGTCCAGGTCACCCGCTCTGTGATTCATCGTAAACTTTGCTTTCGCTTTCGTTTATCCATAGCAAAACTAATAATAAAAGGCACGGCAAAAAAGACAACCGTCCCGATGACAACCAACGTTGTATATAGTGCGGGGCTTCCCACCGGCAACTGGGAGGGTGGAAAGAAAGTAACCGCAAAAGAAAAAAGCACGGCAAGGAAACCGATACCGGCCACCAGCCACATTCCCGTATTTCCCCCCGGAACGCGGTAGCTTCTCGGCAAATCGGGCTGTGTGTACCGCAATTTAATCCCTGAAACATACATCATCATATACATCAGGAGATATAATCCGATGGTCAGCGCACTAAGCAAAAAGAAAGCTACACTGACATCGTCCATCACCATATAAAGCGACGACAACACAGAAACAATACACCCCTGAATAATCAAGATATTGATCTGAATCCCATTCTTATTGGTTTTCTTCATAAAATCGGGTAACTGCCCGTCGCGCGCAGTCCAAAGTAGTCCCCGGCTGGGACCGGAAATCCAGGACATCACTCCGGCCAATGCCCCGAAAGCAACCAACAACCCCATGACATTCGTAAGCCATTCCACATGATAATGGCGGAACACCTCCCGGAAAGTCACCAATAACCCGTCCTGCAAATTAATTTGGTCATAAGGAGTGATAATAGCCACGGCCAAAGACCCCAGCGTAAACAATCCGAACGAGATCAAAGCCGCCAAAAACATGGCTGCCGGAAATTGCTTCTGAGGATTATTCATTTCCTGGGCATGAACAGCATGCACCTCGACTCCGGCAAACAGCAGCAGGATTCCCGCCAAAAAAGCCACATCGCTCATTCCGCTAATATGCGGAAAAAGGCGGGGATGCACATGATCCGGCATAACTTTCACAATCTCCCCCACAGAGGCCGGAATATGTTCGAAGGCTACCGGATTTTTGCCGACAATCCATATAATAGCCACAACGATAACAACCACTCCCGGCAAAACCGTACCTAACAAGAATCCCTGGCTGGTTATTTTGGAAACAATAGAAGTGCCTTTCAAAGTCAGCCAGGTGGCAAACCAATATACGACAATGGAAAATATTCCCACAAACACTCCGTTCTGAGCTAATCCGGGGATTCCGATCATATAAGCGATGGAAGCCGCAGCAAATCCCAGCACAGTGGGATACCAAACCACATTCTGAATCCATTGCAGGAAAATAGCAGCAAACCCCATCCTCTGATTGAATGCTTCCTTCACCCAGGTATAAACCCCGCCTCCTTTATCTGCAAAAGCACTCCCTAACTCGGCTCCTACCAAAGCAGCTGGAATTAAAAACAAAAAAGTTGCGAAAGAAATATAGAAGAACATGGTCAATTCTTCCTGTGCCATCATGGGCAACCCTCGCAAACTGATAACCGCAGCAGCAGTCATTAATGCCAACTGCCAAGTCGAAACATGCTTTAAAACTTTATTAGCCATCTTTAAAATTTTAATTTCAAATCCGAATTACTCTTTCTCGCCTAAACGGAAAAACAACGGATTTGTTCCTTTTCTCATTAAAATTTTCAGAAAGCTATTCTTAACATTCTACATGTCAATATGAAACAAAAGACATACAAATTATTTGTTACATCATTCATTCTCCTATCCGCATAACGCAAATAAAGATCTTTCCCTCAATATCCCGGATCCTTTTTCGTCTTAGCACTGATATGCTCCATGTGCAGCTTCAAAATTTCCGTACGGGTAAACGAACCCTTTATATATTTTTCGGCCACCTCCTCCCATCCGGCACTGTATTTTGTAACCAGCAGACGCAAAGCCCGCAAACGTTCTGCCTCTGGTAAAGCCCTTTCTATCCGGCCAAACACCATCGCACATTCGTAAGCCGTAGTAAATTGTCCGGGAATCACCCTGGTAGGTCCGACAACAGTAAAAGTTACCCGGTTATCCACAGCCAGATTATCCAATTTATGCCCTTCCGGAGCGCAATGAAAATAAATAACCCCTTCTTCCACAGCATAACTCAGCGGCACACCGTAACCGCCGCCGTCGGCATTGACCATAGCCAGAAAACCGAATTCACCTTCCGCCAGCAATTCTTTTGCCCGCAACTCGTTTAAAACTCTATCTTTACGCCTGATTTCTCTCATATCTTTATCATAAAATTAAAAAGCCGCTTTCGTAAAAGCGGCTCTAAGATGGAAACAATTATGCTGTTATCCAATTTTTCATATCAATATCAACCGTAGAAATCCCTCCTATTCCGAATTTTTCAACCAAAACCTTTGCAACATTCGGAGAAAGAAACGCCGGAAGTGTCGGGCCAAGGTGAATATTTTTCACGCCCAGGCTTAATAAAGACAAAAGCACGATCACGGCCTTCTGTTCATACCAGGCAATGTTATAAACAATGGGAAGCTCATTCACATCCTTCAACCCGAAAGCATCCCGGAGGGCAAGGGCAATCACAACCAAAGAATAACTGTCGTTACACTGCCCGGCATCCAACACCCGGGGAATACCCCCAATATCTCCCAATGCCAATTTATTATACCGATATTTTGCACAACCTGCAGTGAGAATAATACGGTCCTTTGGTAATGCCGATGCAAAATCGGTATAATATTCCCGTGATTTCATACGTCCGTCACAACCGGCCATGACCACAAAACCCTTGACAGCTCCCGATTTTACAGCATCGACCACCTTATCGGCCAAAGCCAGCACCTGATGATGGGCAAATCCTCCGATGATCTCTCCATGTTCGATCTCTTTAGGCGGCTGGCAACGCTTCGCATGCGCAATCAATGCTGAAAAATCTTTTTTCCCTCCTTCCGGACGATCAGGGATGTGTTTTGCTCCGGGCAAGCCTGCCGAACCAGTGGTATAAATACGGTCAGTATAAGTGGCTTGCTTAGAAGGCGGAACGATACAATTCGTAGTAAACAGGAAAACACCGTTAAAGGTCTCGAATTCATCCCGCTGACGCCACCAGGAATTCCCGTAATTCCCCACAAAGTGCTTATATTTCTTAAAAGCAGGATAATAATGTGCCGGCAACATCTCGCTATGGGTATAAATATCAACCCCCTGCCCTTCTGTTTGCTCGAGCAACTCTTCAAAATCCTTAAGATCATGCCCGCTGACCAAAATACCCGGACGCGTCCCCACTCCGATATTCACTTTCGTTATTTCCGGATGACCGTAGGTGGAAGTATTGGCCTTATCCAAAAGAGCCATTGCCTTTACCCCGCATTCCCCAACATTCAACACCAAAGATGTCAATTCCTCTGCCGAAATATCCTCACGCGAAACTTCAGCCAGGGCATTTTCGATCATCTCATAAACCTCCTGTTCCTCAAAACCTAAATTCAGCGCATGTTCCGTATAGGCAGCAGCTCCTTTCACACCATAAATAGCCAGCTGTTTCAGGGAACGTAAATCTTCGTTCACCTCAGTCAATACTCCGGCTTTAGCCGCCTCGGTAATATAATCGTCGCGTTTCACCGAATAATTGACCTCCGGCATTTCCGGTAAAGAGATTCCCCGTTTCTTAGCCGTGCCGATCAATCGATTTTTTACAGCCAACATACGCTCGATACGTCCGGAAATTGCCTCATCATCGAAATTGGCATTCGTAATCGTACAAAACAAGGCATCCAAAATAAAACGGCTTGCCTCCGTATCGGCATCCCCCTTTTCCCGCAAAGAACGATTGACCAGGGCAACCCCTCTCACAACATAAAGCAGTAAATCCATTAAAGCTGCGGTTTGCGGTTCCTTTCCACAAACACCCCTTACGGTGCAACCTTTCCCTTGTGCCGTTTCCTGGCACTGAAAACAAAACATGTTCATAGCATTTGGTTTTATTGATTAATTAAATCCATTCCTCGCTCTTCACTTCTCCCTGAACGGTGAGCACAACGGCTTTCAAAGGAATATTCCTCATAGCCTTTTCACGCGCCATTTGCGCTATTCTCAGCAAGCCGCCACAACAAGGAACTTCCATAATAAGCACGGTCAATGTATTGATCTTAGCCTGATCGATCATTTGTACCAATTTATCGACATATACTTCCGTACGGGCATCGAGTTTCGGACAGGCTATCGCCAAAATTTTTCCTTTCAAAAAACGACTATGGAATTCACCGCTTGCAAAAGCCGTACAATCCGCCGCCAGTAACAAATCTGCCCCCTGCAAAAATCCGGCCTGCGGATTCAGCAGATGCATCTGCACCGGAAACTGTCTGAGCTGGGAAGGTTGAAACGAAGCCCCCGACACGGCAACAGGCTCGAAACTCCGGGACATAGTCCCCGGACATCCGCATGCCAACGGTTGTTTGGGCTGGAGGTCTACCTCCACGCCATGCCGTTTCAAATAATCGATCCCCTGCTGGAAAAATGCAGTTTCCCCATGTTCCTTCAAATGATTCAAATGAGCCCGTATAGCCTCTTTCCCTTTGGGGACTAAACGTTCCATGACAGCTTCCTCGTTATAAGGCTCGGCCTCCCGCTCTTCAAACTCGATCGCCCCCACCGGGCATTCACCGATACAAGCCCCAAGCCCGTCACAATAAAGATCGCTCACCATTACCGCTTTGCCTTTAATCAACTGTAAAGCACCTTCGTGGCATCCTTTTATACATGCCCCGCAGCCATTACAAAGTTCTTCATTGATTTTTATTACAGTACGTTTCATTAAATATCTGTTTTTTAGGCAAAAATAAGTCCATAGATTACGTTATATTTGTAACATCTGTTACAAACAGTCCTATTTTATCAGTGATGCCGGAACAAAATATCCGGACCGCAGATAAAGCTGAAACACAAAGTGATAACAACCCGATCATCTGAAAACGCATGGAAGGAATATACAAATGCCCTATATTCCAGGGATTGCCCCCGGAAGAAATAAACCTGCTGCTAAATGGAAAATTCCACAGTAAGTTCTATAAAACAGGAGAAACAATCGCTTTTCAGGGCGACAAATACCGCTCATTACTGATCGTAGACGAGGGGATTGTCCGGGGAGAAATGATAAACTTTGCAGGCGACCATATCGTGATAGAAGAAATAGCCTCCCCGCGTTCCGTAGCTCCGGCCATTCTTTATGCCACAGACAATACGCTCCCGGTCGATGTGATCGCGGTTACCGACACGGAAATTATATCTATACATAGAAATGACTTTACCCGGATGCTCCAAACAGAAATAAAAGTGCTACACAACTTTATGCAAAGCATGTCCGACCGTAGCAAATTTCTGTCCGACCGGGTGCGGATGCTCCGTTTCGGAACAATAAAAAGCAAACTGGCCGGATACCTGCTCGAACAGGCACAACGAAACAACAGCCTGATTTTCGATATTCCCCACACCCACCAGGAACTTGCCGATCTCTTCGGTGTAAGCCGTCCGGCCCTTTCGCGCGTGTTAGGACAAATAGCGGAAACCGGCATGATTACCTCGCGGAAAAATCATTTTCAGATAAACGACCGCAACCACCTGCTCCGCCTGTTCAAAGACACCTGATATTTCCGCTTTTTGCCAATACCCGCTTGTCCGGTTTAGAGCATATCGCAAAACACAAAATTATTTTTTCTAAATACAATAAAACAATCTGACCCATGGACACAAAAATGATTACCCTGACCCAGGAAAATATTGAAAAAGAACATCTTTGCTGTGCGATTGCCGATAAAAAACACCAGACAGGAGTAAACGACAAACGCCGATGGCTGGCCGACCGGATTCCCGAAGGACACGTATTCCGCAAACTCGACGCGCAGGGAAAAGTGTTCATCGAATATGCTCCTTTGGATAAAGCCTGGACTCCGGTGACAGGTGACAATTACATTTACATCTATTGCCTGTGGGTATCCGGTAGCTATAAAGGGCAAGGATACGGGAAAGCCCTCTTAGACTCGTGCATAGCGGACGCCCGCAAACAGGGCAGGGCAGGTGTCTGCCTCATCAGCTCCCAAAAGAAAAAACCATTCCTGGCCGATAAAAAATTTATGCTAAAACAGGGATTCCAGGTGGCAGACACAGCCGGAGAAGATTATGAATTATTAGCCCTATCCTTCGACGGGACAAAACCGAATTTCAACGCAAATGCCAAACGACAGGCCATCGAAGAGAAAGAATTAACAATATACTACACCGTACAATGCCCCTACATCCCCAATTGCATCGGACAAATCTATAACTATTGCGAAAATAACGGCATCCCCCTCCGGTTGATTGAAATCGATACCCTTGAAAAAGCGAAACAAATTCCCGGAGTATTCAACAATTGGGCTGTTTTCTACAAGGGGCGTTTTCAAACCACCCATTTATTAAACGAAACCGGATTAAAAAAGCTATTCAGCCTATAATTCGGCTTTTTACGGCCTAACTTTCAGGTGAAAACATTAGTTTTAAATCCGGGTATCGATACAATTAAAACATGAAAGAAACAGGTTACATTCAAATATACACCGGAACGGGAAAAGGAAAAACAACCGCAGCATTCGGATTGGCTATCCGCGCGTTGTGTGCCGGGAAACAGGTATTTATCGGACAATTCGTGAAAAGTATGAAATATAACGAAACCCGTATAGAAACCCTATTCGACAAACTTGAAATCCGGCAATTCGGAAGCGGCTGTTTCATTGGCCGGGAACCGTCAGCAGAAGATGCCCGCCTCGCACGGGAAGGACTGCGGATGTGCGCTGAAAAAATGGCTTCGGGAAATTACGATCTGGTGATATTGGATGAACTGAATATTGCACTTCATTTTCAGCTACTGGGTCTGGAGGAGGTTCTGCAAGCCCTGTCCCACCGGGCCCCGCACATAGAAATCGTCATCACCGGACGCTATGCTCCTCAGGAATTGATAGACCGGGCGGATCTTGTCACCGACATGCAGGAAGTGAAACACTATTATACTCAAGGCATACTATCCCGTGAAGGGTTCGACCGCTGATCAACGGACAACCACCCGTAGTTCCCGGGCATCGAAAGTCACCGTTTCATTCCGGAACAGCCGCTCGATATGGCCACTATCGATCATCTGCCGGGTAGGCAAATAATACAATTTCGGCTGGTCGATCAATGCTATCGAATCGCACAAGGTCAATGCAATATCAAGCTCGTGCGTAGAAAAAAACACACATTTGTTTTGCCGATGTGCCAGGTCACGCAACAGAATCCCCAATTCATAGCGGTTCGGAAGGTCGAGAAAAGAAGTCGGCTCGTCGAGTAAAATAACGGGAGTATCCTGCGCCAAAGCACGGGCAATCATAATACGCTGGCATTCACCGTCCGACATTTGATCCATCGTCCTGTCGGCATACTCCGACATCCCCAATAACTCCAGCGCTTCGTCGACAATCTCCTCATCCCGCGCCTGCAACCGTCCGATCCAGTTCGTATAGGGAGCACGGCCAAGCGCCACAATATCCCGGCATTTTAAATTCGGGATACGGATTTTCTCCGTAGTGACAAAACTAACCGTACGGGCTAACTCGTCGGGCTTCAGGCAGGCAAGGACTTTCCCATCGATCAGAATATTTCCTCCCTTAATTTTACCCAAACCGGCAATAGTGCGCAGTAAAGTGCTCTTACCGCTACCATTACGGCCCAGCAAGGCAATCAGCCCGCCCCCGTTCAGATCGGCAGACACCTTGTCTAACAAAACTCCCTGCCCATAACCTAATGTCAAAGAATCGAGTCGTATCATACCAACCGGAGATTTTTACAGATAACCCATATAATTACCGGAATCCCCAACAGGGCGGTAATACAATTAATGGGAAGAACTAAATTCTTTGCAACAATATCGCACAAAAGCATACTGACGATGCCTAATAAAACCGAACCGGGCAACAAAACGCGGTGATCCGCATTGTTGAACAACAACCGGGCAACATGGGGAACTGCAAGTCCGAGAAAACCCACCGGGCCGCAAAAAGCGGTAACAGTCCCTGCCAGCAACGTAGTCGATATAAAAATTAAAGTACGGGCACGCCGGATATTTATCCCCATGGTTTGAGCGTAGTTTTCACCAAGCAGAAGAAGATTCAACGCTTTGACGCTGAGGATCGCCATAACCAATCCCACACAAATCACCGGGGCCATAATCATCAGTTTGGTCGCTGTGACATGGCCTAACGAACCCATCGACCATAAAAAAAACATTTTCAGTTGTTCGGCTGAACTCAGGTATTGCAGAATCTGAATAACCGCACCTGTAATATACCCGATCATCACCCCCATAATCAACACCCCAAGAATATTTTTCACGTAACGGCTGATAATAGCCACCACCACTAAAATAACGGCAGCCCCGCACCAGCCGGCACCGACGATTCCCACCGATTGCCAGAAAGTGGAAAAGCCCAAACCGAGCAGTGGAGCACCTAAAATAAAAAGAGCCACTCCCAGGCCGGAACCGGAACTGACACCTAAAAGATAAGGATCTGCAAGTGGATTCTGAAAAACGGTTTGCATCTGCAAACCGCTCACAGCAAGCGCGATCCCCGCCAGCATAGCCACAACAACCCGCACAAAACGGATAGACAACACGATATTCCGGGTCGTTACATCTGTTTCGCTTCCGGTGAACACTCCCCATACCTGCCCTACTGAAAGGGACGAATCGCCTGACAGAATATCAAGCACAAACAGGAACAGTGCCAATAAACTCAATAAAATAAATATTACAGTCGTACGTTTCATATTCACAGAAAAAGAACGGAATCTCTGCATGAATCCGGCAAAAATGCCGGACATCAGGAAAGCCGTCCCGATTACTCCTATTCCAAATGACGGTAATAATACAAATCGTCACTCACCAATTCCGGGTGAAAAATACGAATTAAATCCCGAAGTACAATATCCGGATGTACAACAGCCGACTCCCAATAATCGTTCCCTCCCCCGGCAGTCAGACGCAGGTTATTATTATACACTTTGTCCTCCCGGATCGCTTTTGCATCCGTGAACTGCGGATTCATAGCCTTCAACTCCCCAAGCGTGGTTGCCATCCCGACATTCAGCCACACGTCGGCCTCGCGGATCAGCCCATAAGCCGTTTCCAACCCGATAGGCAGCGAACTGTTGGAAGTATTCTTCTTATAAATATAATCACCTCCGGCATCCTCGATCAGCTGTGCCACATAACTTTTCACAGACGGCATTACCCAGCTGTCATTCCAAGGCGTATTCAGCATCACGGTGGGACGCTTTTCCACCCCGGCTGTCAGTTGCTTCAAAGCATGGTAACGCTGGGGGATTGCCTCAAAAACCTTCCCGCCCGCTTCCCGGCAATCCGTGACCTCGGCAATCGCCATCAGCCACTCGGCCTTTCCTAACGGAGACTCTTCCAAATATTCACCCATATACATATAAGGGATATTGAGCTCTTTCAACTTATCGGTCACCGTAGACTGCGAATCCCCGATCCCGTAAAGCAACACCAGGTCGGGAGCCAATCCGGCCAACACCTCGTAATTAATTTCCGAGCCTACATCCTTGATATTCGCCCTATTAGCCGTAACATAAGAATTGGATATAAAATCGATACCGGAAACTCCTACCACCCGTTCCGTTTGTCCCAAAGCCTCCAGCATAGCAATATAACTGGACGACATACAGACAATCCGGCGGGCTCCGGCGGGAATCGTCACACCGTCGAAATCGCGGGGCGGACGCTCGCCGTTACGGGCAATAAAATACAACATTTCCACATCGTTCGCCCCCTGCCAGGGATTGAAAATCCGGATTATCGTACTCTGTGAATCGTCTGCTCCGGCTATCTCAAACCCGGCAGCATATTCCGGAGTATAAACACTCTTCGTAAAAGCAGCTATCGAAGTTGCATTTTTAGACTTACAGCCCCCCAGCAACAAAAAGCCGAAAAGAGTTAAAAGTAAAAGAATTCGTTTCATAACGGTATTATTTTAGCTAATATATAAATGATACGGCCACGCGAATTAACTGAAATTTTATCGATATTCCGCATATTCCGCCAATAGATTCACCTCCTATTCCACAGTCTCTCTCATAAAAACCACTCCGACCGGAACCATAAATCCGGCTCCTGCCCAAGCATCGTTCAACGTACATTCCGTTTGCCCCATCGGGGAGTTATACCCAAAAAAATCTCGAAATTCGTTCCGGGCATCGGATGCGACAACACAGACTCGTACTCCTCATTAAAAATATTTTTCACAACCCCTTTAGCCGAAAAATCGGCCCACGGAAAAACAAAACGTTTTTCGAGAGTAATATCACTCATATAATAAGGCAACACCCTGCCGATCTTCGTTGCCGTTTCATTGCTCGAAGTCGTAAAACGTTCACTATAATGACACCACTTATACATCAAATTCCACGTCTTCCAGGAAAGCCGTCCGTTTATAGCGGCAGAATACTCCGGCACATAAACCAATTGCTTACCGATAGCCTCATCCGCCCAATTCACGGGATCGCCATGATTGATAGAAGGAGTCCAGGAAAAATTCCCGTCAAAACCAAACTGCCACTCTTTTGCAAGCTGCACGGTGAGGTTACCTTTCAACTCCACCCCGTAGGCATGCACCTCTTTTATGTTCACGGGTGTCCAAAACCCCTTAAACGAAGGTAACCAAACAATCCAATCGTCGATATACGAATCAAACCACGTTGCTTCACCATGCAATTGGAACTTATCCTTTCGGCCAACGGTAAACTCTATTCCGCCGTCATAGGTAAAGCCATGCTCTTTCTTCAGGTCGGGATTTCCTCCCGGCAAAAAATAAAGATCGTTCAACGTTGGAAAACGGTAATTTCGGGAAACGGAAGCCTTAGCGATCACATTCCCCTTTTTCGATACCACATAATCGAAGAAAAAAGCCGGAATAACGGGAGTCCAGTCACTACCGTACATTTCCTCGCGCAAAGCAAACGCAAGCCCAAAACGCTCCACCGGACGCCATTTAACGGAAAAATAACCGGACACCTCAACCCGCCCCTTATCATAGCCCACAATGGCATTATGCCCCTGCTGGGTAATAATATTCCGGTCTTCACTCTTCACCAAATGCTGATAAGCGGAAACATTAGCAATAAAAAGCCATTTTTGCCCGATAGCATACTCCGCATCGGCCGTACCGTTAAACGTATTGACATAACTCCGGGAATGAATCATATTCGCCAGCTCCCCGTTTCCCAGGTCACGGGAATAATCATACCCCAATTCGGTATGAATATATCCGGCCTTCACGCTGGTTTTCAAATCCCCGGAAATACGATCCCATGAAAGCGATCCCCGGAAAGTATGTTCCTTTTGCTCATTGATAAACTCTGAATCGTCTTTCTGGTCCACACTAAGCATCGGTATTCCGCGCCGGGAATCCAGATACCAGGCAGACAGTCCGAAACGATGCCCTTTGCCGGTATTATAATAAACTTCCTGCAAAAGGTGAAGATCGTTAAAGTCGCAACTTTTATTACGCTCCACCGGATAATAACTGCCGATGATATTATGATCGTCGTCATAAATATTCATCTTCTTATTATAGTTCTTATATTTAAAATCATTATTCGAAAAAGAATACACCGCACGGGTAGACATCTGCCAATGGTCATTGCCATAAGTCAGACGCAAAAACTGGTCGAAAGTATGAAAAGAACCGATCCCCTGAATATATTGCAAATTGAACCCCTGCGCATCGGCGGGTTGCGTGGAAAGAACGACAGCCCCTCCCAATCCTCCTCCTGTGGTATTCACAGAAGAAGTCCCGTGCAAAAGCGAAGCATCATCGATAAAATAAGAAGGAATCATCGAAAAATCCACCATCCCCAACATCGGTGAATTAATCTTAATCCCGTTCCACATCACCTGGGTATGTGAGGGGGATGTCCCCCGGAAAGACACCGTGGCAAGAGTGGCTCGCCCGTACTCCTTGACATATATGGATGTGCCGTATTTCAACGCATCCGACATTTGCGAAGCAATATTATCACGCAGGATTTCATCTGTAATTTTCGTCTCCTGTGTACCTATCTTTTTCATCAAACGCTGTCCTGTAACTTTCACGTCATCGAGCACGATTTGCCACGCAAACCGTCCGCTGGTATCCCTCCGGGCGGTATTCGGACGAAGGGTATCTCCCTGTGCCGAAGCGCAAAGAGCCACACCGCACAAAACCATTATCAATATCAGCCTATTCATTTTTTATTGCCCGATATACTTACCGTCCGACATATCCTGCCAGGTGGGATTATAACCGCAACCTGAAATCCGCCAGGTCGATGAATTGAGTTCCGGAATCACTCCGGCAAACGTAGAATAATCCTTCAGGACCGTGCAATTCTTAATCTCGACCTTCCGGATAGCCGCCAGCAAAGGAAAATCCAGCGTGGTTAAAACGCTATTGTTACCTGTAATTTGCAGGGTTCCGTCCAATGTCGTAAGAGCAGGCATAGCAATCCGCTCTGCAACACCGGCAGCAATATTCACACTTCCCTGAATTTGTTTCAACACCGGGAGTTTCAAACTCTTACACCACCGCAAATCAATATCCAAACAAGGATTCGTCAGGGCAAGCGATCCATTCCCCACACTTTCCAGCACAGGTAAGGACAACACTTCAAAAGCCGTATTATTATCACTGAATTTCAATTTCTTACCGATAGTCACCAAACTCGGACAGGAAATCTGATGTGCAAACAATCCGATCGTGCCCCCCACCTTCTTCAGATTCGCCAATTCAATCCTGTCGTCCGCCCCGCTATTCCCCACCATACAACTACAATCTCCTTCCACTTCATACACGAACGGCAACAAAAGACTCCCTTCCCAAACATACACCTCCAAAGCTCCAACCTTCCTAAAACCCTCAAACGTAATATTTTCCGGCTGATCGGCAAACTGAACATTTAATAAATAATCACATTCTTCCGGACCTTTCAGGGTACATACCACCCCCTTCGACTGATGTACCACCAATTTTTGCCCGATCTGAAGATTTGTCAAATCCACCGAAGCCGACAACCCTATGTCGAGCCCTCCCACCTTTTGCAGATGGGGCATATCGATCAGCGTAGCACTGCCGCAACTCAACACCCCTCCCACGGATTCCAAAAGAGGAGAAAAACCGCTGAAATCGCCCCCGACCGTTGTCAGGCAAGGCGTAGAAGTCGTAGAGGAAACAGCAGCAGCCTCCACAATGGTTGCCAAAACCGGAAAATCTCCCTTCCCGTCATTATAGGTCTGGATGTTCTTACACTCTTTAAGGAGCGGAAACGACGCAACGCCACCGCTTATCATAATATCCGACACGCTGCTTAATTCAGGGCAATTGACATTTCCCCTAACATCCAAACTATTGGCACTTGTCAATTTAGGAAAGGTAAATTCAGCCCCACTTCCCCAAACCGACAATTTTCCCCCGCATGATTCCAAATTACCGACATGGCAGGCATTGATATTCTTTTTTATATTTCGGATTGAAAAATCATGAACGACCGTCCGTAGCGAAGGCAAGGACACATCCGTGACATTTTGGCTCAGAATTAACAAATCCGAAGTCACACGTTCCAAATCGGGAAAAGAAACAGAAGTAACAAACTCATTATCCGGAATCGTCAGGCTTCCCACTTCTTTCAGGTTTTCCAATCCACGAATACTCTCAAGATACCCCGGATATTTAAAAACAATTGCACCGTCAACCCGATGCAGATGAATCAAGCTATCTAAATTGGTCACGGGATTGTTCTCATAAAATCCGATAGTCAGCGTTCCCTCGATCGCCGAAATACCCGTGACAGCAAAAACATCCACTTCCGCCTGTGTCTTTAAAAATATGTTCCCTTTATAAACTATATCCTCATAGGCATAATCATAGGTATACGTCTGCCGCTCCCCGCTATGGGAAACAACGACAAAATTCACGGGGCGACTCCAATCCTCTATGGTTTCAGGGGCAGGTGAAATCGTTACTTTCTCGGCAAGTTCATACCGGACGGACGCATCCTTCAAAGAGATATTAGGAGGCAACGTCACCCGGATAAGCGTATCCACTATTTCTGCATCGTAAACCTGATCCCCGATCGTCAGGGCAAAAGAATAAATATAATGATCCTTTCCTTTAAAAGGATCGACAACGGTTTCATCTGTCCCGCACGACACCAGCAAACCGAATATCCCCAACAAAAAACATATCGTGTATTTCATCCTGTTTTAATTTTCCTGGTTTGTATATTTACCATCCACCATATCCTGATAAGTGGGATTATAAAGACATCTGGTCACACTCCAATGCTCCTCGTCCAATAACGGAACAAACGGAGCAAAAACTGAAAAATCAGAAAAATTTTGTCCGTAATTCATCCGCACACCATAAACCTCCTCCAGCTTAGGCAACTGAAGGACCGTTAAATAACGGAACATCAAAATTTCCAATTCATAAACAGATATCAGTTCCGGCATCTCAATCACCGTTATCTTACACTCTCTTCCTCCGGCCAGATATAACTTTCCGGCTACGTACTGAAGATTGGGAACTTTTACCAATTCCAGGTTCACAGCGCCGTTTATAGAAAGATCACCTCCGACAGTAGCCAATACCGGCAGGTCGATGTCAATAAACCCATCGAAAGAAGCCCCATAAGCAACGCTCTTCAAAGCCGGCAGATAAATACTGCTGCAGTTTATTTCAAGCGATCCCGCCGATTCAAGGGCATTTAACCCTTCCAAATTTTCCCCGGTGTAAGCGGAAGACCAGATTTTTAATTTTCCGGCAACTTTCTTCAATTTACTCAATCCTTTTAAATTCGTAATTTTAGAAGCACCCGACTCCGAAGTCCCAATCGTTAAATCAAGGACCTCTGTCACACCGTTCCCGGCAAAAGCATCCACCTCCTCCTGTGTTTTCAGGGTATAACTTTTCAATCGGTTTCCGGTCTCTGTCAGGTTCACGCGGTATAGATACACCCGGCTTTCTGCCGAATAGGAAGTCGCCAAAAAACGGTATTCCTGCAACCAATCGGAAATATTATTCGGATCGGGCTGTAAAGCTGCGTTCTCCGACATTTGGTACTCCGGTTTAATCCCTGCCATATCCAAATCGGAAGGCAAGGTCATGATAATCTCATCGTTTTTGATCGAAGCCGGAAACCTTTCACCGTCAGCCGAAATCAGGGCAAACGACACCACACGGTTATCATTCCCAATAAAATCGGATTCATACACCGTCTTCTCGTCCTTATCGCAAGCACAGAACAACAAGGTAAAGCCAAGAAAAGCCAATATTTTTCTCATATTATTTTCCCGTTTTATTGATATTTTCATCGTTAAATCCCACCACTTCCGTGGAAACCTCACCCAGCCAGCCGCTTTTGGTGTTCAAGCCATTCACGACTTTCACAAAATCAACATATTTCAAATTGGCAGAAGAACCATCCGGATTTACGGCATTGGAAATCTTAAAACCGACCCACGAAGTTCCGGCAATCATATCCGAGCCGTAATTATCCACATACCCCCATTCATAAGAAGGATTCACCCAATATTCCGAAGAACCGTTTTCTTCCGCCTTATCATCATCCTGATAATTCCGGGCTTCCAGGCAACTGCCAAATAAAGTATAACTATTCTCTTTGATCCAATTCGGGTAATAATAGGACTGGGAATGGAATTGTTTCAAATAATCGACAGAACCCGTCTTTCCGTAATTGTCCTTCCAGGGAACATTCATCCCCGTACCCTCCGGACGGTAATAAGTAACCGCATAAAACTGTTTCGTACAACTGAGCCCGTATTCACTCCCCTTGAGCTCATACCATTCGTCGTCCGGCAAACCGTTCCCGTTTACATCCTGACTGACCCATACGACACCGGGCTCCGAACTCCCTTCGAACTGATTGCCTAAAACCGAGAAATTATACTGTCCCTCAACATTATCGATACTATGATCGAAGCTGACGATGATATAACCTCCGAAACCACCCAACGAAACATAAGTGCCCTTATTCAGGCTTTCCCGGGCAAAAGCTTTAGCTTCAGCAAGGGACGACACTTGATAATGCTCATTGACAAACTGTCCGGGAGCTGCAACAAATTCCAGCACCTCCTGAATACCCGCACTATTGCTGCCTGAAGAAGTGCGCTGATAATACCCCTCTCTTTCACAGCAAACGACTTTTATCCCGATGGTCGTTTCATACTCTTTCTTGCGCGTGATGTTACGGGTAATCTTAGCTGAAGACTCATTGACCGACTCGTCTTTATCTGTAACTGTAAGCGAAAGAGAATACTCGCCCGTTGCTTCCGGTTTAAAAGCAAACATCTGCGACGTAGCTCCCGGCAGACCGATGCCGTCAAGTTTCCACTGGAAGCGGGGTTCGACCTCATCGAAAAGGTAAGGACGCAAATAAATAGTCCGTCCCAAAGACACATATTTAATCACTTCTTCATCATACAGGCCGTACATCGGAGCCGGAAAAACAATTTTCACCGGAATACGCTCCAAAGCATTCACCTGAAAGATTTTGGTATCGTTACCATCACCGTTTTCGGCATAAAACGACACCTCGTATTCGCCGAGTTCCTGTGCACAAAAGGTAAAATCCTTCTCATTCCCCACTTCCACTCCGTTAATTTTCCAACTAAACAATGTAGTGCTATCGGCATTCTGAACATCGGGCTCCAGCAAATATTGCTTGCCAGCCACCACATCCAATCCGGCCGGAGGCACAACCAAAGAAATGACAGGCGGGGCAAGATCGGAAACTTCTACTTTCGCCTCCTCACTTTTACTGCCATAGCGGGTTGTGGCCTCTATCGTGACAAAATATTCTCCGTTCTCTTCAAAAGTATAACGGAAAACCGAATCCGTGGAGGTGATTTGTCCATCGATTTTCCAGGTATAAATAGCTCCCGCTATATTCTCATACACAGGAGCGATTGTAACTTCCCGTCCAACCTTTGCCTTATAAATAGAATTCTCGCTATCGAGCGCAATTTTCGGCGGCTGCGGATTGAACGTGGTAATATCTTCATCTTTATTACATGAAGCGATAACCACCATCCAAAAGCATAAAAATATCCATCTGTTTTTCATTATCGTATAATTATAATTATCTCCAACAAAATGCACCCGGAATAATCCCCACTTTAAACTCATCCAATAGTTCACCCTGTGGGGAATATCTTAATATGACACCCGGCTGCACATAATCTATGGCATCGGCTACATACACCTCGGAATTAACCGGATTCACGGTAAGCCCGTAGAATATTGTTTCTTTATACTCGATAAAGGGACGCACCGGAAAACGTTCGGCATCCACCGGAAGACGCCAAATATCGTAATTGATAAAATACAGCGTATCCCGCGTACCGTTGAGTGTGACCTCCGAAGGGAAATCCCCGAATTCAAATTTAAACTGCTTTTCTATCTTCCGGGTACGGGCATCGATACGGTAAAGGGTGGGAGCCTCGTGTCCATAAGGACTGCCGGCATACCCGCCGTCCGTTACCGTCCAAAGCTTATTGTTCTTATCTATAACCAAAGAGGTCGGCTGGATACCGACAGTGATCTGGTCACACACCTCATCTTTTTCGCTATCGATCACAAGTATCCGGTTTTGATACGACCAGCAATTAGTAAACACATACTTATCGTATTGCACCATTTGTTCGGTCGATCCGGTCTTAAAATTCATATCGGTTTCGATATAACCGGAGATTTCAAATTTTTTCGGGTTTATGATATACACACGGGGATCCCAAAGCTGGGTGACGTATGCCTTCTCATCGCTCAAAAAATGAATGTACCGGGGAGAAGTAAATCCTGTAATCCGCCCCACTTCCTTAAACGTATGAATATCGATAGCATAAATAACTCCTGAATTATTGACTACTACCCATCCTATCCCGTTACGGATAACCATCGACTGTGCCACATCCCCCAATTTCATCCCATTAGCGCGGGCAAATACCTCGTTTTCCACTTGTTTAGCCTGTGGATCATAGTAGGATAACGAGGCATTTCCATACATAAAATTACCTTCACAGGTAATGAACAAACCTGCGCCTGTTCCGGGATCTCCGCCTATGAAAAAATCCTCTTCGTCGATAGGTCCATAATTCATGCAAGATGGCGTCCCGACAAATGCGAACGCCATAACCAGCAAAAAGGAAAATAATCTCCTGTTTGTTTTCATAGAAAATGAAGAGAAGAATGACTGTAACAGTCATTCTTCCCGATATAGATTTTTATTGTAATTCACTAATACCTTTGATCGTAAAATTTTGCCATCCCTCCGTTGCCTGATATGCACTTATACTCGCGTCGGGAACATAAATAACACAGGTTGAAGGAACATCCTTAAAGTCGCCCCAAGTCTCGTCCGTTTCCACTTCAACGGGAACGGGAACGTAACACACAATCTTCTCAAGAGCCGTACATCCCAGGAACCAGTATGAACCGGTGGTAATAGGCCCAATCTGCCAATCGGTGACAGACCCCGGAATGGTGACTTCTTTCAAATGCGAAGTATTGGTGTTGCCGGGAGTACAATAGAACATCATCTTACCTAAATAAGTGACACCTTCCGGTATTTCCATTTTTGTAAGGGCATACATACCCGCAAAAGCACTCTCCCCGATCCGTTCTAAAGTAGAAGGCAATTGAAGCGATGCAAGGCTGTAACAATTATTGAAACACCCTTCACCGATAGCAGTAACTCCCCCGGGCATCTCGAAACTGGCCAGCTTCTCACAACCGGAGAAAATCTTGTCGGGCAATTCGTTCATGACGGGAGGCAGAATAACCTCGGTTACGGTTTTGTTATTCGCAAAAGCCTGTTTCAGGTCTGCATCAGCCACCACCAAACCACTTAAATCGTATGAATTAAACGCCGTTCTGGAACAAACAGTCCTAACTGCTGTATTATTTAATGTCGCACCGAATGTACTCTTGATCATCAAAGACTCTCCGGAAGCATTCCTGCTGGGAGCCGTTTCACTCCAACTGGTTCCCCCGTCAATTGAATACAACACTTTTCCGTCTTTTCCACAGGCAACTTTTAATTCAGCCATACATGAACTGTTATCTCTCATACCGATAATGGCTATTACTCCGGCCGTATCCGCATAAGTGTTTGCCTCTACGGGGGAGGTTACGGTCAAAATGCCATCGGTCAGATCAACCTTCCAGCCATCGGGTTTGTTGAAAGTTGTTTTTTCCACACCTTTCAGGGTTACGGCGAATGTTCTTTTTTGTCCGTAAGCAAATTCGGCATACGGCATTGAAATCTCTATCGTTAGTTTTCCTACTTTCGGGAGTACGATCTTATCTCCACCCGCCAATGTCAGCGTCACGGACTCTTCGGTTTCTTCCGAATCCGTAAAAATAGAAATAGCAGCATCTACACCCGCTTTCACAGGATTGTTATTATCATCTTCGAGCCGGATATTGTCTACTGTCCAGTAGCCTTCCGCATCCACGCCCATTACCGGAGTTTTACCGGAAACAGGGATCATTTTATTTTCGGGAGCCGGAGTCGTCAGCCAGTTTGTCTCTCCGTTTGTTGTCAGTGTCCAATAAAAAACACCATTGCTTTCCTGAATACCGATCACAGGAGCGTCGGTTCCGGGAATACCATTTTCTACGGTTACTGTCGAGCCGTCATTAAATGTTAATGTACAACCATCGGTTGTCTTTGTATAATCGGTAACATATTTACCCGATTCAAGTTTCGATACAGTTGTCTGTACTTTAGCCAGGTCGCTGTTCAGTTTCTCGACCTGCGATTTCAGATCATTGATTTCTTTCCAGAGAGCAGAATCGTCATAATCGTCGGAACAACTCCAGGAAGTTATGCCCAATAGAAAAATTGTTAAAATTGAAAATATTTTTTTCATCGTTCATTTGTATATAAACCAGGAGCAATTAAAAATCACTCCTGGCTATATGGTTAAAAATTTATTTATCGTCGGTCGGATCAGCAACAATCTTTGTCTGGAAAGCTGCAGTCCCCACAGTAGCACCGAAATTTTGCGGGAAGAAAATTCCTGCGGTGAAACGTTCATAACCAAGAACAGAAGTCACAAAAGTAATTGCATTGTTTGCTCCTATTTGAAACACATTGAGAGCGGTATTGGTTTTATAGGCAGCTCCCCAGGTGGTGGTGGCAACATACAAATATCCGGTTGCCGGATCTACAGCCACACCATTATATATCTCTTCGCCTGCTTCAAAATCGATCTCATTGAAAATAGCGATATTGGTCGTAGTTACCGCTCCGGTAGATGTATTATAATAGGCCAGTTTATTATCGTCGGCAGTATTGATAAAATACAAATATCCGTTATAATAGCTCATGATGGCAGAATTGCACCAGCTTTGAAGATTAAGTGTTACTGTCGTTTCACTTGCTCTCAAAGGATCTACCTGAGTGTCCACCGTATAGATACCGGTTGAGGAATAAGCATACACATAACGTCCGTCGGTACTTTTAACAAGTCCTTTGGGGCTGACACCGAAAGTGGCTACCGTATCCAAATTAGTGGTATTGGCTTCATATACACGCACTTTATCGCTGTAAGAAACATATAAATAGTTTCCGGCAATAACCATCGGTGCAGCAGAAACCACCTTACTTTGATCGTTAAGGCGTTGAGCCGTATTGGTAGAAGGATTGTAACGGTACACTCCATAGCCGGTTCCGGTTCCGTCGTATTTTGAACCCGAACCGCGAACATAGATCGCATTGTCGTTATAAACGGCGATATGAGTAGGATTATTAGCATAAACAGAAGACGAGAACTGAGTTGGGTAAGTGGCTACCGTTTCAAAGTTCGAAGCATTCAATTTATAAATAATCCCGGAGCCGGCATCCAATGGCTTGGTGTTCTGAGCAACAACATAAACATAGCCATTGTTGATATAAAGATCCTGGCATACATTTCCCAAACGGGTACCACCGACTACGGTGTTGTAATAACGATCTTTATCAAGATAATTCAGGAATCCGTTCTGGCTGGTCATGTTACCTTCGTTCAGGACAAGAACTCCGGCAGAATTTCCCTGTGTTTCCGCACTTAATTCAGGAACCTGAATTTTACTTTCATCTCCGGTGGAACGGGTGACGGGATTCACGGAAGAATCCGGCTGGATTTCATCGAATGTATCATTCGAACAAGATGCCATTGTCATCATGGTCAGAGCAGTGGCAAAAACTGATAAATACCTAAAAATTTTTTTCATAAGATTACTAATATGAGTTAGACAAAAAAAATCCCGTTGTCTGTGAAACTCACAACACACGGGCATAAAGTATTTATCAAATAAAAAATAGATAATTGTCTAAGTTCAGTTTGATACGCCCCGAAACCCGCGGGTGTGCTCTCATCGGTTAGGCAGGTCTTCTGACTTATCCCATTTATCACGCCTTCCCAGCAAACAGCCAGTGGCAAAGAGTGTGATAAACTTCTCTTGTATAAAGAGAACAAAGGACTTACAGCAGCAGGTACTGTCCCGGATTCTCACCGGATTCCCTTTTAATTCTGAAAAGCACTTTAGTTACTTTTCAAAAACCATAACGGAACAAAGATATTTTTATTTTTTATATCTTGCAATTAATTAATAAAAAATAAACAAAAATCCACCTATTAATAAACAGAAAAAATAAAATATGTAAATGGTATATAATCAAAATAATAATTTAACTCAACTGTATTCAAAACCGGACACAAAACAAATAAAAAACTCATAACCAAACCTATAATTAAAAACAAACACGAATATGATAAACGGAAAGAATAAATAAAAACAGCGACTGATGAATCACTGTTTTTATAAGCAAACGTTTTCATAAACCGATCCGTATAGATTCTGCCATACGGATCGGCCTATTAACTTAATATATTATCCAAACCACCGTTTCCCTTGCTATTTTTATCTGCAATGTCCCATTCTCCCTCCTGTCACCGTAGCATGAAAGAAGAACAGAGAAACGTTAATCTTATTGCATAAAAAATCCGGCAAGATCAATTCCAGGTTATCACTCCCCGAATTTTTTCTAAAAAGTATACCATCGAAAAATAATTGCCGATACTGTGCCGGATAGAATTATATACAATAACTTTATCTCCGGTTAGGAAAAATAGGAGGAATCATTCCAAAATATGCAATTCAAAAACAAATAAGACGCCCGTTCCGAAGGGGCGATCAATTCGGCAGGCAAAACAGGCAACCTGAACGCCGGAGCATGTTTATAACCCTTTCCCCGTTGAGCCGGGGAAAGGGTTAAAAACAATAGGACTACCAATAAAATAAACACCTGCTTTCTTTGCAGCATAAATCAAGGAATTAACGACAGGTTTCTCTGAGCATACACATTACCGCCATCCGCAGCCTTTTGGAGATATGTTTTGGCTTCCCCATATCGTTGAGTCATCAGATAACACACCCCGATACTATTCCAGGCCCTGGAATCTTGCTGAACAGGAAGCAATAACTCTAAGGCTTTATCGAACTTCTTATCCCGCAATAACAGGATTGCACTATTGATGACATCGGCAACAGCATCGTTAACTGTGTTATAATAAATAGAAATGTAACAGGCATTCCGTAATTTACTGAAAAACGCCCGACTCATATAGTTATAGGGAACACCTCCGGCCAAATCCATCAACTGTTTTTTACGGCTGGTATTCTTAACATAATCGATCTCTGCCGGAACATGATCTATAATATACAACACTTCGTTCTTATACGGCATATGGGAAGCCACCACCATCTTACGCAACCCTGTCCAATTCTCACCCCCGTTATTCAAAGCAAAATCACGTCCTTTCAACACCGGAATTTGTTGTAAAATATAGGTTTTAAGAGCTCCAGCCCGTTCTCCTGCAATTTTTTTATTGAAAGCCTGAGGACCTTCCGGAGAAGCATACCCGGTGATTTCGATTTTATTCAGATTGGTTCCCGGCATACTTCTTATAGCGCGGATAGCCTCGACAATTTCTCCCAATGTCCTCCGGTTTTCAAATAACGTAAAATCAATCTCCGTCATACTCACCCTGAAATCGATAATCATATCTTCATGTGTAAAATTCCACTTCCGGGTAACAGGCTCCACCAAAGGATTGACAGCAATATCCTGTTCAATCATCCGGGGAAATTGCTCTGCTAAAAGTTGCTCCGGTGTGACGATCGCTTTTTTCACCGTGTCGGCCTGCAACAAATGATCCGCCAATCCTATCGGGCTCAGCAAACTATCCGAACAGCAACCGCAGATTCTCCGGTCCAACCGCAGGGCGGAACAATCCATCCATTCCTGATAAAGAGCCATCCCCAAATAATCAATCAACGTATCACGTCCGGCTTCATAACACAATTCTTCCGCCTGCTGCCGTCTTCCATACGAAATTTCTTCACGGGTATCCAATATGCGGGTACGCCGGGTCTTAACGGAGATCTCCGGAAAAGTCCGGGAAATGGAATCCTTATAAAGTACCGGGGTAAAAACCTGCTTATAATTCCTGCCATTCATTTTCTTATTTACAATCACTTGAAACTTTATAGCCACACTATCCCCAACTGTCCAAACTTTCACATCGGTTATTTCCGGTTCCCGGATTTTCTGTGCAAATGCAGGAAGCAACCATACCACCAGCAGGAATAGAATCATTATATTTTTCATAATCAACAACTTATTTTATAATATATATCAATGAAACGGCTGCATTGGTAGGACCGACATAATTCTTTTTCTCACTCTCCACCTTCTCGCCACATTTCTGACACTTGTATTTATCGTAATTCAAACGGGCATACCCCACTCCCAAAGATGTTTCAAGATTCCAGCGTTTCCCCAATATAAACTGATAGCCGTATGTGATGCCGCCACCGACAGCATATCCCTCATACCGGAAATTTTTCGAGTCACTCCCGAATAAAAGCGGTAATCTATGCCCGGAAATATTAAATTGCGCCCCTAAAACATGGATTCCGAAAAAATGCCCTGTAAACCGCTGACACAGCCAATAGCGAAATTCCATTTCCCCCAGCCAATGTACCAGCTTTTTATTGTCATCGTACGTCCCGTCTAAATTCCAGGGATTATAGCCTCCTCCGACGGAAAGGGTGGTCTTATGCCCCAAGCCCAGTTCCATACCCAGATTAGGCGTATAGGTATAAGCCCCGTAAAAAAGATTGGTCTTTACAGCCACTTTTTGAGCCCGGCTCTCAGGAATAATTCCGGCCATGGCCACCAACAGTAATATCAAAAATCTATTCATATCAGCTTATATGCTTTTCAAAACATAGATCAAACAAATCATTTTTTCACTCCCCGGATAGAAAAACCGTTATCAAAAGTGGAACTGGAATAATTATCCAACACGTATCCGTTTGAGTTCGTTGTCATTCTATAATAATACCCTGTTGCAAGGTACCATCCGTTACCATTACTGCCAGATAAGGTCGATGTCCAAAGGTTCCCCTGCAATCCGGTGTCCACCAAATCGCCCGGATGTCCCGATCCATACCCGGCATTCGAGGAGCGGCTACCGGTAGCCGGAATAAATATGGAAGCATAGGTAATCGGATTGTAAAGTAATATTCCGGCATACCCTGTATAGGCTCCGTCAGCGACAAGGGTCGGGATCTTACTGTAAGCATCGGAAATCTGGGTCAATGGATACCCTTCATTTTTCTGTTTATCGGGAAATCTCATAACTCTCCTGTCAAAATAACCGTCGGCGATATATCCCCGAAGCATATTGTCAAAGCTGGATTTCTCCCTGCCGTCCAACGGATTTAACCAGAAAGACTGCCGGAGCTCAGAACCGGCAACCGTAGCCGAACTAAAATAAACTCCGTCATTAGGCCGCCGGAATCCGGCAGGGCAAAGCTCATACGAACCTGAAGTATTATATCTGTCAAGCCAATCAATTTCTTTATAATCTACCCCTATCGGGCAATAAGCCCTCCTGCCTGTTCCCTGGAAAAAGAAACCTCCCTGCGACGGATAGTCTGTCCACACCCCTTCATTATCGGCAAGATCATAATATTTTGAACTCTTCAGATTGTCCGGCAAAGTCACATTGTAGGGAGATATTTTCACCGCCTCCGGACGGCTGGACATGGATAATGCAGGGGTACTGACCGGATCGCTGGGACGCATCAGATAGTCGGCCTCTTCTCCCTGGCGGACGTAGATCAAATGCGTTCCTCCCCTATGGAGCAGCGCAATCAGTCCATAGCGGGGCTGTCCGTGTTCGCCTCCGGGCAATTGACTCCGCATCCCCACCCGGAAATAAACCTTATTTCCCTGTCCGGTAACCAACAATTTCCCGTTCGTAATCTGACAATAGGCTTCTATATCCTGATCGGAAGTCCAATTAGCATGATCCTGAATCACCGGACTGGCCGGATTATCACAGCCATAAGCATAAGTCGTAATTCCACGGTCAGGGCTGCGGTTCGTGTCCAGCATGATAAAATCCTGCCCGGCCACAACCACGGCTGTCCACCGGAAATTAGGATCGGACTCCTCGGTCTTGATACGGATGATCCGTTCGGCTGTCTGATTCCAGCGGTGAAAAGTGCCCACATAAGTATAAGGCTTGAGTTGTACCAAATCATTGTACACATCCAATTTTTCCTGATGAAAGACAACTTTCGTACGCCCGCCGTCCTGAGCCTCCGCCACATAAAATTCACCGTCACGTTCGGTCACACGGGTTCCGTACCCGGTATTTGCCATAACCAGGGCATAAACCTCTCCGGTTTCGCTGCTATATATGTCACGGTCGCTTTCCGGGGAATAAGCTCCGGATTTATCCGCAAAACGGATAAATGTTTTCATGCTCCCGCTTTCACTGCAATCGCCGATAGCCTGCCCATCGAACTTAATCTCATCCGGAACAGCCGATAAATTGGAATTACGGGTAATCGTCACAATTTTACTGAGGTCACCGACATGAATAACCAAATAACCCGAAGTGAAAGCAGACCCACAATTTATCCTGATCGGTTTTTCTTTCGTATCTTCTGCTGGCAAGGTCAGCGACAACCCATTACCCGAAGCATCCGAAAGAGTCAGATTATCACCGAAAGCAGTCACCGTGCCGGGCAACCATCCTCCACGAAAAGTGAAACTAAGAATTGTAGCATCCACATTTCTTAAATCCCCCGATTTATACAAAATCAGGCGACTGTTAGAAACACCCAAATATTGCTCTCCGTTACTGATAATATCATGGGAAGACGGGTCGACTACATCCACCGACCAAGTTACATCCCGGTTTGAAGCGGCATTCTTTATCGCCTCATCGGCTGTCCGATAGCCTCCGGTCTGAATCTTATTGATTTTAATAACATATTGATAATTTCTTGTCACCTCCAATGGATTTCCATCCTGATCCTTAATGTCCAGGCGATGATAACCCGTCACACCGTTATATTCTCCCTTAATGATAACAAACGCGCCTTTTCCGTCCTGCACCGTCGATTCGAACATATACAAAGGCTCCGTTTCCGTGGGAGTTCCGGAAACAACCCCACGCATCATAGATTCGACAGAATAGTTTTCCCCCGAAACGTTCCCGGCATAATTTGCCTTATCGGTTACGGCTGGCATACCGCCGAAAACATATCCCCGTATGGGAGCGTTTCCGAGATTTGCCCCCAGCATAACATACGACGGGTTACCCGACAAATTCTTCACGGTTACTTTAGCCGCAGACCGCACCAAAGAAAAACTAAGAGTTGCCCCGTCTTTATCGTAAATTTGAGGGCCTCCGATCATGGGAGCGAAACGGGGATCCTGTACGATAAAACTATTTTTAGTTAAAAGCTGAATTTGCAGAAGCGACTTGATCTGGGCCAAGGTAGTAGTCTCCGGAAAATCCACACTTCCGGACAGTACCGATTCGATATTGCCGAAAACATACATCGTTCCCGCAATCGTCGATTCCTTCAAAGTGGCGTAATAGGCACTCCCTCCGGCAGATGTAGCCGTTGCCCAATCGATCAAATGAGCATCATCCGTATTCCCGTCAAAAATCAAAACATAAACATTGTTTAAAACGGCGTCCGCATCTTCATCGGCACGGGTATTGACCACACCTTCCTCGGCGGTGACAATACTGAACCGCAAATCTATATTCCGGGGAGCACGGCTTTCAACCTCTTCGTTACGGCAACCGGCCAACAGGAACATATATAAAAGCGAAATTACTGTTCCGATCATCAAATATTTCATATCCGATTATTATTTATTCTTCCACAATGCTTTAACTTTAGTAGTATATCCGGCAAGCGTCACGATGCAATGACCATTCTCCGATTTCACTTCGGACTCGCCATTGGAATACACCCACATTAAAAATTCCTTACCCGCCGGAGGCGTAAACCGGACCTGCGGATCGGTCAATGTGATTTCAGCGTTATATAAAGGATTTCCGGTCAAGTCTGCATATTTTATAGCGTAGGTATAGGAACCGCTTCCCCCATTGGCATCGAACACAATCTCACCCACTCTCGGATTGGAAGTCACCGTAATCGCCCGTTTTAATCCCCCTGCATTCAGGGTCAGCGTGTAAGTATGCTCCTGCGTGTAAGCTGCCGGATCCTTAAACTCAATATCCAAATAACCGTTATAAGCCTCGTACTCCTCATCGCTCTCAGCGTAAAGATGGAAATTACCCGAATTGTCGGTGCTGGTCAAATCCTGAAAAATGTCGTTCACGCCAAAATCGATTCCTCCGTCCTGTTCGCCCCGTTCCCCGATAAACAAAGAAGACTGATTGCTCCAAAAATGTACCCTGACCGTTTTTTGCGACATCCGGACCTCCGTACTGGTTATGTTCAGCACCGGAGCTTCTATATCTCCGCCCACGTCTTCCGCTTTTTGCCAGGGAACAACACCGACTTCAACCTGAAAAATATCCAATTTGCCATGAGTGGTCACCTGGGCTTTAACTTCATATATGGTATTCCGGGAAACAGCCAACCCCTCTTTAGAAAGAGTGTTCACATCCGAAAGGGAGGCCAAACCGCCGACCCCATCCCCCAAAGCTATTTTATAAGTGCTGTTATAGTCTTTTTTTATATCCCCCGAATAATAAATGGCATTAATCTGTAAATAGGTATATTTTTTATTATTATAGGCCACATCGCTCAGAGTGTGTTCGGGAAGATAAAAACTCAAAGTATTGCTTACCAGCTTATCAGTGGTTGGGGTGATGACCAACGGCATATCGAAAACTTTTCCGGAAATATTAACCTGTTCCGCTTCATAAGGCTTGGTGGAAAATCCTAAATAGCTATACATAGGAACAAACCTGACTGTCGCACCCGTGATCGTGACTTTATCGTCCGGATGCTCGAAAACACTGTTATTCTTGTTATAACTGATTTGTAACGTTGCTTTCGCTAAAATACGCACCAATTGCATCGTAACGACTTTGCCGGCGCTGGCATCCCATTCATGCCGGGGTAAAGCATCCGACTCGGCAATCATCGGAATATACCCCTTATTGGAACTCTGACTCGCGGCATCGATCACAATATCCAGAGTACCGCCATTATTATACAAATCATAATAATTGACAATCATACCCTTTAGTTTCTCCAACGTATAATTCCCATTCAATGTCATTGGTTCATTTGCCACCAATACAATTCTAATACTCCCCTTAGATAACATCTCGGAAATTTTATACTCACCCGCAACATTGGCAAAATAAGTATAGGAATCCGACGGGATTTCTGTTTTAGCTTCGGATGTCAGGTAATATTTATTAAGTAGCATACTACCGTCATCAACCGAAAATATAAAAAGACGAAGGGTACGAACCGCACTTTCAGCCACAGTCGCATCTCCCGACACACGTACGGAGATACGCACGGCATTCTGGTCGCCGGAAACCACTGAAGACACACTGTCCTCGCCATTACGCGAGCAAGCATATGCCAATAACAATATCAACCCATAAAATATTCCCGACAAACTATATTTATTGAATACCCATCTCATTGCATCATTTTTTAAGGTTCGGGGATTATATTCTGTATGATCCAACCATTCACATAAACGGTGAATTGTAGTTGTCCGTTAACATTCTTTATTTCAAACAGAATTTCAAACAAATCCTGCCTGTCGAGATATTCTGACGTAGGATACACCATTTCCGGTTTACCTTCGGCATCCGAAATAAGATGTCCATCGTCATCACGGGCAGGAATCTTGGCACTCAAAATCAGATCCGTAACATCCAAATCTTTACACACAACCTTATCTGTTGGTTTATAAGTCACACTTAACAGAGGGGCAGAATACCCGTTTCCCTGCCGAAATCTCCACAAGCGTAAAGTAGAAATATCCGCTTTCACAGTATCCCCGTCCATCGTTCGGGAATGGGGCTCATACACCAGCAACGGAGCCACCGAATCAGCCACGTTGTCATAATTATATTGTCCATTACGGACAGCCAGCCGCATATAAAAATCAGATTCATCCGCATCAGGCTGCGCTAACTGATCGAGTCCGATAATTTTAACCCGGACGGTTTTGGTATCCCTGACCAATGGAGTGACCAGCGTTGTAACTTCTCCGGCTTTCACCTCCACATCCCGCTGAAGGCCGTGAAATAATCTGCCCAATTGCTGGTTTTGGGGCATCGATTCAGTGATCGATTTTAACCCTGCCCTGAAATCGGATAAGCGGGTTGTCCCGATAACGATATTTTTCACCGACATACCGGAACCGCTGTCTGTAAAATCAAAAACATCGGAAAATCCCAGGTCACCGCCCCAAGTGACAAAAGAATACACCCCCGGATCGAGATACACCTGCCTCGTCCAATCGTTATTCAATTCTCCGGCAACTACTGCAGGAGAGAGCGTATCGCATAATATACCATCCCGGTCAAAGACAAACACCTTCAGGTCGTTCACCTTTGCTCCGAATAAATTGGCATAATCCATATTCAACCAATAGCTATATTTGAGGATTACCCCGCCCTGAGGCGGAATACAATCAGAGAGTTTCTCCCTGGTACACCCTCCCAATATCAAGAGGTATAATAACGACAATAAAAAATAGCTTTTTATTCGCATTGCCGGATGAAGTTAAGAGCTTTTATATTTCAGGAATAGCATCCGGACAAGATTTCACTTGTCCGGAATTTTCTTCAAATGCCTGTGATTAAATATCAGGAGTAATATTCTGGATTGTCCAGGGCATAATCTTCACCGTCATACTTAATTGAGAACCAGGCATTTCTGGATCAGGATCAATCGGATCTTTAGGATCAACTTTCGCTTTACCTCCGGGAACAGGTACTTTACCGGTAAAAGCCCCAAGCAGATCGTTAAGATTGATCCGGTAGATCATAGCCCTGCTGAATTTCGACACATATTTATCGGAAGCATCTTTAAACGCTTTTATCGTGATGAACTCTTTAGTTTTCACGTAATTTCCAGCCAAATAATCAGCTTTGCTATCGTAAGCCTTTACTTTCAGAATCACATGAGGCAAAGAGGCCATCACATCTTCTTTCGTAGGATTGGTAGAAAGAAGCGATTGTCCGTAAATCTGAAAAGCAGATGCCTTATTTTTAGCAACTCCCAAATTCCGGTCGTTATTATCATTATAATATTCCGATTTACCGCTTACCACAGTGGCTTTACCCGTAAGTATGGACATCTGATCCTTGTTGCCGGGATTATTCACTGAAGGAAAATCCACCTGTATACTTTTATCGGAAGTTGCAATCCGGTCCCACATATTTCCCATACAAAGGAAGGTGTTACCAACAGAAGATCCCGCCGTATGCCATCCGTCGATATGATATGCTTTATACCATTCAGGCCATCCGATACTGGCCTCGCTCTCCGGCCAGGGATGCAGATAAGGATCGTTTTCTCCACTACGAACTTTGATATTATTGATAAAAATAGACTCAACATCCACAGCGTAAAACATATTCGGATACCATTGAACCATAGTTCCCACCCCGTCAAAATCCATATTTTGAACCCATGAAGCACCGACATTCGGGTCTGTGTCCACATCCTGCTCTTCTCTTAACTGCGTATCATTACGGTCTGTGGACTTATGCTCAAGATCATACCAATAATACTGCGGAAAATATACAAGATCTTTATCAAACCCGTTATCCGCCGTTCCCTTAACTGCGTTACGGAATGTCAAATTAGAATAAAGAACACCATTAATTGTTTTTTCAATCGTATACACCCCGGTAGTCGGATCCGCCTTCAATTGATTGGAAGCTATATAACTATTATATTTAGCCTCAAAATCGGTAACCGACATTGTTTTCCACTTACAGTTATAAGCATCAACCCAATCTTCAGCCTTCGCAACTTCAATAGCACCGAAAACCTCAAGTCGAGCCAATGAAGGACTTACCGTAAAATCGACATTATATTGCGGGGTACCGTCAGCTCCGATAGTTTCATTCTCTAAAACCTTTCCCGTACCATAAAATTCAGAGGTAAGATAAACCCGGTCAAAATTATCTTTCGATCCGGTAGTATTATCTCCCTTATCAGCCAAATCCGACCGATAATTGAAATAGTTTATATTGGTGTACTTATTTGGATTCGTACCCTGCGGACGATTGACAATCACGTCCACTTTTTTAGTTCCACTGGGCAGACCGACAGATGCTCCCGCCGGCTGAGTGGTTGAAAGGGCATTTCCCTCAGAATCGACTCCCTTACCCCAGGCTGATTTTTTAATCTGATCCAAATCCAGGTCTTTTTGTGAAATTTCATTTCCATACTCATTGTAAGCAATAACAGTGACACTTAATACCTTGGGGTTAATCGTCGCCAGGTCCGCTCCGGCATGTCCGTCTTCAACCGACCTCGAACCGGGAGCGCTTCCCTCGATATTAATACTGATAACAGCCACCGATTCTCCATTATCATAATCAACGGCTTCAAGACCTTTTTCTTTATTACAGGCAAGAATAGCCAAAGCCACAAAAGCCATAAAAAATAACCTTTTCATCTGTTTAATTTTTCTATTGTTATTAACTAAATAATACGCACACATTTATTGGATTTAATATTTTTGAATCGTAATCACATTACATAAACTACTAATTACCAAACACTTAAAGCCACAGAAACAAGCCAACACCATAAAATTTAACACACAACGTTTCTACAAAAAAACACCTATAACACTTTACAGGCATATTTTCATAACATTCAGTTCCACACCACCGGATTTCTTAGATATACAAATACTAAAAATCCCTGCTGACTAAATTCCTAAAAACATAAAATAATTTTTACTTTTTCTCATTTCTATCGTTGTCAATAGAAAAGACACATACATTATAATTGGGAAAAATAGAAAAGACTGACTCACAATACCCATTCATGAGTATCCCTTTGAGTTAAAATTGTGGATTAATACTTATTTTCCTGATGTAGTATTAAGTTTTCTTTAAATAAACACTTAAAAACCAAATTAAGCGTCCGTTTTTACTGGTCATTAAAAAACCAAATTGTAAATTCTTGCCTATTTCTTTATAGCTACAAGTAACTGATTGTTTTTCAGATCTTCATTTTATTTTTCATACCCCATTTTGTATCCTTTTTTTCTTCTGTTTTTTTCTTAATTTTTGCTAAAAAAATGGGACGTTTTAACTTTTAAATATTTATAAGATTTTCAGCAAATATAGAGAAATAATTTGAAAATGAAACAGGCCAATAATTTTTTTTAAATTATTTGAATAAATACTCATTGTATATGCCCGACAATCCTCTCAAACGAGATTCCATTCAAAATATGATGCCCAATATATCGCTATGAATCAGAATCTAACACAGATCATATGGGCATCTTACCATCCATTGCCAAACAAGCAAAAAATCCGTTGTCAGACCACTATCAAACAGATTACCGAACCGCTATTAAAACCACCTACATTTAGACGCATCATGGAATAAGACTACATTACAATATATTTACCTGACTTCTAACACATTAAACAATTCCCATCTATTTTTTGATTAAAATAAATTACAACACTCCTCGTTTCATATCTTTTGAGAAAATGTATAAAATTATAATCTCATGCAGAAAGAGAGAAAATATTTGCATTTTTAGAGAAATTAAATTGTATTTTTGTTCCTATTCTTACAAAAGAATACGGGCGCAACAAATTCTAAAGTAGTTAAAGCTTTAATACAAAGAATTTGTTCTTATTTGATTTTGGGCGATATTGCTATAGCCAACACCATGAATAGAGCATATAGCAATATGTATATATTTTTAATATTCAAATGTTATGATTTTTTTAAACAAAGCCTTATGGGGCTGTGGTTTAATTATGCTTTGCCATATTTCCACAGTTCACGCGATTCCGATGCCGGAAATAACAGTTATTACGGATACCGTGCGTACCCGTCCTGCTTATGTAAACAATGCAGAAAGCCGTTTTTTCCCTCCGGTTTTTAATCAAGACGGAGGATCATGTGGCTCCGCTTCACGAATAGGCTATATGTTTACGCATGAAATGAATGCATTCCGCGATGCGGACGCTTCAAAACCCGAAAACATTTATCCCACTCATTTTACCTGGCTTCTAACCAACAGCAATTCGGGAAAAGAAGGAATGGCAAAAGCCAATGGAGTTCCTAACGCTGTCGTATATGGCGGAACAACCTATTCAAAAGTCTTTGGCAACCAGGATTGTGGAAGTGCCGATTTTGGCTGGATGCAAGGTTATGATAAATGGTATTCTGCCATGTTCAACCGAATTTCCCACAATTCGTTTTCTCCATACGGAGTAGATACAGAAAAAGGACGTGAATTTGTTAAAAACTGGCTATGGAATCATCAGGGAGACGATGATTTTTCTATTGGAGGTATTTGTGGTATAGGGGTTGCCAGTGCTTGTAAACCTGCTCCGATAGCCGACGATCCGGAAGGAAGAAATGCCGCAGCCGGGGTTGTAGGACAAAAATACGTGACACGTTGGGGCGATGGAGTTGACCATGCACTCACGATTGTAGGTTATGACGATCGTATCGTTTTTGACTTGGATAGTAATAACGTGTATGGAGAAAAAGATAAAGACGAATGCGGAGCATGGATTATTGTGAACTCATGGGGAAATGGTTGGGCCAATAAAGGTTTCATTTACTGTCCCTATAAATATGGATTTCCTGTCCGGCAACATGAGGGAGGAGCATGGAAACCGGAGTTCTATCATGTCAGAAAAAATTATCGTCCGTTGCGTACACTGAAAGTACGAATGGATTATTCCCGGCGTAGTGAACTCAAACTACTGGTAGGAATCTCTACGGATTTAAATGCCGACGAACCGGATATTACGGTTGAAATGGAACATTTTAAATATGCCGGGGACGGACGTTCCAATAAGGTGAAACAAGGGGAAGAAGCCTGTACACCCATGCTCGGTAAATGGGCGGACGGGATACTTCATGACGAACCTATGGAGTTTGGCTATGACCTGACCGATCTTTCTTCCGGATTTGATACACGGCGTCCGTTAAAATATTTCTTTATCATGGAGAGCAAGCCCAAAAGCACAGGAACAGGAAAATTATATAACTGTTCTGTCCTGGACTATGAATTCGATAAATCCGGTATTGAAACCCTTTTTAATACCGGAAACGGACTTCACATCGAAAATCAGGGACATCGTACCATTGTGTCTGCCATCGTACAGGGAGAACCCTTCTTTGCGCCCGGAAATTTACGGATTCCGGATGGAAAAATGCTGGTATGGGATAAGCCTCAGCCTACCCACTACCCGTTGAAGTCATACATTCTGTTTAAAAATAATGAGCCGAAAGATACGCTTATTGCAACCACACATAACTACCTGTGCGACGATATGAATGCAGCTTATTCCGTTGCGGCTCTTTATGAATATCCGGCCCAAAACGACAGTGTCAGTACGATGGCATCCGTATTATCGGCAAAGACGGCAGAAGTCCGTCCTGATTTTTCCCAACAGGGAGTTTTTCATGCCTTGCGTTTACAAAACTGCGGTTTTGTTATTCCCCATGTATTCGACAGCCGCCACGAACAGGCCACAATCGAATATTGGCTGAAACCGGAGTCCTGGCGTAACTGGAATCAAAGTGTAGGTCCGGGATGGGGAAATTTCCTGATTCATGCCAATGACGGTGGAGCCCTTACCGCAGGATGGGACGGGGATAACCGGATGGACACCCGGGCAGGATTGATAACACCGGGCAGATGGTATCACTTTGCATTTGTAGTATCCAAAGATACGCTCATTGCTTATGTCAATGGTATTCCGGCTGATACGCTCATTAGCCGTACCCGTTCGGGCATAGGTGGTTTTGGTAATTTAGCTTTTGCTTCGGGTAAAGACGGTGCTTTGAGTGGAGATTTGTCAGAAGTACGCATCTGGAAAGAGGCACGTTCAGCACAACAAATTCGAGAAATGATGCACGGAAGTTTTGCTCCGGCAGGAATTCCCGTAACTTTATTAGCTTATTATAAAGGTCAGATCATCGAAGATAACGGTGTGAAAAAATGGCGGGATTTTGCCGGATCGAATCATGCAAAATTCACGAGATTCGGACGTTATGAAGAAACAGGCAAAGTACCGGAACAAGAGCTACAAATAAAGCCGAGTGTCGATTTCATTCTTCCGAAAGGTGATCTTTACGCCGGACAAGCATTTAACCTACAAGCAGACTGCTCTCCTTCTATCGCCTCGGTTTACTGGGAAGCGCCTGCTGCAGGAATAAAAGAACTTCAGGTTAAGAATCCTACCGTTCTGTTCCCAAAGCCGGGTAAGCGGACAGTGAAACTGGTGGGAGTGACAAAAGAAGGTAAAACAGTATCGGTAAAGAAAGAAATCCAGATTCTTCCCATACGCTTAAATGCTGATTTCCGTCCGACACAAACGGTGGGCTCTGCCGGCGAACGCATCAGTTTCCACCCGGAATCCCCGATTCCGGGCTATCGTTACGAATGGTCAATGCCGGGTGCGGATGTGGAAAAAGCCTTTACCCAAAGCGCAGGAGCGACCTATGCTTCGGCAGGAGATTATCAGGTGAAATTGCAGGTTACCCATTTATCGAAACACAAATCGAAATCAGAAACCTACAATTTGCATGTAAAAAATGTAGCCCCACTGGTACAGTTCGACCTTTCTCCGATGATTGTACAAAAAGGACAGGAAGTCACATTTACCGACCGCAGCCGATATGTACCTACCGATTGGAAATGGCAAATGGATAGTCGTCGTTTCACGCTTTTTGCAAAGGGGAACAACCCCACAGTACGCATGGATGTACCCGGAGTATATGATGTGACACTAACGGCTTCGAATGAAGTAGGTAGCCACACCCTAACCCAGAAACAAGTTCTTATAGTTTGCAATGCAGACAGTAAAAACGGGTTGAATTTCAGTAATCCCCAGGCAACAGTTACAACGAATAAACCATTGTGGAAAGGTACTACGGATGAAATGACAATAGACTGGTGGATGAATCCATCGGCAAAAGACAAGTTATCCGGTATTGGAGATACAATAACCACCTGGCAATTGGGCACCAATAACAAAGGCAATATGGCCTTCTTTGCAGATAGCCTTTTGGTACGTTCCGGGGATGGTTTTGTTATCCTGAATCAATGGCATCACTATGCTGTAACCTTCAAACAGGGAGAAGTTAAATTTTTGCGTGACGGTGAAGTTTTTAAAACGGAACAGCTAAAAGACAAAAAGCGTACGGTTAAGGTAATTCCGGCTTTTGGAACTCTTCAGTTAGGCCGGGAAGAACACCCCATGAACGCAGTTATCGATGAGTTCCGTGTGTGGAAAAAAGCACTTCCCGATACAATCCTGCAACGTTATTGCAACGCCCCCATTCAAAATGTGGCGCAAGCAGAAACCGACAACTCACTTATGCTTTACTATTCTTTCAATCAAAGCGGAGGCGATGTGCAAGACTTGTCTTCTCACCGGAATAATGGACGGCGTGAACACTTTGGGCCTGACGGAGACGCTTGGGGAGCATCGACTGGTGTATTCTGCCTGAATTTTGAAACCCCATTCACCGATATGTCTGCAACCTTGCTTCCTCCTTCTTCCCGTCCTTTTATGACGACCGGAAATTCAATAAACAAGAAAGATGCAAAACGTTTTATGGAATTTAAAACAAGCCAAAATGAAAAAGGATGGCATGTAGAAAACTTTATAACAAACGACACCATACGTACCGGCATGTATGTAGACAAAAATAAAGACGATGCGCTTTGTGTCTACACGGGTTGGGATGGTTTTGCCCCAGAACTGACAAACCATAAACTTTACAGCACAGTAAAACTACCAGCCGGGAAATATGAATTGGAAGTGGTACCGTTAGGTGGCCTTCCCTCCGGTGGCTCGTATCTGGTGGTCGCACGTGGGAAAGGCCTACCCAACACGGCCGAATTAAATTCGGCCATTGCATCAGGCCCTCTTTCCGATCGTCGTTTAGCTTTTATCCTGACAGAAGAAACAGAGGTTTCTCTGGGCATAGTATTTAACTTACAGGGAAATTCGGGCCTTGCGATTGACAAGCTCATACTAAATCGCGCCACCGTAGGTAAGTAACTTCATCCTTTTGAAACCATAACCGCAAAACTATAACAGGAATTGCAGGAATATTCAAAAGAATATTTTACCATAACTTAAATACAAGATTAAGAGAACAATAGAAATAAAATAACAAAACAAGACACAGTCCATAAAATGGACGAAAAACAATAACTCGAGTCAATAGATTCGGGTTATTGTTTTATATCGAATGGATTAAAATCTTAAACAATACTACGGCAAAACAAGAAAAGAAAAGATAACGCCTGTCCGCAACCGGGATTTTGTTATAAACTAACTTATAACTACCTGAAACACAGAATCTTAATTTAAATACCCATCTCTATCAAGCCCCCAAAATCATAGTTTACAGCATATTGCGAATACGCCCCTAAACACACCTAAAACTTCATTATAAAAAATATAGAATTTACACAAAAGGCCGGATTTTCAAAATGAAAATCCGAACTTTTGTAATTCGTTGATTCTTACGTCTTATTTTAACTTTCAGAATCTCTGTTATCCACCTGAGATTTTAACTACCAGCATTTATCTTGCTAATCTTCAAATCTTTTCTAAACTGTTACCCTCGTACCGTAACGATTTAATAACGTTTTATTGACATCAACTGGCAGTGGATTGACTGTTATAATAGTTTTATTATAAACTTTTTTATATATTTACATAAGTCATAATATTAAACAATGATAACAGGAAAAGAAAAAATATTTACTCCTAACCATGATGCAATACAGTGGCGACATATTATATATGGCGGCAGGATTTAACAGTAACGTAGAAAAAAGGAAACTATTACATTAGAAATTTATAATTTAAAAATGACAGCACAAACTAAAAAACCGACTTCTCCGGAAAAAAATTCTTCTTTATATGAAAATTTGGGAGTTCATATCAAATTCTTTCATCCTGTTTTGCAAGAGAAAGTTTCTCTAATAAAGGATTTACAACAATATAAAGAGAAGACAGAAAAAGAGAATTTTGTTTTAGCTTTATGTGAGCTTCAAGCGTTTGCGGCCACTATAAACCTGGATTTAGCGACTTTTTTTAGAGCTGACATCAGATCAAACCTTCCAAGTGAAAAACGAATAAATATTCGATATTTAAATGTTACTGTTATTGAAGGTTATAAATACTTGGTAGCAAGGCATAAAGAAAATCCAAATAATGCTAAATGGGAACAGTTTAAGATTATAGCAAAAAAAGTAAGTGATTCAGAACTACAAAATGACATAACCATATTTGACAATTCTTTAGCTGAATTTAAAGAATTGTACTTAAAAAAAGAAAATATCGACAACAGGAACTTAGCTATTCATTATGACAAAGATCCCTTCAAGGTATATGACTATTTCATTAGTTTGGATGAGGATATTGAAGTTAATCTTGCTATTAAATTTCTTGACCTAATACTTAAATTAAATAATCTATTAAATAAATGTATAGCAAAACTTGAAATAAAATCGGACAATACTTCCCCAAATACTGACTATTCTTTAATAGAGCAAATTAATTCATTCTTTACAAATCGGGATGATATATTTTCAGCAGCAGGTAAGGCCATTGAAATGTATAGCAAAGGCTTGGATAAAATGGCAATCTATCGAAAATTACCAGATCAATTTTCTGCAATTATTAAAGAAAAATTCAATATCGAAAGTGACGCAATAAAAAAAGAGTTTGAGCCGGCATTTGACGATATGAAGCCGGGAATACTGATTATGTTGATATATCTTGATCTATGTACAGCAACAAGAGCATATTTTTCATCTGATTCATATTATGAGAAACAATTAAATTTGCGGCATATCGAGGTAATTGTGTATGAAGGATGCAGGCATTTATATGGTTTTAATGACACACACCGTAAAAAATCATTCTGGCAAACAACTTTATCACCATTATTAGCTAACTCTAATAATGAAGCATTAAGAAAATCTTTATTGGAGATTCAAGAAGGGTTGGCATTAATCACATCGGATAAAACGATCAACAATGAGGCTTTAAGGGAATGCTTTGTACATTATAGATACGAAAATAGGGATAATATCGTAAGGCTTTTTGAAGAATCCCAAAAATCCCTCGCTATCTTTGAATTTAATAAAGCAAAACTTTTATTAGACTTACTTCCTAAAATAATCGAGATCAATGGTGAAATCATGCTTTACCAGAAACAAGCAATGAAAGAACAGAACAAAAAGAAAAGCGAAGAAATAACAGCATCTTTAAAAAAGCCTCTCGAAATGATTACAGACGTACAGAAAAAGGATGAGTATGAGAAAATGCTCGAACCATTGTTAGAACGAATAGCTAAAATATTCTCATAGGCACACATGACCCTAAACAGTAGAATATTTACTATTTAGGTTGAATAATTTATTTATGAAAACCGAGTATAATAAATTATAATATTAACATGCACGATTTAAACAAAATACAAGATATAAAAAATGCAGTAAATGAAATTGTTATAAAAAACAGTTCACTGAAAATATTGAATAAAAGCCGTCATTTAAGATATGGACTTTATTTCTGTATAGGCTGCATAACCATTTCTATTATCGGATTAATCCTCTTTCATCTTGATTATTTTATAGCAGGACTAATAATTATAATAATAAGTTTAATTCTCATTGTAATCGGCCTATCTTGTGCTTTTAAGAAAGTGGAAAAAGAAATTATAGCCAGCAATAACGGTAAAATATCGCAAACTATTTCCCACGAAAACAGCCTCGATTACTTAAAAAAACATGGCTTTTACGTGGAAACAACCATGAAAAAAACATCCAGATCATCGATTCAATGATAAAATTGTGTGATGATAATATCTCATACCGTAAAATAGACTTCTTTAGCCAAGCAGTTGTTATTTCAGTATTAGCACCATTGTGGGCTTTTGTGTTCTCTTTATTTCAGTAAAATTTTCCAATCATTTATATTCTAATAATAGGAATAGCTTTAAGCCTTCTCATCAATCATTTTTTCAATGTTATCAACATTTATATTATCAACAAAGATTACAAGCAGTATGAAGTATTGAAAAGCGAACTTTCATATTTAAAAATATTATTATTCCATTCAGAGGAAACTAAACGTAAGCCTAAAGCCATAAAATGAAAAATGAGATTAAAAAACCACCTTTAAATGAGGTGGTTTACTTTTATATCTTACTACGGAATATTACGATATTTCCTTTGTTTCTGTTTTGAAAATTTATTTATCATCTGGTATAACGAATATTGTATTAACTCAATTTTAAACAATCACAGTTAATATAATCACATATTACAACCTCTATTATATTTTTAGGAAAATAACGGTTTGTACTTCAGTGAAGAGTATTAATATCCTCCGGCTTCATTTGAAGAAAAAGTCAACACGAAAGGTAAAACCGCGTTTATTATTTCGCTACAATCCTAACCTAATTTTTTTGATAAGTGTTTTTAAATGCCATATAACTCCTATTTAAGTGTCGGGATAGTCGAGATTTCTTTTTCTTGTTCTTTTACTTTAAATTTATTTCCTTCATAAATTTCATTCCATACAGATACAGCATTTTTAAATTCCTGTGAAGGTGTAACTAATTGGAAATCTTCAATAAATACCACATTTATATCTTTAATCAGTATATCGGAAATCGAATACTTAAACTTCATGAACTCAACAAGCCGTTTCTTTGTCAGTTCATAACGTGAATAGGTCTTGTCTGCGGTATTCATTTTGACCTTTTGCAAATACTGCTCGTTGTGCTGTTTGAAGACCTCTATCAAAGTCCATTCCCTTGCAATCTTACCTAAAAAGGCGTTCTTTACCAGTTCTGCCGTCACATATCCGTCCTGCGCCATTAACGCATGGTAATATTGGTTACCGTGCTGCGAATACTCTCCAACATGGAATTGATATGTACGGCTTCTGCTGTTCTGCCGGAAGCCTTGCCTAACTTCACGCTTCAGTGAGCCGGATTTATTTCCAGTTTGGTATTGAACTGGACGACAACTTGGTCGATAGTGATACGTGCGATAATCGGTGCGTTGCCGTTCTTCTTTACTGCATTTCGCTTGACGAAATAGAGTAGCTTGAAAGTACTTCTTATAATCTCTTTTTTTAGTTGCAAAATTAAATTGATAAACTGAAAATGAGACATTTGCAGTACAGACAAATCAAGACAACAAACCGCCAATTTCAGACATTCCGTGACCTAAAATCTGAAAGGTCGGACAGGTCACGGACTTTATACAAAAAAACTCCTACAATACCTTAATATTGTAGGAGTTGTCTTTTCTTTGCCTGGTTTTGTCCAGTTTCTTGGTGATCCACCTGGGGTTTTAACCACCAGCGTTTATCTTACTAATATTCAAATCTTTTCTAAACTGTTACCCTCGTACCGTAACAATTTAGTAACGTTCTATTGGTATCGACTAGCAGTAATTTGGCTTTCAGTTTCTGCTTTGTTTTGTGTACAAAGATAACAAATAAACAACATCTAAAATTTTCTATTCTATTTATTTGCAACACTCCTCCAAATTAGTTCTCTGTTACGATCTGTATCACTTATATAATTTTATTCTCCAAAAATTATTTTTTCAATCTGTTGTTCAGTACTTTCTAATATCTGGTATGCCTCTCTATTTAACTGCTTAATTGTTTCCCGTATTAGTTTTATATTTTCAACAATTTCATGTTGTTTTTCAATAGAGGGAACAGGAATTAATTGATTAAAAAATTCATCTATTATTAAATTTCTGATTCCGTTAGTTTGACTTTGCATAACATCAGTCATTTTTATATTATGCATAACTTTTAAAAAATTGAATATATATTCCGGCAAAACACCCTCGTTTAAACGAATTTTAGCAATAAAATTACTGAAAGCAAGTTTATTTGTATAAGAATTAATTATATCTTTCGTTAATATAGCTACACGTCCAACAGGTTGATCTTTACTTCCTCCTGATTTTTCAAACAAAATATCGTTCTCTTTAATATTGAGTTGTTCTAACTTATCAGTATTTATTAATCTATACTTTGCTCTATCATTGTCAAGTCTTAAGTTATCATTATTATCAAACTCAGTTGCTCGGATTACAAGACAACGTGTATAATTGCCACTTTCACCAACCAATACATCATTTTCATCTTTTCCCCAATCTCCACTACAGTAATGAGTAATAAACATGCCTAATTCTACACAATCATACTTTGAATTACTAATTGCTTGCTTTAATAAAACTGTATCTTTATTATAAATCTTCGGATCAATTCGTTTTCCTGTAATATCACGATAATCAACAAAAAATAAACGCCCACTATTCATTAATGAATTTAGCTTATCTGAAACATCTTCTATTTTTTTTTGAGATGGCAAAATTATTCCCAGTTCTTTTAAAAGATAGCTATCTATACTACTTAAAAGATATTTCGCCTTAGCTTCTTTTTCTTGTTTCGTTATATAAGTTTGAGTGATTTGATCGCATATTTGTTGTTGAACTTCAATTGGAGGCAATGGAACTTGAAAATTTTCTAAAAATATAGAAGAAACCCTCTGTTGTCCTGCAGATCCCCCAAAATAATTCATTGCCGAAAGCAATATTTTTTTATTCCGTAATAAAAAATGTAAATATTCAACAAGAACATCTTCAGATTTTGGGCGAATCACAAAATATTCTGTGGAACCACAACCAACACCTTTTAATAAATTACGTGCAATAGCAGATTTACCATTCTGCATACAAGGCGTTATCTTTGCCCATAATAAATCATTTTCTTGAAACCGTGTATATCCTTTAGATTCACCAACCTTAATTTTACGATAATTATTAATAATTCCATTTCCTGCATCTATTGATTCCATTGGGACAAAAGAAATTTCTGTATCAGGATTCAATTTACTAAAATCTGTTATTGGATCTATCCAAGCTAAAGTTGATAATTTAAATACCTTATATTTCTTCGAAGAATAAAAAAACATAGGCTTATAAACTGAAGGATCTAAACGTTCTAAAATTGCAGAACGATTAATAAGAAATATTTTATTACAATCTATATTTCCAGGTAAATGATAACTCATAATTTTGCAATAAATTTACGCAATTCTCTTCCTATAATTTCTAATTCATTATTACCCGTTGGCTTTCCTGCTGCATCATAACCAATATCTTCGGCTATTGCCATAAAAATAGAATAATTCGGTAATTTTTTTTGCTTTTTCAAACGATACTCCTCATTTAATTTATTTTTTAGAAGACCTAGTTTATGTGTATAATTTTCTATAATAGTACTAATCCTACTTTTATACTCATCTATTTTTTTTATTTCGCTAATTGTTTTATAATTAAATTTTTGCTTCAATTCACCTAGTACTGCTTTTTCTTCTGCTTTTCTTTCTTCCTCCCATTTCTTCAAAGATTCTCTATATTCATAATTTTGAATTAGATCCAACTCTATGTCGTTTTTAATTGACACAATCTGTTCTTGCTCATTTTTACACCATTTACGTAAAAATAAAATAGAACTCTTCACAGCTGCTCCTGTTGCACTAAAAGCAGTTTGAGGTAAACTCACAACAGCTACAATACGAAACCATTCTTCAATTTCCTCACGCACATATTGCAAACTACTATTTGTCAAAATACCATCAGGTATAACAATAGCAAGAAAAGCACCTTCCTTCAAATATTGATATGCTTGTTCTATAAATAAAACCTCTGTACTCTGATTATCACGAGGTGTAGACTCTTGCTGAATATCAAGCCAATTTGGACGTTTATGGGCTACTTTAAATAACTTCATGTAAGCACGCTCTGTACGTTTTACAGTTGAACCAAAAGGAGGATTTGTAATAATAAAATCAAATGTTCCATATTTAAAACCTTTGTTTTGTTTCATTTGTTCCACATCTGGCAATAACCCATCAGCTGATATTACATTGGTATGCCCGTCGTCATGAAGTATCATATTCATTTTTGCTGTCCGAGAAATCTTTTCATTTAATTCTATTCCGAAAAGCTGTTTTTCTGCAAAATCATGCCAATGCCGAAAATGATCTGATGTTCCCTCCTGATAATATTCATTTGCTTCATTACGTACTTTATCCAGAGCATAAAGTAAAAAACCACCACTACCACATGAAGTATCAAGAACTTTAGAAGTATGAGTAATAGGTAAGACATCTACTATAAATTTCACAATTGGACGAGGAGTAAAAAATTGTCCAAATTTGCCTCGAAAAAAAGCTCCCATAAAAGTTTCGAAAGCACGTCCTTTACAATCTAAATCCGTTTTATTTAAGTTTACACCCTGTAATAATTCAACAACACTATGTAAAACCTCAGGCGAAATTTTTATTGATTCCGCGAAAACATTAGGATCTAAAACTTTGCCCTCATTATAAAGTGCTATTACACGTTGATAAAGAGTTTTATTAGTTATATTATCATCTTTTTCTGTGAAAATCTGGAAGTCATATGGTTCCCCATTCTTACGAAGTTTCCGCTCATCCCAAATCTTACAAAACAAAAGTTTATCCAATTCATCAAAAGCTTCTGATTCATCACGTTTCCCTCCTTCCCAAAGGATGTCATGTGCCTTTCTAAAACAACGAGTAAGGACATCTTCACTTACTTCAATCAGATCCGCTTGTTTCCCATTAATATCACCACCTTTCACATAACTATATTTAGGAGCTTCATTCTCTCCGAATCTAGGTATTCGAGCAATTGTCCTCCTATCTTGCTTTTCTTTATTTACTTCAAAATAACTATTCTTTAAGCCAGAGGTTACCCATAGATATTTTACCGTTTTTGCAGTAGCAAAACAATAAGAAACTCCTTGTTCGATTGCCTGTATAAATTCTGCTTCAGAAATATCTTGGCGCTTACATTCAACAATAATAAGTGGTTGGATGCACTCAGCATCATTATATATAATGATATCAGCTTCCTTTATATCTCGTCCCATCTTCACAGGAACAAATTGCCGAATTCTTTCTACAGGATAATCATAATCAAAAATTAACCGTAAAAAAGTTTCAGCTTGTACTTGTTCCTCTGGATTAGTATAATTTCGTGGTCTATCCTGATATATATATATAATCTGTTTTCTAGTTTCATCAACAAATCGAATATATCCTTCTCTTAAACCTTTTTCTATGTAATCTTGCATAATTCGCCAAAATTAAAACTCTTACAATATTTGAGAAATCTCAAACATTTATGTCATTTATAAAAAAATACATTAATTATATACGGCAAAGATAGTGTATTATACTTCACAACTTCATTTATTCATTTTAGAAAAATAAAAAAAGCAGCAGTAATATTTAACCTATACATACTCTATTATTTATCCACCGACTCCGGAGATTGATTTCCCCCTGTAAGGGGCAAGAATTTCGAGTAACTCGAAATGTTTTGAGTAACTCAAAACACACCTTGCCGTTACTTTGCAGTAACG